>WTCE01000159.1 GCA_013138735.1 Crocinitomix sp. | reverse complement strand
TGAAAGGCTAATTGCAAAATACGTAAAGGAGCAAGGAATTGAACAAGAGTATAAAAAGCTAAAAGAAAATCATCAATTGAAGCTATTTTAATGCCTCGCGGGCTTGCCCCGAGGATTATTTACTAATGGAAAAATTTGTTACGAACATTTAAGAGACTCTGTTTATCCTGCTGGATCCATGGAGCAACAGCAAGTAATTGATTCTATTCCGTGGATTTATGAGCAACATTTAATTGCTGCGCCAAGTGCATTTTTAAAGTTGAAGTATGCTGGTTATTTGATCGAAAGTAAAAATTCCAATGTCGCACGAATTGATGAATTACTGCTGAATGTTGATAGTTTAAAAGAGCAAACGCCAGCACGGTATATCGGTTTGTCTTTTAAGCACCTCATTCTTAATCATTATAACACGGCCACGAAACCAGAGAAAATCGAATTGAAAAAGGCGATTTTTGAACGCTATTTTGTTCTAATAGATTATGCGAATGGCGCAATAGTGCTAAATGAAGAAGAATCGGATGAGCAATTGAAAAGTAAACAATTAAAGGATTATCAATGGTCTAAAGGGTTTTTATCAAAATATATTGTTTTGGTTGTGAATGAACCTGAATTGATAGAGCAGCAAATGCAAAAACAATTTGATCAGTTACCAACAGACCCCGTTCTCAAACTAGAGCGCATAGCTGAACATCTTGAATTATTAGAAAAGTTCAACGTTAATAATTCTCCTGTGTACAGCCAATACGTATACGCCTCTTTGGCTTTAAAGCCAAGTTCCAAAGGTTATTTAGGAATTGGGAATATCGAAATGGCAAATGATCAAACGAGTAAGGCAATCAAAGCATATGTTAAGGCACTTGAGCTTTCAACTACGATTGAGGAACAAGACGATATTAATATGCGATTGGCGCAAGCTTTTTATAAGACAAAATCCTACCGCAAAGCATTTTACGTAGCAAAAAAAGTAAATGGAACAAACAAAGGCAATGCTTTAGTTATTTGTGGTAATTCAATTGTTGCCTTAGCCAATAATTGCGGCGAATCAACCTTTGCTCGTAAGGCCAATTTTTGGTTAGCTAACGATTATTATAAAAAAGCAGCTGATTTGGGAGTGAATGTAAGTAGAAGCCAATTTTTAGATCGTGCACCAACGAATGCGGATATTTTTAGCGCAGGTTTCAATATTGGTGATGACTATGAATTAAAGTGTTGGGGTGAGAAAACAATTATTCGATAGCTGACGTAATTTAGATGAAATAAAAAAAGTCACCTCAATGCGAGGTGACTTTTTTTATTATTTAGTTTCTATACCTTAGTGTTTATGATTCTTGTGTCCCTTCTTATGGGATTTTTTATTCTTTTTATGTTGACCATTATGCTTTTTATTACCGTTGTGGTTTTTGTGTTTATGGTAGTGGCGGTGTCGCTTAATACGTTGAGATGTCTTTCTATGTTTATGATAAACTGCATGAGCATTTCCTACTCGGTGTACATGTACCACATGATATCTGTGATGACGTCCTTTATGAAAATTGTGGTAAGTTCTCCATCCGTAAGGCTTGCGTGATTTCCACGTTTTTGGATAATTCCCCCATCTCCAAGGCGAGCGCCAAGGTTTATAAGTTGGGGCAAATATAAAGCCTACGCTATTCCAATGCCATACATTAAGTACAACAAAGGCTGGTGGCATATTTCCTGTGGCAACTGAACTTAATGGTTCTACGATATAGTCCTCACCATAAATGTCCTCATCTCCAACGATTTGAATTGCGGCGTTTTCTGGGCCAGTTTTTTCCAATTCAATGACAGCAACATCTTGCGACTCATCTTCGGAAATATCAATCCTTAAAATTAATGCATGTGCATCTCCCTCAACATTATCAATGACTTGAATATAATCTATCAGATCGTCTTCATTCAAATCAAGGTTGTTGATCTTGTTTTCTGGACTGTTAATGGAAGTCTCAAACTTCTCAATTGACTCAGCAGTCCTAAATGTTTCTAATACTGCGTTTAAATCAAGATTGTCGCCGATCATACCAAGCGAGTCGCTTTCTTCGGCGTGTGAAACCAGTACTCCGCCTATCAAAGCAGGAATTAGTAAAAATGTTTTAATTAAATAGCCTTTCATAGTGTCAAATTTTAGTGAACTAATCGTTTGACTATGAAAAGTTAGAAAGGTTTAATGTGGGGCGACTTATTCCTTTTCGCCCTTGTATGTAAATCCTAACTCAGTGATAATTTCTTCAATGTTAGAATTAGATATTGCGTCACCCTCAACAACAACCAGACTTTGATTAGGATCCGCCGTTACAGCGGTAATACCTTCAACTTTCATGAGATTTTTTTCAACAGAATTTTTGCAATGGTTGCAAGTCATTCCTTCTACATTATATATTGTATTCATTTGTGTTTTTTTATAGGTGTTAGGGATTAATTTTTTTAGCTCAACAAAGCCAATTAATCCAATTAAAAGAAATGAGGAAATTAAGGCGATCCATTCTGTTCCTTCTCCATGCACATGATCGGCAGCTGTTATACCTGTAGTGAACAATTGTGCTTCAAAAACATAATCGATAAGGATTCCAAAAAGCAGGGCGCCAAAAACAATACTGCCCAAATAAATCAAGGTTGCTTTTTTACCGATTGATTTCCATAAAACGGTAATAGTCGCAGCATTTGTTGCAGGGCCAGCCATTAAAAATACAAGTACAGCTCCAGGGCTAACTCCAGCTACAAGCAAGGCAGCAGCAATCGGAACTGATCCGGTAGCGCAAACATAAAGTGGAATAGAAGCCACTAATATGATTAGCATATTTATTAGTGGATAGGTTAAGTGTTCTGTAAATAAACTAGTCGGAACAAAAATGGTAATGAGCACGGCAAGGAATATTCCTAATAATAATTGTCTAGAAATGTCACCTAAAAAATCAATAAAGGCGTAATTGAAAATGCGAACTAGGACAGGTTTGTTGGAGTGTGGTTCTTCCTCGTTTTCCACGGTAGCCATTGCCGGTTCTTCTTTTTTTATCAGTTTATCGGTAGCAAATCCACCTAACACGCCTGTAATGAATGCAACTATTGGTCTAAAAATGGCCCAATAAATATTCATCATAGAAAATGTCATCAAAATAGAGTCTAATCCTGTTTGCGGAGTGGAGATTAAAAATGAATTAGTGGCACCTTTGCTCGCCCCATTTTTATGGAATGAAATACCAGTTGGAATTACACCGCAAGAACATAATGGTAAGGGAACTCCTAATAATGACGCTTTAACAGAGGACCATAGTCCTGGTTTTCCTAAATGTTTTGAAATGCGTCTTTTACTGATGACTACGTTCAGTATTCCAGCAAATAAAAAGCCTAATAGCAAATAGGGCGACATTTGTAAAAATATATCCCAAGTTGCAGTCCCGAATTTTGATAAAAAATCCATAATGCAAAGTTAGGTAAATTGAAAGGATAAAGCATACAGAATAATGAGCTCATTTGAATGACTAAATCTAAAATTACTGCTAACTTTGTGCTTTATAAAAACAATGAAGTATCTGATTTTCATAGGACTATTTGCTGCAGGAGGTGTCACTGGGTACTTTGTTGGTGCTAATCAGTCATATAATGAAGTGGAAATCCCAAGCAATGAAACAGAGCTGATTACTGAATTTATTTACGATACGATTATTGAACAAGAAAGAATTGAAGTGCCTGTATATAGAAATCCTGCTGACACAGTGAATGAAGAAGTAGATACGCTTAACGCCACTTTGTTGCTGGATACACTAAAGAATAATATTTTGCCGCGAGACACAACGAGTGATGAAGGGCTTAATATTAAACGGGATGAGCAAGTTGCAACAAAACGCATTCCTATTATTTATTTGAAATCAAGTATAGAAAAGGATTCAATTATTAAGGATCTTTTGGGAATTAAAGAAAATTTGCCTACCGAAATGGTAGCTCAGTTTTGGAGTTCTCCTTTGAATTTTTCAGGATATAAACTCTCTAAAAATTCCTTAATTCTTTACGGACTGTCAGAACAATACGATTATACGGTTTATCATAAGGATGAGACATATTACCTAACGAACGAAGCCGTTTTTTATGTACTGCGCGAAACACAACAGTTTTTATCTTATAGTGAAGTGGATCAAGCAAGTGTTTTAAATGATTAATTTTTATAAATATCAAGGTGCGGGAAATGATTTTATCTTAATTGATAACCGCATGGCCGCTTTTGTTGGAGATAAGGTTGCTTTTGTCCGCCAATGGTGCGATCGACGATTTGGTATTGGTTCTGACGGATTGATTTTTATTGAGAATTGCGAATCTGCCCAATTTGAAATGGATTTTTACAATCCAGATGGAAGCCAGAGTTTTTGTGGAAATGGATCGAGATGTGCTGTGGCTTTTGCTAAATTTTTAGGAATTGTTGAAAATGACATAGTATTTAAAGCGATTGATGGTTTGCATCATGCCGCGCTAGTTGGAGATCAGGTTAAAATTTATATGAATCAAGTTGGAGGGATTGAAAAAATTGGGGAGGATGATTTTATCGATACGGGATCACCACATTATATTTCTTACTGTGGAGCAGACGATAATCGCGAAATTGTTGCCTACGGAAAATCAATTCGTTATTCTGAACGCTTTAAAGAAGAAGGTACGAATGTTAACTTAATCCGTGAAATTGCAGATCATCACATTGCCATTCAGACCTATGAAAGAGGTGTTGAAAATGAGACCTTGGCTTGTGGTACGGGAGCAACAGCATGTGGTTTAAGTTATGCTGCCCTGCAAAAGAACAATAATTCTGGTATTGTTAAGGTAGACGTAAAAGGGGGGAAGTTGAAAATTCATTATAATAAAACGAATCAAGCAGATGTATTTACCAATATTTGGTTAGAAGGCCCTGCAGAGTTCGTATTTAAAGGAGTAATTAATGCCTAAAGTTATTGGTTTACAAAAGTTGGATGAGGTTAATCCGTCCGGTATTTATTTAGTTTTGATTTCTCCTGAATCGATTCCACATTTGGCTTTAGTATATAAAGGCAAATATTTCTCACTTACACATAAAAAATCAATTATAGGAGAGTTGTTTCAACCTTACTATAGTTTTTTAAGCCGTGCCAATCGCAAAATGATTTTTATCGAAATCAACGGCGATATTGAAAACCCTGAGGTGAAGTTTGGAGAATATTCAAAGGCAAATTTGGATGCTATTACCTGCCTGTTTCCAATAAAAGACTGTTTATTGCCAGAAAGTAAAGCTGAATTTGTTTACGAACTAATTCCGGATTTATATTTGGCTGGTAAAATTAATGGGGCTTTCCATGTGAATTTAGAAGCTGATTTGACAGATTTAGGAGATTTTAACCTTTCTATTTATCCAAAAAAGGCCATTTTTTCTTACATTGAATCACTCAATGAAAAGTATGTTAAAAGGCAGTAGTATTTATCTCCGCACACTTGAACCCACAGATGCGGAAACGTTGTTGGAATGGGAAAACAATCCAGAAAATTGGCGTGTAAGCGAAACACGAGTGCCATTCTCAAAACAGTTGATTAATGATTATGTTAATTCTGCACAAGATCTATTTGCCGTAAAGCAAATTCGATTAATGATTTGTTTGCTAGAAACCGGTGAAGCAATAGGTAGTATTGATTTATTCGATTACGAACCGATTCATCAGCGTATGGGCTTGGGAATTCTCATAGTAAAAGACATGCGTGGTAAAGGCTATGGCTTAGAAGCTATAAGTGTTACTTCGGAATATGCCTTGAATGGTGTTGGTATTCGCAATTTGTATTGTAGCGTTTTAGGCGATAATGAAGCGAGTAGAAAACTTTTTGAAAGAAGTGGATTTGTTGCAATTGGATGTAGAAAAGACTGGTTTAATGATAAAGGAAATTGGGTAGATGAATATTTATACCAAAAACAATTAGTAAAATAAGGAGATGAAAAAAATTGTTGTTTTAGCTATTTTGGTAGCAATTGGAGTAGGTGGATACGTTTTTGGTAAACCCTATTACGATCTCCATTTTTCAACAATATCAATGACTGCGGATAGTGAAATTATTTACGTTCCATCTGGCAGTTCTTTGGCTGAATTAGGTGTTTTGTTAGAGGGCAAAGCTGTTATTACAGCAGATAAATTTGAAAGCTTCGCCAATAAATTAGATTTTACAGACGATAAAGTTGAGTCCGGTAAATATGAAGTAACCAAAGGCATGAAATCTAAAAACTTGATTTACGCTTTCAAAAATGGGAATCAAGAAATTAAAGATGTGCGCATCACTTTTAATAATTGCGAAGATATTTACGACATGGCCGGAAAAGTAGCGCCAAATATTGAGGCTGATTCAACGCAATTAGTGTCCTATATTATGTCCTCCGAAACAATGGATAAATATGGATTTAGACCAGAAACAATTTCTGCACTTTTTTTACCTGACACCTATGAAGTAGGAGAGTGGGACATGACTGCCGAGGAATTTGTGCAACGCATGGCGGATGAATATAAAAAGTTTTGGACTGAAGAACGCAAGGCGCTTGCTTCTGAAATTAATTTAGAACAATCTGAAGTTGCTACACTCGCGTCTATTATTGAAGCGGAACAAAGTATTAATAGCGTGGAATGGAAAACAATTGCTGGTTTATATTTGAACCGTTTAAAGCGCGGAATTATATTACAGTCTGATCCAACCGCTAAATTTTGTTGGGGAGATGAATTAGATGGTGTGCAACGTTTATTGACAATTCACATGCAAAAAGATTGTCCTTATAATACATACATTTATGCAGGATTGCCCCCAGGACCTATTCGCATGTCTACCAAAAAAGCAATGGATGCCGTTTTAAATGCAGAGGATCATAATTACATCTTTATGTGCGCTGCCCCACCAGAAGATGGTAAATATGGCATGCATAATTTTGCAGAAACAAATGCACAGCACAACGTGAATGCCGCTAAATGGCGCCGTTATGCAAGTTCTCAAGGGTTGTAGGTTTGGATTTACCCTTCTGGTCTATTGTTTTTCATCATTTCCGTCTAAGGCGGATAATCTTTCATCTTTTCAAAGTCAAGCATAGGTTAACAAAAAATCCCACCCAAATAAATGGACGGGATTTCATTTTGTGATAAGTGTTAATTTATTGTATCGGTAAGTTTGTTGCGATATCACCAAAAGCAATTACCATTGGCTCGTCTGAGAAAGGATCATCTGTCCAAATTCTTCCCATAACTTTATCAATCTTTTGAACCTTTACACTTTTGAAAGTTCCAACCCATGGCGCCTGAACCATATCTCCAACCCTCACATTTGGAACAACAGGTAAAGCAGTACATTCTGATTTAGAATACATTGCCATTTTACCTCCAAAACCACATGTCAACACGTGGTCTCCGCTAACTGCAATAATTGTAGCTACTTTATAGTCAGCACCTTTTTTAACGGCAACAGTAGTTCCTGGTTCCCATTCAGATGTTAATACATGAAAAGATCCTGGCTTAATTGTTTCTTTTCTTTGTCCAAAGCCAACTCCTTCAGTTGTCGTAGCCGGATTGTCCCAGTCAATATCAATGTAATTAACTTCTGGTTCAGCTGGATTAGAATCGTCCGTTACAATTGCTCTTTTCATTCCTGATCCCGATTGCCACCAGGTTAAAATAATATCTCCTTTTTTAGCAGTTTGACTTGGCTTGATAGGAACAATCATATAGTTTGGAATCTCTTGTTCGCCATCAAAGGTGAAGTCAACCTTACTATAACCGTCACCAGCTTCGCTCATTTTTGCTTTGTAAAAAATGAATGTCTGATCTGCTGCCTCGCCCGAAGTTGCATCTTGCTGCCAGCCCAAAGAAGGAGTTAAAATATAATCTCCTGTCGCAGCGGAAGTACCGCCTTTAGGAAAATCTGGAAATGGATCAATTGGACCGTTTTCTACAACGTCTTCTTCAATTTCAGTTGAAGTTGTATCTGTTGTTTCATTATTAGTTTCTGTCGTGTCTGTGTTTGTTTCAGTCCCACCGCATGATGCAAGAAGGATAGCGCCCATTCCTAACATCCAAATTTTCTTTTTCATAATTGGTTTAATTTATTCACCAAATTATAAAAGTTTTATTACTAGGCAGTTAGTTCTTTTGTGTGAATTATAAAAAAGAGGGTGAAATTTTGCAGAAATAAACGCCCAGTATAACGTGAATGCCGCTAAATGGGGCCGTTGTGCAAGTTCTCAAAGGTTGTAGAGGTATTGTATTTTAATGACTGAATGAGATTTTTCCTAAAGTGTAGAAAAAGGTTTCATACATAAGTGATTTAAATTTTGGGAAATTTGAGCGATACATTGATGTGGAAGTCGGCGAAGGTTTACATTCTATGTCAATTGAGTTTGCAAGTTCTATTGACCGTTTCATGTGAAGAGGATCTGATATGATTAGCGCAGAAACTAGTGCATTTAAATCCATAATTTTTTTAGACTCTAAAAGGTTTTCAAAGGTGTATTGCGAATTTACTTCGATTAATATGTCTTCCTGAGGCACTCCCAACTCAATAGCATATGATTTGGCGATTTCACTATCGGCCAAAGTTTGTTCTTCACCTGTTCCACCTGTGAAAATTATTTTTTCTACAATTTTGTTATCGTAAAGATAGATTCCGTGATTAACCCGCTCTTTAAAAATGGGCGAGAGTTCACCACCTTCTGTTCCAGCCCCGAGTACAATTGCAACGTCTGATTTTTCTTCGGAATATTCGTTGGAGTAACTATAGATTTTAATGGAATTAAACATGAATAATAGAAGAAATAATATTCCGACAACTCTAAGTATTTTTTTTAGAGTCTTCATTTCATTGGTTTAACAATGACGTTAACACTCAATAAATGAACTAAATCCGCACAAATTTCACGATAGTATTTCCGCATACCTCCTATCAAACTGCGATATAACACAAATGTTAGTAGTAACGAGAATAAACAAGCAAAAACGCCTTGAACCATATTTTCTTTCAGTAATAATGCACAAAGCAATAGTAGAATTGAGGCTACCGCTGTAAATAATATTGCATTCATAATCCTATTTCGCCAAACAAATTTACCCATCAGTTGAAGCCTGCTTTTTTCATCTGAAGTTGATTCAATTGTACCCGTTACGGCTAAAGGTTGGAAATAGCGATTAATTGAAATATGGAATCGATCTCGTTGAACACGACCTTTGAATAAAGTAAACCTGCGTTTCAATTGTTTTTTTTGTCCTTTTTGTTTGGTGATTTTATCGAGATAAGCTTTCACTTCGTTTTGCGATAAGTCAAGCGCGTATTCCTGTTTTTTGAAGTAGGGCATAATTTCTGTTTGAGCAAGTGTAAATAGAAATCATGAAAAAAGTGCCATCCACTTTAAAGCGAATGGCACTCCATTTATTTTTTGATTGCAGTTAACTATTATTTAATGTTAACTAGCGTAATTCTATTCCTCTGTTGTTGGAGTCAGAATTTGAGAAATAATAATCAGATTTTTCCCAACCTTCACGTATTACTTTTCGTTTTCTTCAGTGAGACAAAAAACCGTAGTTTTCGGCATAATAAAGCATTTGTGCTTGAAAGCTTTCCGGTTGCGACAATAAGATATCAGTAATATTTCCATCCTCATCCATAACTGGAGTCAAGATAGGATTAACGAAACCATTATATGGTGCAATGTTCAACGAAGCACTTCTATCTAGAACCTGTTGGTGTAAATCACTGTCAACTTGAACGCCGTAGTTCTCAACTAAGGCTTTACCAGCTTCAAAATCACCTTCAGATTTTATGCGTTGAATTTCTCTCAATAAATCCCCGAAAATGACGCGCAACTTATCATAATCATGAATTTCATAATAAGATTTGCCATCTCTTTCAATACGCTCAACTACATTCTCAGCTTGTCCTTTTTCAAATGCCCAAGACGCTACCAATTGACGATTACGCATATGCGCTTCTTCAATTACTGCGCCCGGCTCTAATCTTCGCATTTGAACCATCATTCCGTTTCTAATATAGTCGTCATACTCAGTTTTCCCAACATCTGTTGATTCAACTAAGCCAAGTTCAACTATCTTATCATCTAATAAGAAATAAAGTGCTACTAAATCTGCTCTTGCTTCTTCTAAAGTTGATGAATAGTTCTTCAACGTTTCTTTAGGAGTTCCAATGCCTTCATTTATTTGTCCTGATGCATGCCCAATCACTTCGTGCATAGCTGTGTGCATTTTCGAACCTATTTCTCCATATTTAATAGAGCGTTCAATTTCATCTTCGTCATTGGCAAATTCTCTTAAAATGCCTTCGCCACCTGCATTGCTATATGCCATTACTATGTTCCCTAAACTCACTGATTTTGAACCATGCTCAGCTCTAATCCAGTTTGAGTTTGGCAAGTTGACACCAATTGGAGTAGCAGGAGAAGCATCACCAGCCTCACCGGCAATATTCACAACTTTATAAGAAACACCAACTACTTCGGCTTTCTTATGCTCATCCATAATAGACGAATTATCCTCGAAATACTGTACATTTTCAGCTAATACCGCCATTCGTTCTGAGGCGTCAAAATCTGTAATTTGAATAATTGATTCATATGTACCTCTCATTCCAACAGGATCACCATAAACCTCTACAAAACCTTGGATAAAGTCAATGTCACCTTCTGTTGCTTGTGACCATGTAATATTATATTCAGACCATTTTTCAAGGTCACCAGTTTCATAATACTCAACCAATAATCCTAAAGCTTTACCTTGTTCGTCGTTTTCAGCAACGCCCTCAGCAAGTTTCAACCATTTAACTACTTCAGTAATTGATCCGCCATACATTCCGTCAGCTTTCCAAATTTCTTCTGTTACGTTTCCGTCTTCGTCTTTAACTAATCGCGAGTTTAATCCAAATTCAACAGGATGATTACCCGCAGCTGCCATGCGTTCAGCATAGAAATTGTCAACATCTTCCTGAGTAATATTATCTCCATAAAAGTTGCAAGCTGATCCTAAAATCAAATCTTTAGAACCATCTAAACTAACACGTTTCATGTCTGCCGTGTTGTCAAACATTTTGTCAACCACTGTAGCTGTTAATGTAGCACCAGTTTCACTCAACAAGCCATCAAAGTATTCGCGGCTAAAATCTGGCACAAACTTGTCCATAGAGTAGTGGTGGTGAATTCCATTCGAGAACCAAACACGATTCGTGTAAGTCATAAATTGTTGCCAATTGGCATCAGCCGTGTCACCGCTATAATTGGCAACAATATGTTCTAATGCATTTCTAATTTCAAGATTATGGATATAGTTTTGATCCCAAATCATGTCTCTACCCGAAAGTCCTGCTTCATATAAATAGTAAACCAGTTTTTTTTGATCGAGCGATAATTGATGAAATCCAGGGATATCATATTGCAAAATTTGTAAATCAGCAAATTTTTCAATTTGATCTGTTTGCAATGGGGTGTAAGCAATACTGTCTACAGTATCCGCAGCGTCATTGCCTTCAGCTTCTTTGGGGCCTCCGCAACTTGCGAGAATTCCAGCCAAAAGGAATCCAGAAATAATAAAGTGTTTCATAGTCATGTGGTATATCTAATTTTAAGAGTCCTAAAAATAACAATTGTTTCCTTATCTCGCATCAAATAAGTGATAATCGGTTAATGATCGTGTTGAGTTAAATCAATAAAAACGACTTTTCACTCACTAATTGCTCCTAAGCTTCGTTATTCATAAAAAAGTACACTATCTTTAAAGAGTAAATAGTATTGCGTATGTTTAAGAAAAGTCTCTTCCTAGTTTTTACAATCATTTCAATAATGAGTCATGCCCAGTTCGGTTTTGAACGGAGCGATATGATTGACGTAATTAATGCCGGCGAAACGCAAGAGTTTCCATGGGCGGGCGGAATGGATTATTGTCAATTCTCATCCATTGATTTAGATTTTGATGGTGTAGAAGATTTATTTGTATTTGATCGCACGTGTGATAAAGTGATGACTTTTTTGCAAAAAGGAGGAACGGGAGAATCGAAATATGAATATGCACCTGAATATGAAAAAGACTTTCCGGCGGATTTGCATCACTGGGCTTTATTAGTAGATTATAATTGCGACGGAAAAAAAGATATTTTTACTTATAGAATTGGAGCTGCGCGCGTGTTTTTAAATACAGGAGACGAAGTTACTGGCAACACATTCATTTTAAGCGATCCATTGGTTAAAGAAAATATGTTGGGTGGAGAAGCCCCCTTATATCTCAGTCCGTCAGACATTCCTGCAATTGTAGATGTGGATGGTGATTCTGATTTGGATATTTTGGCATTTGGTGTAACCGGTACTACTGTTTATTATTTTAAAAACTTAAGTCAAGAACTCTATGGCATTTGCGATTCCTTAGTTTATGAGCGTAAAAACGAATGTTGGGGAAGGTTTAAAGAAGATGTCTCTTCAAACGTTGTGACTTTATGGGATACATTGGTGCCGCCCTGTCGTGCTATTGATTTTGACGATCCAGAAGGACCTGCAAGAGTAATAGGAGCTAATCAAGATAGACATGCTGGTTCAACAGTCCTAGCTTTAGACATGGACGATTCAGGAGTCTTAGATTTAATTTTAGGAGATATTTCTTATAGTAGTTTAACAATGCTTATGAATGCCGGTGAGGCCGTGAATACTAATTCAGGAATGGAATCTCAAGACAATGCTTTCCCTTCTACATCAGTTTCGGTTGATTTACCCATTTTTCCTGCGGCTTATCATGTGGATATTAACAATGATGGAAAGCGTGATTTGGTGGTTGCACCCAATTCTAAAGTTGGTTCTGAAAATGTAGAAAGCGTTTGGAGTTATGTGAATGGAGCAGAGGATTTAGAACCAGATTTTATTTTTGATGACACTGACTTCCTGCAAGGAGAAATGATTGAAGTAGGTACTTCATCTTTGCCTGTTCTATTCGATCATAATGGAGACGGATTAAAGGATTTATTAGTAAGCAGTTTTGGACGTTATAATTCAGATACAGAAAATCTAATTTCGAAAATCGCCTATTATGAGAATGTCGGAACTGCAGAAGCACCTTTATTCGAGTTTGTTACGGATGATTACCAAGATATTTCAACCATGGGTATTGGCGAGACTTTAACCTTGTATCCTACATTCGGAGATTTGGATGGAGATGGTGATGAAGATATGATCTTGGGAGAATATTTAGGTTATTGTTATTATATGGAGAATACTGGTGGTGCCGGAAGCCCTGCAATATTTAACACATTTGTGCTCCTTTTAAATAGTGATGGAGCACCAATCCATGAAGGTACATACTGCTATCCACATTTGGTTGACCTTGATCGTGAAGGAGATTTTGATTTAGTAATTGGGCGCCGAAATGGAAAACTACAGTATTTAGAAAATTCCGGGATTGGTACTTATAATTTTACGGAGGTTACAGACAATTTAGGTGGAGTAGATGTCTCAGGTGCAACATCAGTAGAAGGTTTTGCTGTTCCTCAATTTATAGATGTTGATGGCGAATATCATCTTCTAGTTGGTTCAAAACGTGGGTATGTTTATTATTATGATGACGTAGACTTAAATATTGAGGGAAGTTTTCATTTGGTAGACTCGATTGTGGACAATATTAATATTGGAACTTATTCAGCTCCTGCAGTTGCAAATTTGAATGACAATAATCGTTTAGAACTAGTTTTGGGCAATCGCCGTGGAGGAGTGGCACTTTATCAATCTGCTTCAACGTCCAACATTAGTTTGGTAGAGTATTCAACTGAAAATGAAATTGCAATTTATCCTAATCCTGCATCTAATAACGTAACCATTAGCTTAGGAGCAATTAGCGCGAATGAATTAAAACAAACCAAGGTTGTTCTTTCAAGTATTTCTGGTAAAACTATTATGACAGTAAATCCGCAGGCGAATACGTTTTCAGTTGACGTGGAACAATTTGCAAAAGGCGTGTATTTGATCCATATCTTTGACGAAAATAAAATCATAACTAAAAAGTTGATTTTAGAATAAATCCGTAGGTTTAAAGAGCAAAGTAAAAGTTTATGTTTAAAAAGAATTTACTCATTGTATTCACAATTATTTCGACTTGCAATTATGCGCAATTTGGTTTTGAACGGAACAATTTAATAGAAGTGGTTCAAGATGGCGAAACGCAGAAATTTCCATGGGCTGGTGGAATGGATTATTGTCAGTACTCTTCAATTGATTTAGACTTTGATGGCGTAGAAGATTTATTTGTTTTTGACCGCACATGCAATAAAGTAATGACCTTTTTACAAAAAGGCGCAACTGGCGTAACCGATTATGAATATGCACCTGAATATGAAAAAGATTTCCCAGCAGATTTGCACGATTGGGCCTTATTAGTAGATTATGATTGTGACGGGTTAAAAGATTTATTTACGAGTGAAATTGGTGGTGCTCGGGTTTTTAGAAATACGGGCGAAGCTGATGAAAACACATTTGAATTGGTTGTGCCCTTATTAGTCTCTCAAATTTATGGTGGAGATTCGTATATGTATATGCGTTCATCTGATATCCCTGCAATTGTAGATGTTGACGGTGACGGCGATAAAGATGTATTAGCTTTTGGTGTTTTAGGAACAACGGTTGAATATCATAAGTGCATGAGTATGGAGCTTTATGGTGTTTGCGATTCATTGGAGTTTGAGACAAAAAATATTTGTTGGGGGCGTTTTCGTGAAGCTTCTGTATCAAATGAGGTGTCGCTTTGGGATACTTTAATTTCTCCTTGCAGGGCGGATGATTTAACGGATGAATTCCCTGTTATTATCACGGATGAAGCTGATCGTAGTGACCGCCATATAGGTTCTTCAGTACTTGCTTTAGATATGGATAATTCTGGAGTGATGGATTTAGTTTTGGGTGATGCTTCATATAAAAACATGGTGTTACTAATGAATTCAGGCGAAGCGGTGAATACCAATTCGGGAATGGATGAACAAGACTTAGAATTTCCATCCAATTCGGTTCCAGTAGACCTTGCGATTTTTCCTGCAGGCTTTCATGTTGATTTAAATAATGATGGCATTCGCGATTTAATGGCCTGTCCTAATTCGGTGCAAGGGTCAGAAAATGCAAAAAGTAACTGGAGATACATGAACATTGGAGAAGATTTAGAGCCCGAGTTTATTTATCAGGAATCTAATTTTTTACAAAATCAAATGATCGAGAATGGAACTTCTTCATTACCCGTTTTTTTCGATCATAGCGGAGACGGGCTTTTGGACCTATTGGTGAGTAGTCAAGGTCAATATGATACCCTGTCTGGAAACCAAAAATGCAAAATTGCCTACTATGAGAATATCGGCACAGCAGACACGCCAATTTTTGAATTTGTAACAGATGATTACGAAGACCTTTCGACAATGGGAATTGGAGAATCACTAGCCTTTTATCCAACCTTTGGCGATTTAGATGGAGATGGAGATGAAGATATGATTTTGGGAGAATATGTTGGTTATTGCTATTATTTAGAAAATACTGGTGGCGCTGGAAGCCCCGCAATTTTTAACACTTTTGTTACACTAACTGATAGTGAGGGAGAAGCTATTTTTCAAGGAACCTATTCTTATCCATTATTGGTAGATCTTGATCGGGATAGCGATTTGGATTTAGTAATCGGTAGAAGAACAGGGAAATTGCAGTACTTAGAAAACACTGGAGCAGGAACATATAACTTTGTTCACCTTACAAATGAATTGGGTGGCGTAGATGTTTCTGGTGAAGGATTTATCCAAGGGCACGCCGTGCCACAGTTCGTAGATTTGGAGGGTGAGTATCAATTGCTGATAGGATCTAAACTTGGCTATATCTATTATTATGATGCTATAGAAGGAAATTTGGATGGCATCTTTCATTTAGTTGATGTTTCCTTAGACAATATTAACATTGGAACTTATTCGGCTCCGGCAATTGTCAACCTTAATGGAGATGATCGTTATGAGATGGTTTTAGGCAACCGCCGTGGTGGAGTAGTACTTTTCGAATCTGCCCAAGCCAGCAATATTGGAATCCAGTCCAATGAGGTTGCAAATGATTTTTCTATTTATCCTAACCCTACCAATGGCAATGTCACAATCAGTTTAGGGAATTTATCAGCTTCAGAATTAAAAAGTACCCAGGTTATTGTATATAGCATAAGAGGCGAGCGCCTTGCACTGTATAAACCACAGGTAAATACAATGATTTTAGATTTAAGCAAATACGCTAAAGGCACCTATATTATTAATATAGTAGATGATAAACAATCCGTCAAGAAAAAATTGGTGATTCAGTAATTGAGTTGAATTACTCCATTAAAACATCAAACAAGGCTTGAACTTCTTTTTCGTAATCCTCAAACGTAACTTCAACTAAGTCCGGGTCACGATCAAATTCTGTATCAAGTACTTCGCGCTTTGTGATTTTCACAGCCTCAATATGCATCATTACACCATAACGTTCGGCATCATATATAACTGGGGTTCCTTTTGTGGTAGCATAAGGTGTAAACCAATAAGCGTCATTCATAATCAGGTCTTCAGTAAACCAAGCATCTGATCTGGTAATGGTGTCGTTTGCACCTTTAACCTCATAAGAAGTAGAAAACATGCCTGCTAAACTATCAGATTCGCCCAAAGCTTTTAGTTTGTATTCAGGTTGAGACGACAGTAATTCTTGTACCTCGTTGTCATTTAAGTTGGCAAAAAGTAAACTTGCACCAAAGTCTAAACGCATTTCTACAGAACGATCTGTTTCGTCAGAAATGATCTCAGTTGTAAAAATTTCACCACGTGCAATCGTCGTTTTCATTTTTGTTCCCTTAAACGTAATTATCATTGTCTCAGGCAATATAGCTTGCATAAAACCCGAAATTTCTGAATTCGGATAAGTGATTGCATATTCAATTTCACCTTCTTGAACCTTATCAGGTTTACAGGAAGTAATCAATAGTAGGAGGGGTGCAAAAAGAAAAAGAATTTTTTTCATCAGTGGTAAGATATTTTAGTTAATACCTTCGACAAAGATATAATTTTCTACGATAAACCATGTCTTATCAAATATATTGCTAATCTGAAGCCGTGCGACCATAAATTATTGTTTTAACTCATCCAATTTAAATGATTGGTTCATATAGTGTTATGCTTTACAGGCTTTTGTAATTCGAATTTTTAGCAAGATGTCTCTTCCCTATTAAATGATTCGATTTATTCCACTGCTTAACAATCTAATTCCCTTTAAAAAACTAAATTTGCAGCATAATTTAGCAACATGCAAGGAATAAAATTAGTAGAAAACACTTCAGAATTAGGAGCAGGAACAAGAGGAGCTAGTCTTGGTATTGGCGCATTACAAGTTGTTGCGCGTCAAAGAAAAGAAGACTTTTTCGGTCAATATGAACGATTTTACGTTGGAGAGCGTAATGATATGTTGGACTTTCCCACTATATATTCACATGCCAAAAGAATTGATGGATTGGCAGAAGTTTTTCAAAACACGGTAGATATTATAGACTTTATTTACAAGAACAATGATTTTCCATTGGTCTTATCTGGAGATCATTCTTGTGCAGCTGGAACTATATCTGGAATAAAAAAAGCACATCCGAATAAACGCCTTGGTGTTATTTGGATTGATGCGCATGGCGATTTACATACACCTTATACAACTCCTACCGGAAACGTGCATGGTATGCCATTAGCTGTGGCATTGGGAGTTGATAATTTGGAATCGAAAGTAAATGACCCAAATCCAGAAGTGATTGATATGTGGGAAGATTTAAAAAATATAGGTCATAATGCGCCCAAACTCTTAGCTGAAGATTTAGTTTTTATTAGTGTAAGAGACACTGAACAACCTGAGGATGATTTTATAGCACGAAACGAAATTAAAAATTATACTGTTGATGAGGTAAGAGAAAAAGGAATGCAGGCAGTAAGTGAAGAAATTAAAGAGAGGATGACCTCTTGTGATATCGTTTATGTTTCTTTTGATGTAGATAGCATGGACTCGATACTTGTTTCTAAAGGGACAGGTACACCTGTTGAGCATGGTTTAACACCAGAGGAAGCGGACTACTTTGTTTGCGAATTTGCATCATGGGAGAAAACATGTTGTGTTGAAATGGTAGAAATTAACCCCTGTCTTGACAATAAGATAAATAAAATGGCAGAAGTAGCTTATGACATTCTAAGTCACTGCGCCCAAACAATAGAAAAAAGATTTTAAATGAATTTAGAAAATCATTTAACCAGCATAGTTAAAGAAATATTAACGAAACATTATGCTACTGAAATTGGAGAAAAAATGATCCAATTTGAAAAAACAAGCAAAGATTTTGCCGGAGATATTACATTAGTTGTGTTTCCATTAGTGAAAATCGCTAAAAAATCACCGGTACAAGTTGGCGAGGAAATAGGAGCAATTTTAAAAAATGAAGTTGATTTGATTGCCGACTTCAATATCGTTCATGGGTTTTTAAACCTAGTTATTGCAAATTCTTATTGGGTCAATAAGCTAAACGAGATTGCTATCCAAGCTGATTATGGCAGTTCTTTAGACAAAGGTTCACGTTTAATGGTCGAATATTCTTCGCCCAACACCAATAAGCCACTTCACTTAGGTCATTTAAGAAATAACTTTTTGGGCCACTCTGTTTCGCGCATCCTTGAGGCAAATGGACATACTGTTGTAAAAACACAAATTGTGAATGACCGTGGAATCCATATTTGTAAAAGTATGTTGGCTTGGGAGCGCTTTGGCGAGGGTGAGACACCAGAGAGTACAAAATTAAAAGGAGATAAGTTTGTAGGAAAATACTACGTTAAATTTGACAAGGTTTTAAAATTGGAGACTGCATCTGTTATAGCAAACTGGGAGAAGGGCAACTTTGATGAGAGTTCGGCCTTTGAAGCTGAGTATACTAAATTCGCAGAAGCAATGGCTGCCAAAGAAGACGAAAAGTCTAAAAAAGGTTTGGCAGATAAAATTAAAAAATTAGCAAACAATGCCACGCCTATCATGCGTGACGTGAAAGAAATGTTGTTGAAGTGGGAGAATAAAGATCCCCAAGTTTATGCTTTATGGGAAAAAATGAATGCTTGGGTTTACGCAGGCTTTGCAGACACTTATAAGGCCATGCAAGTATCGTTTGATAAGTTGTATTACGAATCAAATACCTACATCACGGGTAAGCAAATGGTTGAGGATGGCTTGAAGAAAGGAATTTTCTTTCAAAAGGAAGATGGTTCTGTATGGATTGACTTAACTGCAGACGGTTTAGATGAAAAATTAGTACTACGAGGAGACGGAACTGCAGTATATGTAACACAAGATATAGGTACGGCGCAACAGCGAATGCAAGATTATCCTGATTTAAATGGAATTGTTTATACAGTTGGAAACGAACAAGATTATCATTTTAAGGTATTGTTTTTAATTCTCGAAAAACTAGGGTATGAATGGGCGAAAAATTGCCATCATCTTTCATACGGTATGGTTGATTTGCGAAATGACAAAGGAGAGGTTGGAAAAATGAAGTCGCGTGAAGGAACAGTAGTTGATGCAGACGACTTGGTGAATGAAGTCGTGCTTACTGCAAAAGAAATGACAGAAGAACGCGGACATATTGAAGGATTGTCAGCAAATGAAAAAGAAAAACTGTACCACTTAATTGGGTTAGGCGGCTTAAAATATTACTTGCTTAAGGTTGACCCTGCAAAAAGAATGACTTTTAACCCTGAAGAATCTGTTGAACTAAACGGCAATACAGGGCCATTTATACAATATGTCCATGCGCGTATATGTTCACTATTGCGTAAGGCGGGTGAACTAGATAAAGCACCGATTCAGGAAAATGTGTTTTTACATGATGTGGAGCGCGAAATTTTAAAGAAATTAGTTGAATATCCAGTTATTGTGGAAAGCGCTGGAAAAGAGTATTCACCTGCGTTGATTGCGAACTATGTATTTGATTTAGGTAAAACCTTTAATTCCTTTTGGCAAAGCGTTAGTGTATTCAAAGAAGAAGATCTAGAATTGCAGAGAATGCGACTTGAATTAAGCCGCAATGTGGCACGAGTTATTAAATCTGCTATGTATTTGCTAGGAATTGACGTTCCTGAACGCATGTAAGAAGATTTTATTATGATTTTATCAACATTTTTATTTGAACACTTAATACTGAGTAATTAAGTGGTTCTATGTATTGATTTACAACATGTTAGCGCCCTGTTGGTGATGTTGTTTTTAAAATAAAATAAAGGTTTTATTGGAAAAAGAGGTGTCATTTGGGCGGAAATAACCGTTTAAATACCGATTGATTTAACAATAACGAAATATTTCTTTAAATTTGCGGAGCGATAATTTTTTAAAACTATGAAAATGAAAATTGGATTTTTAAGTCTACTAGCGGCACTTGTAATGTCAAGTACTTCTTTCGGACAAACTGCCGAACAACGATTCGGAATAGGTGCACACCTAGGTATTTCTGATTATTACGGCGATTTGAACGCTGAGTTCTTTGATATTGGTAAAACAGCCAGAAACCAAGGTGGTTTAACTTTTAGCTACTATTTAACATCAATGTTTGATGTTGCTGCGTCATGTACGTATGGTGGGATTGGATATAACCAAGCGTCTGGGCCAAGTTTCAAGGCTAACTTGTTTCAAGCTAACGGACAATTCCGCTTTAAATTCCACAACGGATTTATATTAAAGGAAACTTCAAAAATTCAACCATTTATATTTGTAGGCGCTGGATTAGCGGATTATGCAAACGTTGGGTTTAATTTTTTATCAGAAGTTCCTAACAATACACTTGCACAAACAGATTTAACGTTAAACGCAGGTATTGGAGCAACATATATGATTTTCCCTAAGTGGGGTCTTAACTATACATTGTTATATGCTCATACAAACGGAGATCAAAAAGATGGTTGGGCTGGATATTCTGCTGGTTGGGATCAATTTATGATTCACCAAGGTGGAATTGTTTATTTATTAGGTCAGGCTGCTGATACTGATGGTGACGGTGTAACTGATAAGAAAGATGAATGTCCTGAGACACCAGATGGTGTATCTGTTGATGACATAGGTTGTGCAATTGATACTGATGAAGATGGAATTCCTGATTACTTAGATAAGTGTCCTGAGGTTCCTGGAATCGAAGAGTTTGAAGGATGTCCTGATACTGATGGTGATGGAATCCAAGATTCAGAAGATGAATGTCCTGAAGTACCAGGTGTACTTTCTGCACAAGGTTGTCCTGATAGAGATGGTGACGGAATTGTTGATGACGAAGATAAATGTCCTGACACTCCAGGTTTAGAGAAATTCGACGGATGTCCTGATACAGATGGTGATAACATCATTGATTCTGAAGATGCTTGTCCTACAGTTGCTGGTATTCCTGAATTAAAAGGATGTCCTGATACTGATGGTGATGGTATTACAGATGCTGATGATAAGTGTCCAACTATCCCTGGTGTTATATCGAACATGGGTTGTCCTGAAATTGCTGAAGAAACGCAACAAGTATTCGAAAGAGCATTAAAAGGAATTCAATTCGAATCAGGTAGAGACGTGATTAAGTCAAGTTCTCATGGTATCTTAATTAATGTTGCTGACATTATGAAAGATAACCCTTCTTATAAATTGGTCATTGATGGGCATACAGATGCACAAGGTGATGATGGAAAGAACCAAATACTTTCTGAGAAGAGAGCTGCAGCGGTTAAGAAGTTCTTAGTTGACAGTGGTATTGATGAATCAAGATTAACTTCTAATGGTTACGGTGAATCTAAACCTAAAGCGACTAACGATACTAGTAAAGGTAGAGCTGAAAACAGAAGGGTAGAGTTCACAGTAGAATTCTAATCAAAATAAATATTAATAAAATGCCCTGACAATTTTGTCAGGGCATTTTTTTTGCCGTTTAGTTTAAGTAGTGCTATAATTTCTTTTTGCAAGTAATTAAAATAAGGAGCAAAAAGTATAAAGTAGGACTATTAGTAGGTATGATTTAACAAAAGTGATTGCCTATTAACATAAAAATTCTGCGAATTAGAAAACTTATAGCCATAAATACTATAAGTAATAGTCAAACGGAGAACACTAAAGAAGTGTTCTTACTAGAATTATTCTAATAGTAATCACTTAAAAGGTCGATATGCGCGTTTAAATGACGTTTTAAGTACCATTTGTCGATAATTGTTAACAAGTTATCGACTATCTTAGATTATTCGAGAAAAGTACCGTAAATTTGTACTGTAATCAGAAACAAGAAATTAATCTTCAATCAACTGAAGAATCAAAGATAATTTTAGTTTCATAGCTAAAAGTTAGGTGGAGGCGTTTTGTTATAATGACAAAACGCTTCTTTTTTTTGCCCATTTTTTAGTGAAGCTATTTAACATGTCTTATTCAAAAGAGACTATTAAATCGAATGGCGCCCTGTAAATTTTAATTTAGTGAGGATAAAGTTAAACTTGAATTAATTGAAGGATAAGGGTTGCCTCATATCTACCCATTATGGTAGCATTAAACGAAATCATAATCAGATTGTATAACTACTACCTAGATTGGTATGTTTGGTTTATCGAATTATCGGTAAAATCAGAGGATATAAATTTTGCCGACCGAACTTTTCTTTTCGCCTTCGAGACTGAAAAAATATAGACCTCGAACTAAATTGTTTTTTTCAATTCTAATTTCATTGTTTGTTATGTTCGATATTGATCTTACAAGTCGGCCTTGCGAATCATAGAGATTTAGGTTAAGATTTTGATGCGCTTGGTTGTTGAAAGTTATAAGAGTTGATTCACTCATTGGATTCGGGAAAACACGAACATCATATTCTATGTTTTCTAATTCAGGTGTACCTAATGTTACCAAATTAGTATCTTTCCATAGTTCAAAGTCATCCCAGTATAGTTGTAATATACCGCCATTAAATCTCACATAATTAATCACGGCATCTGAAGTGTATAGTTTCATTGGATTATAGCGGGCAAAACCGTTTGGTGCTGGATCACTGGGGTGATGAGTGAAGTTTGTGACGTCAAATATGGTATGTTTTTCTTCACCATCTGGAGTTACAGTTAACATGAATCGGCCTGAACTTGCGTCTCCCTCTTTAAAATAAATTTCAAGCGTCATCCATTGATCAACGGGCACGGAAAAATCTGTGTTGTACTCTGCCCAAACGATAGGCCAGGGAGCAGGCAGCTCCATTCTTTGTGCTTCTAAACTAAAAGTTAATGTCGAAGATGTGTCTATTAATTTGTGAATTCCCAGTGTGATTCTAAAAGGATAGAGGGGATCAAGCGGATACATGTTATTCCAAAATTCCATAACTGTCATCCATGTCACAATTCCACCTGAATCTTTGATGAGGTTCCAATCGGCACTTGGCAAAAACAATCTTACACTTTGGTAGACCTCTTTTAGATTAACATTTTCATAAAGATTGGCTTGAACTCTACCTTTAGTTCCTCCAACATTGGGTTGTTTCAGCCAATAATGCAAAACATTGTTAGATGGATCAGTAGGATCGTCTACAATAGTCGCCATCCGCATTGTACTGTCGCCACCTTGATATTGAATAGAGAAATTACCAATATTAGGATGTAAGTCTAAGTCATAATACCAATCATTAGGAGGAGATACGGAATTGTCCATACCAAATATGTCAGATACGACTCCGTCGGTTGTATCTGTCGATCCAGGTTCAAATCCTGAATGAAAAATAAGCTCTGGAGTCTGAGTAAACACCAATGGTGAAAGACAAAGGAGCAATGGAAATAAAAAATGGGAGATTTTTGTTTGAACCATTTTTAAAAGTTACGAAATATTTTTCATTTGTTATTATTGACTTGCACGCATTAATTGGCATTTAATGGCTGAATTTTTTGAAATAAGAAAAAACCTAAATTTTAATTAAATTCTAGTTAATGCTTTTATAATATCCGCATGTTCAGGATACTCATTTATTCGCTTTCAGGTTTAATACCTCGAGGCTTGCCTCGTCAAATTTTACTATTTTGTGACTAGATGTCACAGAATAGTAAATATATCCATAAAAGTCATAATGTTTCGGTTCTTCTTTATCATGT
>WTCE01000080.1 GCA_013138735.1 Crocinitomix sp. | reverse complement strand
ATACATTAGCCTTATGGAAATGTACTCAAAACAATTACTAACTTAATGAACCGCCGTATACGGATCCGTACGTACGGTGGTGTGAGAGGACAGATAGGGGAATAACCTCTATCTTCCTACTCGATTTACAATCCGTAGCTTTCGCTTAGTAGTATTAGTTTACAGAAGTCTTGATTTCGCCTGTCAGTCGGCTGACTGGAAGGATTATTGCATGGTCCGAAGTCTTGACCAAGGATTATTTTTTTAGAACCTTGGCAATTTTGAAATAATCCGAATCGTGGTTAGGGGCATTTTTTAAAGCTTCGGCTTGCGTAATACTCGTCACTTGCACATCTTCTCTTAAAACGTTAATCGAATCCGTCATAAAGATAAGAGGCTCAACCCCTTCAGTATCAACAGTGTTCAGCTGATCCACAAAATCAATTATTTTCGAAAGATCCTTCTTGATGTTTTCTTTTTCAGTACCATTAAACTCTAAGCGGGCTAAGTGCGCAATATGATTAACTGTTTCGTCAGTAATTTCCATCTTCAGCTGTTATTATTGTTCGGCGTTATCTTTTAATAACGGTTCATTTATTGTGTCAAACGTTTGTTGACGCAAATTTAGATAATCTTTTTTACCCAATCCTACAGTTGGTATAGGTTTATGTATAATTACTCTCGAAATTCCTGGTCGCGCAGGTCCTGTTAACAAGGGGTCAACATTAAATAGTTTCCAATTATCCAGTATAGTAATCGGTAAAATAGGTACTTGAGATTCGATTGCTAATTTAAATGCGCCATTCTTAAATGGCGCCAAAATTGGTGTGTCAACAGGAATTCCACCTTCAGGAAAGATAACAATTGACCATCCGTTTTGTAATTCTTGTTTTGCTCGAATAATTGAGCGCATGCCTGAACTTCTCTTTTCTCGATTTACTGCAATGTCCACTTTTTTAAAGAAAATATTAATGATTGGCCATTTTAGTAATTCAGATTTACCTATAAACAAAAAGCGTTTGCGAGGTAAAATTCGATACATCAAAATAATATCAAGATAAGAAGCGTGATTGGCACAGATCACAAATGGACCGTCACCTAGCTTTGGTTTGTCATCTTTGTAAACCATCCAAACAAAATCTAGCAATAAAATGAGGCGTGCAGTAAAGACTTTTAACTTGAATACGCGAACATAGTTTTCTTTCCTCAGCAAGAGAACCCAAAAGAGGGGATACAATATTAATAACACCAAAAAAAATACCAGCGCAAAGTAAACGCGGTAAACAATTATGAAAGGTGTTAGCAGTATTTTCATTAGCCTACAAAAGTACAAAAAAACGAAGTTTAAAGCGTATGTATAATTTAGTTTAACTATTTGATAAAATAAAGGCGTATCAAGGTATTCAGATTAGAGCTTTTATTTCTATTTTTGGGTTGTCTTAATATGAAAAAATAATTTCATTGTGAGACGTAATTTACAATAAATATTAGAATAATGGCTCGAATATTAACGGGTGTACAAAGTACAGGTGTTCCGCATATGGGAAACGTGTTGGGTGCAATTAAACCGGCTATTGAAATGGCTAAGAGTGATCAAAACGAATCATTCTTATTTATCGCAGATTTACACTCTTTGACGCAAATCAAGGATGGTGAAACTATGCGTTACAATACTTATGCAACTGCTGCAGCATGGCTAGCCTGCGGGTTAGATACTGATAAAACTGTTTTTTACCGACAAAGTGATGTGCCGCAAACAGCAGAATTGTCGTGGTATTTGTCGTGTTTTTTTCCGTATAAGAGGCTAACATTAGCAACTTCATTTAAAGATAAGGCAGATCGATTAGATGATGTTAACGCAGGGTTATTTACTTATCCTATGTTAATGGCTGCGGATATTTTATTGTACGACGCAGAATTTGTTCCGGTTGGAAAAGATCAAACACAGCACATTGAAATGACAAGGGATGTTGCCGAGCGTTTCAATCATCAAATGGGCGAAACTTTTGTTTTACCAGAAGCTTCTATTCAAAAAGATACCATGTTGGTGCCTGGAACTGACGGAACAAAAATGTCGAAATCTAAAGGCAATACGATTAACCTATTTTTACCAAAAAAGGAATTGAAAAAGCAAATCTTTAGTATTATAACAGATAGTACGCCACTAGAAGATGCTAAAGATCCAGATAAGTGCAACGCATTTCAAATTTATGCGCTCTTAGCCAATGAGGATGAAATTGCAACTATGCGTGAAAATTATGCCGCGGGTGGTTGGGGTTTTGGTCATACTAAAAAAGCTATTTTAGAACTCATTCTAGATCGCTATTCAGAGGTACGAGAGCGTTTTGATTATTTCATGGAAAACACAGCTGAATTGGACATGGTTTTGCAAAAAGGAGCCGAAAAGGCTGCCCTTGTTGCCAATGATGTTTTAAAAAGAGTACGCACTAAAGTTGGTTATTAGCTACATAGTGTCTGGTCGGAATAAGATATTAATCTAATAATTGAATAGCACTTATTGCTATTGCAGCATATATCACTAAACCCACGAAGAAGTAAAGTGATTTATCTAATGTAATTGGTGTGCGTTTCATAATGAGTTTTAGATTAGTTCCAAATATAGGCAGAATATCAGAATGGAAAAACCGTATAAACGCCTAATTATGTGTCGTTTAAATATAATTTTAAACAGCTGATTTATGCAAATATATTTGGCGTAAGTTGCTTATCTTTACTGCTGAAGACGAAGAATTGGAAGATAAAAGAAACATATTTTCATTACACGCGCTCAACCAGTCGTTGGAACGTTTTATACGCGATAAATTTGCGTTGAAGAATTATTGGGTAATTGCCGAAATTACGAAGGCTCAGGAAAAAAATGGGCATCATTATCTCGAATTGGCAGATTCAAAAGATGGAAAAAGAGTAGCAGAAATGTCAGCGAATATGTGGTTTTCAACCTTTAATAGGGTAGACAATCAATTAAATGGTGAGTTGCGGACAATTTTCAAGCATGGTAATAAAGTTTTGATCAATGTGCGCATTGAATTTCATCCAATTTATGGCTTAAAGCTCAATATTTTGGACGTTGATCCTACAATTACCTATGGCGAATTGGAGAAACAGAAAAAAGAAACAATTGAACGTTTAAAGAAAGAGGGGCTGTACAATTTGCAGCAGGAATTAAAGTTACCCGCAATCATTAAAAAAGTGGCGCTAATCGGCTCGCAAAACACCTCAGGTTATCGCGATTTTTTATCAGAACTATTAGAGAATAGAATCTATACAAATTTTAAAGTAAAAGAATTTTCTGTTTCTGTTCAAGGAGATAGAGCGGCAAAAGAAGTCATTAAGGCAATTATTGATGCGCAGGCTTATAATGTAGACGTAATTGTAATTGTGCGTGGTGGTGGAAGTAAAATGGACTTAAATGTTTTTAACGGCTACGAAATTGCCAAGACAATAGCAGAAAGCCGAATTCCAATTATAACTGGAATTGGGCACGAAACGGATGATGTTGTTGCTGATTTAGTGGCCAACAAATACGAGATTACACCAACCGCGGTTGCCAAATTTTTGTATGTTCGAGCAGGAGTATTTAGGAACGATTTACAAACGGCATTTGATAGTGTGCTTAAAATTTCGCAGCAACTAATTGCAGCCAATAAGGATGAGTTTACACATACAAGTAAATATTTGGTGCACTATACGCAAAACTTAATTCGAGAGCATAATAATTTGATTAAAGACAGTATCCATCAATTGCATATTGGAGTAACTGAATTGATTGAAAGCGAAAGGTCTAAATTAGAATTGAATTTGAGTAAAGTGGGCAATAATGCAAAAAACACAATTGCATTAAAAAAGAGTACAGAACTAAACTCACGGTTGGATATGATTCATCTTTTGAGTATCAATAGTATTGAACGCAGTAAGATTGGACTAAATAATTTAGCCGAACTTTTAATGCTTTTAAATCCAGAAGAACTACTAAAAAAAGGGTATACGATATCTACCATCAATAATGTTGATTTAGTGAATTATGATGGAGAATTAAAGGATGCTACCTTGAAAACATTATCGAGTCAACATCTCATTACAAGTAAAATTATTGACGTAAAAAATCACGAATAACACACGCATTTATGACAGCAAAATTAGATCCGAAATTAAAATATGATGAAGCCTTGGAGCAATTGCAAGAAATTGTACACCTGCTAGAACGAAAAGAAATTAATATTGACGACTTGGCTGGAAAAGTAAAACAAGCCAAATTATTGGTGGACTTTTGTCGCGAAAAGTTGGACAGTACGGAAGAAGAAATAAATAAGATCATCAGTCCAAACGACGGAGAGGAAAAACCGTTTTGATAAAAATTAACGTAGCATTACGTTGTTTGGCAATAGCAAAGTCGTTTAATCCTCAAATTGGAGATCGTGTTTTGCTCCAGCCTCAGTAAGTAATTGCTTTAAATCGTCCTTTTTCATTTTTAGCATTACCATGCTAATTGCAACCGGAGTTCCAAAAGATTCTGAATTTTTTTTAATTGTTGCCTTTTTAAGTCCACTAAAACGTTCAATAAATTCGTATTGATCCTTTAGATAAATGACAATAAATGGAATTCCAATTTGTTTTTTAATCCCAAAACCAGTCATTTCCTCCCAACGCACCATTCCAACACCAAATGCCGAAATTTGCTCTTTAATTCCTTCCTCATTAATGATTAGGCCTATTGTCTTCTTTACGATTTTGTAAACCAAGAAAATTAATAATGCTACAAATAGACCTACAATCGTCAAGCTTATAGCGAACATGAATTCATCCTTAAAAGGGTGTTGCCCAAATATCAGGGGGTTAATTAATAAGGTTGTTCCTCCAATAATAAAGAGAATGGATAATATGATTCCGAAAATCTGTTTCCGGGTATCTATTTTGATTTCATGCGTCATTTTAAATTGTTTAAGGATAGGTAACGCACCAAAAATAAGATTTTCTTATCAAGGAAAGAATTAGCAGAAGCCTGAATTAAAAGATTTGGATGTAATCTCGTTAATCGAGACAATATGATCCATTCTAAGTTGCAAATCCAATTCATCATTTCTTACATGAGCATATTCGCCATTTCTCCCCCCAGTTAAATCATAAATAATAACATTGGCAATTGTTGTATCTAACCCATTTAATTGATAACATAGAGTAACGGGAAGGCGAAGTGTCGCGAAATGCTCAAAGTAATCGTGGAATTCACAATTGATGGGGACGTATGGATCAGTTGAGGCCATTGCTTTTTCTTTGGATAGACGGTTTGAGAGGACTAACCTTTCAGTTTTTGGGTAGTGGGATTACCTTCGGTGATCCCTTTTGGGGTAAAATGACACAAACCAAATTAAGTTCGTTTCACTCACCTTTTTTATTTTCAACAATTTGATGAAGGAAGTTTCTCAAATTTTTTCCAACAAAAAAGCCCGATCAAAGATCGAGCTTAATTTGTTTTGTGGTGATAGAGGGATTTGAACCCCCGACACATGGATTTTCAGTCCATTGCTCTACCAACTGAGCTATATCACCATCCAATAATGTGGGGGCAAAGATACTACGTTATTTTAAAGCGCAAAAGAATTCACAATTATTTTTTTACTTTTTTGATGAGAATAGAGAAATTGTCCCCAATTTTGCGGCATGAATCTGATTGTTGATCAGGGTAATACGGCTACTAAATTGGCGCTTTTTGATGAAGGCGGAAACTTGCAATTAAAAAAGATTTTTGCAAAAAGCGACACTGAATTAGTGGCACATTGGCTTGTTGAGCACGCCAAGGATGCAAAATCGGTTCTTGTAAGCTCCGTAACAAACGATCAAATTGACATCCCAATTGCACGGCGGATTGATTTGGACACTGCAACACCAATTCCAATTCAGAATAGTTATCAAACACCTGAAACATTGGGGAAAGATCGCCTGGCCAATGCCGTAGCCATTTGGAAGAAGAATCCGGGTAAACATTCGCTTTGCATTGATTTGGGTACTTGTATTAAGTATGATTTAGTCAATGACAAAGGCGTTTATTTGGGTGGAAATATTAGCCCAGGTTTAAAAATGCGTTACGCCGCCCTGCAAACCTTTACCGATCAATTACCCTTAATTGAACCAGAGGATTTTGAATTGGGATTTGGAATAACAACCAAAACCAGTATCTTAAATGGTGTGCAACACGCAATGTTTCACGAAATAAATGGGTTTATTAACCGTTATCAAGAACAATTTGGTGAATTAACAATTTTTATGACCGGTGGGGATTTAAAATACTTTGATAAAGGATATAAAAACCCCATCTTTGCAGATTCCGATTTAACCATTTTTGGTTTAAACGAAATATTGAGGTACAATGTTGAATATTAAAAATATAATTTTTGCGATAGCCGCCCTGCTTTTAGTAAACGTCTCGTTTGCGCAAAAAGGAACGCAATCACCCTATAGCTCTTTCGGCTTAGGAGAACGTAACTACGAAGGTTATGCCGTGTTTTCCTCAATGGGAGGCGTTTCGTTAGCCAATACTGATTCAACAATAGTCAACACATCCAATCCGGCATCCTATGCGTATATAGCTAGAAACTTACCTGTCTTGCAAATTGGACTGAATGGGAAATTATCAACCTTTAGCACAGAAACTGAAAGTACCAATCAACGTCATTTTGGATTAAATCAATTTCAACTTGGTTTGCCAATTAAGAAAAATTGGGGCGCTGGAATAGGCATAAAACCGTATTCATTTACAGGATATACTGTTACAAATTACTCGGTTGACTCAGATAATGACACCATTATGCAAGCTGTAAATGAGGGTTCTGGTGGAATTAGAATCGCGAATTTTGGACTTTCTTATCGGCCGCTAAATTATAGAACTACAGCACAAATCATGAAGAAAATGGTGTTGAGAGATACTGCTACCAATGAGAAGTATGATACACTTAGACCAATTAAAGGATTCAGAACACACAATTTATCAATCGGTGTTAATGCGAATTACTTATTTGGAACATCCAAACAAATTCGATCTACTGAATTTATTCCATCATCAACGACAGTATTTAACTCAAGAGTAACAGATGGATTGAGAGTTTCTGGACTTTCAACTGAATTCGGTATTAATTATAATTACGGATTTAAAGCAAATAATTTAAGTCGTGTTCTTTCAGTAGCCGCAACATTTTCTCCTGCGTCTGAAGTTAGAGCTTACCAAGACTTATATGCGTTTTCATACATTGGAAGTTTTTATCGAGGACAAACTGTGCAAGTGAGAGATACTATTCAGTTGATCCAAGATGATGAAGGTTTAATTTTAAAACCAGAGGCTTTTGGAATAGGTTTACAATATCAATTTTCACCTTATAATTCAAGCTCAAGTTTACGCTTAGGGTTTGATTTTAAAATGGAAAAATGGTCAACTTTTTATACGCAATTCTCTGATGTACAGAATTCTGGCGAATTGAAAGACCGAATGTCGATTGGAATTGGGTTCGAGAGAGCGCCAACCTTAAGTGCTTTGATCGATCCAGACAATTTCTTGAGTGGATTGACCTATCGTTTAGGGGTTAATTATGCGCAAACCGAATTATTAGTAAAAAATAATCTCGGCGAAGAGATCGCTTTAGACAATTATGGCATGAGTTTTGGATTAAGCATACCGATTCGTCCTGGAGTGTCAAACACAAATATTAATTTGGGGGGCAGTTTAGGAAACCTTGGAACAGCAGCAAACGGAATAATCCAAGAAAGGTATATGGGACTTTATGTCGGCCTTTCGATTACACCGGAAAGAAGCAACCGCTGGTTTTTAAAACGGAAATACAATTAACAATAACAAAGAATAAACACGAACAAAATGAAACTCAAGGGAATTTTAGGAACATTAATGTTAACCCTCTTTATTGGATCAAGTGCAATGGCACAAGATTCTACAAACGTAGCGACTGATGATTGCCAAAAATTTAGAAGCTTATACTACCAATATTTGACTTCTAAAGCATATCAAGATGCTGCAAATTTTTGGAATGATGCAGTTGTGGCTTGTGGTCCAGCTGGATTAGATGGTGACTTTTATGCGAATGGTAGATATATTTATAGTATGATGCTTAGAGAAGAAGGAATAACTCCTGAGCGCAAAGCAGCTATACAAGATACTATTCTTTGGGTTTACGAAGGTAGAATGAAAATCGATCAGGATTTAGCATGGGCAGCTGATTACGCTTCACAATTGGTGACGAACAAATCTAAAGATCATGCTAAAATAGATACGCTTTTTGCACAATCAATTCCAGGATTGAAAGATAAGGCGAAATCAAAGCATTATAAACAATACTTTAAGCATTTAATTATCAATAAGTTCAATTCTGCTGAAGGTGAAGAAAAAGAAGCGGCAAGAACAACAATTATTGAAGAATACATTGTTTTATCTGAATATATTGGGTCAGCTATAAAAAATGCTGAAGCAGCTGAAAACGAAAATGAAATTAAAAGACAAACAAGTGCGCAAAGCTTTTTAGATAAATATTTCTTGCAAATTGCAAAAGATTGTGATGTATTAGTAGGTGTGTTTGATAAGAAATTTGACACGTTACCTACAGATACAACTAAAAGAAAAGAAAAGGTGAACGCTTATTTGGCGTTGATGGATCAAAAGAAATGTCAATCAAGCGCAGTGTATGGTAAATTTGTTGACGAGTTAATTAGACTTGAGCCAACAGCGGAGGCACACTTTTTCGGAGGTAATTATGCCTTAAGCAATGGTGATAAATCTAAAGCTGCTGATTATTTTCAAAAAGCTGTAGAAATTGAAGGAGATGGAGAAAATAAAGACAAGTATTTGTTAAACTTGGCAAACATTAAATACAAACAAGGATCATACAGATCAGCATTTAATACGGCTAAAGGAATTGGTGGAGAATATAGAGCGAATGGCTTAGTGATTTGTGCTAACTCAATTGCAGCGACTGCAAATGACTGTGGAGAATCTACTTTTGCAAGAAAAGCGAACTACTGGTTAGCGAATGATTATATAAAGAAAGCAATTGCAGCTGGAAAAACTGGCGTTAGTAGTAGTCAATTTTTAAAGAATGCTCCTGATTCTAACGAGGCCTTTAATGAAGGTGTAAGTGCAGGATCATCTGTTAGCTTAAGTTGTTGGGGAGAATCCACTACAGCAAGATTCTAAAAAATACGTGATCTGAATTACAGATTAATTAATATAAAGTATTTAAGCATTCCTGTCATTTTTATGATGGGAATGCTTTTTTCTTGTGAAAATGATTTAGGAACGATTCAGGAAGTAACAGCAACAGCTGATATGCCGGATGAAATTGTGAATGACATGCACACGCTTTATTCTGATTCGGGTGTGGTGGTTTATGAAATGATTGCAACACGAATGGAAAAGTTTGGGGAACCAAAGAATATTCGTTTGTTTAAAGATGGTTTCCAAGTCAATTTTTTCAAAGAAAAAGATTCAATTGTATCAACATTAACAGCAGAGTACGCTGAAATACGAGAGAGGGATAATGTCATTATCGCTCGTAATAATGTTATCTTTACAAACTTCGAGAAAAACCAAACGCTAAAAACGGAAGAACTCTTTTGGGATCAAACTAAAAAGCGGGTTATGACGGAGAAACATTTTGAGGTGATAGGAGAGAAAACTACCGTAAGTGGATACGGATTAGATACGGATGAGACATTTACTGATTACAATATGCATAAAGTAAGTGTCGAAAGCCAAAATAGCAACAACAATAACGATTCAATACAATGAGCAGTTTAGCAAAAGTAAATTCAGTTTTAGAAAAATTTTGGTGGGCAATGACAGCCGTGAGTTTAATCATGGTTATTGTGTTTTGCTTCATGCAAGGATGGAATAAATGGGCCTTTTATTTTATTGTGCCAGTTGTAACTGCAGTAATGGCTTTAATGCGCCGTTTCTTAAGAAAACGCCTTGAAAAAAGCGAAGCAGAGCGAGATGCAAACGCCGCGAAATAATTCACGCACATTCATTCCATTTTTTGTAAAAGGAGGATTACTCATCTTACTCTTTTGTTGTGTTACGGCTTGTAATTTTGATTCGCCTGATGCAAATAAATATGTGATAGAAACAGTTTCTACTGAATCTAGTAATCCTATCATTGATTCAATCGCCGAATTACTTCCAGAAGAGGATACCGTCATTTATTGTTCTACAGAAATGAGTATAGATGGTACTTGGGCTTTAACGAATTATTTTGACCCTATCCTCAAAGAAAAAACGATTGCCAAATATCGCGGTCAAATACCTGCGTGGTTTGCAATTTTGTTGGAGATCAAAAAAGATGCTGTTTTTGCTTACGGATCAATCAATGATTTAGAAGAGGTGGAAATTGATTGTTTGTCGGATACACTCACTGTTTTTGAAACGAATTGGGGCGACTGGATGCTGCTTAATCGCGGGCAAGAGCTACAACTTAAAGAAGTAGTAAAGGACAACATGGTTGATCCAAACTATTTATAGCTACGAAAAACGGCCTGAATTAAGTGAGTTACTAACTGGAACAGAAGAATATTACAAGCTTAAATCAAAAATAACCGAATACTTTCATGAAAAATTGATCGCTGGAACTTACACCAATCTGGGACAAGACACGGTTTACTTTAAACCAACTGGTGAATTGATTGGGTTGAGTATTTATAACGAATTCATCATAGACAGTTATTTCGGCACATCACATCCATTTCAAAATTTGGATATGCTAAGGTTAAGGAATCATGATAAACACGTTTTAGATTTTTATCATTGGGAATTTAAAAAAGAACAGCTAATACTCACAGAGTTTGTGCGAGATACTATGTTTTATAATAATGAATGGGTAGGTATGGATGACTTCGTCTTAACTGATAAACAGATTCGTTTACGCTTAGTAAAACGCGAGTAAAATTAAACTATTTCAAAGCTTCGACAGAAAACACCTTACGTGATTTCCCTATCTCTCCGTATAAATAAAAGGTAGTTGGATCAATTTGATAGTTGAGCCTTGCCCGCAACATAAAGTTGTTGTCAGAACTAATGATTGGGCCACGTGATTTTACTCCGTCTTGACCAATCTGCACACATGTAATTTGAAAACGTCTATTATTAGACATTGTCGTATAATTAAAATAGTCGTTTATTGCCAAGTCATTATTACGTTCTGTATCGTTAAAGAAAAGATACACTTCGTTATTGGCATGCATCACTGAGAATGATGAGAAATAACCATAATCATTTACCGTGTGCTGAAATTTAGGAATGCGATCACTCCACATATGGTTCCCATTTTCATCAAAATAAGCGGCTATAATTGAGTTGTAATTATAGTTTTCAGACGTAGTTGTAATATTCGTTCGTGGGTCATAATTTCGCTCGGTATATTGATAAAAATGTTCTCCTAAAACAAAATACGAATCATCTTCCAGTATTATCAAATGGCGGAGTTGAATATTCTCTAACTCTTTCGTTTTTTCTAGGCGCTTGGCATCAACGAATTTTTCGAAAAATGAACGTTTATATTTATAATAGTTTGATCCATTCAATTTTAAATCGGCACCAATTTTTAAAGAAAAAACGCCGTTAATTGTTTGGTTGCGTGTTTCGTTTATAAAACCACTAATTACTAATTCATGGCTTGAATTATATTCCATGGAAATGCCATTTATCCAGCGATTTTTTAAGCGCAAATCAAATTCCTTTAAAAATTCCTTTTCGTGATCATAAGCCCATAAAGAGAACTTGCTATTAATTAAGTCCGTACTGTTTTCGCGGACACTGCCTGTTCCAGCCTCATAGCCATAATCACACAAAATATATAGGGGTGCATATTTAGAGTAGACAATATTTTCAATAGTTAGACTTTGTAATAAATTGGGAGATTTAATGGAAGTACGCCATCCTGTTTTTCCTGAATTTTCTATCGTTTGCAAACCAAGTGTTTGCTCAAAATTATTGAGAAATTTATTGTGTGTTACCAATAAAAAGCCCTCTTTTTCAATTGATTCACTTATATAGTATTCCTCATCCAGTTCAAGCGTATCAATCACACGTTGATCAATGCGTTCGCCATACTCATTAAAAATTTCGAGATGAACCATATTGAATTTATCCTTCAATCCGCTAACCGTTGAAAACAGGAAAAAGTTGTTGTTCTGGTAAAAAATTTCATTCGGTTCATTGTAAAATTCTTCATTAATGACACTGAATAAATCTTTAGAATCAATTAATTCCAATGAATTGGCATCCAATCTACGGAGTGTTAATTCTTGCTTTTTACGATTAATGGCTAAATAGTCCACTAAAAAAACGGTGCTTTCGCTGCGACCAATAAACCCAGAGAAATTACTCTTGCGCTGTGTTGTAAATGAAGGTCCAGCCTTAGCTTTATCCAATCTCGGTCCATCTTCCTGCGCAAAACTGTGCAGCGAAAACCAACATAAGATAAGATAAGTAATTAATTTCATTTTAAACTTCTTTCTTTTAACGCAATTGCACCATTTTTATTGGCCAATTGTCCACAAGCTGCATCAATATCCTTTCCTCTACTGCGGCGTACATTTACCACCAAGTTTAATGATTCTAAAAATGCAGCAAATGCATCAACTTTGTGCTGGTCAGCTTGCTGAAATTCACCGTCGTCGATTGGGTTATATTCAATAATGTTAATTTTTACCGGGACGTTTTTACAAAACTCAGCCAATTCTCTAGCATCCGCCAAAGAATCATTAAAGTCTTTAAATATAATATATTCAAAAGTAACGCGCGAACCCGTTTTATCATGAAAATAACGCAATGCTTCCGCTAAGACCTCAATATTATTGGAATCATTAATTTCCATAATCTGACTGCGCTTAACATCATTTGCAGCGTGAAGCGAAAGTGCTAAATTAAATTTAACATTATCATCCCCCAATTTTTTAATCATTTTACCTATACCTGCTGTGGAAACAGTAATGCGCTTCGCTGAAATGCCAAGCCCTTCTTCAGAGGTGATTTTCTCAATGCCCTCCATCATGTTTTTATAATTAAGCAAGGGTTCACCCATGCCCATAAAAACAATATTACTCAAGGGTTTATTAAAGTTTTCTTGCGACAAACGGGTCAGTAATAATACTTGATCATAAATTTCACCACCACTCAAATTCCTCATTAATTTTAGTCTTCCAGTAGCGCAAAACTTGCAGGCCAAGCTGCAGCCCACTTGTGAAGAAATACAGGCGGTAATTCTAGAAGTTGTCGGAATTAAAACCCCTTCCGTAATGTGATTGTCATGGCTTTTAAAGGCACATTTTACAGTCAAATCATTACTGTGCTGCTCATCAGAAATTCGAATAGCATCAATAAAGTAATGAGCGTCTAAAAAATCAATTACCTTTTTAGAAACATTGCGCATTTCTGCAAAGGAGTGTGCTCCTTTTTTCCAAATCCATTCATAAACTTGTTTCGCTCTAAATTTCTTCTCGCCCTGCGTAGCAAGGGCTTCAATTAGCTCGTCTAAGTTTATGTTCCGAATATTTTTTTTCTGTAATTCCATAACACGTTTACCCTTGCAAAGTTAGTGAATCTATGGCCAATTCTGCGCATGTTCGTTAAAATGACGTGCGGATAAACGTACTTTTCCATATAATCTTTACATTTAGGGTGAATCAAACTGCTTTCTGCGCTTTGAATTAATAAAAACATGAAAAAAGCACTAAAGTATACACGGCGCGGAGTTTTTTACTTTTTCGAATTCTTTCTGGGCTTTATTATTTGTTATGTCTGGCTGTTTTTTAGTGGGATTTTATTTAGTGTAGGCGAATTGAAGGCTGAAGGAGATGTTACAATTTATGTGAGGACTAATGGTGTTCACACCGACATTTGTTTACCAGTTGAATCTGAGTTTTTTGATTGGAAGGCTGTGCTGCCGATTTCCGATTATCCAAATGCTAATGGATTTGAATATGTTTCAATAGGTTGGGGAGATAAAGGTTTCTTTTTAGATACACCAGAATGGAGCGATTTAACATTTAGCACGGCAATGAATGCTGCTTTTCTGCCATCTGGCACAGCAATGCACGTGGCCTATATGAATGGAACTCCGCGTATTTCGGATTCCGTAGCCAAGGTCTTTATTGATGCAGCAGCCCATGAAACATTGATTGAATTCATCCAAAAATCGTTTAAAGGAACAAATGATAAAGTTGAACTAATACCAAATAGTGGGTATTGGAATAACGATAATTTTTATGAGGCGTATGGTAATTATCACTTGTTTAATACCTGCAATGCTTGGACCAATGAAGCCCTAAAAGTTATTGGGGTTAAAACAGGTTGGTACGCCCTTTCTGCGGATGGAATTATGAGCCATCTCAAATAAAATTTCAATTCTTTTTATGGAATACTGAGATGTAACGCATCTAATAACTGAACAGTAAATATGTCAGTTATGAAAATCAAAATCAATATTATAATCACAACAGCAATTCTTTTATTTGCAAACTTGCTAAACGCCCAAGTCAACTTGGCAACAATAAAGGGAGTAGTTTACAATGCGGAAGATTCAACAGAAGTTGTTCCCTTTGCAAAAGTATGGGTTGAAACAGAATCAGGCGATAGATATTCAATTGCTGACGAAGCCGGGCGTTATTCAATTGATGCACTTAAACCAGGTACTTATAATTTAAATGTTCGCTCATTAGGTTTTGATAACCTAACCATTACTGCAATTGCTTTAAATCCTAGTGGCATTGTAAAAGTAAATGCCTATTGCGGAATGAACGGAGTATTGCCTCCAGTTGAGATTTATGTACCACTATTAATTCCTGGGGATATTCCAAAAATCGAAATTAGATTAGAGGACATTGAACATTCTCCATACATGCGAGATCCCGCGACACTAATAACCAAGATAAATTCTGATGTGCAGATGATTGAAGGAACTTCAGACCTTATTATAAGAGGATCACGACCGGGTGATGCCATTTATTATATAGATGGAATTAAAATGAACAGCATGAGCAGTGTGCCGGGCGCGGCTATTGGAGGATTAGAAGCCTACACAGGAGGAATTCCTGCTAAATACGGAGACACTACGGGTGGTGTAATTGTATTGGAAACAAAGAGCTATTTCGACCTTTATGCCGCTTGGAAATACAGCCAATAAATGCAGTGTTAAGTGTAAATTTTTAAGTGTTTTGGATTTTTACACAAGAGGCAGGTAAAAAGAAATGAAATTATTTTATGGAATTTATGTTCCATGTGCATCTAATATAAGAACAGTGTTAAAAGTGAAGCTTTAAGTGTTTTGAAATTTTACACAACACAACAAACAAAAACAAGTCAAATCGGAATCTAACGACTAGATACTAACGACTAGATACTAACGACTAAATACTAATTCAAAAACAATGAAAATTAAAATCACATTATTAATAGCAGTTTTAGGGTTTGTAAACCTCTTAAGCGCACAAGTTAATTTAGGAACAGTAAGCGGATATGTATATCAATCTTCCGATAGTACAAAAGCAATTGCGCTTACAAAAATGTGGATAGAAACAGAATCAGGAAAGCGATTCACAAAAGCGGATTTAGACGGGAGATATAAAATTGATGCACTAAAGCCAGGTACCTACAATTTATATGCTGTTGCATCTGGATTCGATTCAACAGTAGTTGCGGGTGTTCAAGTTACATCAGACGGAATTACAACGGTTGATGTTTATTGCACAGACGACAATATGATGACAGTTGTATATGTTGACTTTAATGCGATAAAAATTGAAAAGGATATTAACAGAATTAAAGTATTGAAAGAAGATCTTGATCATTCATTGAATATTCGAGATCCGAAAGCTTTATTGGCAGGGATGAGTTCAGATATTCAACAACAAGAAGGATCGAGTGAAGTCATTATTCGAGGATCGCGACCAGGAGATGTGATTTATTATATAGACGGAGTTAAAGCCAATGATATGAGCAGTATTCCAGGTTCGGCGGTTCAAGGATTAGAAGCTTATACAGGTGGGATTCCTGCAAAATACGGTGACACAACCGGTGGTGTAGTAGTGCTTGAAACAAAGGGCTATTTTGATTTGTACTACGCTTGGAAAGCGCGTAACTAGTTCGGCTAGATAAGTTTTCTAAAATACAATAGCTGTCCCGTTTTGTCCGCCTTAGGCGGGTAAAGCGGGATTTTTTTGTTAAAATTAGGTGTGCTTCTTTTATAGTTTTGCATAAGCTTGAAACAAAGGGCTATTTTGATTTGTACTACGCTTGGAAAGCGCATAACTAGTGTCTGATCGGAAATAGACGAATTTTTACAAATCAAATAAATTTTGAGAAATAGTTTTCGTTTTTTCTTTAGGAGATGCTTCAGCATCAGACGACAAGAGAAAATGGAAAATAGACTCAAAAGAATTGATTTTAACTTTGTTGTATTTCCGATCAGACACTAATAGTTCGGCTAGATAAGTTTTCTAAAATACAATAGCTGTCCCGTTTTGTCCGCCTTAGGCAGGTAAAGCGGGATTTTTTTGTTAAAATAGGTGTGCTTCTTTTATGGCTTAGCAGGATTTTAAATCATCCACAGTCAAAAAAATCAGCTAAATCTGCGCTGTCTGCGTTCCATTGACTAAATTTCTTCACTTTAGTGAGCTAAAGTGCCAGTTTACCGAAACATTTGTACTATTTATTCGTAAAGCTCAAATACAATTCTTAAATTTGATTAGGAAGAATGGAATTATCAGCATACATAGGACAATTACTGCAAAAACACAACTGTGTTATTGTACCCGAATTTGGTGGCTTTATCGCCAACTATAAATCGGCAGTTGTTGATGCGGTAAATAACCGATTATCTCCACCATCTAAAAGTGTGTTGTTTAATCCCAATCTAATCAGTAATGATGGATTGTTAGGGAATTACGTGGCACAAATTCATGCCATAACATACCCCGAAGCACTCAATTATATTTCAAACAATGTTGTTGAATGGAATCGTGATTTAGCCGCTGGTGGAAGAGTTGAAATTGGTGAAATTGGCTTTTTGTTCCAACAAGACGGTCAAGTCATCTTTGAGCAAAGCCGTGAGGTTAATCTGCTACTCAATGCATATGGACTAAGTGGAATTAGCTTTGTAAACTTTGCTGCTCAACCAGTTGAAAAGATCAGCGAAAAAGTGCCAGTTATAGCATTAGAGGTTGAAAAACCAATTATTGCCATACCGCTTGTTGCGCAGGAAAAAGAAACGCCAATCATTGCACTTGAAGTAGAAAAATCGATTGAAGTTGAGATCGCCGAAGAATCGGATGAAAAAATAATTCCTTTAGCACCTAGAAAAAGAAAAACATTTAGATATTTAGCCATAGCTGCTGCTTTGCCAATCTTGTTTTATGCCTATTGGATTCCAATGGAAACAGACTTTATTGATACAGGCAAAATTCAAATGGCTGATTTTAATCCAATCAAACAATCACCACAGCGCACTTATGAAGCTCGCACAGCAGATTTTGAAGCGGTTGAATTTCAAGAAACAACCAGTTGGGAAGATTTGACCAATAATTTGAGTGATAATGTAAATGTGTATAATTATAAATTTGATGACGAATTGTACATTCCCATTCAATTAGATAAAACAGCTACGGAAACACCAGTTGAAGAAGCGATCTTAAGCATACCAGTAACAAATGAAACTACGGCATTGCCTTATCATGTCATTGGCGGTTGTTTTTCTGTGAAATCAAACGCAGAAAACTTTGTTGCTGATTTAATAGAAGACGGCTACGTTGCAAAAGTATTAGATTTAAAAGGAGGTTTATATCGCGTTACGGCTGGAGATTATGCCAACCGTTCTGATGCGAAGGAAAACTTGAATACATTCAAAAACAACGGGTTTTCTGGTTGGATTTTGAAAAAATAAGTTTCCATTTTATTATACGACTCAAGAAAGGATCATTCTATTCATGACGCCAAGCTTTAGCCCATCATTTAACCAAGATTTTTGTGAAGAATTGGAGTATACATTTTGTTATGTATTTGAAAATAGCAAAGACCCAGAATTGAAGAGATTCTGGTGCGACGGAGTTTCATGGGCACCTTATTACAATGCAAAAGTCAATAGTGATTATTTGTCCTTTGAAAAAGTAAAAGAAAGAGGTATGATTGAGACAACGGCGCAATTGGGCATAAGCGGACAAGATCGCTATGCATTAAAAATTCATTTGGGAAAGTTGGCATTAGATCTTTATAGAAAAAAGGAAGAGCTTAACACTAGTATCCCTTCTAAGGCGTCCAACTGGATTGAAATTGACATTGAAGAGCAAATAATTGAAGTCCAACTTTTATAATGAAAAGTTAACTTTGTAGCAAGACCTGTCTTTTCCATTCATCCTATTTAAGCAAACTTTTATCCCATTTTATATCGTCTTAGCCCAATTTCGACAATTATCAACATCATTTTTTTTATCTTTAGCATAATTATTGATAGAAAAGCTGGGTCGACCAATACCTCTAGCTAACAAATACGAAAAACGCGAACATGAAAAAATATATTGCAGTTGGTGCATTTTTACTAGGATCATTATCCTTAGTAGCACAAGAATATTCAACCAATAAGGAAGGAAGTGAATACAAATTTGAAAAAATAGTGCATTTAGATGCTACACCTGTCTTGTCACAAGGTTATACAGGAACTTGCTGGAGTTTTTCAGCAATGTCATTTTTCGAGTCTGAATTAGACCGATTAGGTAAAGATGGAGTTGATTTAGCCGAGATGTATATTGTTTATCACGCATATTTGGGTAAGGCAGATAAATATATCCGTACGGACGGGAACACAAACTTTGACGAGGGTGGTGCATTTCATGACATCCCTTGGGTAATTAAGCGCTACGGAATTGTTCCAGCAAATGTTTTTAGCGGATTAAATTATGGAACTGAAAAACATTCACATGCTGAATTGTCTGAAGTTTTAAAAGGAACTATGAATGGTGTGTTAGCTGCAAGAAAAGGACTTTCACGTGGGAGAACACTTTCAAGCACTTGGAAGACAGCATTAAGAGGAGTACTAAACGCTTACTTAGGTGAAGTTCCTGAAAAGGTTGAAGATTTTAAATTCACAGTTGACGGAAAAGAGTACAACCCAATTTCGTATAGAGATGAATTGGGATTAGATATGGACGATTATGTTTCATTGACATCATTTTCCAACCATCCATTCTATTCAGAATGTCAGTTAGCAATTGCAGACAACTGGGTTTGGGATGAGTCATATAATGTACCTTTAGATGATATGTGGAGTGCTGCAGTATATGCACTTGAAGAAGGTTATACTTTCGCTTGGGGAGCAGATGTTTCTGAAAAATACTTCGATTTTAGATCAGGATTAGCTGTTGTGCCAAAAGACAAATCTACAATTATAGTCAAAGGGAAAGACAATAAAAACTTCTCAGATGCTGGAGCAGAAAAAAAAGCGAATTGTTTTATGCAGCCAGTTGAAGAAGAGGTAATCACGCAAGAGTCGCGTCAAGTAGGGTATGATAATAAACAAACAACTGATGACCATGGAATGCATGCAGTAGGTTTGTATAAAGACCAAAAAGGAACAAAATACCTATTGATTAAAAACTCTTGGGGTACAACAAATGATTGCGACGGATATTTTTATGCGTCAGAAGCATATTTCAAAAGTAAAACAATCAATATCTATCTTCACAAAGATGGACTTTCAAAAAGTTTAAAAAAGAAATTGAATTTAAAATAAGGTTTATATAATCGATTTAGGAGCCATTCTGTTCATTCAGAATGGCTTTTCTTTTTTGCGGTGTCGCGATTATTGACTAAATTCAAACTTCAAAAGACAACTACATGAAAAAATTCAACTTATATGCACTTACCATGCTTTTTATTTTTTTTGCAGGTAATTCGGCCTTCGGTCAAATAAAAAAAGGAGATTATTTAGAAAAGGCAACGGCCGCACATGGCGGAACGGTTTTCAGCTTTTTGAACTATTCACCAGACTTTCATCATGCACATGACGGAGACCAATGTTTGGCAAGTGCCTTGACAGAAGATTGGATCGAAAAAGCGGGGATTACGGAAGAATATCGTGCGCAAGAGGCATATCAAAATGAATTGGTTAGAAGAACTGATGTTACTGAGCGTGAATTATACACCATTCCAGTAATTTTCCACGTCATTTATAATACACCAACAGAAAACCTTTCTGAGGCTGATATTCTAGGCCTTTTGGATGAAATTAATGAAGACTTTACAGCTTCTAATCCGGATGTTGATGATGCGCGTGGCGCCTATGGCTTTGTTGGTGCAGATGCAGATATTGAATTTTGCATGGCAAAAGAAAACGAAGTTGGAGTACCGCTAGTAGAATATGGTATTCATAGAGTTTCAACTGTTGAAACATGGTTTAATCCAGACACAGAAACAAATAAAATGAAAAGCTCAACTGGCGGTGGAACAGGAACCGAAGGTTGGGATAGAGATCGATATTTAAACATTTGGATTTGTGACATTACAAATGGTGCAGGCTCAGGAGTTGCTGGATATGCATATAAACCAACTATTGTTGCTTTGCCACCATCAGATATTGATGGGATTGTATTGGATTATAACCTTGGTACAACGCCAGGAGCGCATATTTTAACACATGAAATTGGACATTTTTTAGGTTTAGATCACACTTGGGGTGGCGGCGGAGGAAGCTGTGTTACAGATGATGGTTTAGATGATACACCAAATAATGCAGGACCATCTTTTGATTATGGCGGTTCGTGCTCAGGTGACCAAGAAACTTGTGGAGGTACACAAACGCAATATGAAAACTTCATGGATTATTCAAATTGTACCTGCATGTATACTGTCGATCAGGTAGATTTAATGTACTTGGTATTAGAAGGATCAAGAAGTGACCTAACAACATCAGATGTTTGTGACGCTGGTGTGCCTTTGCCACCAGTTGCACAATTTGAAGCAGATATTGAAACTGTAATTGAAGGAGGATCTGTCAACTTTACAGATTTAAGTTCAAATTCACCAACAACTTGGAACTGGGTAGTTTCACCAACACTTGGCGTTTCTTTCATTGGTGGTACTTCAGCTGCAAGTGCAGACCCCGTTATTCAATTCGATAATGCTGGATTTTATACAATAACCTTAACAGCTTCAAACGGAGAAGGAAGTGATGCTGAAGTGAAAACAGATTATATTGAAGTAATTGTTGGAGGTGATGGAACCACAGATTGTGATACTTCGCGAAATTATACCTCAGATGAGTTTGATAATTTGGCCTTTTATACTGTAGGTTCTGAGGCGGGTTATTATCCATCACAATTAACTTTAGATGGTGGAGCTTTACTAGTAGAAGCATATGCTGAAGCATTTAACGCACCTTTACCTACTTTTGTTAAACGTTTCCGAGTTCCAATTTTCCAAGCGGATGATATCGGCGGTTCAAGTGATGTTGTTTTTGTAGTATGGGATGACGCTGGTGGAGAACCAGGCGCAACATTAGGTACTCAAAGTGTCGCAATTGACGATTTAGATGCTGGCTTTTGGAATATTATTGATTTCCCAGGCGGCGTTGCAGTATCTGGCGATTATTGGGTCGGAGCAGTATATGATTATTCGGCAGGATTTGATACCGTACTTTTTGCCACAACAAACTTTGGAGATCGTCCATCTGGACCATCAACAACAAGTACCTTTATTTCAGATGGCATTGGCTGGACACTGACTTCAGATTTATTCGTGTCAGAACCAAACGCCTCATTAATTTGGGATGTGTTGACATCAAATGGTCCATCTCCGGTTTCAGTTGTTTCTTTCCCTACAACCGAAAGTTGTGAAGGAATGGAAGTTACCATGAATGGATTCGGATCATTAAATACAACTTCTTATTATTGGGATATTACAGACGGAACAGATGATTATTTTTATGATGAACCAAATTTAACCGCAACCTTTGATGAAGGTACATGGGTTATTAGTCTAATTGCAGACGGTTCTTGTGAAAGTGATGTTTCTGCAGACTTTACTTTAGTCATTAATCCACCAATGGATGTTGACGTAAGTATTAACAATGAAAACTGTACAGCAGCAGATGGTGAAATTGATTTTAGCGTTAGTGGCGGCGACGGTGGCCCTTATCAATATTCGATAAATGACGGAGCTACTTTCTTTGGGTCGGCCACATTTACAGGTTTAACAGCAGGTACTTACGGATACGTAATTATGGATGAAAATAACTGTGAAGAAACAGGAACTGCCGTTGTTGGAAATGATAACGACTTTTCACCAACAATTTCTCCAGACATTATTATTGGACCAGGTGAATCTACCGACTTAGAAGTAACTGGCGGAATAACTTGGTCGTGGTATGCAGGAGCTATTTTTATTAGTTCAGATGCAATGATCACTGTGACACCTGATGTAACAACAACTTATGTTTGTAACGTGACGGACGCTGAAGGATGCGAAGCTGTGTTAGAAGTAACCGTGTTTATTGATGATGGTTCAGGAATACCGGGCATAAGTTTAGGAAAAAGCTTAACCGTATTCCCAAATCCATCAAACGGGAACTTTAATGTACAGTTTAGCCTAATTGAATCAAAAGATCTTTCAATTGATGTCATAAATATTTTGGGAGATCGTGTAATGTCACAATCGCATCAAGCTGTAAAAGACAATACCATTCAATTTGATTTGAGTGATGTAGCACCAGGTGTTTATTTTATCATTCTTCAGTCAGAGGATGAAACAGTAAGCAAGAAAATGGTGATTAGAAAATAATAAAAGTTTACATACCCTAACCAATCAAAGAAAGTCCCGTTTGTCCGCCTTAGGCGGAGAGGCGGGACTTTTTTTATGCTTGAACTTTTATCCTGAGTATGCTTCGCTGAGTTTGTAACAATGTGCTTCGCTGGGTTTGTAACCCTGCGATACTATTCCTTGCAAGATTTTTTCATTAATAACAGTTGACTAGTGAAGGGAGAAAACACTGCATAGGGCACGGAACAACGCTCATAATGCGCTTCGCTGGGTTTGTAATCCTGCGATACTATTCAATATTGAATACTAAAAAGTAGCCCTTAAACCCACCATAAAATTACGACCTGGTGCGCTGATTCCTGAAGCAAATTGCATATAATGTGCATCTAAAATATTGCGTACTGCAAACTGAGCAGTAATGGTTTCTGCAAACGTATAACTTAAACGATAATTTAAAGTCCACCATGGTGGTGTTCCGCCTTCATTCGGTGTTAAGTCAATATTATCTCCGCCTGATTGATAGTCAGCCAAGTTCTTACGGAAATTATAAAAACTTGAAATAGCTGTATTCCAATTGTCCTTTTTGTACGTTAAGGCGATTTTTCCAAACTGTGGTGCAATATGCTCTAGTGGAATGTCCTTAGCCAAGTCAATTCCTTTAGTGAAATTGTAGGCCACGTTAAATGATAAATGTTCCGTAAAATTCACCTTAGTATAGGCGTTAATTCCATAAACCACAGCGTTATCGGTATTTTGGATGGCTTGGATCTTTGTAACCTCTCCATTATACTCAATTGAATCAGCTCCATTTAACGTAAAATCTTGTTGAACCAAGGCGTTAAAAAGATAAGTTCCATAAATTGCTCCTCCAAACGTTACGAGTTCTTTACCTAATGTTTGTTCAAATGAAACTTCACCGCCTAAAGCATATTCCGGTTCAATTTGATCATTGGGCACAACGGTATTGCCACTCTTTTCAAAAACTTTGCCGTAGTCATCAATATTCGGCGCTCTAAACCCAGTTGAAAGGAGCGTTTTAACACGTGTATTTTTCTTTGGCTTGAAAACCATACCCAAATGACCAGAAGGCGCTCCTGTGGCAATGTTAACCTCGTTGAAAGGCAAGGTTACAAAAGAAGTGTCGTCAAATTGTGAATTGGCATAGATGAATGAATAACGAATCCCTGCAGTTAACACATTTTTATTCAAGAATTTTTGTTTGTATTCCAAATAAGCCCCAGCATTTAAATAATTACTTGAAAATGGATAGCGCGTTTGCGCTCCTGACCTTTCGGATGATAAAATGTTTTGATCAAAGGCAGTTGAGGTAACCAAATTATCTTGCACTTCAAGTCCATAATATATGATCCGCGATTTCGTGAATATTTTGTTAAAGTCAAGATTTAAACCAATGACAGAAACATCCTCTTCCTGATATTCTTTCCAATCTGACCCAAAATTACGACTGATGCGATCCTCGTCAATCTTTTGGTAAGAAAGTGTCATTACACCATTCTTAAACCACTTAGATGTTGAATTAAAGTCCAATTTTAATGCGCCAAACAATCTGTTTTGAGGGCCGTAATACCATTCTGCGTAACGCAAATCCCCATTTCTATATTCAGTTAATTTATCGTAACGGTTAACCTCAGATGAAGTTGAATATTGGAAATTAAGCGTCAATTTTAGTTTATCTGATGGGGCATAAACGAATTTTTCCATAAAGTCAAATTGCCTATATCCCATTCCAATTTGCTGATTTGGATCTGCGTTGGCTATTACAGTGTCAACACCATTTATACGGTCAACATAGTTCGAGTGTAGGCCCCAATCTTCATATCCATGCATTCGGTTTTGGCCCATTTGTGAATCACCAAATTTTGATGCAGAAAATGAACTTAACAATCCCCAATTATTTTTACCAATCGAAAAATTAAAATTACCACTTAAACTATTGTTGTTATTATAACGCACATAACTACTGCCGTGGAAGTATGACGTGTCAGAATTTGTTATTTCTGGGTCAGCCGTATGAAAATGTATGACACCGCCCAAGGCGTCACTACCATATAAAGATGAACTGGGGCCAAAAATAATCTCAGTATGGTCAAGTACTGCGGCATCAACAGTTATAGCGTTTTGCAAATGTCCACTACGGTAAATGGCATTATTCATTCGAACGCCATCAATTACCAATAGCAATTTATTGGCTTCAAATCCTCTAATCATTGGGCTACCACCACCGCCTTGCGATTTTTGAACCAATACGTTACCTGTGTTTTGCAACATATCCGCACTATTTGACGGGTTTTCTAAACGAATAATTTCTAAAGGAATGGTTTCAATTTGTGCTGCTTCATCATCTTCTATCAAAAAATAACGTAAGGTATGTTCAACAATAGTTTGCGGCAGCAAATTGTCAATTTTTTGCATTAAAAAGGGCTGGTCAGTATCTATGCTTGATTTTTTTAAATAAAGAGTTGTGTAAGCAGTATGATTGAAAATAAGATATTCATCTGCTTTAAAACTATTTAAATTTAATTTTCCTTTTTTATCTGAAACTTCGCCTTTTTCGTTTGATTTTGAATAAACCAATACATCCTCAATGGGATCGCCAGAGGTTGAGTCAACAATGGTAATACTTTGAGAAAATCCTGTTACACTAAAAAATAGGCTAATCGTGAAAAGTAGCTTCCAAGACAGCAAGGCTTTGGATTGGCTTGAAGTTTTCAAAAATAACATGATAGTATTTAAGTAGGTCATAAACTAAATCTCTGCGTGTTTTAAGGTCTATCTCCGGGTCATCTTTACCATCAAATTTCATGCCCGAAAACTGTAAAAGTAACAATGAATTTCTTTTAGATAGGTATGCTCCGTGATTTGGTTCATATTTTGTATAACTACATTCTCTTAAATCTAGGTATACTGCATCTTTCACTTCATTCGGAAAGAAACCTAAATATTGCGTTAAACGGTATAAAAATTTAATGGGAAAATTGGCGATTTCATCACTTAAATCTAACACTTGTAAGATGTTTTCTAAAAAATGATAGAGCTCGTTGTTTTTTTCGTTATCCCTCAAGGTGTTATTGAGCACCTCATTCATAAAAAATACAATACTTGACTTGTAGGGATCAAAAGGAATGGTTTTGTAAATGATTTCGGGCTCAATGTTCGAAATTTTTGCTAAATCACTGTCGTTTCGTTGATAGTATTCTATGGAGATTTGTGCCAATGAACTAACAAGATTACCTTTCTTTTTTTTACGTTTGGCACCTTGAAAAATGAAACTTTTTACCCCGTCATTTGGCGTTAAAACTTGTATAATGATACTTGTTTCCGAATAATCGACTTTACGTAGGACAATTCCTGTGGTTTTGCCCGTTGCCATTAATTGATAAAGAGAATTTTAGCCACGTTCTTTCCTTTGCCAGATGTAATTCCAGACCAAACTAAATATACGCCTGATTGTACACGGTCGCCTTGCAACGTTTTACCATCCCAAATTACAGTACCCCCATTTGACACGGTTTCGAAAATTAAGTTTCCTGAAATATCCGTCACTTTAACATCAGATTCATACCCTAAGCCGTTTATAGTAATTGGACCCGAAAAATCGGGACGAACTGGATTTGGGAATACCGAAACAGTAGTAAAATCATTGTCAGCTAATGTGGCATCTGATCTGAAAGAAACTAATCCATCCTGCGTTGCAAAATAAACCTCTCCCGAAAGTTGATCAACCTTAATGTCATAAACATTATTAGAAACCAAGGGACTATTTTCAGTTGTAAAGCGATAAATTTCTTCTGTTCCATCTTCAGAAAAACAAAATACGCCAGATGAATTGGTGCCTACCCATTTACGGTTACCGCCATCAATTGCAATTGCAGTAACATAAGTCTCTCCCAATAAACGTTCAACTTCACTGTCTACTTCTAATAAAATTGGACTCGCATCATATTCGCCGAATCCACCATCATATAAATTGTTTCTCGAATAAAGAATAACTAATCCCTCTTCTGTACCAATCCAAATTTCACCGTCAGCATCTTGCGCCAATCCTTTTACAAAAACAGATGGAAGGTTTCCGAATCCTTCAGCAGCTGAAAGTGTTCGCCATTGATCATCTGATGGATCATCTAATGTTCCATTTTCGTTAAATGCAACTAGACCAACATTGGTTACTGCAACCCATTTATTGCCCTCGTCATCTATTAATAGTCGGTAAGGGAATTTGTTATTAGATGCCGCGCCTAATGAGTATTCTTTCATTTGTCCGTCAGGTGTAATTACTTTTAAAGGAAAAACACCTTGGTTAATGAACCATAAATTACCGTCATCATCATATTTCATATCGGTAATCGCCATATTTAAGCCAAAATCTTCAATCAATGAATTGGAGGAGTTATAGATTTCTACCACTGCCCCGTTTTCCTTAACAACTTTCAAACCGTCTTTAGAAAAACTGCCATAGGCATATTCTTCTGTATTGCTTTGATTAACCGCTACACTTACAAAGTCAAATGCCGGATCAAAATCAATGTTTTCGTCCGTTTTATAGTTAAAGTTAGTCCATTCCTCATCCTCAAATAAATAAACGCCATTTCTGGAATAAACATTTTGTACGTTTTGAGTCAGTCCACCACCAGCAATTAGTACTTTTCCGTATTGAATGTCCATACGATAAGATCCATCTGCAGCAGGTGTGTTTGAAAAAATGGAAGAAGCTTGCCATGAATTTCGTGCTTGTACCATTCCACCATTTTGGTCTGCAATCCAATAATCATTCTCATAAAATATTGCACCTACAGGTGATGGTGTTATATCTGGATAGTCAAAAATAGTTTCAATGATTTCGAAGTTAGAATCGAATGCACGAATCGAAGAGAAAAGCGTTAAAATCAGTCTGTCTTCATCTGCATGTAAAGCTGTAACTGTTAATTGCGAGTCATATTTATGAACAACGTCGTCTTGAATATAATAAAGGGTATCGGCATTAAATGCCTCATCATCATAGGCGAAAAATAAACGATTGGCAAATACTTCAATATCTGAAAACTCTTTATTGACCACGGTAAATGGTAAGTCTTCTCTTTTCTCCCATTGACTTTTATCATTTAAAAACGGACGATCTTTAGGAGCAAAATAAATGCCTTGTTTCGTAGCGACATACAATGTATCATTAAAAATTGTCACATCTAAAATTACAGGATCCTCATAAGGATAATAAGTGTCTTTAATTTCTTTCTTTTCATTATCGAAAAGGATTAACCCTATACCCGTGGCAACATAAATGTTTTGGCCATCAAAGTAAAAATTGTGAATTGTTTTATCACCCGAAATTTCTGCGGTTTGAATCCAAGGCACGTTGGTCACTTCATTCCCTTCTATAATATCCAAATTTCCGTTGAAATATCCTACCGCCACAACACTTTCATTACTTGAAATGGACGTAATACCTAAGTCTGAGATACTATTGGTCACCGTTAATTGATTAACAGAATTGTCTTCCAAGTCGTATCGCACAATTCCGTTAGAACAGGCCATGTATATATTATCATCCGTTTTGGTAATCCCCTGCGGTTTAAAAGCCGAGAAATGAATCCGCCATTGATTCATACCAATTTGTGATAATCCTTGTGATGGAATGAGGATTCCCAATCCAATAACAGTAATAAGCAAGCGTAAGATCATGTTTTTCAAATTTACATAGAAATAACAGCAAATTGAATAAAATATTGTGTGCAATAAATGATCATTTGCGATAAACGCTTGAGATTAGCCAAAAATTAAACGAATGGCATCTTCAATTTTACCCACTTGATGAATTTTTATTTGATAGTCAGATTGCTTAATTCCTTTATTATATTTAGAAATGATAATCTGCTCAAAACCCATTTTCTCAGCCTCCATAATACGCTGGTCAGTGCGATTAACTGCTCTAATTTCGCCCGATAAACTTAATTCCGCAGAAACACAAAAACCCGGATGAATAGGAATATTGGCATTGGAAGACATGATGGCGCAAACAACAGCAAGGTCAATTGCAGGATCACTTACTTTGATTCCTCCTGCAATATTTAAAAACACATCTTTTGCACCCAATTTAAAACCACATCTTTTTTCTAAAACAGCTAGTAGCATGTTCAATCTGCGCAGGTCAAAACCTGTAGACGAACGTTGAGGAGTTCCGTATGCGGCAGTGCTAACTAAGGCCTGGATTTCAATTAACATGGGGCGTACGCCCTCAATTGTTGAAGCGATCGAAATACCACTCAGGCGTTCTCCTGTACTTGTAATTAATATTTCTGATGGATTTTCAACTTGACGTAATCCAGTGCTGTTCATTTCATAAATGCCTAATTCATTAGTTGAACCAAACCTGTTTTTGATTGAACGAATGAGGCGGTAAACATGATTTCGGTCTCCCTCAAATACCAATACTGCATCTACCATATGTTCCAAAACCTTAGGGCCCGCCAATGATCCTTCTTTGGTGATGTGTCCAATTAAAAAAACGGGTGTACCAGATTCTTTCGCATAACGCAAAAATTCGGCAGTACATTCTTTAACTTGAGAAACACTACCAGGCGAAGATTCAATATTATCTGAATGCAACGTTTGAATTGAATCTATAATCAGTATGTCAGGTTGCACAGCTTCTATTTGTATAAAAATATTTTGCATTGAAGTTTCTGTCAACACAAAACAATCTTCGTTTGACTTTCCAATACGGTCGGCACGCATACTAATTTGCTGTTCGCTCTCTTCACCAGAAATGTAAAGAATTTTTTTCCCTTTTTCACGAACCGCTATTTGCAAGAGTAAAGTTGATTTTCCAATTCCTGGTTCACCACCAAATAATACGATTGAACCTGGCACAACACCGCCGCCCAATACCCGATTCAATTCCATATCAGAAAGCATGATTCGGCGTTCTTCAAATTTTTCAATTTCATTTAAACGGTGCGGTTTCGCTGCGCGTTGTGAGTTGGATGAAGAGAATGGAGTGGCGCTTTTAACCGCCTTTTGTATTACTTCTTCAACATAAGTATTCCATTCATTACACGAGCCACATTTCCCAACCCATTTGGGGGATTCTGCGCCGCAATTTTGACAGAAAAAGGATGTTTTTGTCTTTGCCATTTATTTCTTTTATAATGCAAAAATGAATTCTCAGACCGTAATCTATTTACGTTTTGGAAAAAAAATTGAATTCAATTTTGATAAAGATATTTAATTAAAAGTGTCGAATTGAAAAAAACTGGAATTGAAGGTTGATTTTTTTTTAAAAGAGGATTAATATGTTCGCTAACGCACTGATAAATTATAATTTAGTGTAAGAATGAGGCATGAAAAAAGTGAGAGTGGCCGTTCCTAAACTTAATCGTGTCGTTCATGAATATAATGATGCAGGATAAATTATTTTTTTTCATTTTTGATGAAAATATAGAAATATGAAATTTAGAAAGATTAATTGGTTGGCACTTACTGCAATAACAGGGATGTTTGGTGCATCTTCACTTTTTGGGCAAGATACCTTAACCTATACAGGAGCAATGGAAATATATACCATTCCTGATGGCGTAACAAAAGTTCAAATAGAAGTTTGGGGCGGCCAAGCTGAAGCTGTTACAGTAGATGATTTTGAAGGATCTATTGGAGGTTTAGGTGGCTACTCAATAGGTGAGTTGGTTGTTTCTTCAGGAGACGTATTAAACGTTTATGTTGGCGGTGAAGGAGAGACTGGTGCAGGAGGATGGAACGGCGGAGGCACTGGCGGTGTTGCAACAGCAGGTGTTGACGGAACTTCAGGTTTTGGTGGAAGTGGAGGCGGAGCGTCTGACGTTCGGGTTGATGGTACTGATTTAGCTGACCGTATAATTGTTGGCGCTGGCGGTGGTGGCGGTGGACGTGACTATGTAAATGGAACATGTTTGCCTTGCGGAACTGGCGGAAACGGTGGTGATGGCGGAGCTACTATTGGTTTAGATGGTGATGATCCAGCTGATGCGATTTATGATATATATTATAATGTAGGTGCTGGAGCAAGTGGCGGAACAGATCTTGCAGGAGGTGCAGGGGGGACTGGTACAGAAGGTGTAGCTGGTTTATCCGGAATCCTAGGAGAAGGAGCTGTTGGAATAAACGGTAATTATGGCACTGCTGGCGGTGGTGGCGGTGGCGGTTACTACGGTGGCGGATCAGGTGCAGCACCAGGCGACGGAACAGGCGCAGCTGGTGGTGGTGGAGCTGGAGGCTCATCTTATTTTGACGGTGTTCTAGACGGTTTAACAACGGCAGGAGTAAGGGAAGGTAATGGAATGGTAGTAATCACTTTTGTTTGCGAAAACCCACTTGTAGTTTCTGCAACAATAACAGATGAGACATTAGGATCGGATGGAGCAATTGATCTTGACGTGTCTGGTGGAGATGGTGCATATTCATTTGATTGGGACACTGATGAACTGGGTGATTTTGATGATGATGAAGATTTGACTGGTTTAACAGCGGGTACTTATATAGTCTCTGTTACTTCAGGTCCTGCTTGCGATACGCTTACAGAAACAATTGTTGTTAATAGCCAAGTTGGTATTGAAGAGTCGGTTAACGCTGAATTAGAAATGACTGTTTTCCCAAATCCAACACAGGATTTTGTAACATTAAATGTTACGGGAGCATTTGAATATTCAATTCATACAGCAAGTGGTCAAATTATCACTGCTGGGAAGGGAATAAATGTGACTGAAATTGATTTAAACGATTATGAAAATGGAATTTATCTTGTAACCGTAACAACGGCGCAACAAAATAGAACTGTTCGATTGATCAAGAAGTAATTTTTAAAAATTTAGTTGAACTAAAAGGTGGTCTCCGTAATTGTGGAGTACCACCTTTTTTTTGATGGGGAATAATAGTATTTTTGCGACAAACATCAAGTTTATGGCTAAGATTATCTCATACAACGTTAATGGAATTCGTGCGGCACTCAAAAAAGATTGGATTGAATGGTTAAAAGCAGAAGATCCGGATATTGTTTGCATTCAAGAAACTAAAGCGCACAAAGATCAATTAGATTTATCGATTTTTGAGGATGCTGGCTATCAAACATATTGGTATTCGGCTCAAAAGAAAGGATATAGCAGTGTCGCGATTTTTTCTAAAACCACACCCGATCATATTGAGTATGGATGTGGAATTGAAAAATATGACAATGAGGGAAGAATTTTAAGAGCAGATTTTGGAGACTTTTCAGTGCTGAGTTGTTATTTTCCAAGTGGGAGTAGTGGAGATTTGCGACAAGACTTTAAAATGGAGTTTTTAGCGGATTTTAATGAATATATCATTGAATTACGTAAAACACGGCCAAACTTGTTGATTTCGGGTGATATAAATATTTGCCATGAACCAATAGATATCCACAACCCAGTTTCAAACAAAAACTCATCAGGATTTAAGCCAGAGGAGCGCCAATGGATCACAGATTTTTTAGCATTAGGTTTTGTAGATACGTTTAGAACATTAAATAAAGAACCTCACAATTATAGTTGGTGGACATATAGATCTGGTGCTAGAGGGAAAAATTTAGGTTGGCGTATTGATTACCATTTTATCACAGATACTTTAGCAGATAAATTAACTGGAGCAAGCATTCTTTCTGAGGCGGTTCATTCAGACCATTGTCCAATTGTGGTGGAATTAGCGGTAGACCTATAACCTCTATTTATAGTTGGTTTATTTAAAGAATAGCTATTTATCATCAAAACTGATGAAAATCAGAACCTTTTTTGCTGATTTGCGTAATCAATAAAGTAAATTTGAGTTATTGTTGAAACAAGTATGAACCTGATAAAAATATAGTTTTTGATTGAAATTGTTATAGGTGGAATTGGTTATGGATTGCTATTAAGCATAATGGTTGGGCCTGCCTTTTTTATTTTGATAGAAACTAGTATTACAAAAGGGGTTAAAGAGGCATTATACCTTGATTTAGGTGTGCTGATCAGTGATTTGGTTTATGTAACTATTGCATTTTTATTTTTTCAAGAAGTAGAGGAGCTCATGGAAAGTGAGAATCGTTACTTTTTAAAAATAATTGGAGGAGCAGCATTTGTTATATTTGGAATCACCAATTTGATGAAAGCAAAAAAGCCCAAACTTTTGCCAAAAACTAAGCTGGGAAATGCGAAAGATCTTAAAGCCAGTAATCATTTAATGATGGTGTTAAAGGGTTTCATGATTAATGCTTTAAATCCAGGTGTATTGTTTTATTGGCTTACCATGATGTCGCTTCTTCCGCAGGCAGCACCTGAGCTTAATCTGAGTTATGTTTATGTTCAAGGTATTTATATTTCTTTGATTTTAATCACCTTTTTTAGTGTTGATATCTTAAAGATAATCGGAGCGAAAAAATTGAAAGAATTTTTAACGCCTGCGTGGATTAGAGTAGTGAATATTGTCTTAGGTTCTATCCTAATGTTATTCGGTCTGCTATTCTTAGTTCAAGGAATTCGTGGATTAGTTATTTCATAAACTGATTTAAACTCAAAAAAGGTAACTAAATTTGGTACTTCACTTATATTGTAAAACAAGCTTGAGCTAAATGAAAAACCTCACATTATTAATTTCGGCCCTATTATTTGTAAGCGTTGGCTATGGTCAAAAGCTTAAACCGCGTATGGTCAAAAACTTTTGGGACTTTAACAACTCCGTTTTAAGAAGTCAAGGCTATCAATTTGCAGATGATTTTAATGGCGAAACTACTTTAGAGCATGGCACCTGGAAATACTGGGACCGCCAAGGCAGATTAGAGGAAGAACGAACTTATATAAGAGGGGTATTAAATGGTAGAGTAATACGTTACTATTCGAATGGTAAAAAAATGGATCAAGGCTTTTTTAAGGAGGGCAAGCAAGACAGTATTTACGTGAGCTGGCATGAAAATGGAAATATTAAAGAAGAAGGAAACTATAAATCTGATAGAGCAATTGGTAAATGGAATTATAATTATACCAACGGATATCATATGATGGAAGAAGAATTGGTCGATTCACTTTCATACGTTCAAAATTTTTGGAAAACAGATAGCACACATTCACTTAAAGACGGAGACGGAAGAACCTTCGTTTACTATTCAAGTACAGGGCATTTACAAGAATTTTACACCTACAAAGATGGCTTGAAAAACGGTGATTTTGAAGAGTATACTGCCGCCGGAAATATCTATGCCCAAGGTCAATACGCCGATAATAAAAAGGATGGTAACTGGACCTATTGGTACTATACGGGTCAAATAGATCGGAAATTGACATATAAGCAAGGCGCCTTAGATGGTGATTACGCGAAAAACTATGACAATGGCCAAGTGAATATAAAAGGAGCCTTTAAGGCTGGCCAAAAGGAAGGGCATTGGACATGGTATACAAATATCGGTACCAAAGATATGGAGGGTGATTTTGTCAACAGCAAACAAGAAGGACTTTGGACTTATTGGTTTGCAAGCGATTCGACACAAATTGAAAGCAAAGGCTATTTTTCTGAAGGATTAAGAAATGGGAAATGGGATTTCTTTTATAAAGACGGAAGTAAGTGGAAGATAGGTGAATATAAGAATGACCTTGAAGATGGAGCATGGAAAACCTGGTATGAGAATGGGAACTTATTGAAAGAAGGAACCTTTGTTACAGGTGAAGAACATGGTGATTGGAAACAATACTTTCAAAATGGCGATTTAAAAAACGAGGCTTCATTTGACATGGGGAGTTTGCATGGACAATGGCGTTCATTCTATAAAAAAGGAAAATTACACCTGGAAGGATCTTATGACCATGATTTAAAAATTGATGAATGGAAACGTTTTAATGATAAAGGGAAATTATTAGAAATAGGCTCATATAAGCTTGTGAACCATAAAAAAGGGGTGAAGTACGGACCTTTTTCTAAACGTGTATTAAGAGAAAGCGTTAAGCATGGACATTGGATTTGGTTCAGTCAAAAAGATGGCGGAATGACGCATGAAGGTGACTATAAGAACGGGAAAGAAGAAGGTGAGTGGGTTTATTATTTCAGAGGCGGTGCTAAAGAAAGTCGGATCATTAATTACAAAGATGGGAGATTGGAAGGTAAGATGTTGATTTTTGAATGGCGACCACACCGTGTAACACAAGAAATTAATTATAAAAACGGTGTTAAACATGGTAAAATGTACGTTTTTGACAAACGCGGAAAACCTGTTGTTGAAAAAACGTTCGAAGACGGAATGGAGTTAAGTCCTAATGGAAAGCCAAAAACGTTTAATCCTTAAGCAAATATCTCTTCTACATTTGTGCGAATCTTGGCACATAGATCATCCGTTGGTAAGTCATTGTCATCAAATCCAAAGGGGTCTTCAATTTCCTCAGCCAAAATCTCCATACTTACGAGAACATAAAATATGAAGGCAACGATTAGTGCAGACCAATAGCCAAAATCTACGACTAAGGCTAATGGAATAGTTGTAACGAAAATAAAGATAAACTTCTTTAAGAAGATGCTATATGAATAGGGGATTGGCGTGTTTCTAATTCTTTCACAGGCCCCAATAATATCAGAAAAACTTTTGAGATTCACATCAATTACAATCAGTTCTTGTTCCGTTAAATGTTGATCACGCTTCAATTCGTGGAGGTGTTTGTAAATCCATTTTACAATGATATTCGGAACATGATCGGCATGCTGTAAGTCTCTTCTCTCTTCATCCGTTAGGTTAAGTTCATCCAATTTAACTCCTTTACGCAAATGTTCTTTCATTGCAAAAGCGTAATTTGGAATCATCCGTTTAAAAAATGCTTTTGATGTCTCGTCTGGACAAATTACTGAAACTTTAACAGCCAAATTTCTGGAGTTGTTGACTAATTCGCCCCATTTTTTTCTTCCTTCCCACCAACGGTCATAAGCAGTGTTGGTCCTAAAAACCAATAAGAGGGACAATACAAAACCAATCAATGAATAAACCGCCAACAGCTGACTATAAAAACTAATGTCTCCCATGTAGTTTAATTCCACATAAGCTAGGCCCAATGTAAACACTACAATATAGACCAATTCCTTCCATATCATGAATACGGTATCGCTTCTGCGAATTGCAAAAATATGTCTGAACCAGGTTTTCGGATTATATTTAATCATGAGAATGAATTTTGCTAAAAATACTAATAATCTGAAAATTCCCAAGTTAGTGTAATTCACAATCAAGTGTGTCAATTGTAAATTGCTCTTATATTTGTTCGGTGAAGAACTTGATAGAGAAAATCACAAGATTGTTAAGAATCATTAGAGTTACTTTAGTTCGTAAGGTAATTCATGTGTCACGTAAAATTATTTTGCCTGGTTTCGAGGGCGTTTCACTTTGGGAAATTTTATTCTTTTTTGTTTGGTCAATTCGCCGCGGATTAATTACAACCCGTGCATCCTCTTTGGCATTCCATTTTTTCTTGGCAATGATTCCATTCGGATTAGTCATGTTTATAATTACAGCCTATATTCCGTATTTTGATTTGCAAGATGATATTCTGCCCGTATTCAGCAGTTTTATACCCGAATCTATTTTTAATCAATTCATTACAAACCTGGATGTTTTTGAAAATTCCACTGTCAGCTCGCTGATTTCTTACGGTTTTATTTTGGCACTTTACTTTAGTTCTAATGGTTTCTCGGTACTTATTCAATCGTTTAATAGTTCAAAAATTTCATTTGAAAAACGCAATTGGTGGTCGACAAAAGTGACTTCTATTGCCTTCGTTTTTGTGATTATAATTGGCATGTTTTTCCTAGTGATTGTTGCTTTGTTTGAACGTAAATTATTGAATTATTGGTCAGAGCATAGCGTATTTATAAGCAATAATGCAGACTTCATTTTTTCAATCGCAACGGCGCTATTCGTAACTGTCATGTTGTATTTCGCGATTGCAACTATTTACTACTTTGGGCCTTCAAACCGCAAAGAGTTTAAATTCTTTTCGGCAGGCGGAACTTTAGCAACTGTTTTAATTATTATTGTAACCGAGTTGTATTCATTTTACATACAAAAATTTGCCAATTATGATGAGTTATATGGTTCACTAGGTACGATTATGATGTTGCTGTTGTGGATTTACATTATCTCATTTGTCTTATTGTTGGGGTTTGAATTAAATGCTAGTATTCATGGTGCCGTTAAAAAGAAACAGTTGGACAATTTAGAGCGAATTAAAGGTCGCTATGAATGAGGATTTTAAATGATTCGTTCACATACTTTCAATTAAGTTTTTTTCTATCACGGCTTTTCGTTAATTTTATCATTATTAAGCAGGCGTATACAAGTACAAGACTGTTTTTTTAGAATTAATAATCAAAAAACTATAAATATGAATAAGAAATTTTTTATGATTGCCTTAAGCGGTCTGTTTTTGGCAGCATGCGGTGGAGAAGTAGCAACAGGTGACGCAACAGATGATACGGCTGATGAAGTAGTTGAAGTATGTACTTATGCGTATGATCCAGCAGAGACGGTATTAACTTGGACGGCTTTTAAATTAACTGAGCGTGTTGGTGTGGATGGCACATTTGACGAAATTAATGTAACGGCAAATGATGGGGCTTCAACTCTGTTTGAGGTGCTAACTGGTGCCACATTTGATATTCCAGTAAGTAGTTTGAATTCACAAGATGAAGTTAGAGATCCAAAAATTAAAAATAGCTTTTTTGGGATTATGAATGAAACAGCAAACATAACAGGTGTTGTATCTACTTTAAGTGAAAATGGTGGTTCGGTTGAAATCACAATGAACGGTATCTCAAAAACCTATGATGGTGAGGTGAAAATGGATGGGGAACAAGTTACTTTTTTAACTCAAATCGATTTAGTTGATTTTGACGGACAGGAAGCGGTGGATTCATTAGGAGTTGTTTGTGAAGCCAAACATACTGGAGAAGATGGTGTAAATAAACTTTGGACAGAAGTTGATATTGCTGTAAAAACAACCTTAGTTAAGGAGTGCAAATAATATATAATGCACGGTAAAACTGTTCTTGTTACTGGTGGTGCTGGCTATATAGGGTCGCATACAGTTGTTGAGTTAATCAATGCTGGGTATGATCCAATTATACTAGACGATTTTAGAAATTCTCAACCTTGGATTATTGATCGAATAGGGGAGATTACTAAAATTACCCCTACATTTCATAAAGTCGATTGCCAAGATGAAATTGCGGTTAAAGAGGTTGTCAAAAATTATCCAAATGCTATTGGTTTAATTCATTTTGCTGCTGATAAAGCGGTTGGAGAATCGGTAGAAAAGCCAATTCAGTATTATCAAAACAATATTGGAACATTGTGCACGGTTTTAAGTGCAATGAAATCTTTCGGAATAAAGCACCTAGTTTTTTCATCCTCGTGTACAGTTTATGGAGACGCGGATACAGCAATAGTTACGGAAGAAAGTCCAGTTAAAGAAGCTACATCTCCTTACGGTGATACAAAAATCACCAGTGAAAAGATTATCAAATACAACTCAGATGCTGTTGAAGATTTTGGGTCAACGTTATTGCGTTACTTCAATCCAATTGGTGCACATCCATCTAGTTTAATAGGTGAATTGCCCCAAGGTGTGCCAAATAATTTGATGCCATATATAACACAAACGGCAAAGGGAATCCGTGAAAAATTAACTGTTTTTGGGAGTGATTATGATACGCCTGACGGAACAAATATTCGCGATTATATTCATGTAATGGATTTGGCAAAGGCGCATGTTAAAGCATTACAATATTTAACTAATACGGAATGTAAATCATGTGTAACGTTTAATTTGGGTACAGGTAAAGGTACTTCCGTTTTAGAAATAATTAAGGCATTTGAAAACGTGAATCAATTGAAATTGAATTACGAAATTGGCCCCAGAAGAGAGGGAGATGTTGCCCAAATTTATGCGAACGCCGAAAAAGCAAAAGAGGTTTTGGATTGGACATGCGAGTATACGTTAAATGATGCGCTTAAGCATTCGTGGGAATGGGAGAAAGGAATTGGTGAGTGATGTGCATAATGTTGAATTTCGATTGAAATAGAATGAAAAGAATAAGCTATATATTCATCTTATTGATGACAGTTTCAAGTTACGGTCAATCCGTTTCAGATCCAGATCGACCATTGAAACGGAAGGCTGGAATCATGCGATATTATACCGGCTTATCTGCTCCGGGTGAGAATACAGCCGAAAAGTATGATCGGTTAAATTCAGATTTTTTTTACAACACTTGGTTGGGAGACGTGAATGATGTGAGCACTAAGTTTTACGCCTTGGGACACAATATTAATTTAATGTTTGATATTCCGTTTTCGAAAACGTCACGCATGGGCATAGGGATTGGTTTTGGATATAGTCATTTTAATGTGAGACATGAAGGCGGTTTTAGCTTTATAGACGAACCTACAGGCAATTCTGTATTTACAAGCCTTGCTCCATATACCGGTCCAAAAAGATGGATTAATCGTACCGTGTTTAATTTTATAGAAGTGCCTTTTGAAATTCGATTCAGGTCTCAAAAAGAACGTGGTAAGTGGAAGTTTTACCCTGGTTTTAAAGCTGGGTTTATGGTTGAAAACTATTCCAAATGGAGAGTTGAACACTATGAGTACAAAGAATTTAATTTTCCTGATTTGAATCGAATTCATTATGGACCAACTGTGCGTATTGGACGAGATAACCTAATGCTATTTGGTTATTATGATATGACAACACTTTTTACCAATACCAATAGTAACAAATTACAATTAATTGCCGTGGGCATAAGTATTGGTTGGTTCTAATTATTGTTTGTCTATACAGCAGGGTTCTGCTTGACGCTTGCCCCAGATTTATTCCTTTCGATAGTTCGATAAACGCAACACAGCTCAGGTCACTCACCTTAGCTCAATGCCTTGCAATTACATGAACACAGAGCCTATGGGTATCAAAATCTTGGAAAGCCCTTAATTAAGCTAAAATTAGGGTTAATAGTAAATAGTTTATTCCTATCCCAATAAATACGATCCACGCAATTTTTTCTGCTTTTTTAATTTGGTTTACTGTTTCTGAATTATTCATAACCTTAATTTTTATTTACTGTAAATTTACTGGGTTTATATGCCTTCTTATAATTGAATTTCGCAATAGGGAAAATGGGTTTTGCATTTTTCGCAAATAGCAATACGTAGTTATTTCCAGATATAGATTATTTAACTTGGAAATAAGTATAAAGTATTAGTAGTTATTTCCAGATATAAATAATTTAACTTGGAAATAAGTCAAAAATAATAACACTTATTTCCAGATATAGATTTTTAATCTGGAAATATCTCTTATATTTGAGTGTAATCGAGTACGTAAATGTTATTAGTAGGGCGTAAAAATCAACTAAAATCCGTTGACTTAATTTTGAAGTCAAAAAAATCAGAGTTTGTAGCTGTGGTTGGTAGAAGAAGGGTGGGTAAAACGTATTTTATTGAAGCCGCGTTTCAAAAGAACATCTGCTTTCGACTTACAGGGATCCAAGATGGAACATTGGCTGAACAATTAACCAGCTTTGCAATTAAAATGGCCGAACACATGGGGAATCCATTTGTGCCTACACCGCCAGAAAACTGGCAACAATCATTTTACCAATTAAAAGCATATCTCAAAAGTTTAGATAAAAAAAGGAAACGTGTAATATTTATTGATGAATTACCATGGATAGCCACGCCACGTTCTGGCTTTTTAAAAATGCTTGCTCATTTCTGGAACGATTATTTGTCTAAAGAAAAACATTTTGTTCTCGTAGTTTGTGGATCAGCAACGGCTTGGATAACAAACAATGTTATTAATGATAAAGGTGGTTTGCATAATCGTATTTCACACACCATACATTTAAGACCTTTTGATTTGGCTGAAACAAAGGCTTTTTTAGAAAGTAAAAAAATTGCCTTGCCTGACCAAGAAATAACGAAGTTGTACATGGCCATGGGTGGAATTCCTTATTATCTTGAAAACATCCGCAAAGGAGAAACCGCAGCAACAACAATTGAGCGCATGTGTTTTCATCCAGAAGGTATTTTAAAAAAAGAGTATAATAATTTATACCGCGCACTGTTTTATAATTACCGTGACCATCAAAAAATAATCAAAGTCCTAGCGAAAAGTAAAAAAGGATTAACCCGCGAAGATCTTTTAAAGAAAAGTAAGGTTGTAGATGGAGGCACGTTTAACCGCACAATGGAAGATCTAATTTTATCTAATTTCATTGCAGAATATAACCCGTTTAACAAAATAAAACGGGGCTCGCTTTATCGCTTAGAGGATGAATACTCCATTTTTTATCACCGCTTTATTCAACCAAACATGAAATATGCAAAAGGTATGTGGTTGCAGCTTTCGAATGGTCAAGCCTATAAAAGTTGGACCGGCTACGCTTTTGAATCGCTTTGTTTTAAACATATTGATAATATCAAAGAAGCACTTGGTATTGCCGCAGTATATACCCAAGTATCAAGTTATCAATTGTCAGGAAATAAAAAAAGAAAGGGCTTCCAAATCGATTTAGTAATTAAAAGAAGTGACAATGCCATTCATTTATGCGAAGTAAAGTATTACGACGGGAATTTTAAAATGGATGGCCCTTACGCCGCGCGGTTAAATGAAAGAAAAAAACTTTTTAGAGAATCAACTGGAACAAATGCGGCGCTATTTACTACACTAATTGTAAACAATGATTTAATGGCTAATGAACATGCAGAACAGGTAGTTGATTCTTGCGTAACTCTAAAAGAAATGTTGGATTAAGATGTTAAAAGTAGTATTGGACATATGCCTTGCTTTGTGCGTGTTAATCGCCCTGACCCCAGTTTTATTAATCGTAATTCTGTTAATTCTTATTGTGGAGCGCAAAGCACCGTTCTTTTTTCAAAATAGAATTGGGCTAAAAAAGATTGAATTTAAAATTTATAAGTTCAGGACTATGTTGAATAATGAAATTACACCTTTGGGTAAAATTTTAAGAAAAACAGGAATTGATGAATTGCCACAATTGGTAAATATTATAAAGGGACAAATGAGTTTTGTTGGTCCACGGCCCTTAACTCAAAGTGATATCCAGCGTTTAGGATGGGATGATTGTTATTATAACCACCGTTGGTCCGTTCGGCCAGGAATTGTAGGTTTGGCGCAGTTAACACCAGTATGTCATAAAAAAATGAGCTGGTTTTACGATCAACTGTATCTTAAAAGCCGCTCAATTTGGTTAGATTTTAAAATACTCACTGCCGCAGCATTAATTCCTTTGGTAGGAAAACAAACCGTAAAAAACTGGATTCATGGAAAGAAATAAGTGCAATGTTATTGTCAATGGAATGGGGAACATTGGTACTACATTGGTAAATATGCTCGTGCACTATCAAACCGAATTGCGTTTAGATAAAATTTATGTGTCCAAACGTTCTATTCACCCTTGGAATCAAATTGAGCGCGATTTTCTGGAAAAGCAAGGAGTTATTATTTGCACGACAAATGAAGGTGATGGCTTAACTTCGGTGGCTTCAATTATTAATACAGTTGATTATATTTTTGAAACAACAGCCAACGGGGTTGGTCTGCAAAACTTGCCACAATATAAAAACCTTCCTAATTTAAAGGGAAGTTCGGCGCAAGGAAGCGAAAAAGGTTATGGTGTTCCGTTTATGTCTGGCGTCAATAATGCGCAAATAAAGGATGCAAAATTCGTGAACGTAGTTTCTTGCAATACGCACGGTTCGGCGGCCTTGTTAACTGCTTTTTGCGGCAATAATTTAGAAAATTTAGAAACTGCGGATTTTGTTGTGGTGCGGCGATCTGAAGATTTAGGAAACCATGAGCGCCTAGTTTCAGCGAATGTGGTTGCGCGGCATTTAGATCCGTTAATCGGCACGCACCACGCGATTGATGTAGTAGATATGTTTAAAACTAAAAATGTTGTGTGTAATTTAACCTCCTCCGACATTACAACACCAAGTCAATTGATGCACGCCGTTCGTTTTAATATTACGCTAAAACAATCGTTGGAAAATTCGGTGGAAGAACACATAGCCTCAAATCCATTTATCGCAACAACAACAAAATTTGATTCGAATGTCTTATTCGAGTTGGGTCGAAGATATGGCTTTAACGGCCGAATTTTTTCGCATGCGATTCTTATTTCAGGCAATTTATTAGTGACTGATAAAACAATTAAAGGTTGGGCTTTTGTGCCGCAAGAAGGTAATAGTATCTTATCTACCATTCATGCATTTATTTTGCAAATGAACGTGAATGGAGGAGAAGAATTATTTCGTGAAATTCAAACTGAAATGCTGCTGAGTGAGTGGTGAGAACCAGGACTAAGCGCCACGTTTTTCCTTAATCATATCATAAGCATCTAAAATAATCTGAAATTTCTCCTTGGCTTTTAATCGGTGGATGTCTCCCAAATGTGAGACTTTGTCTGGATGATGAATTTTTGCCAACTTCCGATAGGCCTTTTTGATTTTTTCCATGGTTGCGTCAGCTGTAACTCCTAGTAAATCGTAAGCACTCCGCAAGGCTGTTGTGTTTTTGCTAGATTTGCTTCGACCTGTTTTTTGTTCCGATTTTTGGCGGTAACTCTGTTCACGTTTATATTTGAATGTTCTAAATATGTGTAAATAAGTGGACGACTTAATTTGACCATATTTTGCGACTTGTTCGACGATTTTTAATTCTGAATGACTCAATAAACCATCAACTGTGGCTAAACTAAAGAGTAGATACATTAAATGCGCTTTAGCAGCTTCATCAAAATCAGCAGCAATAATTTTACCTAATTCTTTAATTGAGATGTCAATTTCTAGATAGGAATCAAATTCGCGTAAATAACCTGCTACCTGATCTCCTTTAAATTCTTTCGATAATCTTTTTGCAATTAATATTAGTTCGTTTGGGTCAATTTTCCCATCTGCCTTAACCATTTCGGCTGCCAGCATTAGTATAATACTTAAATGTTTTTTTTCTCCTTTCAAAAACCCTAATCTACTTTTGATTGTTGATACAACCATATAACCGAATAAGGTCTGAAAAAAAAGACCAGAAATTGCAAGCCCGATTCCAATGAAAAACTTAAGAATATAAATTGTCGGACCACTTAAACGAGTGTCATCAACCATTGGAATGAAGAAGCCAACAAAGAATAAAATCGCTGGAAAAATCCACTCTCTTAAATATTTAGGCATAATTATTTAACTCCCCGTTTTTCTTTAATCATATCATAAGCATCTACAATAATCTGAAATTTTTCTTTGGCTTTGGATTGATGTATTTCCTCCAAATGTGAGACTTTGTCTGGATGATGAATTTTTGCCAAACTCCGATAGGCCTTTTTGATTTCATCCATTGTTGCGTCTGCTGATATCCCTAGTAATTCGTAGGCTTTGCGTAAGGCTGTTATGCTTGTTCTAGATTTGCTTTGGCCAGCTTGTTGTGATTTTTGACGGTAAGTTTGTTCGCGTTTAAATTCGAATAATTTTAAAGTTTGAATAAGTATGAGCGGCCTAATATTACCAACTCTTGCTATTTTTTGAATCACCTTTAATTCAGCATCAGACATTAAACCATCTGACACAGCAATACTAATTAATAGGTAGAGTAAGTGCGCTTTCGTTTCAGCATTAAATTCATAGTCGATAATTTTGCCCAATTTAGAAAATGATGCGGTGGTATTTAGATAACCTTTAAAAGATTTGAAATGAATCTCTGCCTGCTCCGGGTCAAATTCAGCATCAAGTCTTTTCTTTACTATTTCAAGTTCAACGGCATCTATCTTTCCGTCAGCTTTAACTACTTCTGCGGCCAGCATTAATATCATTGGTAAAAACTTCTGTTCTCCTTTTAAAAAACCAAGCTTTTTGTTGATAACGGAAGAGATTGTCATTTGGATCATGGAGTAAAAAAGTAGCCCAAAAAGTGAAAATACTAACGCACCGATATACATATCTACATCTCCAGATACATCAGTGTTTTGCATAATTATAACGCCAATAACGAAACCTAACACGAGTCCTATCCAAGGTTTTCTTAATCTAACCATAACTATTTAAATCCTCGTTTTTGTTTTACCGTTTCATAAGCTTCTGCTATTTTTTGAAACTTAACCTTAGCACTTTTTTGAAATTGCGGTCCTAAATGCACTACCCTGTCTGGGTGATGAATTTTCGCTAATTTACGATAGGCCTTTTTTACAGCATCATCCATAGCCGTTTCATCTATTTCAAGAACTATATAAGCCAAGGCCAATTTTGATGTTAAAGTTCTTGACTTTGAATACGTTTTTTTTCTTGATTTGGAATTGGATTTCGCTTTCGATTTTGGATTGTCGTAACTGGCAATGCGTTTGTATTTAAATAAAGCGAGTATAGAACGAAAGCTGCGTTCAGGGATTTTAAGCAGCCTTGCAATTTTGGCAAGCAATCTATATTCGGCGTCGATCATTAGGCCGTTAGAAACAGTAATACCGGTTAGAAAATTTAAAAGTTGAAGCTTAGTGGGTGTGTCTAATTTGTACTTTATATTATCACATATTTGGTTCACTAAAATTCGTTTATCAAGACAAATTTCTAAATCGCGCATATACTTTACAACTTCGCGTGGACTAAAGTCATATTCGAGTCGCCGCTTTACCAAGTCACGCTCTTTTTGGTAGATGCGTTTATCCGCTTTTATAACAGCCGCGGAGAGTAATAAAATAATCTGAACAAAATCAGCTTCATTGTTTAAGTCTTTCTTTTTAAATAGGCCGCCTGGGCTTGATTTAGACAAAGCCATGTATCGAATCCACATGAAAGTAATCGCCAAAAAAATACCAGCAATAACACTTCCTGTAAATAATCCTGCAAAAATAAAAACACCAATTGCTAATATAAATTTCAGATACTTCTCTTCTATATGAATGTCTAGATTGTCTAACATTAGGCTAAATTTCGGCTTTTTTTAATTAGTTCATAGGCCGTTAAAATTTTTTGGAACTTTATTTTGGCTTTTTCTTGATGTATTTTGCCTAAATGTGCCACTTTATCTGGATGATGGCGTTTCGCTAATTTACGATAAGCTTTTTTTAATTTTTCGTTAGAAACCGCTACAGAAATGTCTAAAATGGCGTATGCGTTCGCAATTGTACGCGAAGAACTGTTGCTTCTTTTATAGCTATTATTTGATTGCTTCTTTGCTTGTTCCTCTTCGCGCTTTAAATTAAACAAGGCAATAATCGATCTCAAACTAGAATAGGGGATGCGTAAGTATCGGGCAATTGCAAAGAGTTTATGTTCTTCGTCCCTGGAAAGCACGCCATCTGCCGCCACAAGCCCCACTAAAAAATGTAATAAATGAATTTTTGAGGTTAAATTATATCGTGTGCGAAGGGCGAAACATACTTTGTTTAGATTAATATCAATTTTTAAATAGTTATTATACATTTCAATATAGTGTTCGCTATATGCTTCCTTAAAGTCGTGGCGAATTAAGTCTTCAACATATTTTTGCTCAATAGGGCGTATTCTATTGTCAGATTTAGCAATGTAGGCTGTTAAGGCCAATATAAATTTTATTAAATCCTCTTCATTTCCTAAAAAACCATAATCACGATTAGTGGATTTAAGAATACGCATACGGTTAATGCCGTAGAATAGTACTATTGCCGCTATCACAAATAGCATCCAAGGTATAATGAATGCAACTATTGCTCCTAAAATCAACAAGAAAAGGCTACCAAAAATCACCATTGGAATCCATTCAAGCGGACGTAGTTTAGGTTGATTAAATTTTGGTTTTGTTGCCATTGCATCAAAAATAATGGAAAGAATGAAAACACCAAGAGATCAAAAACTTCATTATCTTGTCAGTACTAAATTTTGACAATGTTAAACAGTATAGATCCAAGGGGGAGTAAGGACCTGAATAAAAAAGCAATTAAGGAAGAAAACGAATTACTAATTGAAGAAATTGCTGCACTCCAAAAAGTGTTATTCGCAGAAGAAAAGCACAGTATACTTATCATATTGCAGGGGGTAGATGCTTCTGGTAAAGACGGAACAGTTCGCACAATCTTCAGTGGTATTAATCCACTTGGTTGTCAAGTACATTCCTTTAAAAAGCCTACGGATGAAGAGTTTGCGCATGATTTTTTATGGCGGGTTCATAAAATAGTACCGAAAAATGGAATGATTCATATTTTCAATCGGTCGCATTATGAAGATATTTTAGTGCCAACAGTAAAAGGATATTATACCAAAGATAAAATTGATCGGCGCTATGATCACATTAATAATTTTGAGCGTTTATTGACAGATGGTGGCGTCAAAATTTTGAAATTTTACCTTCACATTACAAAAGAAGAGCAATTAGAGCGACTCACTGAACGCATAGATAATCCGGAGAAGCATTGGAAGCATAATGATGGCGATTGGGATTCACGTAAAAAATGGGATGATTATATGAAAGTATATGAAACGATTTTTGAAAAATGTAATGAAGTGCCGTGGCATATTGTTCCAGCAGATAGAAATTGGTTAAAAGTAAACCATGTTGCTAAAGTTTTATTAAAAACATTGAAGGAGCTTAAATTAGAATGGCCCGAATTGGAAACTGAAAAATTTAAAAAATAAGTTTATGAAAAAATTTTTATCCCTTACATTCATCACCCTTTATTTAGCTGCAACGGCGCAAGCTCAAATTATTTATTCGTCGGACGATAAGTATAATGTAGATTTTAAAGTTCATGTGACAGATGATAAGTACAATTGCGATTTAATCGTTTATAAAAGTGACGACAAATACAATTTAGGAAGTAATAAAGGGCATTGGTTTTTTACGGACGATAAATACAATTGCGATAAAAAAATCTACTTTACAGACGACAAATACAATTGTGATTTAATCATTTATTTTACAGATGATAAATACAATACGGGATGGAAGCAGGCTGCAAAAAAACACCTCCTTTATTAGTAAAGCTAATTCGAATTACTCAAAATGCTGAAGCGGATACTTCTAAGGTTAGTATATGGGCGCATGATGAATGATGAGCCAGAGCGTGCTTTAAGAGTGCTGAGAATCTATATCAAGTTGTTTCGTGGTGATTCAACCATAGTTTTGCTGAGTGTATTCATATATCTAAGGCTAGATATGTTTGATATCTATGAAAAACTGCTCCCAACTGTCAAGAAAATTTATGAAAATGATATCAGTTATTACCTTTTAAAAGGTGTTGAGTATGAACGAAAGAATGACTACGAAAAAGCAGTTAGCATACTTACTCAGGGTATTGAATTGACTAAGGGCTCTGCGGATGCTTATAATAACAGAGGCTATTATAGTCTTTTTCTCGGTGATTTTGAAAAGGCTTTGCAGGACCTTGATAAGGCGATTGAAATGAATCCTAAATTATATTTCGCCTATAATAATCGCGGATTTGCAAAAATAAAGTTGAATGATGAAAGTGCAATTAATGACATTCGAAAATCATTGAAAGGCTTTGATAATAATGCAATGACTTATAAAAATTGGGCGCTTTGGGAATTTCATTTTGGAGACAAATCAAAGGTGCCAAAATTACTTGCAAAATGTAAACGGAGAGCGTATTATACAGGTATTAAAGAAGAAGTTGCTGAGCTTGAAGAGTTATTGATTTAACGAAAAGATTGTTAAAACGTTATTAACCTTAGCTTAAAATGTGTACTTGTGTTTGAAATAAAAAGAATGAGGTATTATTATCAATTTTCTTGAATTGATATTTTAATTTTTGACTTGACTTTCGTGCAATATCTATTAATCCCAAACTTGCCTCTCCATTTTTCGATAAGACATTATTGGTAATGCCTTTTTTATACATTTCTTGTAGCTCTGTTTGGTTTTTATTGTTGACATTATTAATGAGCGCCTGAATGGTTTCTTGCGTTTCATTTTTTACAACATTTCCAGTAGATATTTTTAATGTACTATTTTCTTTTTCAACCAATACCAAAAAATGAGCATCTGATAATTCTGTTACATTGCCATGTTTAGACAAATTTTGAATGCATTCCACTACAATCGAGAAAAAGCGCTTTTTTTCTTTTTTTGCAACAGTTGTTTTTTCAATGTCTACTTTAAGCCGACTTAAAAAAGCAGCCACAATCTCTTTTGACAATACACCGTCATAGGCTAACATTATTTTAGCTCTATTGAAGTTGTCATGAAACTCTGCCACATAGTTTAATTCTTCCATTATAAATTATCTTTAAGCGTAAGTTCTTTTATTGGTATATGCGTAATTCAGCCCTTCTATTAATGGCGTCATTCTCTGGATCAATCAATTTGGTCTCTCCATAAGCATTTATTGTAAATCTATTTTTTTCAATTCCCTTTGCTTCCAAATGAGTAGCTACCCAATCTCCTCTTTTTTGTGAGAGTTGAAAGTTATATTCATCAGATGCCGTTGCATCCGCATAAGCGCTAATTGATAGCTTCAGTTGCGGATAACGTTTCATTAGTTTATATAGCGTATTCAATTTTTCCATATCCTTATTCAATACTTGCGACTCGTTGGTATTAAAGTACACAATTACTGCATCATATTGCTCACTTAAATTCAAGTCAAACTTCACTTTATCATCCATTAAGGATAAATCGTATTCAGTTTGAAAGCCAAGTGGACGGAAAATAAAATAGCTATTTTCTTCCTCTTGAATTTTTGCAATTTCTTTGCCGTATCTGTTGAACAGCGTAAGTTGTAGCGGCTCGTTACTGTCGGCAGTAAACTTATACGTGTTTTCGCTAGATAAGTTGTTAAATCTGAAATTTCCTAATGAATCAGACTGAATGGAAGATAAAAGGATGCCATCTTCATTATAAACGCGAACCATACATTTAATAGCTGGTTTATCTTCATCAACTGGTGCAAAACGACCTACAATTTCAGAACTATTTAGCATAAATTCATCCTCTGCTGTTTGTTCAATTATAATCAAATTATTCGACAAATCTGGTTTCAAACGTTGATACATAAAATAATCCTGAGCATTGCATTTCAGTTGTGTGTAAATGCTATTGTCACTGCCATAAATGTATAGAACTAGGTCACTAGAGCATTCAGGAATTTGCACATAGTACTCTTTATCTAAGTCTAAGTCTGTGAATTCAAAATTTCCTAAATCATCCGTAGAGCCAGTGGAAACAACTTCTTCATTTTCGTCCAATAACAATATAGTTCTATTGTCGAGTGCTACGTTTGGAGGGTCATCATCTAAAACTAATTTACCAGATAATGTTGCTGTGTTTTTATCAAAGTCTTTCATGTCATCTGGAATAAAGTTGATTATTCCGCCGCTTTCATAAAAGAGTTTTTTATATTTCAAGGCGCCCTCTTCACTCAAAATGAAACTCGAGTTTTGTCCACCGTCAGCATTGTAAAAGTCTAGGGTTAATTCTTCCCCTGGCAGGTTACCAAGTTTTACGGTGAAATTACTATCCAGTTGAATATTGTCAAAAATGAAATAGCCATTATCGTCTGTTTTTTCTTCCAACATAAACTTACCGTCTTCATCATAAAGCATTACAGTTAAATTACTGGCACTGCCTGCAAGTGATCGGAACGTGAATGACCCAGCAAGTTGATTTGTTACGGTTATCTTTCTTTCTAAAGTAAAATAGAAGATGTCATCATTGCCATTTCTGTTTGAAGTGTAATAACCAGCCGATAAATCGGGCAAAATGGAAATTCCAAAATCATCATAAGCAGAATTTAAGCCGTCTAATTTAATCGGGTAATCAGTTATTTCAGGAGAGCTATAATAAATATCCATTTGCCCTTCTCCGCCTTCACGATCACTAGAGTAGAAGATGTTTCCTCCAATTACAAATGGAAACTTTTCACTATTTTCTGTATTCACCGTTTCAACGTTCACTGGAGCACCCCATTCGCCGTTCACAAATGCACTATAATAAATATCATTATCGCCTTTTCCACCTGCGCGGTCAGAGGTAAAGTAAAGACGGTTTTTTATAATGTCGTAAGCAGGATGTGCATAAGAACTTTCGGTAGTTGAAAAAGGTAATTTGCGCACTTTCACCCATTTGTTATTTTTTTTAATAGCGGAATAGAGTTGTGCGCGGTATAAGCGTTCGCCACCATTAGCAATTTCTACTATCCGTGTAAAAAATAATGTATCACCTGTTGATGAAAAAGATACTGGACCCGTGTGACTGCCTGTATTCAATTTGTTAGAAAGCAATTTGATGTCTTTAATATCAATAACGCCTTCTTCATCATTACGAATTTTACCATAAAAAATGTTGAAGTAGCTATTTTTATCCATTTTTTCACCGGTATTGTGTTTGTTATACTGGCGTGATGATGTAAAGTAGAGTATGTTACCAACCGCAATTGGTGAAAATTCTTCGGTTTTTTGATTGATTCCATTAATCGTTTGAACAGTAGCCACGAGTTCAACTTGTTCAACCTCATAAGTCTGCGTAAATGACGCTGAGGTAATGATAAGATATGTTAGCAATAATAAGTGCTTCATTTTATAAATAACGAGGGGATAACATATTGGATGACCTTCTTAAATTAAAATCAAAGCCGATAATAATTTCATGTGAACCATGCGAATAATTTTGCAGTTTATTTAGTGTCATATCATACGAATATCCGACCCTAAGATAATCAGTTACATTAAAGTCTACCAAGAAATTTAAACTAGATAAATTTCTAAGGCCAATTCCAAGCCAAAAAAGTTCTTTAAAAAGTGCGTTTACATTCACATCTGCGTTAAAAACCATGCCGCCACCATGCTTCAATAAAACGGATGGCTTAAGTTGTAAATCGCGGTTTATTTCAAAGACATAACCAGCAGCTAAAAATGTATGTCTACGCAAATAGTATGCCTGATTGTTGGCTAAGTTCGAATAATTAAAGCGGTGTTTAGTAATATGGTTTGAAGACAGCCCAGCATAAAAGCGTTCGGTGTAATAGTACAAACCAAAATCAAAGGTTGGTACCATTGAACTCATACGTTCATTGTGGTCAAGCACGTCATCATCCTCTCTAAAATTAAGTTGACCATGATCAATCACTGAATTATAGATTCCTCCTCTTAAACCAAAAGTGAGGGTGCCTTTATATAGTTTCAATTGATAAGCCCCAGTTACAGCAGCTAATAAATTACTTGAAGGCCCTATTTTATCTCTTGAAATGTTTAATCCCCACGCCAAATTATTCCTGTTCATTGGCACATGTCCAGAAATGGTTTGGGTACTTGGTGCACCTTTCAAACCGACCCATTGACTTCTGTTTATCACAACAACGTTAACCGCATCTCGCGAACCAGCATAAGCAGGGTTTATTGCAAATGGATTAAACATGTATTGACTATAAATAGCGTCTTGCTGAGCGATTCCAGCAAAACTAGTCATAAACCATATGATGAATATTATTCTCATTTTTTTAGCGTACTAATTGTACCCAACCTGCCTGACTTTGGTCGGACCCTTCTGTTATAACAACGTAGAAGTAGGTATTAGGTGGTAGTTCGTTTCCGTGTTTATCTTTTCCGTCCCAATATTTGGTGATAGTGACATTGTCGTAATTGGTTATTTTTTGCACCTCATCACCCCATCTGCTATAGATATAGACAGTATTTGGCAGATAGTTGATTAAATTGTCGATATACCAAAAATCGTTTTTTCCATCACCGTTGGGTGAAAATGCATTGTTGATATCAATAAGACATTCGTTTTGGGGTTTAAATCTAACGCGAATAGTGTCCATTACCTGGCAGCCGTCATCATTGTATATGGAAACGACATAAGCTTCTTCATTCAAGCTAATTGCAATTGGTTCTGGGTTCGTATAGTCTTCCAATGGAACGTCCGTATGCCAGATATAGGATGCTCCTCCGTATGCCCAAAGTTGAGCAGCTGACCCTCTACAAATATCAAAATCTGAGATTGCTCCCATTCCTGAAGTGTCTGAAAGATAAATAATATAGGATGCGTATTCGCCGTAGCAACCTTCACTGCTTTTTGGTTTGGCATAAAAGGTATTCTCACCAACCGTTAAATTTTCTGGTGTATAGGTAAATGATGAGTCGCTAATGTCACCGCCAGAGTCCCCTATATACCAATAAATTTGAGATGCCGCAAAATTCTCGGTAACTGTGATTGCACCTAGTGTTTCATCTGGACAGTATAAATCTACGTCAGATGATATCTCGATAATTGAAGGGATATCATATAGCGTTATTGTTTTGGTTATCGTATCTGCACAAGTTGTAGCAGAACCAGGTGTGAAATAAGTAACATCATATGTGCCACCAACAGAGCCATTGATTACCCCAGTACTTGGATCAATTGTTGCACCGTCTTCTGCAGGAGAAGGATCAAATTCAAAAGTACCGCCAGGAGTTCCAGTAATCTCGATTGCTGTTGGAATATTTGCACAATAGCTGTCAGTTGTAAATTCAGCAACTTCGGATGCATAAGCAATAACCTCATTGGTGTCACTTTCCGTACACCCATCTAGCATTAGTGTATACATTACGCCATAAGTGGCACCAGGATCAGCTGAAGTAATAATACCCGTAATTGGATCAATCACAGCTCCATCTGCTGGATCAGGTTCGAAAGTATACGTTCCACTCCCAACTGCTGGAATTGGAGAGTCACTTGGAAATTCCGCACAAAAATTATCAATAGAAAAGCTTTCATCACTACCCTTTACATATACCGTGACTGTATCCGATTCATTACAAGCGCCACTGGTGTCATTTACACTATACATTACTTCATAAGATGAACCTTCAATTCCATTTGTGATTACACCGGTTAAAACATTAATGGTGGCGCCATCCGCAGGGTCAGGAGCAAAAATATAGGTTCCACCATCAGTTGTGGCAATTGGAGCAGGGCTATATGTGGCCGCACAATAATCATCAAAAATGAATGATTCATCAACACCGAGTGCAGTCACTAGCACCGAATCAGATTGTGTACATCCATCTGTTGTAAGGGTATGAACAATTTCATAAACGGTTCCTTCTGTGGCATTTTCAATAATTCCTTCGTCGTCTAATGTTGCGCCATCAATAGGGCCAGGTGTGCCAAAAGCAAGAATACCACCTCCCTCTAGTACCTCGGCAGGTTCTGAAGAAGATTCCCAACAAAAGTTTTCATAGCTAAAACCTTCATTCACAATTTTCACCATTACTTCCATGGTATCAGAATTAAAACAGCCAATAATTACAGTATCTTCTAGTGTATAAACAACACTATATAAATTAGACTCAATAGGGTCAGAAATGGCTCCAGTTAAAAAATTAATAGAAGCGCCGTCTAAAGGGTCAAATTCGAAATCCCACGTTCCAGAACCAAACAAAGCAGTAGGTTCTGGACTGATTAATAATCCTGGACAAAAATCCGGGAATGTGAATGAAGCGTCAGGTAGTACGATAGAAATTGTTACTTCACTGCTGTCAGCACAATCCCCAATTTCGTATACATACCGAATGGTGTATGAATCACCATCCAATCCACCAGTCATATCTCCAGTAAGAGGATCGATCGTAACACCAACATAAGGTCCGCCAACTAATGAAAAGGTTCCACCTGCTACATAATCATATGGCGATCCAGTTCCTTCAAAACAGTAATTGTCGTATGAAAAAGCTTCGGGAATTAATATGGCTGTCACATAAAATGTGTCTGTTTGTGTGCACTCTATCACACCAAATGTTGTGGTGTTTGTATTGACTACCGTATAAGTTACTCCTTCTTCTGGACTGTGAATGGTGCCAGTAACGGGATCAATAGTTTCACCAAACAACAATGGACCAACTAAAGAATAAGAAGCGTTTTCAGAATCCTCTGCCATTGGAAGTGTGCTCGAAGAATCTCCAATAATACAAAAATCATCATAAGTAAATTCTTCTAATACTTTATACATCTTTGGAAAAAGTGTATCACTATCGTTGCAAAAGCCAACTGTATGTAATACGGCATAAGTTGTATCTTCTGTGCCTCCCGTTATGAAACCAGTTCCCGGATCAATAACTGCAGCGTCTCCAGGAGGAGTTAAAAATGAAAATCCGCCGTCCACAACAACTTCATCAGGCATTCCAACAGTACCAGGGCAGAAATTAGGAAATGTAAAGCTTTCATCTATGGCAATAACAGAGGCTGAATCGATATGTTCTTCATCACAAGTTCCAACTATATAACTAATCACATAAGTTGCGCCTTCAACGCCGCCAGTTACGGCGCCAGTTGCTGGGTTAATTGTTGCTCCATCTCCTGGGTCAGGCGAAAAAGAAAAGACACCTCCACCTGTAATCGTTACAGCAGGGGCACTCTCAATAATTGGACAAAAGTCTTCCATTGTGAATGATTCGTCAATGTTTAAAGATGTAACGGTCACTGTGTCTGCCTGCCAGCAACCAGACGAATTAACACTGTCCACAACGGTATATATCTCTCCTTCTACCACGCCGTAAATGGTTCCTGTGGATGAATTAATAGTTTCACCAAATGATGCACCAACCAAAATATAATAAGAATTTGCAGGATCATCTGCTACTGGAAATGTAGTTGATGAATCTCCATCAATACAAAAATCAGCATACGTAAATTCTTCTAATACTACAATCATCATAGGGTAAAGCGTGTCTTTATCGTCGCAAGTCCCAACGGTATGTACAACATCATAAGTTGTACCCTCTGTTCCTCCTGTTATGAAACCAGTTCCAGGATTGATAACTGAACCATCTCCAGGAGGTGTCAAAAATGAAAACCCGCCAGCCACAACAACGTCAGTTGGCATTCCAACGGTGCCAGGACAAAAATTGGGAAAGGTGAAACTTTCATCTATTGCAATGACATTAACAGAAATGGTATCCTCTTCATCACAAGAACCTACGACATAACGTACTTCATAAGTTGCGCCTTCTACGCCGCCAGTTATTGCACCAGTTGCTGGATTAATTGTTGCTCCATCTGCAGGATCAGGAGCAAAAGAAAATGCACCTCCAGGAACAACGGGAATAGCATCTGCACTCACAACTTCTGGACAAAAATCCGCCATTGTGAATGATTCGTCAATGTTCAAAGAAGTCACCGTCACTGTGTCTGTTTGAGAACAACCAGACGAATGAACACTGTCTACAACCGTATATATTTCTCCTTCTACTACACCGTAAATGGTTCCTGTGGATGAATTAATAGTTTCACCAAATGATGCCCCAACCAAAATATAATAAGAATTTGCAGGATCATCTGCTACTGGAAATGTAGTTGAAGAATCTCCGTCAATACAAAAATCAGCATACGTAAATTCTTCCAATACTTCAATCATCATTGGATAGAGCGTGTCTTTGTCATCACAAGTGCCTACAGTATGCAGTACCTCATAAGTTGTGCCTTCAGTACCTCCTGTTATGAAACCAGTTCCTGTATTGATAATTGCGCCATCTCCAGGAGGTGTCAAAAATGAAAATCCACCAGCCACAACTACGTCAGCTGGCATTCCAACAGTACCAGGGCAAAAATTAGCAAAGGTGAAACTTTCATCTATTGCAATAACATTAACAGAAATGATATGCTCTTCGCTGCAGCTTCCAACCACATAACTAATCATATAAGTTGCACCTTCTACACCGCCAGTTACAGCACCAGTCGAAGGATTTATGGTTGCTCCATCTCCAGGGTCAGGCGAAAAAGAAAACACACCTCCACCTGTAACCGGAACGGCTGGTGCACTCTCAACTTCTGCACAAAAGTCAGCCATTGTGAATGTTTCATCTGTGATTGTAACAAATACATCCACATATCCAGTGTCTTTGCAAGTACCGTCATCTGCTATATATTGCACTGTATAAGTTGTTCCTTCAACACCGCCACTTAAAATCCCACTATCAGCCGTTATCGAAGCGCCATCACCAAAATCAGGATTCAATGAAAAGGTACCACCCGGTGTAACAATACCAGTTGCCGTTCCATTTGCCCCAGGACAGAAATCTGACATTGTAAAAGTTTCATCAATTATTGTTACAGTAAATTCGGTTGTGTCTTCGTCTGCGCAAGCACCTGAGAACCCATAAATCACTTCGTAGGTTATTCCTTCTAATGCTCCAATAATATCACCTGTTGCTGCATCTATAGTTGCTCCATCAACTGGTACAGGATCTGAAAACTTAAAAACGCCTCCCATATCTCCATCAAAGTTTGGACTTGCCGTCTCCCATGGACAAATATCGTTATAGCTTATACTCGGATCACTCGACGCGGTTGTGGTTAAAACGTTCGTTCCAAATTCAGAGGTGTTTCCTGATGAAATTTGTGTGACAGTAGCCGTAAGCCATACGCTTGTCCCAATGTCAAACCCATGATCATATACAATGGTTTGCGGGTTGGATACAACCGATATGGTTGTAACATCAATTAGGGTTTCTCCCTCACCATTTGTGGCGTCAGGACTTGTATTCGTGAAAAACTCTACCCGATAATCTTCAGTTGGTGGCACCCGTAAAATAAATGTTGTGATTGTAGAACTACCATCACAAGCCGTTGATTCAGTTAATTCTGGAAAATCTATTCCCTGATTCGAATAAAATCCGTCAAAAACACCATCATTCGTTAGTACAGTTCCATTTGCGGAAATATCAATACCTTGAAAATCATTGGCATAAATAGAATTTCCTACTACCGTATTACGTTCAGCAATTGTGGTTGCGAAAGTTATTTGAATACCACTGCCGTTATGGGCAATTTTGTTTGCAGCAGCATCAGTATATCCTCCAACTTGGTTGTCATCACAGCCGTTAAATGAAATTCCTGCAATAGAATTCCCCACAGCAGTGCTTTCATCATAAGCCAAACCAATTAAATTCCCACAATATGTTGTAAAATCTCCTGTTCTAGGATGATATGAACCGTATTCGTTGTCTATCATTATGTTACCCTCGTTGGGAAGCGTTCCTCCTATTTTATTGTACCATGAAGCAACATAAATACCATTGGTTGTAGGTGGCCCAGCTATTCCACTCATGCCGTCTGGTGATCCACCAATAATATTACCCTTTATAGTGTTAGAATTATTACCAAATGAAATGTAAATATTAGCTTTTTCGGATCCAGACAATCCGTTTCCAGAAACAGTGTTTCGCATCCAATGTTCCCAGCCGCCTATAGTATTGTTATTACTATTAAGTCGAATACCAGCACGCGCATTTCCATTTTCGGCACCTGCATCATCTATCCCCACTTCGCAACCAAAAAAAGAGATGTCGTCTGATTGATTTGCTTCTAGTCCATGCCGATCGAAACCTTGTACACTTAAACCTTGAACAATTGAACCTTCTGCGCTAAATTCAAATTTAATTCCGTGGTTATGCGATCCGCCGTTTACTAAATCAATGAGCAATAGTGGTGGAGTTACACCTGCAGTGCCTATTTGATGAGGGCCAGGGATAGAACTGCCAGCTTGAGAAAAACCGTCAATGATATAAGCACCGCCATCTATAACACCTTCAGCTCCAAGAGAAATGTCAGTTGGGCTTGAGATATCAAATTCAATATAGTGCATAGCATCCTTTGGGGTAACCGCAAGGACACCTAAAAATGAATTAGCTATGGCTGTTCCAACATCATTCGTTACGCGTAAATGTGTGTACTCGCATGCGCCTGCATCAGGATAGGCGTTGGTTGCACTTGGTCCTTTTAAATTTCTAGGCGCATTTCTGCAATCAAAATCAGGAACAGTTCCACCAGGCGAGGCCGGGTTAATCAAGTCACTTGTAGCATCCGTGATTGGCCAATATTTTAAACCATAACCATCTTCCAAGATAGTCGTTCTTATACCTAAATCAAGCGCATCTGATTCAATGTCACCAGTCATTGGTGTAAGGTTTATAGGTTCAGTTGGGTAGTTCTGTTTGATAATATTTCTTCCGAGAGAAACAACCCCGCCATTCAAACGCATTTGCCGACCTGTTCCATTATTTCCAACAGCATTATTCCCCAAAGTAATATTTGTAGTTCCATTGGCACGTACCGCTTCTGCAACAGATGCCGCATCATTATTGACGAAAGTATTAAATAATAGAATTGCAGTTGAGGTACCTTTTATTAATAATGCTCCAGTATGGCCACTTGCCGTATTGCCAGAAAAAGTGCAATTCGTTAGGGTTATTTCTGCACCCGCTTCAGCTACCATTGCTCCAGCGTCTGTAGCTTGATTTTCGATAAATGAACATTGACTGAATGACGCAGTAGAATTTATAACTCTAACGGAACCACCTTGACCTAAAAGAAGGGTATAGTCATTGTCTTGAAACATGCAGCGTTCAAAAATTATATCGTTTGGGGAATCTTCAATTGTTATATGCCGTGTATTTCCATTGCCACTCTCAAATCCAAGGCTCTGGAAAGTGATTCCTTCTGAATTGCTAATATGAAACAAGCTACCAGTCCAACCGGCGCCAGCAGTTATTGTATTATGTTTGGAGTATGGACCAATAACGGTTAAGGCAGTAAATGAATCAAATTCAATGGGGCTGTCTAAAACAAAGGTTCCCTTTACATTTATTAAAATTGTATCGCCAGCAGAAGGGGATGCATCCGCAACGGCTTGGCGCAAAGAACCTATTCCCGCATCATTCACATTTTCAACCAATATAATTGTTGCTTGTGAATTTATCACAAAGCAAAAAGAGGCCAATATGCAAAATGTCTTTAAAAAATTCATAGCCAAGTTAGTAAGCCATTTCTATTGTCTGAGTTAACAGCTGATTACGGCAACTTATTCATTCAAGACAAAAGTAGCTATCCTAAACATATTTATACCACTAATATAGGCGATTTTAGATGAAGTTCCTGATTTATCAGATGAACGTAGGAATTAGACGTTTTATAAGTGTTAATACTTAATCTAAAAGGGTTTAGGTAGGTATTTGTACGAGGTATTTTTTATAAAAAAATATTTTTTTGAGGATGGAATAGGGGTCAATTCATTTTGACGTGTCCCACCAAAAAAGGAACTAAAAAATTAGATTATGAAAAGAATAAAAATAACATTCATCTTTTGCTCGCTCTTACTTTTTGCAACAGGGTGTAAAAAAGGTGGGGTATTTTGTTATCAACCAGACGGTAATGTAGTGACACAAGAAAGAGAACATACTGATTTTTCTAAAATTTCGTTAGAAATGGCAGCCGATTTATATGTGACGCAAGGTGATGAATACTCGGTGAGTATTGAAGCAAGTAATAATTTGATGGAAATAATTGAGACGAAAGTATCAGGAACGACATTGGAAATTGATTTAAAAAAAGGGAAATGTATTAAAAACAACTATGACGTAAAAGTCTACATAACACTCCCTGAATTAAAAGACTTATCAATTTCTGGAAGTGGAGATGTTTTTATACCCAATAAAATGACCTCAGACGATCTTGAACTTGATATAAGTGGAAGCGGCAGTTTAGAAATTGATAGCTTATTTGTAAATCATGTGGAAATGGTGATTTCTGGAAGTGGAGATGTCATGTTAACAGCTATGGATACAATTGAAACGGAAACAATTGATATTAGTGGGTCAGGTGAAGTGCGTGCCTTCAATGTGCCATCAAAAACGGTAGAAATTCGAGTATCAGGGTCTGGTGAATGTGAAGTTTATGCGATTGATAGGTTGGATGTGAATATTTCTGGAAGTGGTGATGTGACCTACAAAGGAAATCCAATTATTGATCAACGAATCTCTGGTTCTGGTTCAATAAAACCATATTAAGTTCAAAATTGTAAATGAAATGAACATAGGAATTAAAAGTCCTTTTCATTAACTATTTTTGTTTAAGGTTAAATATGGAATTTACAGTTGATTTATCGGAGTTTGAAATGCTTTTCAAAAAGCATTATAGTGAACTCTGCGCATATGCCAATAAATATTTGGATGATTTGGCAGCTGCGGAAGAAACGGTACAGTCACTTTTTGTAAAACTCTGGGAAAATAGAGCAGAAGTCCAATTTGAAAAATCAGCAAGAGCCTACCTCCACACTGCCACGCGAAATTCTTGTTTTAATCAATTAAGACATATCAAGGTAAGAGAAGAATATAAAAAACACAATCAATTAGAGATGGAACAGGGGAGATACACGGTTGATGATGAATACCAGGGGGTTGAGTTGGACGAGAAAATACGAAAGTCAATAGATAATTTGCCAGAAGGGCGGAGAAGGATTTTTATCCTAAGTCGCTTTGAAGGATTGAAATATAAGGAAATAGCTGAGAAATTAAAAATCAGCATTAAGACGGTAGAAAATCAAATGGGGAGTGCTATTAAACACCTCAAAAATGATTTGTCAGAATACCTCACGATCCTTGTATTAATAATGTTTAGTTAAAGATGTAGCAGATGGAACAATTAGGAAATGGACGAAAATGAAAAAATAGAAATATCGGATGCCCTTTTAATGGGGCATATCAATGGCGAATTAAATGCAAAGGAAAACAAGGTTGTTTCCAATTGGATTGATGAAAGTCAGGCAAATGAGGCACGCTATAATTTGTTGTTAAAAGCGTGGAAGGCGGCGGGTAAAGTTGAACCCAAACCTGTTGTTGTGGATACTGATTTGGCTTGGAAAAATGTAATGGGGCAAATTGGTCAAAATGAAGAAAAGGTGATTCCGATTAACCGCGTCTTCAATCGAAGAATGTACCTGTCAATTGCGGCATCTGTTGTGGTGCTATTTGGTGTGTTAACATGGATGAAATTCAGTGGGGCTGGCGAGTTGGAATATACAACTTTTGTTGCTGTTGAGTCTGGACTTGTAGATGAGTTACCTGATGGATCAGTCGTTACTTTTAATGCGAACACGAGCTTAGTTTATCCGGTGGATTTTGCTGATGATGAGCGCCGCGTAACACTAAATGGCGAAGCATTCTTCGATATTGAAAGAAATGAAGAGAAACCTTTTATCATTGACTTGCCGCAAGATAATTATGTGAAGGTTTTAGGAACTTCGTTTAACATTAAAGCAGCAGAAGGAGACTCTTTAACAGAAGTTTATGTAAGTTCGGGTAAGGTTGAGTTTGGAAGTGGAGAATCCACAATCATCTTAGTTGCTGGACAAAAAGGAATCTATAATCGTAACTCTGGTGAATTAATAAGAGACGATTCACCAACTGCGGGGATTGAAGATATGTTTTGGAAAGAAGAGAAATTAAGCTTTGATGATGTGGCACTCAACGAGGCAATCGAAATTATGAATTCAATCGCAGGTGATAGTTTGGTTCTCGATTGCCCGTCAATCGAAAATCAAGAGATTCATAGCAGTTTTAATAAAAATCAATCATTGGAAATTTTTCTGGACGCTTTAACCGAAAGTTATCCACTTATTTATATCAAATCACCAAACGGAAAATACAGGATTGAATGTAATGCAGATTAAACACCTCTTTTCAATTATCTTATTGCTGTTGACAACATTGTCTTGGTCCAAAACGGGTGTTTTGGATCGTATCATTAGTATAGATATCAAAGCAACGCCTGTTAAAACTATTCTGTTTGTAATTGAAGAGCGAACAGGAGTGCAATTCTCTTATAATCCTACAGTTATTGAAGATGATAAGGTTGTAAGTTTGAGTATTGAACGGAAAACGATTGAATTTGGTTTGACACTAATCTTCAATAAAAATATTCGCTTTAAAGAGGTGGGTAATTATATCGTTTTATTGAAGAATGAGGATGTGGATGAAATGCGACGCCGTAAAAAATCTAACCTTTTTACTGTGTTTAGAGGCAGAATCTCCGATAAAAGAACTGGAAAGCCAATAGCTGGTGCCAGTATTTATGATATTGATGCAAGGTATGCGGCTGTTTCTAAGTCAGATGGAACCTATGAATTACAAATTCCAAAGGCGGAAACTATTCGTAGTTTATACATTCGCAAAAAAGGGTTTCATGAAATGGTTTTTGTTTTGGATGCGGCAACAGATTCTGTAATTATTAGAAATGCAAAGCTTGAACCCAAAGTTGAAATTGTAGAAAAAATGGCAACCAAAACACCTGAGCGCATTTATTTACCCATTGAGGATAAGGCCATTTCAGGTTCAATGATTTCAAATGAAACTGCCATTCATGCAGAAAATTTAGAAGATATTAGAGAAACTAGAATCGCACAAATTTCGTTCGTTCCGTCATTAAGTATTGGTTCAAACCTTTCTACAAATGGATTAATTTATAATAATTTTTCGTTAAATGTTTTGGGTGGTTATTCAAAGGGAGTGAGAGGTGCAGAAATTGGTGGATTGTTTAATATTAATAAAGAAGACGTGCAATGGTTTCAAGCCGCCGGGATAAGCAATTTAGTTGGTGGAGATGTTTTAGGAATGCAGATTGCTGGCATATCGAATATCGTTCGGGGAGAATTTTCAGGATTACAATTGGGCGGTATAGCCAATTTGAATAGCCATAAATTTAGAGGTGTTCAAACTGCTGGAGTTGCTAATTTGGTAGGACAAGACTTTGAAGGGTTGCAGTTAGCGGGCATTTCTAATTTGACAAATGGCGATTTTAGAGGTGTGCAGGTAAGTGGAATATATTCAGGAGTTCGTGGTGGTTTTAGAGGTGCGCAGGCGGCAGGGATTTCAACCATGGCCTTGGGGGATTCCTATGGTTTACAAATGAGTGGGATTTATAATTCTGTTAGTGGCAGTTTAGTTGGGGGCCAAATGGCAGGAATTGCGAATATCGCGGGTGGAGGAACTAATTTCTTGCAAGGTGCAGGAATCTTCAATGTTTCGGATGTAAATAGTGGGGTTCAAATAGCTGGAATCTTTAATTTTGCAAAGTCCAATAAAGGGCTGCAGCTTGGTTTAATAAATATCAGTAATGAAAATAAAGGGGTTTCATTGGGGCTCGTTAATTTCGTGAAAACAGGCTATCATAAAACAGAGATAAGTGCCAACGAAATTTTTCCTATTAACCTCACCTTAAAAAGTGGAACACGTTATTTTTATAATACGTACAACTTCGGAATCAAATTTGGAACAGACCAAACTATTGCCGCAGGTCTGGGATTAGGTACTAATTTTACGCTCAAAAATAAATTGCAAATGAGCATTGATTTAAGCGCACAAATTTTGTCAGAGGATTATTTTCAGACGTTCAAGTTTGCACAGCTTTATAAATTTGCGCCAACTATTGAGTACGCTTTGAAAGACTGGGTAACCGTTTTTGCGGGGCCAACATATAATGTCAATTATCAAGGGAATGCAAATGATGAAGGGCTTTATATTTCAAATGTGGCCTTTAATCCGTTTTATGACGAAGTATCGACCAATGGAAGAGTGCAAATGTGGATTGGTGGGCAAATAGGTTTGCGCTTTTAACCGCTTTTGTACGCGATAAAAATAACCTACTTCTCCTTTAAGTAGACCGTTATTTAATGGTTTAAAGTTTGTCGATCCAAAACATTTTGAACAAATTCATATTTTACGTATCACGCTAATAATCAATTCAACTAGCTGTTGAGCCCATCCTTTTCACCATTCAAAAAATCTTTTTTTAAATCCCAATAGGGGTCTTTTCAATTATAGGCGTCACTTAAGTAGACGTAAACTATTAAAAAATGAAAAAGACACAATTTATACTAACGATTTTAATGCTTTTCATAGGGACAAGCGCAATGAGTCAGGTTGAATTAACCCAAACTTTACGCGGAACCTTAATTGATTTTGATACGAAAGTGCCAATTATAGGAGCCAGATTAATTTTACCAGGTACGGATCCTCTTTTAGGCGGAATTACAGATGAAAACGGTGATTTTAAAATAACAAATGTGCCTGTAGGGCGCATATCATTAAAAATAACGGCGATAGGATATCAGCCTATTTCAATGCCAAGTGTATTAATAGAGTCAGGGAAAGAAAAAATCTTAAATTTTGATTTAACACCTGATATCACGATCCTCACAAAAGTTGAGGTCACCAGCCAAAAAGATAAAAGCGAGGCTATAAATAAAATGGCAACAGTAAGTGCTAAATCATTTAGTGTTGAGGAGACCAATCGTTATGCAGGTTCATTTAATGATCCGGCAAGAATGGCCTCTGGTTTTGCAGGAGTTACTGGTGATGCCGAAGGAGATAATGATATTGTAGTTAGAGGAAATTCACCCCGTGGTATTTTATGGCGCTTGGATGGGATAGACATTCCAAATCCGAATCACTTTTCAGATAATGGTGCAACAGGCGGACCAATTAATGCTTTAAACGGTGCTGTGCTCTCAAATTCCGATTTCTTTTCTGGTGCTTTTGCACCTGAATATGGCAATGCGCTTTCTGGTGTGTTTGATGTAAAAATGCGCCAAGGAAATAACCAAAAAAGAGAATATACCTTTCAAGCAGGTGCTTTAGGATTGGAAGCCACACTTGAAGGGCCGTTTAAAAAGGGTTACCGTGGTTCATATATGGTTAATTATAGGTATTCAACACTCAGTTTAATGGACAAAGCGGGGATTCTAGATTTTGGGGGTGTTCCTATTTATCAAGATGCTGCATTTAAATTCAATTTCCCTACTAAAAAGGCGGGTACATTTACTATAGTTGGATTGGGTGGAATCAGTAAAATTATTCAAACCAGTCAAAACGATTCGACTGGAGAAATTTATGGTGTTTATGACTTTAAAGCCAACCTTGGAATGGCGGCATTAAAGCATACCTTCATTGTTAATCCTAAAGTTTATCTAAAAAGTTACGTTTCAGCGTCTACACAATACAATGGTGGTGAAGGACAATTCTTGAAGAAAGATAGTGTGTTTTACACATCAGAAAGAGAGAGTTTTACAGATAATAATATCAAAGTACAATCGATTGCCAACTTTAAAGCCAACCAAAAAAACATCTTTCAAATAGGCGCAACTTATACCCATTTTAATTATCATTTTTTTGAAGAGGATGATTATGACGATCAGGATGGAGTGCTAACCCGTTTTCAAGATTCAAAAGGAAATACGGAGATGATGCAATCTTTTTTAAGTTGGAGACACCGTATTACCAATAACCTCACAATTGTGTCAGGTGTGCATCATACAACTTATCTTCTCAATAATAATACAGCAGTTGAACCACGTGCAGGTATGAAATGGCAAGTGACTCCAAGACATAGTGTTTCAGCAGGATTTGGAATGCATAGTCGTTTAGAATCACCTTCTGTTTATTTGTATAATGAACTGCAAGAAGATGGTACTTATTCTTTCCCCAATAAGGAGTTGGATTTAACCAAAAGCAGGCATTATGTATTGGGCTATGGCTATCGTCTGTCTGAAAACATGCACTTTAAAACAGAAGTGTATTACCAGCAGCTTTATAATGTACCAATTGCCAAAGATCCAACAAGCGATTTTAGTTTCCTAAATTGGTCAGCGGGCGTGCCGGATTTTGAGTTAATCAACGAAGGAAAGGGACGTAATTATGGCGCTGAGTTTACCCTTGAACGTTTCTTTCAAAACAACTATTATTTCTTGGTAACAGGTTCTGTTTATCAATCTAAATATACATTGAAAGATGGCGTAGAGCGCAGCACCCGTTATGATGCCAATTATGCGGCCAACTTATTGGCTGGTAAAGAATTTAAGTTTGGCAAAAAGAAAGGAAATAATAAAACATTCGGTATCAACACAAAAGTCTCGTTAATTGGTGGAAACCGATTTACACCAATTGATTTGCCCGCTTCGCAAGACGCAGGCTATTCAATCCCTGATTGGAGCAATCCTTGGGGTGCAAAGGGAGATGATATTTTCTTTATAAACCTTGGTTTAACTTATCGCTGTGATATGAAACGGGCCAGTCATTCTTTCAAAATAGACGTTCAAAACTTAACCAATAATAAAGCAGTCGTTTCTGAATTTTATAATGGTCGAACAAATAAAATCGATACGGACGTTCAACTATCAATTATTCCAAATGTGATTTACACAATTAAATTTTAAAACAATGAAAAAAACAATACTATCAATAGCTTTATTGCTTGCAATATCATGGCAGGCTTCAGCACAAAAAACAGATTCAACAATGAGTCGCCCGGGTCAAGTGAGCTTTTTCTATCCACTTGGCACAAACGGAATTGATTCACCTAAATATTCCAATAATGTTTCCTTTAATGTGCTATACGGAATAAACGGCGGCGTGCATGGAGTTGAATTCGGTGGATTAGTCAATACAAATTTAGGAGATGTAACAGGTGCTCAATTTGCCGGAATCGCCAATATAAACACTAAAAAAACCAATGGTATTATTTGCGCTGGAATCGCCAATATTGTAAAAGACACGAGCAATAGTGTTAGTTTTGCTGGCATTACCAATTTATACGGTAAATCAGCAGTAGGGCTTCATTTTGCAGGTATTGCAAACACCGTTAACGGCAGTTTAATTGGTGCCCAATTTGGTGGTATTGTAAACACAACAAACGGCAATGTAATAGGTGCTCAATTTGCTGGAATTTCAAATACGGTAAATGGCAACTTTACAGGCATGCAAGCAGCAGGTATTTCAAACGTTGTTACGGGAGATGTTATTGGCGCCCAAATGGGATTAATCAATCACGGTAAAAAGATAAAAGGCTTTCAATTAGGGCTAATCAATGTGGCAGAGGAGTTTGAAAAAGGAGTGCCATTTGGTTTAATTAGCTTTGTAAAAAATGGTTATCACGCTATTGAGATTTCGGGTGGTGAGGCCATTTATGCCAATCTTAATTATAAAATGGGGGTTGATCAATTGTACACGATTTACAAAGTAGGTTATACCGCTAACGGATCAGAAAACTATTTGACATATGGGCTTGGTTTTGGAAGCATGTTAAGCATTACAGAAAAAGTGAAATTATCACTAGACCTTTCTGCCAATCATATTTTGCAACAAAGTTTTTCGCCGCGTTTAAATATTTTGAGTCGTGCAGATGCTGCTTTCCGTTTTCATTTAACCGATCATATCGGAATTTTTGCAGGGCCTTCGTTCAATGTTTATGTGTCTGAGTTTAATCTAGATTCTGAAAACACGGCGCTTAATGTGCCTTATACATTATTCGAAGAAAACTGGTGGAACAACGAAGGTAGTACATCCATTTGGGTGGGCGCAAATGCAGGTGTTAGCATTCGTTTTTAAAGAGCATCATAGGGTAGAGTAGGATTGTGGGGTTGGGTAAATGGTCTTCATTCAGGTGGAGGCCATTTTTTATTCGCTTTCAGGTTTAATACCTCGAGGCTTGCCTCGTCAAATTTTACTATTTTGTGACTAGATGTCACAGAATAGTAAATATATCCATAAAAGTCATAATGTTTCGGTTCTTCTTTATCA
>WTCE01000135.1 GCA_013138735.1 Crocinitomix sp. | reverse complement strand
AATTGATTACCAGATAAATATACGCATTTTTAGGCGATCATAAAAGGATTAATGAATTGATATTTAGATAGTTATCAACTGTTGAGTTGTTAATAAAATGGCGTTATTTTAAATGCGTTTGCCCTGGTGTTGAAGCGAGACACGCGTATAGATTTCTGTAGTTTTGCTAGAGTTATGTCCGAGTAAATTTTGAATATACCTCAAATCAGTGCCAGCTTCTAGTAAATGTGTTGCAAAACTATGCCGTAACATATGCGGCGTTACATTTTTAGTCATTCGAGATTTTTCGCATGCTCTTATAAGAATTTTACGGATGCTAGTAACACCATATTTTGAACCTGGTTTACCCTCAAACAGATAAAATCGGGGTTGGTATTCTTTAAAATATACGCGCAAGTCAACTAAAACCTTTTCGCTGAGTACAGTAACGCGATCTTTTCTGCCTTTACCTTGTGTAATAATGATCAGCATGCGCTTTGAATCGATATCTGAGATTTTCAAATCAATTAATTCTTGTCGACGCAATCCCGCGGAATACAGCAGGCTCAAAATACAACGGTGTTTAATATTGTTAGTCGCATTAATAATTTTAGCAACTTCTTGTTGACTGATAACTTTTGGTAGTCTCTCTTCTTTAAATGGTCGGTCAATGGAATAAAAACGATTAGGCATTTGCATAACCGTTTCATAATAAAATTTTATACTATTGATTATCTGATTTAGCTTTGATGTAGAGACTCCTTTTTGGCAGAGTTTATTGAGATATCGCTGAATATCTTGCTCGGTTATTGTAACGAGATCCTGGTCGGGAAACTCAATCATGAATATTTCAAAGCAGCTAATATAAGTTCTTGCTGTATTCATGGCATAGCGTTTCAATTCTAACTTATCCAAGAACTCCTTGGGCACTTGTGGTTTGCCTTTATTTTTAGTTCTGTTTCTGAATGCGTTTAAAGTAATCGGCTCATTATGTTTTTTCATTTTTTTTCCCTCATAAAAATGGGCCCCCATTTATCCAAGCAATTCCTTTAAATGAATTAAACACGAGATTAAGATTTTCTTTTGTATTTGGCGCGCTATACATTTCAAATTTCTCATTCCATTGATATATTTTTTGCGTTTCAATAATTGTCCGAATAGCTTTATGAGCTGAGACTTGTAAACCTATATGTTTTTCATTATGAATTACCAAGTGTTTTAGCGTAATGTGACCAAAGTTTTTATTCATAATTTGCTTTTCAACAAACATTCATGAAAAATTTGGAACTAATCGGTTAATAAACGTTTGTATCCGTTTGTAAATGCATTTAAACGGTAAACGATAACATTTACAGCATTTGCGCGCTCCAAACAATCATTAAAAACAAATAGGGGGTGGGCTTAATATGATAAGTTTAACCTTTCTCCATTCAACCTAAAAAAGAAAGAAAAAAAAACCCACATAGTTTCCATTTTAAGAATTCTTCTAAAAACATGGCTAAAGCTACCAACCTGAGTCTGAAATCCTCTGTTAACATTCAACAGAATGCGAAAGTTTAACCTTTCGTGAGGCCCGACATCTTGAAGTTGAGATTGCCTTAAAATATAAAACGTTAAGAACCAAAAACATACTACATGGGCGTCTGTCTAGCGACAGACTCAAGCCGCTACTCACTAAGTGGAGGACTTGTGATACTAATCTACGACATTTTATTCAAAGTTGAAAATGAAGTTTTCAACAATTTTAAATCCGTGCTCTGATAAGATGGATTCTGGGTGGAATTGAACGCCTGCAATTGCTTGTTTTTCATGCTCAAACGCCATAATTACGCCGTTTTCACTCGTGCTGGTAATATTGAGCTGTTTTGGAAAATTAGAAGGACGAGCGGCCCAAGAATGATATAAACCAACCTTAAATTTGTCGGCAGTGTTTTTAAATAGACGCGCGTTTTGATCAAAATTGGCCATTTCAGCTACGCCATGCTTAACGAATTCCTGATTGTATAAAGATCCACCATAAAACTCTACTAAGGCCTGAAAACCCAAACAAACGCCCAAAATTGGCTTTGTTTTGTGAAACGCTGCAATCACGTCCATTAAAATTCCAGCTTCGGCAGGTAAACCTGGGCCAGGGGAGAGGACAATTTTATCGTACTCCTTAACCTTTTCCAAGGCTATTTTATCGTTATTAAACACATCCACAGTTACATCAAACCCTTCAATGTAGTGCACGAGGTTATAAGTGAATGAATCGTAATTATCGAGTAATAGTATTTTCAATGTGCGGTTTTATAAGAATGGGTAAAAATACAAAAGGGATCCGCCTTAGACGGATCCCTTTATACTATATTATCTTAATTGAAATTCTAGTGAATTGTTGGATCTGCCAATGTACGTCCTTGGTAGTTCAATTTATATCTTAAAAAGAATTCCATTGCGCCAACACCTTTAGATGCTACGTTTAAACGCGAAACATTTAAATCATACGCAGCTCCAAATGAAAGCGTGTGCATTTCTAACATTACTTTTGCAATAATTGCATCATTCACACGAAGGTAGCCTCCTAATGTCATGTGCATATTGTTGAAATAACCTGTGTGCTGTGATTGTGGTTTGAACGCAAATCTAAACCCTGTACCAAATGTCAAAGCTTTGTTTGGCCCTTGTAAAAAGGCTAATAAAGCGGGCTTAATTTGAACGTTTGTATTTGACGTTTGAAAATTACCTTCACCGTGGATCGTTAATTTTCTAAAAAGTTTGCTATCATCATTCAGTATGTTGACACGTTGTTTGGTCAAGTGATGCGCAGCAATTCCAATATTGAAAGTTGATCCCGTTTCTAAGACCTTATTCCAATAAACACCAGCACCAATGTCAAAACGGGAGATATTTAAATTTTGATTCAATAAAAGTTCGTTATTACTAACACCCTGATCAAATTCAACACCAGTCCATTGACTATCCCAAGTTAGGTTGTCGCCATTAATTGTACGTTGATAAAACGCCGGTTGAAGTCCAAACGAAAGATGATCAGCTACCCCAACTTGCAATGCATAGTTAATAGGGAAGGTGATGATGTTCGTTGTGTATTGACTTACACCTGATTTATCATTGTAGAAGTTAACGCCAGCACCCATAAAGCTTGCTGCTTTTGTTGCTTCTGGATCGAGCATACGCCAATCAACACTGGCGGAAATGGTGCGATAAGGGTCATCTGTAACAGTGAGCCATTGACTTCTAAAATTTGTGAAAAATTGAAGTTGCTCAGCTGAAAAACCAGCTGCTGCTGGATTCAAAAACACCTGCGATTCAGTAAACATACTGAAATGCTTGTCTTGCTGAGCGTGGGCATTAAAGGCAGCCATGCTTGCAATTACGGTGATTGATGCAATTAATATTCTTTTCATAAGGCGCTATTTATTAGCTAATTAAACTTTTGTTGCCTATTTTATTCTAATTAAAGATATAAAATCATTTGTAAAAACTCCTATGCAACGTAGGATTTCATTGGTTAAACTGTTTTGTCAACAATGGAATAGGGGAGGTGTTTTCTTCCGTTACGGAGAGAAATACCAGCGTTCCTATCTCATTAAAGTTGTATTTCCTTTTAGGAATCCTTTGTCTCCTGTGATAAAGTCAAAGTGAAGTGTCCATGTAAATACACCTGGATTTTCCATTTTTCCTTTAAAGGTTCCATCCCAACCAATATCTTGATCAGTTGTTTCAAATACTACTTCACCATATCTATTGTAAACAACTAGGTTGACAGCTGCCAGACCAAGTCCTTTAACGTATAGAATATCATTCGTTCCATCATCATTAGGTGAGAATGCCGAAGGTACACCAACTCCTTTTACGAAGTTCACTAGTACCAATATATCTCCCTCAGTTTTACAACCGTTTTCGTCTATCAATACTACATTATAAGTTGTACTATCTGTTGGACTTGCCCATGTGATAGGACAATCTGCACAATCAATATTGTTTTCAGGTGTCCAAGTATAGATTCCTTCTGAGAGGCTAGTAGCAATTAAATCTGCTTGACCGCCTAGGTCAATAATTGTATCCAATTTAGTTGACATAATAGGTAATGCATTTACCGTTAAGGTATGCGTAGCTACACTAACTTGACCATAGAGACTTGTAATGGTTAAAGAGATATTGAATTCCCCAACTGTTACAAAACATAACGCTGGACTCATTTCTGTAGAGGTATTAGGATCTGCGGCTCCGCCAAAATCCCATTCCCAAGTTTGAATTGTAGAACCAACACTTGTATCAGTTAAAGTGATGCAATCACCTACACAAATATTATCATCAAAGTAAAAACCAGCAAAAACAGGTTCACAATCAATCACTTCAATTGTGATATCAGCAGTAGAAACGCATCCTTCAGCACTTGTTCCAGTAACAGTATAAGTAATTGGTCCAATTGGTCCAGGTGTGAAAGGTACACCGTCAATTGCTCCACCAGTCCATACATAAGTAGCAGCACCGCCACCAGTTAAAGTCATTGCATCTCCAAAACAAACTTCGTCATCATCAGTCGCAGCAGTAACATCTGGAAGTGGATTAACTAAAACGTCTACAGATGCAGTATTTGTACAGCCTGAAGTTGCGTCTGTTCCAGTTACTGTATAAGTTGTTGTTCCAACCGTTGGCACTGCATAAGCAGTTCCGCTTGTTGGTCCTAGCGGGAAAAAGACATAAGTGTCTGCTCCTGTAGCAGTAAACGTAACTTCTTCTCCTTCACAAATAACATCCGGTGCAACAGTTAAGCCTACATCCGGGTCAGCAAATACTTCAACCTCTTTTGTTACAATACAACCTCCACCACATGCATTATTATACATATAGGTATAAAGGTTTGCGCGCCAATTTTGAGCAGCGGGATCAGGATTGTGGAAATTATCAGTAGTCATACCACCAACCATAACACGACCAGATCCCCAACATTTTTCAGCTAATACAATTTTAGCTGGGTCAATGTCTTCTGATAATACATTAGTATAGCCAACACCGGTAATAATACCGTGTCCGTAATATGTACCATCCATTGTAGTAGAAGTTGGCAATTCAGGGCCGAGTAGAGCAGGGTGTGCAGCATCAATTGCAACAACATCCCAAACATGTGTTCCAGAACCTGGTGAAGCATATTCTAAAATAGTACCATCAAATCCGAAATCAATATCTCCACCTTCATTTGGTGCAGAATTCAATAATAAACGACCACCCGCGGTAACCCAAGCTTCCATAGCTGGTAAGTTAGCTGCAAGGAATGCTGCCAATTCAGAGGCGTGTAAAGAGCCACCATCCATAAATACAAAACCAGTTGCAGGTCCAAAAACAATAGCAGGATCTACGGTTTCGTAGTTTCCAATTGTCCATAATCCAACTCCAAATGCTAAATCCATTGAATTAGGATTTGCTGGTCCACCCCAAGGTTCGCCAGCTGCAGCTTTTAAATAATATTTATCTCCAGTTCCGCCGCCAGCTAATTCATATGTAATTGTGTGAACACCTGGTCCAGCTAATGAAGGATCAAAAGTATCACCGGTAATTCCAGGACCACTAAATAATCCACCAAGTGGATCTCCGATTAAAGTTGCGTGCTCATCTCCTTCACAGTAAGTGTCAGACAATCCTGTGAAGTCGCACTGTGCCAATGCCGCACCATTTATACTAAATGCCGCAATAAGAAGCAACGCGCTTTGCCAAAGGGTTTTGAATTTGTTCATAATAGTTCTTCGTTGTTATTGTGTAACCAATACAATTCACTAAGATAGAGAAAATTGTGTTGGGTACCTAAAAATTGTAAGTACGTCTATTAAAATGAGCTAAAAACTAACCAAAACAGGCCAAATAGTTAAATAAATGACCGTCAGAGTTATATTAGCTTAACTATAATACGTGCAAAACCTGAATTGGTTGCTAATTCAATAAATATGATTGAAACTTTGTGTTGAAAAGACCTGTTTTCTAATGAACAAACTCAACTTATTATTTAACAATAAGACGCTGCGTTGTTCTAACCGTTTCATTAGTGAATACAACAAGATAAACTCCGGCTTCAATAGTTGAAACATCAAATGATTCAAGATTTAAAGTCGGCGCTAATAATTGTTCTCCAGTAATTGAAAATATTTCAACAGTTGTTTCAGGGATTAATTGAAATTGAACCATTTCCGTTGCAGGATTAGGGTACATTACTTGTTCCAGTACTTTATCTGTTTCAATACTAGCATAACCTCCAACGGTTATTTCTTTTGTACAATAATCGTTATATAAACCAAATAAAAGATTTGAACGCCAATTTTGAACTTGAACGGCCGGCTCTTGAAAATTGTTCGCTACCAAAGCACCGAACATGACGCGTCCTGCTCCCCAATCTTTTTCTGACAAAACTACATCACCAGGTGAGTCAGTATTTACAACAATTGTATTTAAATCTGTTCCTGTAATGTAACCATGAGCAAAGTAAGTGCCAGTCATATCAACAACAGTAGGCAATTCTGGACCAAATAATGAAGGGTGTCCCACATCCGTGACAGTTGCAGAAGCCGTATATGAAACGCCAGGCTCATAAACTAGTGTTGTTCCGCCAAAACCAAAGTCAATATTACCACCTTCATTTGGGGCAGAGTTCATAAATAAGCGACCACCATCAGCAACCCAATCTTCAATTAAAGTCATGTTTGCAAAGAGGAAAATTGCCATTTCATCAGCACTCATACTCCCTCCGTCCATATAAACAAAACCTGTAGCAGGCGCAAAGATAGTTGCCGCGTCTAGCGCTTCGAAGTATTCTAAATTCCAAGAAGTAGGGCCAAAAGCAATGTCCATCAATGTTTGATTTGTTGGGGATCCCCATGGATCTCCTGCATTTGATTGAATATAATAAATGTCTCCTGTTCCGCTTTCTGGCACAACATAGTAGATTGTATGAACACCTTCACCTGCTTCACCTGGATCAAAGATATCTCCAGTTACACCTGGTCCTGCAAAAAAGCCACCTTCAGGAGTTGCAGTTAAAGTAGCGGGGTCATCCGTTAATAAATAACTGTCGTCACTTGTGATTTCACATTGTGCGTCTGCGCTAATTGTTGCTGTTGTAAAGAATCCGAATAGGAGTGTTGGGATTAAAAATCTTGAAAGTTTCATAGTCAGGTTGTATCGGTTTTTATTAAAAACGCAAAATTAGGGCTAAGGGTTGGTGAAAGATAAAAAAAATCCCACCGTATAAGGGCGGGATTTTTTTCAATGTTATCTTAATAAGGTTGTATTGCCTTTTTGTTGTCCGTATTTACCGTCATTTAAAGTGTATTGAAGTACCCATGTAAATACGCTAGGGTTTTCTTCTCTATTTTTAAATGTTCCATCCCATCCAATATTTTGATCGGTAGAATAGAAAACAGCTTCACCGTATCGGTTATAAACTGTGAAGCTCATAGCCTCAATTCCAAAACCTTTTACAAATAATACGTCGTTATTTCCGTCACCGTTTGGCGTAAAGGCAGTTGGAACACCAACACCTTGAACGAAGTTTACAAGAACCATTACTGTGTCCCAAGCCGTACATCCATTTTCATCTGTAAAATTAACAGTGTATGTAACGCTTTCTCTTGGACTTGCAGATGTAATTGGACAATTAACACAATCTAACTGATCATCAGGCGACCAAATATACGCGCCAGATGACGCTGTATTTGAAATTAATGGAGCTGAATCTCCTATTTCAATAATTGTATCATTAAAGGCTTCAATTGTAGGGTTTTCATTGACCGTAATTGTATTGCTAATTGAAGATGTAGCACCCGTCGCATTTGTTACCGTTAGTTGAATTGTAAATTCTCCTATCGTATTAAAACATAATTCAGGATTTTGTACTGTAGACGTAGACGGGTCCACGGCTCCTCCAAAGTCCCAATCCCATGAAGCAACAGGGCCAGCACTTATGTCAGTAATTGTAATACAATTACCCACACAGATATTATTATCAAATTCAAAGTTTGCTATTACTGGATCGCAATCAATTACAGTAATTGTGATAGTAGCACTTGAAGAACAACCTTCAGAAGTAGTACCGGTTACAGTATAAGTTGTCGTTCCGAGTTCACCAGGTGTAAATGGAACACCATTTGTAACGAATGGTGACCAAGAATAAGTATCTGCTCCAGCTCCTGTTAAGGTTACTGATTCAGTTAAACAAACTTCTTCTGTTGTAGCAGAGGCAGTCACGTCAGGTATTGGATGAACAGTGAACGAAACTACTGCTGTATTTTCACATCCTGTTGTACTATTAGTTCCTGTAACAGTTGCGTCAACAGTTCCAGCCCCAGCGGGAGTAAAAGCAACACCATCTGTAACACCAGGGATATCCCAAACATATCCGTCAGCTCCGCCGCCAGTTAGTGTTATCGTTTCTCCTTCACAAATTTCGTCCGGAGCAACAGCTGCTGTAACAGTTGGTAAATCATTTACTAAGACATCAATAGTAGCTGTGTTTTCACAACCGGTAGCACCAATCGTTCCAATAACGGTATAAGTTACAAGTCCTGCAGCTGCAGGAGTAAATGCAACACCATCAGTCACGCCTAAATCCCAAACATAGTCATCTGCACCTTCGCCGTTAAATGTAACGGATTCACCCAAACATATTTCGACTTCAGTAGCAGTCGCAACAACAGGCGGTAAATCAAATACCGTTACATCTATCGAAGCTGTGTTTTGACATCCTGTGGCAAAATTTGTTCCTGTTACTGTATAGGTTACGGTTCCAGTCGCTGCTGGTTCATAAGGGTCTCCATCTGTAACACCAACAACATCCCAAACATAATCGTCTGAACCGCCACCTGTAAATGTTACCATTTCGCCAATACAAATTTCATCAAAGTCTACATCAGCCGTAACAGTTGGTAATTCATGCACTGTTACATCAACTGATGCTCCGCCTTGACAACCCGTAATAAGATCAGTACCAGTAACAGTATAAGTTGTTAAGCCCAAATCAATTGGTGTAAAAGGTTCACCATCAATTACGCCTAAATCCCATGTGTATTCGTCTGCGCCAGAACCTGTGAATATGACCTCCTCACCTTCACAAATTTCATCATCATCTACACTTGCAACAACATCAGGTAAAGCATATACCTCAACATCTTGCGTTACAACGCATCCTACAGCTACAGCTAAACTATTTAAGTAAACGAGCAAATTAGCACGAAAATTATTTCCATGTGGAGCGGGAGAGTGCCAATTTGAAGTTGTCATTCCTCCAAACATTACCTGTCCATCACCCCAAGCTTTTTCCGTTAAAACAATATCAGTTCCATTGGTTAGCGTATTTGTTAATCCTGCACCAGTAATTCTTCCATGCGAATAATAAGGACCTGTCATTGAGGTTGTAGTTGGAAGTTCAGGACCAACAAAAGCAGGGTGAGCTCCATCTACTCCAAATACGTTATTTTCATATGAAGGATAAATCAATGTTGTACCACCAAAACCGAAATTAATATTAGAACCTTCATTTGGAGCTGCATTAATAAGGATACAACCACCTTCATCTACCCATGTTTCAATTAATGCGAGATTGGTAATTAAAAAAGTATTTAATTCGTTGGCATGTGCATCACTACCTTCTAAAAAAACAAAAGAAGTTGTCGGGGCAAAAACTGTTCCAGGAACAGCTGCTTCAAATGATTCTTGTGTCCAGCCAAGTGCACCGAAAGCGTCATCCATGGCTCCTTGATTTGAAGTGCTTCCCCAAGGGTTGCCAATATTAGATTTAATATAGTATTTATCCTCAGCAGCAGGAATAGTGTAAGTAATGGTGTGAATACCAACACCCGCAGTTCCAGGATCAAAAGTAGAAAAAACCATTCCTGGTCCTGAGAAAGTTCCTCCCCCTGGATCTCCAGTTAAAAGATCAGGATCATCTGTGATACAGTAAGTTGGTTCTAATCCAGTAAAGTCGCATTGCGAAAAGCCGATTTGGCTATAAGTAAACGCAATAAAAATTATTAAAAATGACTTGCATCTTAAATAAGCAGATTTCATAGATGAGGTTTTAAAAAGTTGGTACATCTTAATAACGAGTCAAAGTTCAATTGGTTGCTCTTTATCGATCAGCAAGATACTCTTATTTTAACTTTTATCAATTGAAACTGCTTTTTTTTGACAATACTATGGCACTCAAATCGGTAACGTCTCATTTCTTTATTAGAATTTAACTCCCAATTAACGGATGATTGACGTGTTGCCTTTTAACACTCCAGATTTACCTGTTGTTAGGTTATAATGGAGTACCCATGTGAAAACTCCTGGATTTTCTTCGCGGTTTTTAAATGTACCATCCCACCCAATGTTTTGATCTGAGCTTCTAAATACAACTTCACCATAACGATTATAAATTGAGAAATTCATTTTTTCAATGCTATGACTTTTTACATATAGCACGTCATTGTTTCCATCTCCATTTGGAGAAAATGCGGTAGGGACACCAATACCTTCAACAAAGTTGACTAATACCAGAACATCTCCTTCTGCTTTACAACCGTTTTCATCTATAAAAATTAAATGGAAGGTTGTGCTATCCTCAGGTTGAGCTTGCGTGATAGGGCAGGCCGCACAATAAACATCATTTTCAGGTGTCCAACTATACACACCGCTAGAAGTACTGCTACCAATCAAAGTTGCAGTTCCGCCGAGTTCAATAATCGTATCCAATCGCACGTTTAAATCAGGCGAATTATTAACGCTTATAGCATTACTAACAGTGGATGTGGTTCCATTTAAATTTTCTATGGTCAATTGGATGAAATATTCGCCAGGCGTAGTGAAACATACGAATGGATTTTGTTCAGTAGAAGTCGCTGGATCAACAGCTCCACCAAAATCCCAATTCCAGCTTATAATTGTTCCAAGACTCGCATCAGTCAATGTTATACAATCTCCAACACATACATTATTGTCATAAGTAAAATCAGCTAAAACTTCTTCGCATTCAACTACTTCAATTTCAATTGTAGCGGTGGAAGAACATCCAGCATCTGAAGTTCCGGTTACTGTATAAATAAATGTTCCAGCAGTTGCAGGTTCGAAAGGCACACCATCAATTGGTCCAGCATCCCATGTATACGTTAATGCACCACCACCAGTTAAGGTTACCAAATCTCCTAAACAAATTTCAGTTTCAGATGCTGTTGCTGTAACCACTGGCAAATCATGAACTATCAAGTCGATTGTTGTCGTATTTGTACAACCTCCAACTCCAGTTCCTGTGACGGTATATGTAAGTGTTCCTGCTGCAGCTGGCGTAAAGGCCACGTCATCAGACACACCTAAATCCCAGCTATAACTGTCAGCACCGCCGCCGTTAAATATTGCCGATTCACCTAAACAAATTTCAATTGGTGAAACTGTCGCGGTTACCACAGGAAGATCGTGCACTGTAATGTCAATTGAAGCTGTATTCTCGCAACCACTTGCGCCTAAACTACCGATTACATTATAAGTAAAAGTTCCAGCTGTTCCAGGTGTAAACGGGTCACCGTCAGTGATTCCTCCATCCCAAACATAAGAATCTGCTCCGCCACCAGTAAATATAATGGACTCACCAATACAAATCTCATCAGGAGTGGCAGTTGCCGTTACAATAGGGTTATCGTATACGGTTACATCAATACTTGCAGTATTTTGACATCCTGTGATGTCATCTGTTCCCGTAACTGTGTACGTTTCTGTACCGGCTGCGGCAGGGGTAAAGGCGATTCCGTCTGTAACGCCCCAATCCCAGGTATAAGTATCAGCACCAGATCCTGTAAAAATGACACTTTCACCAATACAAATTTCAGAAAAGTCAACCGAGGCAATTACCGCAGGTAGCGGGTTAACCGTTACATCTATGGTTGCCGTATTTTCACATGTCGTTGTTGCGTTAGTTCCTGTAACAGTATAAGTTACTGTTCCAGGTCCGGGTGGTGTAAATGGATCGCCATCAGTCACCCCTAAATCCCACGTATATGAATCAGCTCCTGCTCCAGTAAAAGTGACAGATTCTCCATCACAAATTTCATCATCATCAACTGAAGCGGTTACGGTTGGCAAATCATGCACAGTAATATCAACTGTAGCTGTGTTTTCACAACCAGATGCTCCAACGCTACCAATTACAGTATAAGTATATGCTCCTGCCGCGGCAGGAGTGAAAGGTGTCCCGTCCGTAATTCCACCGTCCCAAGCATAGGTTTCCGCTCCACCGCCAGTAAATGTAATGGACTCGCCAATACAAATTTCATCTGGTGTTGCAGTTGCTGTAACTACAGGGTTATCATAAACAGTTACATCAACAGAAGCCGTGTTTTGACAACCTGTTCCAGCATTCGTTCCAGTAACGGTATAAGTAACTGTTCCTTCTGCGGCAGGGGTAAATAATACGCCATCAGTTACGCCCATGTCCCAAGTGTAGTCATCTGAACCACCACCTGTGAAAGTGACTGATTCTCCCAAACATATCTCTGTCAAATCAACAGATGCAGTAACAATAGGTAAAGGATTAACAGTTACGTCAACACTTGCCGTGTTTTCGCATGTGGTTGATGCATTTGTTCCAGTTACGGTATAGGTAACAGTTCCAGGTGCAGCAGGTGTAAAAGGTACACCATCTGTTACGCCCAAATCCCAAGTATAAGAATCTGCTCCACCGCCTGTAAAAGTGACAGATTCTCCTTCGCAAATTTCAGTATCGTCAACTGTAGCAGTTACTATTGGTAAATCATGCACTATAATATCAACCGAAGCCACATCTTCACATCCAGATGCTCCAATGCTTCCAGTAACTGTATAAGTAAATGTTCCAGGTGCAGCTGGTGTAAATGGTGTTCCATCAGTAATTCCGCCGTCCCAAGCATAAAGATCTGCTCCGCCGCCAGTAAATGTTATTGATTCTCCAATACAAATTTCATCAGGCGTGGCTGTAGCCGTAACAACTGGATTATCGAAAACTTCGACATCAACTGTTGCTGTATTCTCGCAAGTGGTACTTGTATTAGTTCCAGTCACGGTATATGTTACCAATCCTGTTGCTACTGGCGAAAAAGGTACACCATCCGTAACACCTAAGTCCCATGTATAAGTATCTGCTCCGCCACCGGTAAAAATGACGTCATCACCCAAACAAATTTCAGAAAAATCAACTGCCGCAGTTACAATCGGTAAGGCATGCACAGTTACATCAACCGAAGCTGTGTTTTCGCATGAAGTGGAAGTGTTCGTTCCAGTTACTGTGTAAGTCACCGTTCCGGGGCCAGCTGGCGTAAAAGGTACACCATCAGTTACGCCCATATCCCATGTATAAGAATCTGCTCCACCGCCAGTAAATGTTACCGACTCTCCTTCGCAAATTTCATCATCATCAACGGTTGCAGTTACAACCGGTAGATCATGAATAGTAACGTCTATCGTTTCAGTATCTTGACAACCAGTAGCGCCAATAGATCCAGTTACGGTATAAGTGAATGTTCCAGCTGTAAGGGGAGTGAACGGAACACCATCCGCAATGCCACCATCCCAGGCATAAGTATCTGCTCCTCCACCAGTAAATGTAATTGATTCGCCGAGGCAAATTTCATCTGGTGTTGCAGTTGCTGTAACAGTTGGATTGTCGTTAACAGTTACATCAATTGATGCTGTATTTGTACAACTTGTTCCAGTGTTTGTTCCAGTAACTGTATAGGTAAGTGTTCCAATGGCAGCTGGAGTAAAAGGAACACCGTTTGTTACTCCTAAGTCCCAAACGTATGTATCGCCACCGCCGCCAGTAAATATGACGGATTCTCCTAAGCATATTTCAATCGCATCTGCATTTGCAGTAATAACTGGAAGCGGATGCATGGTAATATCTATACTTGCTGTATTTTGACAGGTGGTTGTTGAATTTGTGCCAGTAACCGTATAGGTAATCGTACCAGTACTTGCGGGGGTGAATGGAGCTCCATCCGTAACACCTAAATCCCATACATAAGTATCGGCTCCACCACCAGTTAAGGTTACCGTTTCGCCGTCGCAAATTTCAATATCATCAGCTGTAGCTGTTACAGCTGGTAAGTCAAATACCTCGACGTCTTGTGTTGTTGAACAAGCAATTAAACTTGCAAGATCATTCAAATAAACGAATATGTTGGTTCTATAATTTCGCGTATGCGGCGCAGGTGAATGCCAATTTGCAGTTGTCATTCCACCAAACATTACCGTTCCAGCTCCCCATGGTTTTTCTGAGAGAATTACACTGCCACCGTTAGTTAGAACACTGGTTAACCCAGCCCCTGTAATTCTGCCATGTGCATAGTATGGGCCTGTCATTGTTGTGGCAGTAGGCACTAATGGGCCTAAAAATGTTGGGTGCGCTGCATCTACTGCATTCACAGTTCCGTGATAAGACGGGTAAATTAAAGTCGTTCCAGCAAATCCGAAATTAATATTGGTGCCTTCATTTGGTGCGGCGTTAATCAATAAACTTCCGCCTGCGTTTACCCAGGTTTCGATTAATCCTAAGTTGGCAATTAAAAAGGTATTTAATTCATTGGCATGTGCATCACTTCCTTCTAAAAAAACGAAAGATGTAGTAGGGGAAAAGACTGTTCCTGGAACCGCGGCCTCAAATGATTCTTGGGTCCAACCCAAAGCACCGAAAGCGTTATCCATATCGCCTTGGTTGGATGTGCTCCCCCAAGGGTTTCCGATATTTGATTTGATATAATATTTGTCTCCTGTATCTCCTGGAATTGTATAAGTAATGGTATGAACGCCAACGCCAGCCGCTCCTGGATCAAATGTATCGCCCGTCATTCCTGGGCCTGAAAAAGTTCCTCCTAGTGGATCTCCAGTTAATAAGACAGCCGCATCATCAATGCAATACTCGTCGTCTAGTCCAAGAATATCGCATTGCGAAAAACTGGGTAATGAAAATAAAGTTAAACTTAAGAATATGGCGCCTTTGAGCCATTTGATACTGTTGGTTTTCATAGCTGGGGTATTATTGAACAAGCGGACTTGTTCGTCACATTGGTCATTATAAATGTATCAAAATAAAACGATTTGTATGATCCACAGCTATTTAGAGCATGTTGCAGCTCCTGATAAAAAGGATTTGACATCCGTATAAACACCTATTTACCAGCTATTTATTAGATATCCATGGCTAATCTATTAAATTAGTGGATTAAATTGATTAGAAGGTTAAAAACATGGTTTTGACGCTTATATCATTCTGTTAATCTATAGAATCATTATCTTTAGCGAATAAACAAAACTTAAAAACCATGAAGAAGATAATTTCAACGAATAATGCACCTTCAGCAATCGGACCTTATAGTCAGGCAGTTGTGGCCGGTAATCTTTTGTTCACGAGTGGACAAATTGCAATTGTTCCAAGTACTGGAGAATTAAATATGTCTTCGATAGCTGCAGAGACAAATCAAGTTATGATCAATATGGCAGCAGTTTTAAAGGAGGCTGGAGCAACTTTTGACAATGTGGTGAAAACCTCTATTTTTTTGAAAAACATGGATGATTTTAATGCAGTAAATGAAGTGTATGCCTCATTTTTCACGAGCGATTATCCAGCCAGAGAAACAGTGCAAGTAGCAAAGTTGCCGAAGGACGTAAATGTTGAAATATCTATGATTGCACAAATTGATTAAGCACTTCAAGCAGCATTTCCTTTTCTGTAAAAGATAAAAATACCCACAGAAAAATAAAGCGTTGTAATTGCAATGAGAATGAAATCGAAAATAGGAATTTCGTTTAAAAGATAAGCCCAACCAAGCATTAAAGTTGTGATGAATAATGACGTGACGTTTCCAAGGACGTAAATAAGGAAGCCGATTTTGCGTTTTCGCCATATTAAGACTAAACTCGCCAAAATAATGAAGTAGATGACTAGCTGCACGATTGCGTGCATATTTAAGTTGATAACTGTATCGCGCAAGCCGTAATTTGCTTTGCCTAAGTTGTGAAATGCACTACGCATTGTTCCAGATTCATGAACGTTGCCTATTAACAAGGTAGCTATAAATATCATTAACTGCCAGATAAAGAGGTAAAGCCAAACTAATGCGCCAGATATAACAGATACCCTCGTTAATAAATTCGGTTTTTCCGAACCCATTATTAAGCGTCTGAACCGCTGAAATATAGTTGTTTTTACTATTTTTTCTAATGCCATATTCGTTTCTGCTACTCTTTGGTTGACAAATCTAACAATCTTCCCAATTAAAGGCAATCCATGATTTAAAAATTCGCTTATTTAATTTTGACGGAATTTTCACTTTCTCGATTTTATAGATTGGATAAACGTCTCGGTTGGTATTAGGACATATAAGGTCTAAGATTCTACCCGCCCTATTTACTTTTAACGAAAGGGGGATGTCAAAAATTGGAGCCAAAACATTTTCTAAATCAGCTTTAACTTCTTGCATATTAATTGCAAGAATTTGATCGTTTAACATTAAGCCGCCCAATTCTGCGGTGCTACCAGGGTAAATATCAGTGATTAAAAAGTCTCCGTTTGATTGGATTGTTTTAATGCCTAAAATGCGTTCAGAAAACAAAGGGTTTTGTTCCATTTCCAATGTGAACCCAATTGCTTCTAAGGCCTCCACAAGAATAGATTCATAAGGCTGTGTACCATGTACAAAATTTGCAAAGAATGCACTTAGATCTTTGCCAGAAAAAAGTTCACATGCTGCCTTATAATCTTGTTCGGTATAGCCTTTATCATTTAATGCAAAGTCGGTATACAATTTTTTCATTACATCATGAATTGACGCTCTGTTTTCGCTTCCATTACGAATGATCATATCCATTGCAAAGGCCAATAATGCCCCTTCGTTATAAATAGAAACTTTACGGTTTGGTGCTCCTTTAACATAGCCATCTAACCAAGTGTCCCAACTAGATGCTGCAACCGAGTAGTTGAATCTGCCAAAGTTATTGAAGTGTTTTTGCAAAAGAATTTCAAACTTCTTTTTATACCAAACAAAGTCTTTGACGTTAGATTCTGCCAAAAAAAGATCACCTAAATAGGTTGTAACCCCTTCGGCGACATAACCTAAATGAGAAAAATTTTCTTTCGAATAATCATAGGGATACATCTCTGTAGGGCGCATGCTTTTGATATTCCAAACATGGTATAATTCATGAGAACTAACCCCCAGGAAATCATCATATAGCTTATCCATTAAATCAACTGCGGGTCCAAGTGACACAACGGTAGTGCTTTTATGTTCAACACCATGATATGCCTTAATTTGTTGAATTTGATAGAGGTAATGATAGTCTTTTACTGGAAATCCAACTGTTTTCGTCTTTCGATCACTGAATTTTTTCAATTGTGTTTTGGTGAACTTTTCAAAATCACTGATAATGCGCGTCCAATCCAATTCAACAACGCCGTGAAACCATAAATGAAAATTAATACCAAATACTTTATATGATTTATGCTGCAAATTGGTGCTTGCAATGAATGGGGAGTCCATCATTTCGTGTACATCAGTAAACGAAATTCGATTTTCACTGTGCGGAGCGCCACAAACCAATTCAAATCCAGCTGGAATATTTAATTGAATAGAACATGGTTCCATTTCACGCACCTTCATATAAATCAGACAATTTACAGGGTTGACATATAATTGCGTGTCATCTACAAAGGTCGAACCTGCATTTAGCTCGTTTGAAAAATAAGAATAAGTAACTTTTATATTTTTCAAACCTTCACAGTCTACCAACCAAGAATCCTTGTTCTGTTTTTTAAAGGAAACTTGCTTACCCTTTTCATCTACAATTTTAAAATTGCGAACGTTTTTCGCAAAATTGCCAAGTTCATAACGACCAGGTCGCCATGCAGGAAATTGAAGTTCAAGTTTGTCATTGGATCGACAATCGAAGACGGCCTCAATGGGTATGTATTGTTGTGTTGGGTTTTGGTAAGTGATTGTATAATTCATTAAAAATGCTATTCTATTAATTTTCAATATCAAAATCTTCTACTACAACTTCAATAATCTGTCCTTGTTGTCCATTTTCTCCGTCAACTCCGTCTGCACCGATAACACCATCCGGAACCTGATCTTGTCCTCCAGCAGGTTCACCGCCTTTGCCCGCTTTACCAGCTTTACCAGCGACACCCGGCGGACCACCGAAATTGTAAACTGCAATTTTATTTTTTAATTCTGCAGCGTTTGGATGAAGGAAAATATAAACTAATCCTCCAAAACCACCGTTACCGCCATTTCCGCCGTTACCACCATCTCCGCCATCTCCTGGTGTTTTCGTTTTCTTTTCAGAGATTATGCCATCTTTTCCATCACCACCATCACCACCATCACCACCGGTGCCGCCTCTACCGCCGCTTACGTCAAATCTAATCCCAAACCCCTTATCTATATAGGTATACTGATAAGTTATATTTGTAATTAAGTTCGTTGTAGAAATTCGATACCTTTCTCCTTCTGTTTCTTTCCAAATGTTTACAGATAACTCTTGCCCATCAGCACCTTGGGCACCATTCAGACCCACTCCGCCAGTTTTACCATTTCTTAATAGAAGAGGAGTTCCTTTATTATCGCCATCTTCACCATTTACACCTGTCTCACCACGGAAATCAACAATAAGTGCGCTGTTATAATTAAAAGGAATGGCTTCACTCAATTTGTATTCTTTATCGTTAAAAGTGTACACGGCTTTTATATGAACCGTGTCTGAGCGAAGGGTTGCAGGATAGCCTCCTATGCTTATTTTTCCTTTTCGATAAGTTCCGCCATTTACAGTAATCGACAAATCTTTTTTGTCTGTAATATCTTTTTCTTTGCCGTTTTCGTAAACTAATCTCGTTTTAATGGCAAAACTGCTTCCGTAATTAATTTCGGCAGTAGGGGAATAGGAAAATTTTAATCCGACTATTTCCTTATTACCTTTAAATATGGCGCAACTAGATAAAAACAGCAATACCAATGCACTTGCAGCTAGATAATGCTTAAAGTATTTTTTTTTATCGTTTATTTTATCGCTTTTCATTGGTATATCTATTTCTGTACTGCATGAATCCTTTGGGTTATCTTTTAGATAAATTTAGTACAAATTCAAAAATAAGCAATCCGCGCGTGAAAGCCACCTGATTTCAGCATGCATTTTAATCAGCAATTTAGGATTCAGCAAAATTTATAAAATCAAAAATAAAATATTCGAACGTGCAATCATTTATTGAATGATAATTACTTAAATTCGCGGAAGATTAAATTTCAAATTATGACTTACGATATTATAATAATTGGAAGCGGACCTGGTGGATATGTTGCCGCAATTAGAGCTTCACAATTAGGCTTAAAAACAGCTGTTGTTGAAAAAGCAGAGCTTGGTGGTATTTGCTTGAATTGGGGATGTATTCCTACAAAAGCATTGTTAAAGAGTGCAAATGTATTTGAATACATTTCACATGCAGCCGATTATGGAATTAACGTAAAAGGAGCTGAAGTAGATTTTGGCGGAATTGTTAAGAGAAGTAGAGGAGTGGCTGAAAAGATGAGTGGTGGTGTTCAATTCTTGATGAAAAAAAACAAGATTGATATTTTAGTTGGAACTGGTAAAGCAAAAGCAGGCAAAACGGTTGCAGTTACTGATGCTGACGGAAAAGTTACTGATTATACGGCAGGAAAGGCCGTTATTTTAGCTACTGGAGCAAGATCAAGACAATTACCGAATCTTCCACAAGACGGAAAAAAGATTATTGGTTATCGTGAAGCTATGGTGCTACCTAAACTACCAAAGAAAATGGTCGTTGTAGGATCTGGTGCGATTGGAGTTGAATTTGCTTATTTCTACAATGCCATGGGTGTAGATGTAACTGTTGTAGAATATATGCCAGTTATTGTTCCTGTTGAGGATGCGGAAGTATCAAAACAATTAGAGCGTTCATTGAAAAAGCAGGGTTTAAAAATTAAAACCAATTCGTCTGTAGAATCAGTTGACACAAGTGGGACTGGCTGTAAAGTGAAGGTGAAAACGAAAAAAGGGGAAGAAATTATTGAGTGCGATATAGTGCTTTCAGCGGTTGGTATTGAAACCAATTTAGAAGGAATAGGATTAGAGGATGTTGGAATTGCAACAGATAAAGGTAAAGTATTGGTGAATGAGTTTTACCAAACTAATATACCAGGTTATTATGCCATAGGCGATATCGTTTCTGGTCCTGCATTGGCGCACGTTGCTTCAGCAGAAGGAATTATCTGTGTTGAGAAAATATCAGGAATGGACGTTGCAGGATTGGATTATGGAAACATTCCAGGCTGTACTTATTGTTCGCCAGAAGTGGCATCAGTTGGTATGACAGAGCAAGCTGCAAAAGACGCTGGGTATGAGATTAAGATTGGTAAATTTCCTTTCTCAGCATCTGGGAAAGCAAGCGCGGCAGGTGCTAACGAAGGTTTTGTTAAACTAATTTTTGATGCAAAATACGGTGAATTATTAGGAGGACATATGATTGGAATGAACGTAACAGAATTGATTGCGGAAATTGTAGCCATGAGAAAACTAGAGACTACTGGACATGAAATTATTAAAACAGTGCATCCACATCCTACGTTAAGCGAAGCGATAATGGAAGCAGCAGCTGCTGCTTATGGTGAAGTGATTCACCTTTAAGTCGCTGTTAATAAGTGTATTGAAAGTTCTCAAGTCTTCGGATTTGGGAACTTTTTTTGTTTACACGAATAAAATTAGGCGTTTTATCGAAATGATAAATACCTACAATTATTATCATAATTAGGTCTTTATACCGTTTTTTTATCTCACAATGGGCGTTAAATTTGTCTTGACATTAATATGCCCAAAACCCAAGTAATATCAATATTCCCTTTTTAGGGATTTATAGAAACTAAGTTTATACCGATTTGACGCACTAATTATTAAGAGTAGGGTTTTTTCATGGTAATTTAAATTGTCAAATCATTAAGGATAAGCTTAGCTCAAGTAGCAATCGAAAGCTGCTCAAGAAACGTCTTGAGCAGCTTTTGTTATTTTGAATGGTTTATGTTGATCTTAAAAAGGATGGCGTATGCTAATTCGTGGGCTTTCGTATGTTTAATTGAACTAGTTATATCCAATTTCATTCAGTTCGAGTAATTTTCTAGATCCAATGATGGAAATTCCAGCGAGTGCCTAATCCAATACGATTATTTCGAAATAAAAACCCGCTCTTAAGCCATAAAAAAAAATGATAAAACAGTCTGTTTATAGCAAATATTTGAAAATTACGTAGAAATACGCTTTTATGCTCCTTATGTATTCAATAGATTTGTCTTAACATTAATACCCAAAACAATGATTTAGTTTCCTTGTAAACGTACAAGGGAATAATTAAAAAAGACTGGGTTTGTAAGACAAACAACCGAAAGGTTGGTTTAAGAGTAGAGTTTTTCGTGGTAATTTGGTCATCTTGACAAATTGTCTTACAACACTTAGTAAAGTAGCAAATCAAATCCCCTTTATATTTATATAAAGGGGATTTGTATTTTATGGCTGTTAGCGATAATTACTAAGAGCGCTTATCTTTTCGCATGAACCAGCGTGCAATATTTTTAAAAGGCATGTACAATGTTTTAGAAAAACTATTATAATTTCTTTCTTCCTTCTTTCCCAATCCAAAACGAACTTTAGCCACTTCAGTAGAACGAAGTAATGTTCCAAAAATCCAATCCCATATTGCTAGTTTGGATCCCATATTTTTGTCAAAATGTGCCGGGTTATCACTGTGGTGCACCTGATGTTGAAAGGGACTGAGTAGAATGCGTTCTAAAAAATGAAAGTACTTCAGTTTAACATGTGAGTGTCGCAGCGTTGAGCCCCAAAAGAGAAAGAGAATAGCAAAAATATTTATTTCAAGGTAGGTTGCTGCTTCCACAGATCCTGCGTAGAAATAATCAAAAAACCCAATTAGAAAACTGGATACGAATACACGCGCAACGTTATTCAGAATTAATTCTAGTGGGTGCAATCGATATTGCGTAATTGGATTTAATGTTGTAGCGGAATGGTGAATTTTATGAAATTCCCATAAAAAAGGAATCTTGTGCATGGCTAAATGTACCAAGTAGATCATTAAATCGGATAGAATAACCAGCGATAATGTATAGTAAATAATTAATTCACTTTCAGTTAGTAAAACATCTGAAAACCCAAAGGACTCCTCCATCCAATCGTTGATTGTGACACCCAAGTACCACCATATTTGAATGATTGGTGCAATCAATACTATTTTAATAATACCATTAAAAAAAAAGTATTTATAGTCAATAAAAGCAGATTTACTCAACCATATTTTTTTATTAAAAATGTATTTGTAGAAAGGAATTTTTTCCTTGGCTTTATAATAAACGTAATAAGCTAAAAGTAGAGATGAGATGATGTAGAAATAGTTAATGCGCTTCTCAGGATTATTAAAATGATACAAGGGTTCTAATAGGCCTTGTACTATATTATCCCATACGTCAGCAATTATTTCCATTCCTTCAAGCGCAATTATTCCCACAAATGTACAAATCAATCAAGGACCTTAAAATCGCCTAAAAGCGTTATTTTAAAAGAATGCATTTCCGACCAGCCACTACCTACTTTATTAAGCCGCTTTTACGTAATAAGGCATCAGTAGAAGGTTTTTGACCTCTAAAAGCCTCATAAAGTTCCATTGGATCGCTTGCGCCTCCCTTAGACAGAATGTTATCATTGAAACGTTGTGCCGTTTCGCTATCAAATATTCCGTTTTCTTTGAAGAATTCAAATGCATCAGCTTCTAAAACCTCTGCCCATTTATAGCTATAATAGCCAGCAGAATAACCACCGCTAAAAATATGGGAAAAGGCACATGAACTTGCAATACCTTCTACTGGCGGAAAAAGTTCTGTTTTAGCGCCTGCTTCTTTTTCAATGGCATAAACATCAGTGTCATCACTTAATGGTGCAGCTAAATTGTGCCACGCCATGTCCAATTGGCCTAATGATACTTGGCGTACTGTTTGGTAGGCGCTTAAAAAATTCATGCTGTCCTTAATTTTTTGAACCAAATCTAGGGGAATTGTTTCGCCCGTTTCATAATGGTTGGCAAATAAGGCCAAACATTCAGGTTCATAACACCAATTCTCCATTAATTGTGAGGGTAATTCTACAAAATCCCAAAATACAGAAGTGCCGCTTAAGCTTTCATAATGCCCGTTAGCCAACATGCCGTGCAATGCGTGACCAAATTCGTGGAAAAGTGTGGTGACTTCTCCAAAAGTCAGTAAGGAAGGTTTCGATTCAGTTGGTTTAGTGAAATTGCAAACGATAGAAGTGATTGGACGTTGGTTTTGTGCGTCGTATTTATTTTGACCGCGATAAGAAGTCATCCATGCTCCACTGCGCTTACTTGCTCTTGGAAAAAAGTCGGCGTAAAGAATGGCAACATGCGCACCGTTTGAATCGAGTACTTCGTAGGTTTTAACATCCTCGTGATATTTTTCAATATCCGTTCTTTCTTTAAACGTAAGGTTGAAAAGTTTTTCTGCGGTTTGAAAAGCGCCTGAAATTGCATTTTCTAGTTTAAAATAGGGCTTTAAAAGCTCGTCATTTAATGCAAATTTCTCGTTTTTCAACTTCTCGGCATAATAACTTAAGTCCCAACGTTGAATAGGGTTGGGTCCGTTCATTTTGTCTGCTATTGTTTGCACTTCGGCAATCTCTTGCTGGGCTATAGGAAAGGCTTTTGTTAAAAGTTCGTCCCACAATTTATAGACATTCTCTGGTGTTTTGGCCATACGTTCTTCCAGAACAAAATTGGCGTGTGATTGATAGCCTAAAAGTTGACTTTTTTCGTGGCGTAATTTTGAAATTTCTTTGAGTGTTGCTTCATTGTTAAAATCATTGTCTTGGCAACCTCTTGCTCCAAAAGCCATAAATAACTGTTCACGTAATTTCCGGTTTTCGGCATATTTCATAAACGGTAAATAAGAAGGGTAATCTAAATTAACTAACCACTTATTCTCAACACCTTTGCCTTTAGCCATTAACTTTGCGGCTTCTTTGGCTCCATCAGGAAGTCCGGCTAAATCCTTCTCATCACTAATCCACAGTTCGTATTGATTACTATCCTTTAACACATTTTCGCTGAAGGTTAGGCTTAATTGTGACAAGCGCGAGCTGATTTCTTTTAATGCTGATTTATCTGCCTCATTTAAATTAGCACCATTCCGAACAAAACTTTTATAAATTTTCTCTAATAAATAGGCGCTTTCGCTTTCCAACACTGTTTTATCCGTATTGGCATACGCGGCTTTTATGCGTTTGAATAGCTGTTCGTCTAACTGATTTTCGCTCGAATAAGTAGTAAGCAAGGGGGAAATCTCTTGTGCTAATTTCTGCATTTCGTCACTCGTTTTTGAGCTGTTGAGATTAAAAAAGATGCCAGAAATTTGACTCAATAATTCGCCACTACGCTCATAGGCAGCAATCGTATTTTCAAATGACGCGGGATCTGTATTGTTTTTGATCTGCTCAATTTCATTCTTTGCCATTTCAATAGCTTCAATTATAGCTGGTTTAAAATGGGCTATGTCTATTGAATTAAATGGTATTGTATCTAAATTCCCAGTATATGGTGAATGGAGAGGATTTTGCATAATTTTTAGTCTTTTCAAAGTGTAAAAATATGAATAACTCTTTGAATTAAATTGTTTAATGAAGTTGAATGCGTAAAAAACTGTTTACATTTGGTCAATATTGATTTACACTTGAAGAACAATAACATGAAAAAAAATTTACAAACGCTTTTATTATTTCTAGTCCTCATTAGTCAAACGGTTGCTTATTCTCAAACAGGCAAAGCAATTATTGATAAATCTCAAAAATTAGGTGAGGGACAAAAATCCGAAATATTTCAAACTGAATTATCTGCAAAAAAGCAAACGCCAACTGGAGATTTAGAATGGACACCAGTTTTAACAAGTAAAGCCAATCGTGTAAGTCATAAATTACCCGGTCAAGTTGAAATGGAAGCTGTTAAAGCTGAAAAATTGCTAACCAAAACTACTTTTGCTGGAATTGAAGGAGATGAAGGAGAAGTAAATGTTGCAGGTTCAACACCAGTTGTTGGAGAAGAATTTAACGGGAATCCGAATAGCGGTAGTTCACCAATGGACAATTCAATTGCTATTTCTGACGGCGGAATAATTGTAAGTGTTGCCAATACGACAATTCAATATAAAACAATGGCAGGCGGAACAACCTATAATAATTCAATTGTTGACTTTATTGACGATCCATCTATCTCTTATGTTTGTGATCCTGTAGTGCATTATGACGCGGAAGAAGATCGTTTTATCTTTTTTGCTCAAGAATGTTCGGGTCACTCATCAAATTCGAATCTATTAATTATGTTTACAGAGACGAATGATCCTGATGACGGTTGGAACTATTATAAATTAACAGGAAATCCATTAGGCGATAATAGCTGGTTTGATTATCCTAAATTGGCCATTTCAGATACGGAAGTATTTATTTCTGGAAACTTATTTTATAACGGCGGTGGATTTAATCAATCTGTAGTTTATCAAATGGAAAAGTTTGATGGTTATGACGGTCTCTCGTTAACTTGGCAGTATTGGTACGGTATGACTGCAGATCCTTTTACATTATTGCCCGTTTCTTCTGGTTCTAACGTAAACTATGGCCCTGGAATTTATATGGTAGCAAGTTCTCCTTTTTCTGGTAATACAATTAAGTTGTACGATATTACAGACGCAATTGCTGGTGATCCTACTATGGATTATTATTCAGTATCATCAGGTTTTTATGATGTTGCGGCAGATGCTTCGCAATTAGGAACATCTTGCCAATTAGATAACGGTGATTGTAGATGCCTAAGTGGGTTTTATATGAACGGAATCATACATTTTGTTTTTCAGTCTGATGTAGGATCAAGCTGGAATGGGATTAACTATAACCGTTTAAAAGTTTCATCACTCACCAATACCTCTGATAAGTTTGGAGATGCTGGAAGTATGGATTATTCATATCCATCAATCGCTTGGTTTGGCTTTTCTCCTGACGATCGCTCCGTTTTAATTAGTTTCGGAAGTGTAAGTCCTTCTGTTTATCCAGAAGTAAGAGCAGTGCACGTAAACGACGCGGGTGATTGGTCTGAAACAACATTGATCAAAGAAAGTACTTCATATGCTTGCTTTACTTCTCCATCAACAGAGCGTTGGGGCGATTATACTGGTACTACAAGAAAGCACAATGCGGCTGAACCTTCAGTTTGGATTAATGGAATGTATGGAACTGGCTCAAACCGCTGGAATACTTGGATTGCAGAAATTCATGCTGATTATGCTGTTGGTATCAATGAAGTTTCAACGAGCGATAACCTTACGATAGCGCCTAACCCAATTATAGAAACCTTTGTTTTAAATTTTGATGTTGCAGAAAGCATTCCGGTTGATGTTAAGATTATTGGAATTGATGGAAGATTAGTTAAACATCTTTATTCAGGGACGGCTTTTGCCGGAGAAAACAAATTTGCCTTTAATAAAGCGAATTTAGCAAGCGGAACTTATTTTGTACAAATTCTATCAGACGATAAACAAATAGCAAATGAAAAGATTATTATACGTTAGTATTCCATTTTTAATGATGGGCTGCGGAACAAGTGAAGATTCTGTGCAAGTTGATAATGAACAAGATTCAACTGTTGTGATGAGTGATACTACGCTCACATTTAAGGATTCTTTGGTAATAGATTTACCTTTGCCTGATAGCGCGAACCCAATCATTCATGGTACTCCAGATCAAGAAAAACTGGACAGTATTAAGAACTCGAAGAAGGACCAAAAGAAGAACGGTTAATTCTTAGTTGGATCTGCCGCTTGACTTCTTGTGTTATTGAAAATGTCTATTGATTGAGATAGGAAGTTGTGTGTTAAACACTTCCTACTAAAATAATTGTTTGCATTTGTATCCAAATAATAAAAGGGTTTGCTCTATCTTTTTTGGTAAAAGATTTTTTCCCTCAATCTTCAATAAATTGCCTTTGTTAAGGAAATCAATACTGGCTGATTGCAGTCCAAAGTAGTTCTTCAAAAGGTTAGAGATATTTAGTGCATCCTTCTCCTTCTTTATCGTTGTTGTAAATGTTAATGTTTTTATTGGCATAATAGTGTTGTTTCTATGGTAGACGATTGAGGAGTGCTAATATTTTATCTTATTACAAATAAGTTATGATTTTTAACATTTTTTTAGGTTCGTACAAGTAATTTCCGATCAGACACCACTAATCATGTAAGATTTCCTATATTAAGAGATCAAAATTTAAAGTAAGTACCATTTGATATGACAGAAAAAGATTGGAATGAGATAAGGACCAATGATAGTTGGGCGATATTTAAAATAATGTCGGAATTTGTAGAAGGATATGAAAAAATGGCGCGAATTGGCCCCTGTGTTTCAGTTTTCGGATCGGCTAGAACAAAGCCAGATAATCCATATTACGACAAGGCTGTGGAAACATCACGCTTATTAGTAGAATCAGGTTACGGAGTAATTACAGGTGGTGGCCCAGGAATAATGGAAGCGGGTAATAAAGGTGCAGCAGAAGGTAAAGGAAGATCGGTTGGATTAAATATAGTATTACCATTCGAACAATCTGGAAATCAGTATGTAAATCATCCAGTAGATTTTGATTATTTTTTCGTGCGAAAAGTAATGTTTGTAAAATATACGCAAGGTTTTATTACGTTCCCAGGTGGTTTTGGAACATTAGATGAGCTTTTTGAAGCTTTAACATTAATGCAAACAAAAAAAATTGACGTGAAACCAGTTGTTCTATTTGGAACTGAATACTGGAAAGGTTTGGTTGGTTGGATTGAAGAAGCTATGTTAAATATGGAAGGTAATATTTCTTTAAAAGACATGGACTTATTAAAAATTACAGACGACCCTGAAGAAGCGGTGAAATATATTAATGATTTTTACGAAAGTCATCCATTGCGTCCGAATTTCTAAAAGCCGCAATTTTTAGTATTAAAAAGAGGTTGTCCGCGATAAGCGAACAGCCTCTTTTTTTTTGAAATATTTCCTTGTTCACACGTCTTTTAAAATGTTTTTAAACAATATCAATACCCTGTAATAGAGGTTTTTATTTGCGATATTTTTTCGTTTTAAAAATGATTTATGGCTCAAATTTGGTTTTTCAAAACGCTATGTCAGCAGTACATTTGGAGAAACTAAAACAAAAATTTATGAAATTATTTTACATTTATTTATTGCCACTATTACTATTGACTTTTTCAGGAAGCGTATTCGCTCAAGCAGATGCTGATCCAGTGCCTATTCCAATTGACCCTTGTGTGGATTCATTACCAAGTACCTTTTTTGTAACTCCGATTGAAGGGACCGAGGGCTGTCATTTATTATTTTTTCACGTTTTCGATTTGCATTACGGTCCTTTAGGTCTTAGTATTTTAAACATTGAGTGGGATTTTGGTGATGGGAATACATACACTGAAGTAATAGCAAACCATACTTTACCTACTCACGTGTACAGCTCGGCGGGAACATACACTGTTTGTGCAACAGTTTGGTCAACAAATGGAGAGGAATGTTGTAAAACCACCTTTTGTAAAGATATAGTCGTTGAAAATGACTGTGATCCGTGTGATAGAATAGAAGATTTTGATTTTGAACTTGAAATACTAAGAGATGACATTTTCGAGATAACCCAAACTGGTGGTTTATTCTCAGGTGGAATCACTGTTGGATATTTATTAGAACCTGGAGACGGTCGAAAAATACCAATTGAATTTCCTTATAGAATCACCTACTATGAAGACGGAACCTATGCTTTAAGTATCACGGCATTCATTTTTGATCCTATAACTGGTACTTGCTGCTCTAAGACGGTCACAAAAAGGGTAGTAGTCGAAACCGGCAGAGCAGCTGAAGTAATGGACATTATCGATAATGAAGTGAATGAAGTTTCGATTTCGTCTGATAACCTAACCGTATTTCCAAATCCAACGAATGGAGAATTTACCATAAAGACGGAAAATGAGTTAGACATAGAATCAGTAACAATCTATGATATGACGGGGGCTGTTTTGTATAGCTTGAATGACATTGAAAACTTAATGGAAGTAAAAATGGATCTTCAACATTTGTCTGCTGGAATGTACTATATTCTTGTGAACGAATCAAACGAAGATAAGCGCGCTTATAAGCAGCTTGTGATTGAATAATTAATTAACGATTACGGTATTAAAAGAGACTTTCCGCCTTAGGTGGAGAGTCTCTTTTTTGTTGTGTGCCCAGCATGGGCAATGATTATAGGGTTCAAGTCCCGAGCACGCCTTTATAGCAGGAAGTGTTAGCCAATAGCAAGGGTGTCCTGCGTGAGCAGGAATCTGAAGGAAGCT
>WTCE01000151.1 GCA_013138735.1 Crocinitomix sp. | reverse complement strand
AGCTTCCTTCAGATTCCTGCTCACGCAGGACACCCTTGCTATTGGCTAACACTTCCTGCTATAAAGGCGTGCTCGGGACTTGAACCCTATAATCATTGCCCATGCTGGGCACACAACAAAAAAGAGATCGCCTTTTCAGACGATCTCCCTTCTTAATATCAATTATTGAAATTAGTTACTAGCACTAATATCCAACCCGTTAGTAGAGTTGATTGTAATTGAGCTATGTGTATTTAATACCCAATCAAAAGTTGGGGATACACCAGTTGCAATCACTTCTTGTCTATCAGTACTCATAGATTCAGTCGCTTCATCTTTGTATTGAAACACTAATCCGTTCAAAAAAATATTCGTACTGTCACCATATTCAATGTACTTATCTTCGCCAGCGTCTAACGAAAAACCTTGCTCTAAAGAAGGTAATTGAATGTTGGTTCCTTGACGAATTAGCAAAGTACCATTGATGTAATGTGTTGAATTGTTTTTAAATGTCTTTCCAGCCATAATATAAAAGTTTAGGTTAATAATTATTGCTAAGCTAGACATTAAATAAGCTTGCGGAAAGCGTATAAACCCCTGTTTATCAAAAAAAAGTAAAAATACGGGTCATTCAATAATAACCATTTTATCCGTTTAAGAATGAAAATGGCTAGCGCTTAAAACACGAAAATAGTGAACATGTTCTGAATCCAATATTTATTGATAACATTCGCAAAGTAGATGTTTATGCTACAGACGGAGAATTAATTATAACTAATACTGTTCTTACTTAGTGCTTGGTCGGAAATAGACGAATTTTCAGAAATCGAATAGATTTTGAGAATTAGTTTCATTTTTTTCTTTAGGAGATACCTAAGCATCAGACGACAAGGAAATAATGGAGATAAACTCAAAAGATGCGATTTTGATTTTGCTGTATTTCCGACCAAGCACTACTTATCGCACAACACAATTTAATTGGCCCAAATGTTATACTTACGCAAATGCTGAGAAAGAAATATGGTTTACAGAAGATGGCATCATATACCACACCAACTTATTGCCTAAACACTGAATCAATGCTCCAAAATATAAGCTTTCAATTCATCTCGATCACTTTTATGCACTAAAGCATCAATAACGATATCATAATTTTCCTTATCCGTTGCTTGATGATACAATCGTTTCGCAATTTCTAATTCTGCATCTGGGAATGAAAAAGCTCCCATTATCGTTACAACTTGTGAGGACACAAAACAATAACCTTTGGTAACTAATTTAGCACGGTCCATTCTTTCATCTTTAAATGCTAGTGCTTTAATTTTTTCCGCCATCACATCTGCGTCCGCATCTGAAGCGACATTGTCACAAATGTTTACACTTGGCACATTAGGTGGATCGATAATAATACCTGTATCTAGTAAAGTACAGCTTCCAATTATCCCAACCATTAATACAAATATTACCTTTTTCATAACCTAAATTTTATGGTTCAATTGATATAAGACAAGAATCGAACCACAATTGAAAAAGGCGGTCTAAAAATCGCAGATGAAGTCCGTAGATTTATGGTTTAATAAGCTTAAGGAATTTTCACATAAAAGAAGTGCAGAATCTACCTTAGCACCGACACATGCCCATGATATTCGCGCATGAATTCGGTATCTATATCGCCAACTAAAATGTGCCAAATGTAGACACCGTCTTGCACTATAACATCATTAAAAGTTCCATTCCAACCCGTGTTTAAATCATAAGATTCAAAAACCAATTCGCCCCATCTATTATAGATAGTTAAATGATAATTGTAAACATCAATCCCTGTGAAATAAGGCAAGAAAACCTCGTTTAAGTTCGTTCCATCAGGTGTAATTACATTGGGTACAAAAATCAAATGTTCTTGAACAACAACTAAAGTTTGCACCATTGTATCGCGACAGCCTTCAGGCGTGATTGCAATTTGCATAATTTCATAAGTTCCTTCATTATCTGGAAATAAAAAGCTTGGATTTTGATCTGTTGAATTCCCAAAGGCATCAAAGTTCCAAATCCAATTGTCCGCTCCTGAGGATAAATCTGTAAAATCGACTGTACGATCCAATGTCGTGACTTCGACAGGTGCATATTTAAAATTGGCAATTGGTAAGTCGTAAGCGGCAATATAATCTTCGTAGAACGCCGTTGCACTGCATCCGTTTGCGTCGATTACAGTTAAACTAACATCATAAACACCAGGATTGGTATAGGTATGCATTATAAAATCACAGGTTTCAACAATGGTTCCATCTCCAAAATTCCATTCACAGGTCACGCCAGTTTCACCCACATTTTCGAAAAAGACTTCAAAAGGAATACAACCTGTAGTTTCATTGGCGAGCAATACAACGTTTGGCAAAGGATTAACAATGACTTCCATTGTTGCAATGCCTCCTCCGCAATCATTGACAATTGTATTTGTTATGGTATGTACTCCTGGGCCCGCCACGGCAGGATCAAAACTTCCACCAACCACTCCTGGACCTGTTAAATCTCCTAAATCGGGAGCAATAATTAATATGGGACTTGCATCTGCACAAAAAGGACCAATTGGAATCATAGTTGGATCAACTGGTGCAAGACCTGCATTGATTGTAACTGTATTATTAAAACGACAGCCATTGGCATCTTCCACACAAACCATATAATTCGCTGGGCACAAATCTGTAAATGCCGCAAATGTTTCCAATGTCACACAATCATCAATGCTAAACGTATATGGAGATACGCCCCCATCAATAAACAAATCAATTGCACCATTGCAATCACCCTCGCAAACTTCATCTGTTAAGAATTCTGAGACGTCTAATACCTCAGGTTCGTTTAAGGTCACGGTTATCTCAAATTCACATCCGTTTTCATCACGAATTATAATAAAACAGTCCTTTTCACACAACATGTCCGGTGAATAGTCCACGTTAGTTCGTTCATTTCAATCCAATAAACGCAATTACTGAACAGTTCCATTTCGTGTTGTTTATCACTGCACGAAGACTTCACGAAGTTCGCGTTTTCTGCTTGCTTCTTTCTACCCTAAACATGTCCTAGATTTGTAGACATGAAAGCGGTACTAAGCCTTTTTAAATCATGAATAAGGAGGTTTCATTTGCGCAAATTTTAGCACCACTTCTACTTTTTCAGCACCCCCTTAATGGGAAGAGTTGGGGTTCTGATAAAGTGATTCTTCCTGTTTTGGAGTTCGAACAATAGTGTTTGAACCAATTTTTAAAACAAGAATAACATGAATACTTTAAAAATGATTAACACGAGAAACCTTTTTTTATCGCTAATGATCTTAGCTGGATTCACAGCTTCATGCGAAAAAGAAGAAATTAATGAAGTAAATAATGGCCGAGTAATTGTGACCAATGTAGATACGAACCGTGGTGGTGATGACGAAGAAGAGCCAATTCTATACGGGATTGTTGAAGACGGAAACGGAATTAAATTGCAGGGGGCCGAAGTTAAGATTTACCCAGTTGGAAGTAGCATTCCAATGGACAGTCAAACAACAGATTCCAATGGTGAATTCGAAATGACAGTTCCGGTAGGTAATTACTACTTCAAAGTTACAGTTAGTGGTGTAACAACCACAACAAACAGTGTAAATATTACAGCTGATACTAACATTACAATAATTGTATAATTCAATTGCTTAGTTGCAAGTTTGTGGGGGCGGTAATTTACTGTCCCCATTTTTTATTTCGAGATTTTAATTTGAACAAATGTTCCTTTCGAATCCTCTTCGACGTATTGCAATTCACCACCAATGCTACTTAATATCATTTCAATCAAATCAATACCCTTTGATGATTCTCTTCTGTCTTCTCCCTGCGTCTTTATCCCAATTCCATTGTCCTGAATCTCAATCAAAATTAGTCCATTATCACTTTCAATTAACAACACATTTATTTTTGGGTTTTCAACTTGATCAAATCCATGTTCAAATGCATTTGCTATCATTTCATTCAAGGCTAGACCAATTCGAATCGCTTTATCATAATCGCAGGAAATAGTTTCAAAACTCTTTGTTATAATTACCTTGGGTAAGATATTGTTAAGTACCAAATCTATATTCGATAATAAATCAGACAGGTAAAGATCCAGTTGAACCTCTTGCGTTAGTGTATTTTCTGCAAGCAAATAACGTTGAATTTGTGACATTGCCTCCACTCTATTTATATAGCTAGTGAGCATTTTTTTTATTTCCGAATCCGCTGTTCTTCGGCGATCAAATTTTAGAATTCCACCAAACATTTGATAATAATTCTTAGTCCGGTGGCTGAGTTCCTTATGTAAATTATCAATTAGAGCATTCTTTGATTCTAACAACTCATTTTTTAGTTCTGTTTCCTCTTTTCTTCTTCGTAATTTGATGTTAAAGATGATTATGACAATGACAAAAATTGCGGCAATTAATAGCCCTGCGAAAAAAAAATTATTCCGAATATTTAATTTCTCATTTTCAAAATCTTGTAGGGCAATTTCATTGTTTTTTCGTTCAATTTCTTGACTCTTTTTAATAGAACCGTATTCAACTTCAAGCCTAGCAGTCTCCTTTAAACTTGCTTCACCAACAACAATTCTGTTAAGCTCAGTTAACCGTTCATGTTTCTTAATTATATCAGATTCTGGATATTCCGTTTTTTCCAACCGCATCTGTAGATTTAAAACAGTTATTAATTCTTGATTTAGTTTAGCCGAATCGGCCAATTGATATGCGGTATCTAAATGAATTTTAGAAAGTTGAAATTCGTTTTCATTAAAATATAACTCCGCTAAATAGGTGTGCGGCGAAACCGTTTTTGTTATTTTTTGTTCCCGTTTTCTTTCTTCTATTGATTTATAAAAATAAAACTTAGCGCTATCTAGTTCATTCGTTTCATAATAGTATGCGCCGATCTGAGAGCTATTGGCAGCGGTTGATAGCCCGCACATAATTTTAATGGACCTCGCCTTAAACAAGTAAGTTCTTGCCTGAATCAAATTTCCGCTCTTATTGTAAACCTGGCCAATATTATGATAGCAACTTGAAACGGCACTCGAATCTCCAACTTCTATATAAGCAGCTAATGCAGCTGAATGATAGGCTAATGCCTTTTTATATTCCGACTTGTCCTTATTAATATTTCCGAGAACACTACATACTTTGGCTATTGTTACTTTATTTTGGAGTTTTTCAGATATTTTTAGTGCCAGTAACAAATTTCTCATTGCTAATTCAATACTGCCTATTTTTTTATAATTCAGCCCAAGATTATAGTACGTTCCTGAAACCTTCTCCCACATCTCCATTCTTTTATATAGCTCAAGGGAATATTCACTTTCACGGATTCCTTCACTATATCTATTCAGCTTGAAAAATATATGATTTAAATGATTATGAACTTGCGCCTGTTCCATTAAATCACCTTCACGTTCAGAAAGAATTAATGCTTGCTGAAAGTCCAATGCGCGTTGCTCAAATTCATCATGAGTTTTCAAATATTTGGTTTCATTTAACAATGAATCCAATTTTTGATTTGACCAAAGAACAGGTGATAAGCAACATAAAAAAAATGTGAATATCGCTTTGCTTTTCATTTTTGGCTAAATTTAGGGTAGCGTAAATATAGTAACCCAAAATAATATGTACATTCTTATTGTTGAAAATGACCCACTAATTGTTGAAGATTTGCTAGACAAGTTAGAAACATTAGGTTATTCTAAAACAAAAGTTGCTGATAATGTTCCTGACGCAATGACTCATGTAAAAAATTCAAAGCCAGATGTGGCACTCGTTGATATCGAATTAAATGGCCCATTAAGTGGAATTGATTTAGGAGCTGAATTGCATAAAAAACATATTCCATTCATTTATCTTAGCGAGATGCAAAACATGCATACGTTTCAATTGGCACAAAAAACGCAGCCGCAGTCTAATTTGCCGAAACCGGTTTCTTTACTGCAATTACGGAATAGTTTACTCGAAATAGATACAGAGCTGGTCCAAGAAAATTCTTTTATTTTCGTGAATCACGGTGATAAAAAACATAAAATAGTTAAGAGTGAAGTTAGCTATCTTAAAGCCGCACGAAATAATTGTGATATTTTCTTATCGAATGGAAAACGGTTTGTTTCATCAACTCCTATGAATAATGTAATGGACAAGTTAAGTTCAAAGAACTTAATTCAAGTCCACCGTTCATATACCATAAATATTGAAAATGTAGAATCCTATTTAGGTAATATGATCCATCTAGAAGGAGTTGAAGAACCAATTCCAATTAGTGATACTTACCGGAAAAATTTCTTGAAAAATTTTGACACCGTATAAAATACGGGGATGTGTAAATCATGATTGGGGAGTCGTTTTTAGTACTTAAGCCAATTAATTTTAAAAAATGATCAACTATGATGTTCTTGGATGGAAAAGAACATTATGGCAACCCCGCACAACCCTACCCGATTATTACAACTACTTGAAATTTGCACTTGGAAAAGTAAATGTGCGCTATCATATAGTGGCTTTAGTACCTTATCTAGCAACATTATTGATTGTATTATTAAAGGCAATAAAAATCCAAAACTGCCAGAAATTGCTCAAAAATATCTCAGTGATCTATTAGCGGATATTAATAAAGCTATAGAGGAAGGTGAGGACATTGGTCGCAACGCAGAATACATTTCAAGTATTCTCAACTATATTAAAATTAAAAATTGGGGTAGTTTTCAAGAAAAATTGGGTGCAATTGAATCTTTGATTGATTTTAGTAAAATTGATTTTTCTGAATATAGTGAAACAAATATCACAGTTGTTGTTCAAGCAACTAGATTAAATGAGGTCAAAGAAATTTTCCACTTCCCCGAAAAAAGCATAAGCATACCGATAATCTACGAAGTAATTAATATTGAAGAAGGTACAAGCATTTTATCGCAACTCAAATCTATAGCAGCAAAAAAAATCTTGCTCATTTGGTGTGTAGACGACACCACCAATGATCTATTAAAATCCGCGGAATACACCAACGAATTGAAAGATTTATTTGAATGCGGACAAATTGTTCCAATTCGATTGGGGCAAACCTTATCTGAAGAGAATTTAAGGTTGAATTTTATTGATAAAAAACATGATATCTCTGGTCAACACGGCCTATTAATGGCGCTTTCTGCGCTAGTTGAAAACTTGAAAGAACGTACTGACAACTCCCCAAAGAAAGGCAACAATATTGGCCCAAAAACACAGATTGGCACCTTAAACAATTCTGGAAATATTTTCTCAGGCGACAATCAAATAATTAAAGGAGAGAATATCAATTTCGGAAGTTTCACACAAAACATTCATAAAAAAGACAATAAAGATGGAAACGAAAATTGAAAATTTAGATAACTCGGGTACAATAATCACCAATTCTTCCATTCAAGCTGAAAATATAAATACGGGTGATCACAACACTTATATTAACAACATCACCAATCCTTCATTTTCTGAAATAGATTTTGAGCATGAAGAGGTTTATCCTAATCCGGTATTTAGTGAGTTTGTTTTTGAAGAATTAAGCAAAAAACGTATTTTAATTATTAAGGGAAATGACCAATTTGATCATTTCAGTTTTGGTCGAAGTATTGCAAAACAACTAGGGGAAAATAAACCAGATCATAAAATAATTGAACTCATTCAAAATGAAGAAGATGTTGCACTCAACGGCCAGCTTATGCAACTTGACTGTTCTCAAATAATTTTACTTAATGCGCTTCATCCAAGGCATATACAGTATGATTTTAACCAACTCATACGAATAAGTGAGGCAAAACAATCTTACTTTATAATTAATACAGCTACACCACAATCAACTTGGCTGAAATCCGGTAAAATTATTTCAGAGTATTGGTTTGATGTTCCAGAAAGTGGACACTACAAAAAAGCTGATTTAATACCCTGGTTTATTAGTAAAATTCACGATCAAGCATTACCAATTTTCGCAGATTTGGACGAAATTAACGAAGGCACTAAGTTTAGTGATAATCAAACCCTTTCAACGTTAATGGAATCATTAAGCACGCCACAAAAGTTAACCATTTTTTTGAATAATTGTAGATCAACACAAACCTTGTTTACGGATAAAAAACTAGAGCAAATCATAACCAACTTAAGTCAGTCGCAAGAAGAAATTGAAACAAAATGGTTTAATAATTTGAATCCTGAACAGAAAATAATTGCACTAACCGCGGCCTTATTTAACGGTTTATTTTGCAATCAATATTTTGAGATTATTGGGCATATGATTGAATCTACATTTTGGAAACAAAGTGGAAGGACATTAGAAGCTTTAGATTATCATAACCTAGAATTTTTAACCGCATTTTTCAGATTTGAAACAACTGATGAGGGCGATCTTATTGTGGCAAGAAACCCTGCAACGCGTGTTAATTTATTACGCACTGCGGTGCATCAATTCCCAAGGCATATAGAAAAAGCGCTATCGGTATTTTCAGGCTTAATGCAGGAATCATACAAAAGGAAACACACCAACTGGGATTTGCATGGCACAACGCAAAAAAGAGCATTGCTTCGTCAAGTTTTTATAGAAACCACCAGAGACATTGGCATTAACGAATTAGCCAATATTGAAAGTATCTATCTTGAGTTAGCTGCAAGTGAACATGATTTTATCCAAGGAATAGCGGCAAAATCTTTAGCACAATATCGTTTATATGAAGAGGATGAGCTTTTATTTGAAACCATTAACAAATGGTTAAAGTCGGACAGTATTAAAAAACGAATCGCCCTTTTTTTAAATAAGAACAACAGTAAAAAACGAGACAATGTTTCGGCAATTAAAGCTACAACCGTAAGGATCTTAGCTTATGCAGCTGATTACGATCAGCCAAATAAATTGCATAAAGACATTATTGAGTTTTTAATCACCTTCGCCACAGATTATAGCAGTAAAGTTCAAGAGTCAGTCGCAAAAGTACTACCCAAATTTATTGTTCATCATACTTTTCAACTTCGCAATGAAATTTTTGATTCACTTATGCCTAATCCAAATTATACTCAGGCAATAAGTGAAGGTTTAATGAATGGCTATAAAGATTATCCAGACACTTTGAAAGAAGTGATTAACCATTGGCTATCCATTTGTATGCAACAGCATTCTGAGGATAATCGCCGAAAAAAAACTACACATAGAGACAATGCCCTTATTTCAATAATAAATACACTTGAAAAGATCGAAATCACCAATAAAGGCTTTTCGTTAAAAGAGCTTTATGATATCGCTGTTGAATTATTAAGAACTGAAAAGCGTGGAGATGTCGTTAGGGCCAATCTCAATTTTTTAGCCCACTTGCAACAACAAAATTACGCAATGGCTTACGATTATGTGTCTGAAACGATTGGGCTTTTTACCCGTGATCATAGGAAAATCTTAGTCAAAAGTTGGACATTACAATTTTTGATACAGCGCAAAGACCTCACAGATGGGCAGTTCTATATAACCGTTCATGGTACTGAATATCCCGCATGGGGAAAAATGTTGAATCGCCCCTTAACAGCCTTAGAAGAAACTCTATTTACGTGGTTAAATTCAACATCAAAACCAGCTCAAAAATTTGCAACACTTACCTTTTTAGACATTGCTCATTCATTTGAAAAAGAAGAACATGACCAAATTCAAGCGTATGCTGTTGAGGTGGAGCAAAGAAAAATCAGGTGGCTGGAAAACCAACGTTCCCAAACTAATAAGGTTCGTTTACAAACACCATCTTCCGCTGGTAATGTTGGTTTTGGATTATGGTTACGAATAAAAATATTCTTTTATCTATTATTTGAAGATAAAGAAACGAAAGAAACCCTAAAAGGAATTATTCATGCTTTTCTAGCAGAACCATATTCTAAAAAAGACTTGAATTTTGTCATTTACAAATGGAAGACGCGCCAAAAGGGAAACTTATCATCCAAATTAGCAAAGTGGCTAGGCAAACTAATGCGTAATATATAAAGCGTAAGAAACCAGCTCAACACTAATCATTTGAAAAAATAAACTAATCCAAGAAATTGACCAAAAGGAATTACAAAACAACCGAATTGAAGAATCGATTCGAAATTTTAGCCACTTAATTGAAAGCAGGGAGCACGAGATTGAGATAACTGATTTGGAGCAATTTAGTACACGAAATTATTTCGGAAACAAAAACACCCTACTGGGAGGCAATATCACAGCACTAAGCAGATAATTTTCTAATCATCTCTCTTAAATCCGAATTTCGAACCATTCAAATTACCCGAAGCAAATGGAATATAGAAAAAGAAAAGGTAGCGATACCTGGCACTGGACTGTTGATTGCCCAGATTGGCCAGCAATAAATTATGATTGCAAGTTAAGTAAACCAAAGCACGGCCAACATTGCGGAAAATGTAAAATAACTGAAAAAGAAATAAAAACTAAAACCAATCCTAAATTATGAAAAAGACACTATTACTTTCCATCTCGATCCTTAGCATTTCTCTTATGAGTTGCAAAAAAGAGGGCTGCACAGATTTTGACGCAACTAATTATGACGCTGACGCAAAAAAAGAAAATGGCACCTGCATTTTTGAAGGAAGCAATGTTTTTTGGTATGACGAAGATGTAGCAACATTCCTCGTATCTGATGATGCTGTTTCACTGTTCTATTATGTCAACGACCAGTTAATAGGGTCTTCGGCTGCAGGAGTTTATTGGACTTCAGCACCAGATTGCGGACAAGATGCCTCAATCACCGTTACAAAAAATTTAGGCAACATTAAAACGCAATCCTTCAGCTATGAAGTAATTGATCAAAGCGGTTGGACTTATTGGAGTGGGACGTTAAATTTTAACGCGAATACTTGTATTACTGTTGAATTGGATTAAGTATGGAAATTCAAGCACAAATAAAGACACTCGCTGAGCGGATTATTGCTTTAAAAGATCAAATTTCGACAGAAGAAGCCACCAAAACGGCCTTTATATTACCTTTCATAAACTTACTTGGTTACGATATTTTTAATCCGACAGAAGTAATTCCTGAATTCACCGCAGATATTGGTCTAAAAAAAGGTGAAAAAGTTGATTATGCGGTATTTCAAAATGGCAATCCAATTCTTATCATAGAATGTAAACATTGTCATGAAAACTTGGATGCTCATAATTCTCAATTAATCCGATACTTTCATGTTTCTAAATCTCGTTTTGCACTTCTTACAAACGGTATTGAATATCGCTTCTTTACTGATTTAGAAAAATCCAACATAATGGACAACAAGCCGTTTTTGGAATTTGACATGACTAATCTAAGAGACAGTCAAATTAACGAATTGGCAAAATTTCACAAAAATAATTTTGACGTAGACAAGATAGTCAATAACGCTAGTTCACTTAAATATGGAAGGGAAATTAAAAGAATTTTCAATCTAGAACTAGCCGAAACAACAGATGAGTTTACTCGGTTTTTCGCAAGTCGAGTCTATAATGGAAGGTTGACTGAAAAAGTGATGAGTGAATTTAAAGAGATTGTTCACAAATCGATTAATCAAATGATCAGTGAACGTGTTAATGATCGTTTAAAAAGTGCTTTACATACCGAAGCTGAACAACAAGAGGAAGAAAACCCAGAACCATTAGAAGAAAGTAAAATTATTACAACCGAAGAAGAATTAGATGGATTCAGAATTATCGTAGCAATACTTCGGAGAAAACTAGCCTTAGAAAGAATCGTTTACCGCGACACGCAGTCCTATTTTGGAGTCTTGCTAGATGATAACAACCGAAAACCACTCTGTCGACTCCACTTGAATAGCACCAAAAAGTACATAGGACTGTTTAACGAAGACAAACATGAAACTAGAATTTTAATTGATTCTGTGAACAACATTTACGAACATGAAAAAGCCCTATTAAATACTGCGGGGTATTACGAATAATAAATGTTATGAGAGACACTTACAAGTACATTTTTAAAGTTGGAAACCTAAAGGTTCATTGCGGAATTACCAATAATTTAACCATTAGAGAAAATCAGCATAAAAATTCTGGTCGATACACCATACACAATGAAACCAGATATTATTGGAAAAACGGACACATGGTTCAGATTGGCAACATCACTACAAGACAAGCTGCTATGGCCTGGGAAAGAGAACATGATTGCAATGCAAATTGGAACTAAAAAATTGCTATGAAAGTCAAAAACATAAACGGTACATCACAAAACTCGTGTAAGTGCGAAAGTTGGATCAAACATTGGAGAAATTATAGCGGGCAATCTGCTACGGTTTGTCGAGTATCAGGCTGCACTAATAAAGATATTGTTGGAGCACATGTTCAAAAGAGTGCCAATTATGACAATAAATGGTATATTGTTCCATTCTGCAATTCACATAACAAATCTAAAATTAGTGTCGATTTAGTTTCAGGCACAAAATTGGTTTCAGCTAATGTAAAAAACACTTGTGGAAAGTAAATACCTACTAGAAAACGAGACAATTATCAGTCAGTCAAAAAATGCTTCAATTGTTTTGACAAATATTAGGGTTCTTCATACCATAAAAGGTACAGGAAACATTAATGTTCACTCCATTTTTTTAGAAAAGATTAGTGCAACTCAAATCCAATATAAAAGCTACCCTATTTTACTCCTATTACTTGTTTTTTGTGGCTGCGCTGGCATTTATTTCATAGTAGAAAAAGGAATGGAAATGGCTCAACTAGGATTTGGAGCTGCGGGTTTATTCTTTCTAACCTATTTCCTAACTTTGAAGCGCGTTATGTTAATCACTTCTGATGGAGGTACAAAAATCAGCTTTCAAACAAGAGGAATGCGTAAAGAGGCAATCTCCAACTTCATTCATGATATTGAAAAAGCTCAAAATGATCGCTTTAATAAAACAAGAATTTCACTGAAAAAGAATAGCTGACACTTGCCGATTGCTTTATAAATGACGTCTTCATTTCAAATAACCCATCTCATTTTTTTTGACTACATTGATTGTTAAGATCATAATCGAAAAAAGAATGAAAACCTTGCTTACACTTTTTCTCTTATTGCCAATAATTGGGCTAGCCCAAAAACCAAAAACATATCGTTCCATAGAGGAGGCTTTAAAAAATCCAACTGATGTTCGAATTCTTATCCTGAATGGACAAGGCTTAACGGAAGTGCCAGAAGAAATTGCCCAGTTTAAAAATCTTTTCGTGTTGGTTATTTCCAATAATGAAATTACGAAATTGCCACTTTTCTTATTTGATTTAGTCGAAATGTCTGAACTTGATGTTTCACACAATAAAATCACTGAAATCCCTGAAGAAATTGGAAATTTCACGCATTTATTTGAGCTCAACGCTTCTTACAATTTACTGACTACGTTGCCAAAATCCTTATCGGGTCTTCCGGCTTTAGGCTTTTATTTTAGTCATAATAAAATCACTTATCTTCCCAATGAAATTTGTGCACTTCAAACGGAGGATTTAGATCTATCTTTCAATCTAATTGGATGGTTACCTGATTCAATTGGCAATATGCATGCTGACAACTTCATTCTTGCCCATAATTTAATATCCGAACTTCCAGAAACGATTGGCGATATAACTGAGATGCAAGCCCTGGACCTAAGCTATAATCCAATTTTATGGTTACCAATAACCTTGTTTCAATGTACTGAATTGGGAGAGCTTAATTTGAAAAAAACAAAGTTAAGACGAAAAGAAATATTCGTTTTTGAATTTGTAATGGACTGGTGCAATATCATCCGATAGATTAGCTTTTCTTGCCTTCCGCCTCGTCTGTAACAACTCCTGGATTCGTTTTTATGGCCTTTTGTAAAATAATATTATTGGGTAAAGAAATTATTTCACCTTGCGCATTTCGCAACTTAAAAAACATTAATCCAATATCAAAAATCTCCCCTTCCAAATCAAAATCCTTATCCATAATTCGAATATTATCTCCAATTTTTGTTGAAGTACTCAAGAAAATAATGACCCCGGAAGTGATATTAGACAAATGAGACCATTGCGCGAAAAATGCAATTCCTAATACGGTCACAATGGATGATAATAACAATAAAATATCCTCTTGCTCAACACTCCAAGTAGTGACCAATGCTGCAATAAAAACCAGATTCAGTACGATATTAAAACTTTTCACGGCCATCCGTTTACGTCCATTATTAAATCCATTAATACGCAAACGTTTTCGTACTACTACGCCAACAATTAGTCGCAATAAAATCCAACCACCAATGGCAATAGCTGTACCAATTAATTCTCTGCTATGTTCTTTCAAAAATTCTTCCATACCGGCAACAAAGCTAGGTATTATTTAGTTGAATAGATTTGCTCCAATAAATGAAATAGTGAACTCATTCTTTCCCTTGACTTTCTTTTCGATCAGTAGGCAATTGTTGTAGAATATCAGTTTGAGTATTTACTGTATTATCAACCGCTGCAATTCGAACTTTACTACTTGTGCTTCTTATTTTCGAATTGACATTATGGCCTTTTAATTTGACACGATTAAATAAACGGATTGCGCTTGTGTCACTTTTGATGAATAAAACGAACAATGCTAAGGGCGCAGCAAAGATTAAATAGGATAATATACGATCCGTAAATTTATAATCACTTAAGTAGGTCAAACCTATAAATCCACAAATAATGGATAGTACAATGGCTGATGCAAATGCAATACTGCGGACTTTCACATCATTGACGGCTTTAAACTCATCTGGAAAGTACTGATGATCGGCACCGCACTTATGGCATGTTAACAGCGTCTGTTCGCCATATTTTTGGGCAAAAGCAATCCGATCATGAACAGGGTAAGCCTTTTCCATTGGTTCATTGCACGACTTACATGGTGTTCTTAATAGCATTTGTTAGGGCTAGATTCAGCAGCTAAATATAGCTACAATATCTCAACTTATCAGAGCCGAAAATTGCGTTGAAGCAAAATCACGAGATGGTAATCTATCCTGTAAAAGATTGACAAAAGTCATATTTTGCCTTTTTATGTTGTACTAACTTCGCTTCGGATTAAATTTGGGTATTATGGAAAATAAATGGACTAAACAAGAATTGAAAGCTTATGTATTGCTATTTGCGGCACATGCTAACTTCTTGGAGGATAAAAAAGAAATGGACTTTATCAAAAAACTAGTTGGTAAGAATAATCTCGACCACATGCATGATGAATTTGATGCAGACAATGATTATCAACGAATCCAAAAAATAAAAGCAGAAACGGAACGATTGGGTTATGGAAAGGACGAAATAGACAATTTATTTTTAGATATCAAAGCCTTGTTCATAGCGGATGGAAGGGTTGACGTATTAGAAGAAAACTTGTTCAGAGGATTAAAGCATATTTTGACCTAATTAGCAATTGAATAAAAGAAGCACTTGAATCAAAAAATTAAAATATCATGAAAAATATTGTATTAATCGATTTTACAGACGAGTCTATCCATGCTTTGGATTATGCAGCGCATTTTACAAAAGCAATTAAGGGGAATCTCGAAATTCTAAACGTATCTGATGACGACAAAACGGCTGAAGCCAGTCAGCGTTTACAAGATCTAAAAAATCAATATTCAACTGAGGACTTTCCCGTTAAAGTCAATGAATTAATCGGCGATATTCAAGAGGAAATTACCGAATTCATTAATAATGAAAAGGTAGGTTTTGTTTTTTGTGGCACACATGATATTCGGTTTTTAGAACGTTTTTTCTCTAGCCGAATGATGCATATCATGAATCACGTAAAAGCCAATTTTGTTTTTGTTCCTCATAACTTGAAAGCCTACAAGCCAATAAATCAAGTATTGATGCCAATTTTTTCGGCTAAGCATTCCCTTCAAAATATCGAAGCACTACGTTTCTTGCATCATTTTATGCCATTCAAAGTAACTTTGGCGTCAAATACAGCACCTTTGCCTGATACGAAAACCAATTTGATGGTGGCGTCAAAGTTATTGAAGAGTGCAGCATTACCGTATGACGTTGAAACTTTTGGACGTACTGAGGATGATTTGAAAAAAGGCCTTGCAGATATGGCAAAAATGACAAAAAGTGATGCTATTTCAATTGTAAATTTGACAGAACAAAACCTGTTCAACTTTGGAACCAAAGGGTTTATGGAAGAGATCATTCGAAACAAACAAGGAGTTCCGGTTTTAGTAATTCAAGATCATCATACGGGGTATTTATCTGGTTTTATTACGCAGGGAATCCACTAGAAAACTATAATTGTTGTGCGGTCTCGAAATCTTTTGAGACTGCACATTTTTTTTGAGTCTATAAAACCAAAATTTCAATTAAAATTCAAACTTAAAGTCAGTTAACTCCTCCGAAACCTCCCACAATTTGACCGCAATTTCAGCGTCATACGCTCTTGGTTTTGCTTTAACCTTTGCTGGAGGGCCTTTCATTTCTTTAAATCCAACAGGGCCAAAATAATCACCGCCTTGCACATCTTTATCCAATGCTGCCATGATTGTTGGTAAGGCTCCTTTTGCCGAACTATGGGTTATCAATAGGAAAATCGGCATTAGTAAATAGTAAGCTAATTTCGGAATGTGACGTCCTAAATCAGTGCGTGAAACACCTGGGTGGGCAGCAACTGAAATCGTTCCACTATGCGCCGCTTTTAATCGCCTGTTTAGTTCTTGTGTAAATAGTATACAGGCCAATTTACTTTGGCTGTATGCTACCATTTTTGAATAAGATTTCTCTGCATTTAAATTATCAAAATCAATGACACCTGTTTCATGCGCCTTGCTGCTCAAGCTCACAATTCGAGAACCTTCTGTAGCATTTAACAAATCAATCAACAAGCCCGTCAATAAAAAATGGCTGAAGTAATTCACCCCCATTTGACTTTCAAAATCATCCTTTGTTTTTTGTAAAGGCGGAATCATTATACCTGCATTATTGATCAGTAAATCCAGTCGGTTGTAGCTTTTCTTAAACGTTCCCGCAAAAATTCTGACTGAAGCCAAATCCATTAAATCCAAGGGGATAAACTCCAATTCAGCATTAGGAACAACCGCCTCAATTCTCTTTTTGGCGTCCATTGCTTTCTTTTCATTTCGGCAAGCCAAAATTACTTTTATTTCCTTTCTAGCAAATTCTAAGGCGGTTTCATAACCCAATCCTGTATTCGCTCCGGTCACAATTGCAACTCTTCCTTTTTGGGTAGGAATTGATTCTAAATCAAACGTTGTTTTCATAAGCGTTAAAGTTAGTAAAAGATGATAGGTTTTGATGTTAGAAAAAAGAATAAAGATGATAGATAAAAGAACAAAGGCTATAATTCTTACTTTATGAAAATGCGTTTATCCAATTTGGCAATTATCTTACTTCCATTCTTAATGGTCGGATGCAAAAAATGGCCATTCGTCGCCTTTACTTCAACTTCTGTATTGCTTGGTGAAACCATCACATTTAGTAATGAATCAAAAAATGCAGCTACCTACTTATGGGAATTTGGTGATGCTATAGAAAGTACTGAGAAATCACCAACGCATTCGTGTTTTGACATTGGAGTTTACACCGTTAAATTAAACGCCATTTCAGAAAGTGGTTATACAACAAGTTCAAGGACTGAGGAGATTACTGTGGAATGATTTTTTTAGCTACTTGAGGATATTCATAGCTTTTATGAAAAAAAAAAGGCCACAATTAAGTCGTAGCCTTTTCATCTTTTGTTCAACCTATTTCTTTTCCGGCTTGGGCGGATTGTTGTCCCGACCTTTGCCTGATTTCTTTCCGGTTGTTGAGGGACCGAGAGGTAACTTTGGTTTTACTTTTGATTTTTTTGTATTCATTTTTTTAAGTTTTGGTTAATTGTTTGTGATTCATTTTTCATTGCTGCACGCATTGCTCTAGCAGCAAAACCTCCCTTTTCGACTTGTCCGTTATTCTCCAGGCATTCTGCACGTTGAATGCGCTTCGCATCTTCCATTGTCATTAATTTTAATGGAATTTTTTTCGATTCTTCAATTGTATTCATTTTTTCAGGTTTTGGTTAATAAATTAGTTTAAGACATTGTAGGCCTCATTCGTGATCGCGACAATTCTCATATTCGTCATTGTTCGGGTTTAATTGATTGGCATGATTGTCCAAATCATCTTGAGTATATTCATACTCTTGCTCTTCTTCTGGTTCCATAAATTTTTATTTTAATGATTAATATCACGCAGCTAATATAAATAGTATTTTACTAATAATTGTGGTTTTGCGTAAAAATATTATGTCCTCTTATTATTCGTACCTATTTGATCAGTATTCGTTAAGACGATTTTTTACATACAATTTAGGAAGCCAGTAAATTGATTCGAGACTGATGTGCATGAAACATTCGGGGGATTGATTTCTTGAAATAAATTCAAAAATGTATCCTTTTTCTGGTAACCTATCACTAGCTGAAGCAACACCCTAATTAGACATCTCAATCTGAACGGAGAATCGAAAATCCCGCTATTGATCAGAATAAAGTGATACAAATCTAAACTCGAGAATGCCAAGTTCCCTACTCTTCCTCAAAAAACGTTAGAATTTTTGAAAATACGCCTGCAGGTCCACCATCTGGTAATCTCGGATGATATTTATCGAACTGTTTGCCATGTACGCAGCAAAATTCATATGGTGCTTCATAAATCACCTCAGCACCTGCGCTATTGCTTAATTGACTCAACTGTTCTGGCACACCAATAACCCAATCGGTTTGTGAATCAAATGCTTTACGCACAATTCCGTCGAGTACATTTGCGGCTTTGGCAACAATCCGGTTCCCTGGAACTTTCCACCAACGCACACCGTACTTTTTGAACATGTTTTTTTGATAATCTCCAACCATGGCCTGGATAATAACTGGATTACGGACTGGTTTATTCATGATGTCTTTTAAACGATCGGAGTTGGTTTTCATGTCTTGCAAACCTGGTAAGTCAACAATAGCTTCTGCTGAGAATTGCGCCAAGGCCACTATAAAGTTTCCAGCGGGCACTTTAACAATTACTTTTAATGCCGTAAATAGAAAGTCGATCGTTTTTTCGGCCGTTTTAATTAAATCACTGCCATGTGCAGGAGCAAATGTCATCATTTTATCAACGTGCATCAAATCAGCTCCTGCTTGTAGTGAAATTAAATGATCAGCTAATAAAGCACCTCTGCTCGTTGTGATAACACCAACTGGTTTTGCAAATTGTTCACCATTAAACAATGAGATTAACTTTTTAACGTTGTCTTTTACCCCATATGATGCCGTGGGATGATCGAAAGCAATGACTTGTTCATAATGTCCCTTTTTTATTATTTTTTGTAGGATACTAACCGATTCTCCGTTGTGTTTTAATCGGCTGCTATGTGTAAATTCTTGGAAAGACTTAAATGTTGTACTGAAAGTTCCATGAATCAGTAGCAATGTTTTTTTGGAGGTATCAATTTTGTTCATTTTGTTGGTAACCGCAACAAAACTTCCACCCTTATGTGCTTCGGTACGCACAGGATTGTACAACCACATTTCATATTTTTTGTCGCCTACTTTTTGGGCTATCTTATCTGTTAGATCAAATTTTTCATTGATTTGTTTAATTGCCGTTGGTAAAAATGACTTCAAATCGTTTGAACCCCTTTTAAACGTGAGGATTTTTAAGGCCGTTTTTGTAACAACCTCCTTATCTACTAGTTTTAAAACACCGTCAACAAAATCAGTGTTTTTATCAAAAAGATACTCGAATTTATAGGTGAGGCTGGTACGATCATTATTTACTTCTCGATTTGGTGTGACCATGCGAACCCAAGCTTCAGGATCTGAATTTGGAGCTTTTGACGCGTCATATTCCTCTAAATAAACCAGCGCGCCATGGTCTTTCGGTAATTTTAAAGTAAACTGAAAGGTAATATCGTCCATGTTTTCAATGGATTCAGGTATATTTTCAAATTCGAACGCAGATAAGTCAAGATACCGCTCAAGAATTTCACTCTTTTTGCTGATCAGCATATTTTGACTCAGCACTTTTGACGCCATTTTAGAAGTTAATCCTTTGTGTTTATTATTTCCTGTTTCGGAAAACACAGCTTTCCCACCACTTATTATATTTAAAGGATTTATCGCATCCACAACTTTAGGTTTTGCAAATCCAAACGTCCCCCACAGTCCAGCCATCTCATTTGTTCTAGAAGCTACAAAATCGTTATCTGAAAAAGCCTTGCTCTTTGCTCTTGAACCCAGCATTAAAAAGTCATACTTATCTGAAGTGTACCTTACGTCGTTTACATTTAGTTTCATAGTTTATTAAGTTTTGCTATGTTTGTTTTTTTGCCCTCCATGCGGAAATAAAATATCCCTTTTACAATTTAAAAACAACACCAAGTGTTCCGTAATGATGCCATCTTTTATAAATATTTATTTCGTTGCCAACAGCATCTAAAAAAACATAGGTCTTATTTGTAGAAGGATCTATTCGCTCTTTTAAAACCGGTGAACGCAAAGAAAATTTGTAGAAAAAACTGAAGCCTTTCGCTTGTTTACTGATGACAAAATTATAATTCCACACCACTTTACGCACTTCCAAGTTATCAAACGTGTGGATACTTTTAGGGGTATAGGGATCATCTTTATTTTCAAAACTACTTCCAATACCAAATCCTTGCAACATGGAATTATGAATAGAGTATTTCATTGAAAAATTCGTCAAGATGGTAACATGTTTGAAACGAAACAATGTATTATTACCAATCCTATTTCGGGTAGACATAAAATTTTGATTGGAAGAATAAAAATTCTTATTCGAGAGTTGAATTCCAATACCTGTATAGGTTTGGAAACTCCCAATCGCAAAATCTCCGATTATGGAAGGATAAATATCTAACGTTTTTTCAGTTAGTTTATTAAAATTACGCTTGAACAGTAAAAACTCAGGTTTATAATAGACGTTAAAAGCAAATCGGCCCGTATTGGCCACTTGCGCTCCCCAACCTTGTGGCCTAGGACTTATCGTTAAATCTTGATGCAAAGCCGTTTGCAAATCATCCGCTTTTTTACCACCAATTTTACCCACATTAATGGCAATATTCCAACGGAACCTATAATTTCTTGAAAGCGCATTCGTTTCAAATCCAAAAAACTGAAAAGAAGCATGCGGTCGATCAAAAGGATTAAAACTGGTGTCCACATTAAAAATTGAGGTATCTCTAAAATAAGGTGTAAAAACCTCAGCGCCAAAATAAACGGTTTGGTAACTTTTAATCGGGCGGTTTCGGTTTATCTTCAAATAATCGGTCACTAAACCTATCTTTAAAGCACCCGTATAATCCATGTCATTGTTTTTTTGGAAGACTTTATTTTGATCAATCCATTTTTCTAAACCAATTCCCATAGGAGTTAACAAATCATTCGCATGCTCAATGGTTACCCCTTTAATTATTTGTTTCCCTTCTGAATTGTATTTGTACCACGCAAATTGATCTTCTGACAATAAGTTCATTTGTTTTGAAATGGTCTCAATTAATCTAGCACGAATAACTAAGTCGTTGTTCATCCCCACCGGATTCGTAAATTTGAATTCTTCTACCGAATAGAGCAACCATTGCAAATCATTGAGGTAAGCAAAATGCTGAATCATTCCTGTAGAAAAAGCAGTCAATTTCTCATAACTATAAATGTTATGATCGCGTTCAAATTCAATCAAAATTACCGCAAGCCCATTAAACCTTGCATAATTATTATATATGGGTTGCATCTCCCCCATCTCTTCAATTAACGTGACTTTTTGTTTTTCTTTTCGCAAAAGCTTTTTCTCATTGCCCTCAACCATTGTAGTATCCAATAGCGTTTGAAGGTTCGCTACCTGGTCGGTTTTCAATTGATATTTCATCACCTTTCCAAATTGCATAGGATTATAGAACAAACCACTATCCTCTAGAGTCTTCAAGTCCAACTCTTGATCAATATCATTCAGGATTTGCATAAAACGCACACTGTCCACAACAAAACGTTGCGACCTGATTTGCGCAAATAAACTAGACTGAGAAAAGACGAAAAGGAGTAACAATAAGATAAAATTTTTCATAGCAAATCGGTTAGGTATTGTAAGGTCAATAATAAGGGGGATTCTTAAATTGTAACACAGAAAAGCTCTGTTTTTATGGCATAAAAACCCCTTTTGTCGATACAACTAGTTTTTTGACGCTGTAAAGTATATTTTAATTATGAATTAGGCAAGGGTAGTAATACGGGGATTTAGTAGAATAGTGATTTTAGGCGTGAACACTTTGCGTTATGGCAAAAGTAGATTCAAGTATTTGTACGCTTGAACTACCACGATCTTTTAAATACATTTGAGATACCCAAACCTGTCTTAAATGAAAAATAATTTTTGTTATTAAATCTTAAACGAAGACACGTTTAAAATTATCAAATACCCCAAAATATACAAAAAACGTCCATTTAAAATGTAGCAAGAATTCCACCATTCAAAGGAAACGGATTTACACCCCTACCCAAACTTCACCAAATCCCGAATCAAATACTCCTTCCGCTCCGAAAAATCAATCTTCAATGAATCCTGTTCATCATCTTGCACCAAACGATACCCCTCAATCACATCAGCTTCAACAATAGACTTCCCCTTGTATTTTTTCCAGAATTTCTTGATGATTTTTTGATCCGCTTTATCAATGGCTATTAGAAAACCAAGTGCAGTATTGTCATATATCAAATGTTCGGTGCCTAATGTCTTGCTCAATTCCATGCCATGAAGTTAGTAAAAACCTATGAACGAATATTTCGCGGATAAGATTGATTTCCGTCCAATAAAGATGGCTTTTAAGATCAGTTATAGCCATAAATAACAATCCTGTATCCCTCAAAAATTCTAACTTTACTGCAAACAACAATGCAAAAATGCCAGGATTCCCTATCAACTACCACGAACCCCTTTTCAGACCACCGTCTGAAGCACGTTCATTAATCTTGCAAATAACACTAGGTTGCAGTTGGAATAAATGCTCGTTTTGTGAAATGTACACTTCAAAACAGTTCACTGCTCGAAAAGAGGAAGAAGTCTTCACTGAAATTGATTCCTTTTTGCCTTATGCAGATCAAATTAGACGCATCTTTTTAGCTGATGGCGATCCACTTGTTTTGTCAACACCAAGGTTACTTCGGATTCTAAACAAAATCAAAGCAAACTTCCCGAACTTACAAAGGGTATCCACTTATGCTTCTCCAAGTAACTTGGCCCGTAAGTCGAATGAAGAATTGAAGGAACTATATGACGCAGGGTTAACATTGTTGTATGTCGGAATCGAATCTGGTGATAGTCAAGTTTTAGAATGCATTCAAAAGGGAGAAACCTTTGAAACAACCATTGAAGGATTGAATAAATCAAAGGCCATTGGGATGAACAGTTCCGTTATGATAATTAACGGAGTTGGTGGTACGGCTTTGTCTCGTCAGCACGCGATTAATTCGGCAAAAGTGCTAAATGAAACACAGCCAAAATATGCATCTACATTGGTTTTAACCGCACATAAAGGTTTGGCGCATTATAAAGATCGGTTTTTAGGAGAGTTTGAAGAACTGAATCAAATAGAGTTGTTTACGGAATTACAACTATTCATGCAACATTTAGAATTAGAAGAAACCATTTTTCGTTCTGATCATGCCTCAAATAACCTTGTGCTTAAAGGTGTTTTGGGGAAAGACAAAGAGCGCTTTTTAGATCAGATCCAGCTGGCTATAGATCAACCAAGTTTAGCTAATTTAAGAAGTGGTTCTTTACGTGGATTTTAAGTGAATCATCAATTAACACTGCCTTATTCCATATTCCGATACGGAATAAATACGTGTAAAAAAGCATTTAACCCTGCTTTTAGCTAAACCTCCTTTTTAAATTGCGTTAACGACCTTCCTTTACCTGTAAACAAAAACATCCAAATCACGCGAGAAAAGGAATAATTAAATCCGGACATCACAAGAATTACACCTAGCATTATTGGCACCATTCGCGCGTCCAAAAAGGATTCAAAAAAGAACTGTACGATCACAAAAGCAGCGACACATTCTGCTATTACTAATCCGTAACTTACATACATAGCGCCCAAGAAAAACCCAGGCTCTTTGTCAAATTTATGACCACAAGATTCACAGTTGTCATTTATTTTCCCAAACCAGAACAAACGTTTCTTTGAATAGATTTCGCCTTGGTAACAATTCGGACATTTACTCTTAATTATAGCGTTAAAACGGTTCATATCTATTTTTTTATTGATTCGTCGCTTTCTTACCAGTAAGATTTAGCCACGGCTAATGTTAATCTATCAAAGAGCCTTTCCCCGAAGTATCTGCGGTTAAGTTTGTAGCAAAATTCATTCAAATAATTTTGCAA
>WTCE01000153.1 GCA_013138735.1 Crocinitomix sp. | reverse complement strand
ATGATAAAGAAGAACCGAAACATTATGACTTTTATGGATATATTTACTATTCTGTGACATCTAGTCACAAAATAGTAAAATTTGACGAGGCAAGCCTCGAGGTATTAAACCTGAAAGCGAATAAATATAAAATGTTCAATAAAACCCGAAAACGTAAAAAAGTAACTTTAAACTTTATTGAATACGTTGAATCTCAGTTTTTAAACTCTGATTTAGAGAGTGTTGTTTTATCAGAGTTAAGGCAAACCGTTACTGAATGTAAAGAACTTGTTGAATTCAATGAATGGGGTTTAGCATTTGAAAATATTAGCGAAAAACTCATTGAACACTTTATTATTTTGGATAGAGAAGGGATTGAACTTGCAAAAGAGATTATTAAATTGTCAGGTATCTCAACTAAATGGGAATATGACCTAAGAAGAATAACTTCTATAGGTTACATTACTGATAGTTGGTGTTTAACAGATTCAGAAGCCTTGTCAAATGAGTTCAAATATACATTCTATAAACCTAGTCGAAAGATTACTGATCAGCTTGCTGTTGGCAATCTTGTTAAGTTGACTTTTGAATTTCTATCTAAAAACGAAGAGCATCCTTCCGCAGAAAGAATGTGGGTTATAATTACTGAAGTAAACAATGGTAAATTTCAAGGAGTTCTTGACAATAGTCCGTTTTACATTCATGATTTATTTGCTGGAGATGAAATTGATTTTGAACATAAACATATAATTGATGATAATTTGGAGATTATAGAAGATAGCTTAGTCGAGAAATACCGTGATATCTGTATGGTAACAAATCGAGTACTTGAAGGGAAGGAATTATTTAACTATATGTATCGTGAAGAGCCGATAGAAAAAGATGATGAAAGAGATTGTATTGATACTGGATGGCGCATATTTATTGGAGATGAGCCTCAAGAGTATTTAGATAATACAGATAATGTAAGTATGGTTTCAATTGGACAAATATTGAATATAGACGATTCAATTATTCCTATTCTACAATCCAAAGTTGGTTCTAGTTTTGAACGAAACAAAAATGGACAATTTGATTTAATTGTTGAGTAAATAAAAATCAAATATGGCCGCGAAAATCATTGGAGTACTTTTCTTTATTGCCCTATTTTTTTTCCTTGAAATTTATCCTCGAATTTTGAATAAAAGACGAGTGAATGGGGAATATGTCAATAGTATTGCAGAGGGCTTAGGGTTTGAAAACCGAGAAAATGAAAGAATTGTCGGCTATTCTTCAATATATTATGTCGAACTTGATTTTATCGTACCAAGCGGAAATCATTTAACTAATAATTCCAGAATACTCGTATCAATTAATTATAAACCTCATACAGTTTTCATAGATCAAGAAAATTTAGTCAACGACTTAAAAGTAAAATATCCGAAATATCGTTGGGTTGCGAATTCTGTAAGGTTAAACCTTGATATTCGAAAAGATAGCCCAAATCCAGATGAGATTCAAAAAAGTATTTCGGGGCTATTGGTAATTCTAAAAAAGGAAAACTTGAAAGGAATTTCAGAAGTCGAGTCGGATGCTTATGGGAATTACTGGGATGAAGAAATGATGAAATAATTTTCAGAACCAACAAACCCAGTAAAATCAACACGCTCCCTAATGAATCTCTCACGCTCCGTCACACTCCCTAATGTATAATTATCCTAAAAATTGATTAAGTTTGAGATATTGAAAGAACAAATGACCGATTTAGCCCAAATATTATCCCATTTACCTGCCGAAAGAGTGGCAGACCTTGAATTTATTCGAGATAAAATTGTTGCAACTCACCGTGTTGACTTTATTGTACTTTTTGGCTCATACGCCAGAGGCGATTATAAAGAAGAGCGTGGAGCAGAACAAGGGAAGAAAAGTGATTTTGATATTTTGGTTGTTACCGAAGATAAAGAGCGCAGAAAGCAAGTGATTTCTAAATTACGGAATGCGTTTCGAGATATGGAAATTCCAGTTCAGTTGGTTGTGGAAAAGATTACAACTGTCAACCATGCTTTAGAAGAACATCAATATTTCTATACGGATATTAAACGCGAAGGAATTGAGTTGTATAATTCTGGTAGGTATGATTTCGCGGCTTTTAAGGAACTTTCTGCTACACGGAGACGTGAGATTGCTGAAGGGGATTTTAAATATTGGTACAAAGCGGCAACTGAGTTTTATATAGATCAAAAGAATGCTGTGGATCGAGGGAACGCTCATTTGGCTTCATTCTATCTTCAACAATCAGTTGAAATGTGCTATACCGCAATTGAAATGGTGTTTAGCCATTATAATCCGCATGAGCATAATTTACAGATTTTACGTGACCGCACATTAAAGTTTGATGCACGGCTTAAAGCTGCTTTTTTTTATGATACGGAGGAGGAGAAGGCGTTGTTTGATCAGTTGAACTTTGCTTATATCGGTGGTAGGTATCGTAATGAGGAGGAGTTTCCTGTTACTCAGGCTAAGATTGACTTTTGGAAGCGAGAAACAGAGGCTTTTTTGATATTGACTGAGGAGATTTGTTTGGAGAGGATAGGGGAGTTTAAATCATTGGAAGGGTAGTTTTCTTTTTTATTTCGGGTATAATTTTCTTGTGTTTGGAGGTTTTATTCTCTATTTGAGCAGTTATTCGTGTTCAATTTTGCTTTTTCTAATTAAATTTCTTGAAAAATACGTATTTATACTGTTGTTTAAATTGCTTAAAACATGTTGTTTTACGCGAAACTAAAATTAACCCAAAAAAACTCAATAAAATCTTTGACTGTAGATAATTTAATTTCAATCTACAATTATACGATAGATTTCAAGGCAATTTTTTTGGATAAAATGAAAATATATGGCGATTAATTACGCAACTAAGAAGAATTCAGAAAAAACAAAGCAAAAGAAAGGGGTAGGAATGACTATTGTCTTTTATGCCTTAAATTTTTTATTGGTTCCGTTTAGTGCATATCAAACCTATGTCGGGTATAGTGAGTTTTTAGGTGAATTCCCAGCGCTAATTTTAGCTGCTGTGAGTGCATTAATATTTTTTGGTCTCAACTACACAATTAAAGAACGACGAGGTAATGGACAGCCACATTTCATACATTCATTAGGGTATTTATTGCCCCTATGTATAAGTCTCCCTGGTAATTTTAATTCAATATATGGAGCTCAAATGCAAGAGACTTTGGTGGCAAAAGAATTAGCAGTTTATTCTAATGTTTTGAACTCGACTTATACGGATGGTGTCGCTTCATTAAACTCCTCAACAGGGTTAACTGATTTAAGGGCAGCTCTAACTTCACAACTGATTTCGTTAGAGACTCAGATTAAAGTGCATGGAGGGTTTGGGAAAGAAGCAGCAAAAGAATGGACTAGTATAGAGACACTTTTCAAAGCATATAATGCGCAATATCGCAAATCAACTGTTCCTGGGTTAACAAAGGTTCGAGGAACGGATTATGATGATTTTGAAGAAACGGCAGAACTTTATTATGACGGAATAGAACAAAGTAAATCGGATGAGATATATGCTGTGGTTCAACCTCTAAAGGTGAATTATGATTCGTTAAATATAACGTATGATCGTATAATTAGAGCCGAAGCTATTAAAAGCGAAGGTTTTGGATTATTAGAAGAATTACGTAAGACGAACAATAACATTGGGAATTCATTTAAGAGTTATATCGCAGATACAGTCTTGTACAATTTTCAACTCTTGGAAGAAAGTGATGAACGGCAAGTTGGAACAATTAAACATTCTTTGGAAAGTGCCTTTGTGAAATTTGAAAATCCATCAGCCACTTTTTTTGGAACATTTTTTAGTCTTATCATAGATCTAATTCCACTAGGTTTTTTGTTTTTGGTTTTTCCATATACCAAAAACAGTCAAAGAAAACAACGAGCAAAACATACCATTTTATAATATTTTCCAATGAGTAATAAAGAGAATCGAAAGCCACGTAAGTTCATGACAATGCGCAAAAAAAATATTGATAGCGAAGCGGATCGTGAAAAACCAGATGACATTTTTGTTAAGAATAATAATGAACCAGAGGTCCAGCCTGAAATTAAAGAATTTACTATTGCGGAAAAGGATAAAGTTACTGGTGGAGTCAAGTTTGTACCTGATTCCGATATTGATGATGCTTTTCAAGTTACAGATTCTGGAGCCTCAACTCAATCGAAGGCCGCATCAACTGAGCCAACCGTTTCTGAAACTTTTATAAGTCAAGATCTGGTGAATAAAAAGGAATCTGTCAATGAGGATATTCTCGCTCCCACTGATAATGCATCACATGTACTTGAAATTGACCCCGATATTCCATACTTTTTTGTTTTTGGTTTACCAAGTTCAGGTAAAACTGCCATGCTTACAGGATTAATTTATTACCTAAAAACAATAGCTGAAGGGCAATTAGATATTTTAAACTCAACTGACAAGGTCAATCATAAAAAGGGACGAAATATATTTTATGAAATGAGCAAACATGTAAAGGCGGGAACGTTTTTACCAGGCACAACGGCAATAGACACAACGGAATTTGTTTTTCCAAATGAAATGAACTTGGAGTTTGTACCAGACGATAATCAAAAAGCCATCATGCCCTTTAGTTTGTTAGATATGGCGGGCGAAGATTTAAAAGATGTGCTGATGAAAGATGGAGGATTAAATGGGGGCGAATTGGATGAAAGAATCAATTCTTACCTCGCACATCCAGAATGTTCATTGGTTTTTATTATGGTCATAGATATTAATTTCCCGAATGAAAGTGAAGATTTAATTGAGCAGTTTTTGAGTTATGCAAAAACAATTGGCCATGTCCAAAATCCAGTTTTATTTGCTGTTAACAAATGGGATATTGAAAAAGACGGCTACGATTCAGTTGAGGACTATTTTGCTAATAACCTACAAGTTTTAAATAGATTACGAAAGGATCCTAAACGCGCCACGGCAGTTTTAGATTTTTCAATAGGGAAAGTAAGCGACAGTGAAGTTGAAAAGGACGGTGTCTATACTTACGATTATAAGGATTCAGAACGTTTAATGAAATGGATGTATGAAATTTCAACAGGATATAGTTTCGATCAGGAATTCAGCGATTCAATTTGGAAAAAAATAATAAAAAGATTTAAAAAAAGACAGAAGAATGGCTAATATTGGTTATGCAGTTTTTGGAAGACCTAAGGGATTGGAAACGGTCTGCAATGGCTTATTTAGTGAGTTAGGGATAGAAAGCACCTTGTACTTATCGGATGCGGATGTGATTTTAGAACCAGGTGAGTTGGTACTTATGGTTAAACGAATTCCAACCAATCTTTCCATTCTTGATAAAAAAGATGGAATTCTCATAGCCGTTTATGAACAAGCCTATCAGCATTTAGAAAAGAGAACAGGCGGTTTTGTTGGTTCAGCTATTTGTTTTAAAGAATATAATCCCAATTCTGAAAAATTAATTAAAGGTTTATTTGCCTTATTTTCTCAAATTAGAAAACAAGTGAACGATTCAGGACGCTTTAAAAAATCTGACGCCTCTGAATGGGCGATTAATTTGCCAACGGCTGACAATGATTATGGTTTTTTAACAAATACTAAATTGAGGTTTCAACCACTCAATGGGCCCATAAAGAAAATTTCGGTTTCTGTACCCGATCTTAAATCGTATTCTTTCGGAATTTTGGATAATGCATGCCTAAATTGGAAATTTCATGCGGTGCATAATATTTACCTTGCACAACAAGATCCCGTGCTGTCAAAACTAGTTAGTAAAGGTGCGCCTACACAAGACTATGCCCAATTCTTTATCTATAAAGAACAAATTCAATATGTAGAATCTGAAATTAAGAAAAAGTTAAATGAGGTAAGTGAAGCTAATAGTAAACTGCATAAATTAAATGATGAATTTGAAAACAAAGAAAATAAGATCCTCAACTTAAATAATAGTATTCAGATACTCGAAAGCAAATCCGAAACCGTACAAAATAATTTAGAGAAGAAGAAAGGTGAAATTGAAAGCATAAAGCATGAACACGAAAATTGGAAGGAGAAGGAAAATGAGCACAAAGGCAATATTAAAGAATTAGTAAGCAAAAAAAACAGCTTAAAGAGTATAGTTCTAGAATTAGAAAGAGAGAAAGGACTATCAGAAACCGGCGATAAGAATAAGTATACTAAGGCTGCAAAAGGCAACAGTCATAAGAAGGGGGAGGAGAAGGAGAAGAAGAAAGAGGTGGGATTAACTTTTGGTAAAGGTAAAAGGAATTATAAACTTAGTTTTTTTATTGCAATTAGCGTTGCCGTGTTAATGACGTTACTTGTTATTTACTACATTTTTTTTAAAGAAAATTGTTGCCCAAATAATACATACGAAGAAGGTCCGCAAACTGAAGTTAATGCAACCAATATAGACGACGAAACCAATCTAATTAACTACATAAACTTATGGGATATTGAGTCTGCAAGTGATATTACAGATGTTTATAATAAAAATGTTAAAATGCTTCAAGAAAAAGAAGGTTTAACTAATGGGCAAATGAAAGATTTGAAAGAATATCCATCTAAATATTATGAGGAGTATAAAGACAGTGAAAATATCATCAATTTTCTAAACAATCGCTATTTAATCCCAGATGAGAATGACACTATTGGAGTCGGAACTGTTAAAATAACTAATGAGGTTAGAAGATCAGATGATATGATCGAAATTTTATTTGGTAAGTATGAAGAAGCCTTCAGTGAACGGTCGATTTACAACTTAATTCCACAGGAGTTCACCTTAAAAGATTCCATTATTCGAAACAAGCATTTTAAATGGATGTTAGATGCGAACAATGCTGAAGACTGGCAGACGAATAAAGATTTAGAAGAAATTAAAGTGCCAATTATTAAAAAGGGTTTATGATAGAGTTAATAGCAAATTCAGGCATTCAATATTTAGAAATTCCAATCTTATTGGATGAAAAAGAGCATTTATCACATTCTAAATCATTTGCTGAATTGATTGAGACGTATGAAGATGGAAGTGAGGCCGGTAGTTTACTTTTTCCATATTTTTGGGAAGAGAGCGATATTTATTTGGATTCTGAAGCTTTGAATATAGAAGCTTTGGATGAGTATGGTGATGTACGGCCTGATGCGATTAAGACAGAATTTATAACTAAAATTGAACAAGAGTCCATTTATAAAGTAAGGGGTAGAGAAGCAATTGACCTTTATCGCGGACACTGGCTTCCTATTCCGTATTTGAGAGAAAAAAATAGTCGTAAAGAACCTTTTCATGCGGGACCAGATAATTGGGCGAGAATGTGGATTGGAGAGGCTGACCTTAAAACAAAATCTGAAGGAGATTTTACGCATATTTTAGTTTTGGCATTTGATACTACAACAGTATCTGAAATTGGATCAAAATACATTCAACCTATTCATTCAGACGCTTCAGGATCAGGAAGTGAAACATATAGATGCGCATCTAAGGAACGACATTTCCATAATTTTTATACAGATGATATATTCGCAGAGTGGTTGGAAAAAATTTGCGAAAATATTGCCTTAAGCAGAATCGGACAATTTAGACCACAGGCGAATTATTTTGTATTGCTTGAAATGTTAGATAAGGTAGGAGCATTTCCGCAAGTTTCTTTGTTGAAAGGAGATGAAATAATTGATACGTCCCTGATTTTAGATGTTGGAAACTCTAGAACTTGTGGATTAGTTGTAGAAACATCTAATCCTCTAGTGAATAAGCCGTTTGATTTTACCTCGGCTAGAAAGTTAGCGATCAGAGATTTGTCAACCCCGTATAAATTATATGAAGAACCTTTTGAAATGCAGATCGCTTTTGCACAAGAACGATTTGGCAATGAAATGGCTAGCTTGGTAGAAGGAAATGTATTTAACTGGCCAAGTTTAGTGAGGGTAGGTCCCGAGGCCGTGCGTTTGGCTTCAATTTTTGAAAGTGAGGATAGTCAAGCAACACTCAGCAGCCCTAAGCGTTATCTATGGGACAAAGATCTTGTTGCAATCCCTTGGACCAAAATTAATAAAGATGGAGAATTGGGTTATACCCGGTCTACATTGAAAGAACCTGCATTATTTGGTATCGCAGCCCATCTTTCTTCGCAAGGAATGGTGCTTAAAAACGGCGATAAATCAGGTCAGTTGGAAGCTTTGGATAGCAGATACTCAAGGTATTCAACTATGACCTTTGCGCTTTTTGAAATTCTATGTCACGCCATTTCTCAAATTAATAGCTATAAATTCAGAAAATATCAAGGGCATTCTTCTTATAAACGAAGGTTGAAAAATGTGGTTGTAACCTGTCCAACTGCAATGACTATAACAGAACAAAGGTCATTCAGAAATGCGCTAAAAGATGCTATTATTCTTGCACAAAAGTATTATGATATTGGAACGATTGCGATCGATATTACTGTTCACCCAGCGGACGTAAAAGCGAATGCTTTTATAGATGAAGCAGATAAACAAACTTGGAAATATGATGAGGCAACTTGTTCTCAAATCGCTTATTTGTATGCAGAACTAGTTGATAAGTTTAAAGGAAGTCATCAGCTTTTCTTCGAGTATAAAGGGAAGAAAAGAATTGTAGAAGACGATAAAACAGAAGATACGATAACTGTTGCAAGTGTAGATATTGGAGGGGGCACAACAGATTTGATGATTTGCAACTATGGATATGACGAACTTTCCGAAATTCCATATCTTAATCCTACCCCTCTTTTTTGGGAAGGCTTCAATTTGGCAGGGGATGACATAATTAAGCGAATCATTGAATTCAATATTCTACCAGAAATAGCAGATAATATTGTGCAATTAGGTGGTGAAAGGGTTGATGAAACCATGAATTTATTATTTGGCGCCAATGTGGGCGAACAAACGGCAACAGATCGTATTTATAGAAAACAATTTGGAAACCAAATCGCAACTTATTGTGCGTATGCAGCCCTTAATTTGGTTTTAGAAAACTCTAATTCGATAGTAACGAGGAGTTTACGTGAGATTTTGCAAGAGTTTACATTGCCTAAAAACAACCTCATTCCTCATTTGGAAAATATGATTTCAAAAAATTGTAATCTAGAAAATGTATCCATTTTAGATTTTGTAATAAGCATTGATACCGCCCGTATTAATTACACGATTGCTGACGTAGTTAAGCCCATGGTCGATAAATTAACGCAGCTCATTGGAATTTTCGATTGTGACATACTATTGCTTTCTGGAAAGTCAAGCAATTTGCCAATTGTTAGGGAATTATTTGTGAAATCACTGGTCGTCAGTCCTGATAAAATAGTAAATTTTGGAGCGTATCGATTTGGTAAATGGTATCCTTTCGCAAACCCATTAGGAGATGTGGACGATCCGAAAACTACCGTGGCAGTAGGCGCATTGATTTGTTTTTTAAGTTCAATAAACAAACTTTCTAATTTTAGGATCAACCTAGAACCTCTTGGTCAAATTTCGTCAACGGCCGATTATATTGGTGTCATTAACGATAGAAACCCCGTGATTTTGAAAGATAAACTGATTTTTGAAAAAGGAGTTTATGAAGGTGAATTCAAATTTTATGGCGCACCAGTTCAAATTGGAATGCGGCAACTACCAGTTGATAGTTGGATTGCAACACCGTTATTCATTTTTGACTTCAGTAGTGATAAATACCGGGAAAAAATGGCGCACGAACCTTATGAATTTCCTTTTACCATTTCTTTAAATCGAAATCAGGAAGACCGAGAAGAGTTAACCATTGAAGATATAGAGGTTGTGGATAGACACGGGGAAGAAGTGGATGCTAAGGGATACTTTAAGCTTTCGTTTATGACCTTATTGGATCAAGAGGGGTATTGGAGAGATACAGGAGCATTTTTACTAAACACTGTTGTGGCTGATGAAATCTAGGACAAAATATGTACGCTATGATACTTCAGACAGCGACAAGACCGATCAGCCTATCGTTCACGGTGGACCAAATGATACGTTAATACATTTTTTAGCCGAATTAAAAATGAACATGGAAAAAGGAAGTTTGAATCTCAACCTAAAGCCAAATCTTTTACAAAAGATTGAGCAAATGTCGGAGTCAGCAGTTGCCGTTAATAAAGTCGATTTTTATAAAAATATAACTGATGGTTTATTAAGTCTTCTCCTTGGCGGAAATCCGAAATCTGCAGCAAGAATAGAAAATACAGCAGAACCAGTAAAAATAGCTGATGATAATTTTACGATTGACGGTTTACCTCAACTAAATGGATTGATTGCTGAAATACTTGAAGATAAATTGCCCCAAGGACATGCTTTTTTAAGGGTTTTAAAGGAAGAAGGTGAAGGGTTGTGTGAAGAGCTTAATCAAATCGAAATTGATTTTATAGGCAACGTTTATGACATAATAAACGCAATAATGTTAAAGCTACAATCTTTTAAAATTCCACAAAAAAAATATGTGTATAAAGTTTTAGCAGAATTAGTGACTAAGGCTTCGAATCAATATCAATTTATTTCGAGTGAAGATTTTGATTTTGTGGAAACGAAATATCATCAGATTGAAGAAGGAGTAGGACAACGAATACAGAACGGACTCAGTTTTATAGTATTAGATAAAACAACAGCAGAAGTTATTAAGTACGGAAAAGTTAAAGTAGGATAGAAATGGATAGTTACAACACAGACTTTAAACAAATACAAGATAAATCGCGAAAAGCGAATGAGATTATTCTCAAAGGAATTGATTGGATAAAGCAAAACACCAAATCATCAGCGGCTATTTCAAAGCAAATAATGCTAGAAAATGACCTTAGAACAATTAATCGTGTTTTAGAAGCCTCAAAAAAGCGCCCATCAATTGCCATTTTCGGTCAGAGTCAGGTTGGTAAATCTTTTTTAGTTCGTAGTTTGGCGAAATCGCCTAAAACTGCGAAGTTAGAAGTGTTAGATCCAAGTTCGACCAACCGAATTGATTTTTTGCAAAAAATTAACCCTCCTGGTGGTAGAGAATCTACAGGAATTATCACCCGTTTTTCAACAGCGATTCCAAAAGCTATCAATACGGATTATAATTTTAAATTAGAGTTAATTAGTCAGCTTGATTTAGCTGCAATTATTGTCAATGCCTATTTGGGTAATATTCGTGAATTTATTAATGACTTTGATAGAGATGAGGTTGTAAAACTCATGTTGGAGTTGAAAAGCAATAGCTCATATCAAGGAAAAGAAATTTCCAAATCGGAAGTAGTTGATTTTAATAACTATGTGCAGGGCAACTATCGCGACAATTTCATTATAAAAGAGGCGAAAAGCATCAATTTCTTTAATGATTTGGCGATTATCTTGCCTTCAATTCCAAGTTCAGATCGTTGGATAGCACTTAGTTTTTTGTGGGGTAGAAACGAGTTTTTAACGAATTTATTCAAAGATTTAAGCGAAACGCTGAATCTGTTAAACTTTAGTAAAACGGTTTACACTAATTCAGCGTCAATTATTAATGATCCCAATTTAGTCGCTAAAGAATTTTCAGATTCATCTAATATCTTAGATGTAGCTCGTGTAAAAGAAATCTATCAGCACACTCAATTACCTAAAGTTGCAATATGTGATGCGAATGGAAAGATAGTTGAAATTGCCAGAGGGAAAATATGCGCTTTAATAAAAGAATTACACTTAACTATTCCTGATGATTTTGATGGCGCCGAATTTACTTCATTTTTAAATTATACTGATTTGCTTGATTTTCCAGGAAGTAAGAATCAAGAAACTACACCAGAACAAATATTCAACAATAATCCACCTGCAGAACGATTGAGTGCTTTTGTAAGAGGTAAAGTTTCGTATTTGTTCTATCTCTATAACCGCGATTTAGGAATTTCTACCTTATTATATTGTATGCATCAAGATCCACCTGAGGTTTCTGATTCACCTTTCTTTTTAGAGGAATATGTGAAGCAATACGCAGGTGAAAATCCACAAAAACGTAAAAAACAGGAACAGGATGTACTTGCCCTTTTAAAATCTTATAATGTAAATTTAAATGTTGAAAACGTATCACCACTTATTGTCGCCATGACAAAATTTAATATCGAACTAACCGGAAAGGGTGATGCGGAAATTATTGGAGAAACGAAAGGGCACAATGCCAAATGGTTCGCTCGATTTCAAGAAAATTTTTGTACCTATATGCAAAAACCAATTGAAGATAAATGGATCGATAATTGGACGGCTGAATCGGACTCTTTCAAATTCATTTTCCCGCTCCGAGATCCCGGATTTTCAACCTCGACCTTTGAAGGTTATAAACTATCGGGGTTAGAAACGGAGATAAGACAAGAAGAGATTCCATTAATTGAGGATATGAAAAAATCCTTTTTGACATCAGAAATAATTGATAAGTTCATTTTTAATAAAAATGAATTATGGGACAATCTACTTACACCGAATAAAACGGGAATTGATTACCTCTGCAAATATCTTGCACCGTCTTCTCATCCGGCCAATATGATTGCCCAATTGAATACAATTTTAAGTAAAGCCATTAATTCTTGTTTAATAGTTTTGGAAGGAGAATACCAGTCTGGTAATATGGATGAAGATTTGAGAAAAGCTAAAATGAAAGGCGCCAATGCATTTATGGCATTGTTGAAATTAAGTAATTCTCAAAACCGCGTTTTAACGGATTATTTTTCGGAAATGGTTCTGAAAGAATCAGAGGTATGGAGCACTTTATATGGTTTTAAAATTAATCATCAAATCTCTGCTGATGATCTAGAAGAGATTGGACAGCAGGATGTGGTTGAATTGTCAGACCTAAAAGTTATTTTAGAAAGCATAGGTCTCGATCTCGAAATGCCTTTAAAAATAGATGAGATTAAACGTGATTTAAAGGAGTTTTATGGGGTAAATGAAACCGATTTAAATGCGATACTGAAAGACCAACTAGGAATAGATTTAGCTACTTTTTTAAATTCACAAAATGAACGTAAAACACCTGCGCATGAATTCACGCAAATAGTGATTGATTATTGGGTGAATAAACTTTCACTTGTCGTTGTAAATGTAAAAACGAAATGGGATATTTCTGAAGCTAATAAACAGGCCATTAATTCGATCATAGATGAATTAATGAATGATAAATTATTGACTAGGGTAAACAATATCATCCTGAAATTGGTCGAGGAAAGTTTTGCTAGAGGAATTTCAGAAGATCAATTTAATGCGTTGTCTGGTTGCATTACAAGTGTTTTAAATCGATTTGTTTTTTCAGCTTCATGGCTGTTTGAAAATGAGGAGTTCAGACCGAGAATAAACAAAACGAATAAACCAATATTTCATGCGCTAAATCATATCAATGATCGGCAAGAAATTACAGCGGATGTACTTTCCCAATCTTCTAAATCTTATATGTCTAATTTTTCAATTGGTGTAAAAGAACTTTATGCATCAAATGTAAAAAAAACGTACGAGGTGGATGATTCCTTTAATGTGGCTGAAAATCAAAAAATAGGTTTGCTCATTACGGATTTAAATAATGTAAGCATTCATGAGTAATCAAGAGGGACATATTTTAAATAGAGTTCGACCCCAAAAGGCGAATAATTGGTGGTTTGTTGCAGCAATTATACTTGGGTTGTTGCTCCTTTTTCTAATGAGGATGTGTAATACAGGGCACAATGAATTTAGTAGTAACCAATCGAATCGAATACCCGATACAATCTATCGAATAATTGATGCACCTATTTTTCCAGATTTCCCAAACAGACATAATCCAATCGATTCTACAAAAATTATTATTCCAGATGATTCTTTAAATCGAGAGATCATTTCTAATTTATTGAATGTCTATCTGGATGACACGGTTGATTTGAATGGTTTTGCAATTCAAACTGCAATAAAATTTCCTGATGATTCGATTCAAGTAAATTATTTTGCAGAGGAGTATAAAAGAATTCAGTTTATTGTTCCTGACGAGAGGCGCGATAGTCTAATGGCAGAGCTGAAAGTAGTATTTCAACAAGTGAAATTCGTTTGTGTTGAGGCTATTTACACGCAATCATTCACGAGTAAAGATCCCTATTTTAAAGATGAAAAATTCAGTTGGTTTTATCGACAAATTGGCTTGTATGATGCTTGGGATATAACTCGTGGAGATCCGCAAATAAAAATTGCGGTAATTGACGATTCATTTGATCCCAACCATGCTGAACTAGAAAACCAAATCGTTGATGGTTGGAATGTTGTAGATTATTCGGTGAACTTAACTTCATACAATGGTGCAATGATTCACGGTACGCATGTAGCCGGAACGGTGGCCGGTGAAGACGGGAATAATATTGGGCTATCGGGTGTAGCACCGCTTTGCAGTATTATGCCAATTCAAATTGGCGACAAGCAAGGTAGGATGACTACTTCCGCCATATTAGATGCCATTTTTTATGCACTAAAAAACAAGGCATCCGTCATTAATCTGTCATTAGGAATTAATACGCCATCTGCGGGTGGAGGAATGTCCATTGCCGAACAAAAGAGACGCGCCAATGAACTTTATACAGACGAAGCTGCCATGTGGGATGAAGTTTTTGCAATAGCAGAATCGGAAGGAGCAATAGTGGTTCAGGCCGCGGGAAACTCAAACGTATTGGCTGCTCTAGATCCAATGAAAAGATCTCAACATTGCCTGGTTGTCGGCGCAACGGATCGCGCAGGTAATCGGGCGGATTTTTCAAACTTCGGTGATAATGTGACCGTCTTTGCTCCAGGTGTAGATATTTACAGTAGTTTACCCAATAATAAATTGGATAAAATGAGTGGAACCTCAATGGCCTCACCAATTATCGCAGGGTCGGTAGCCTTAATGCTGTCATTGAATAATAACTTAAGTCTATCTGATATTAAAAAGGTTCTTCAGGCGACTGGAAAAGCAATTTCAGGTCAAAAAGGCAAGTTTATTCAAGTTGATAAAATACTAAGTAAAATTTAACCCATGTACAAAATTACTCAGTCATCATTAGAGAATATAAAATCTGTTTTTGGTTCAAATACAACGAACCATTCGCGATACGAAATTATAGAGAAGAGAATCCACCCTTTAATGGCTAATTTTGAGTTTGCTAAGCCATATATTCTTGAAAATAGTGGTATTGTACACTGGAAATCTAAATATAATCTGGACTTTAAACAATATGCCGAGATTCAGGATGAGGCTCTAAAGGAAAAAATTGATCGGGTCATTTATAATTCCATTCATTATTTGGAAGAAAAATTACCTACTGAATTAAATACTGAATTCTTAAGTAATATCATTGAACTTCCTTCGTCTGATGCCGTCTTTTATGTTCTTGATCCTGATGGTAACGTAAAGGTAGTTTTAACGGAATGGGGCTTTGTCAAGGATGAATTGGATTTTGAAAAAGGTGCATTGCGAAAAATTAAACCGGCCTCACTCAATTCAGGAATTGTTCTGTTTCAAGATAAAACTGGCAATGCAATAAAGAATGTAAGTTGCCGAATTGATTCGCCAAGTTTTCAAGCAACCTTGCAATCTGACCATTTGGGAGTTTTAAAATTAAACGGTATCAATAGGCGAGAAAAAATAAACGCAAGCAGTGCAGAGAGTCGATTCGAATCACAACCGCTAATTTTTAATCAAAAAGATGAAGCGATCATTATTGTGAAATTAGACGCTATTCTCAATTTTAAAGTGTTGGACAGTAATGGTAAAACCGTGCCAAACTTTAAACTGAATTTTGCATCTGAATTTAAAAATGTCAATTTTGAAACAAATCCTAATGGAGAATACAAAATCATTCATCCCGAATTTGACGGTAGTTTTAAGGTGTTTTTTGAAAATCAAGAATACTTGAACGAACCACTACCGTTCGGGGAAAAAGACTATTTAATTGCACTCCCGCAAGAAGCCGAAATCCCTATTGCGCCAATTCCTTTGCCTGAAGAGAATGAAGTAGAAGAGGGGGTTGATGAAGTAGAAGATTGGCATCCTGCAATTTTTGAGTTTTTAACACGACGTAAAAAACCAATAGCGAACCAAGAAATAGAATTGTACGGTGCAAAAGAAAAGAAAATTTATAAGACGAACTCAGCAGGTCAAATAGAAGTATGGAAAAAGGATATCGCAAAAGAAAACACCCTGTTTACGCGATTCAAAAAATCAGATTGGAAAAAAGACTTCGCATATATTGGTGAAGAAAAACTCACTTTCATTATAAAACAAAGACGTTTTCTATGGTGGTGGATTCCTGCATTTTTACTTTTTTTTTTTTTAATTAGTTTGATTCCGTTCGAAGTCAACCATGATTACGTCGTATATGATGAAGAAACCAATGAAAGATTAAGCAACGTCAACATTAACACGTTGAATACTAATTATTCACAATTTTCAGTTTCTGGAATCAACTCAAATGTGACCAACGGTGATGGGGAAGTTACAATCAACTATGGCCGTCAATCTTTGTTTAATCAAATTTTCAACCCAATAGAAAAATCCATATTGGCAGAAAAGAATGGGTATAATTCCGTTAATGCGACTGTACGACTTGGCTTTAATGACAACAATAAAAGTTGGCTCTTTTTGAATCGGGATCCTGATCCTATTGTTGTTATTGTTCAGCCGCCTGCTCCAGAGGAAAATTTAATTCCATGCAATGGAGGTGAAGCTGAAGATATAAAAGGAAAAGGGGTACAACTACTAAAGTTTAATCTAGGCTATGCTAATGTAGATTTTTTATTCGAGTATTATAATGATACAGAACCCGATACGATAATAGTCTCTACTGAAAATGGAAATGAATTGCTTAGAATCGAATATGCTACAGAGACGACGGATTATCAAACTAATTATTCGAAAATCCTGAATTCGTCTTCCGCCATTGTGATAGTTGAAGTAAGAGGGAAGTCAAATTGGGGAATTCGAGTGAATTGTCCTGATTAAGTCCGCGAATAGGAGAACTAGAAATTAATAAAATAAAAACAACCCAAGTATATATCATTATGGAGTTTGAATTGACATGTAAGTCTAGCATTGAATCGATATGGAATTAAATTATCAGGACATATCTTTTGTTAAAGCTAAGGAGCATTTGACTAAAAATGCAATACTCTTAGTAACGGCAACAGATTTGGAGACTATTGCATTGCATAAAAAGTTGCTACCCATTGATCGTTCTGGTCAGATCCTAAAAACGAACACAGACGAAATTACGCTTTATTTGGCCGTTTTGGGAAAATACAAAGTCGTTCATGTGCAATGCGGTAAAATGGGGTCGATTTCAAGGCAATCCTCGATTGTTACTGTTCGAAAAGCACTTGAAAACACCAAATCAATCGTTGTAATGATGGTCGGCATTGCTTTTGGTGTAAATCCTTTGAAGCAGAATATAGGAGATGTTTTAGTCTCTGAATCAATTATTCCATATAACTCGAAGAGAGTTGGAACTGATGAAAATGGGGATGTACTCGAAACAATTCGAGGGATTGAATCTCCAGCCAGTGATTTGTTATTAAATCGATTAAAAAATATAAGAAATTGGGAGCATAACTTAAAGAATGGTAAAAAAGCAAAGGTTATTCCGACACGTTTGCTGTCTGGTGAGGAATTAGTTGATAATTTAAAATACAGAAATAAATTAATAGCTATTTGTCCTGAATCAAAGGGAGGTGAGATGGAAGGAGCAGGAGTTTATGCCGCATGCGGAAATAAATTGGATTGGGTATTAATAAAAGGAATTTGTGATTTTGGAGATGGGGATAAAGGAACAAAAAAGCAGCTCAGACAGACTGACGCAATTGAGTCAGCCCTTTCGCTTACATTGGGAATTTTGAATTCTGAGAATGCTTTTCATGAACTCGGAATTTCTATCTACGCAAATGTAAATGAATCGTTTGATGTTTATAATTCTGACGTTATAAACGTTTTATTTAATCTTTATGATAAAGAGAAGAAAGACTATTACGTTGTTCGAACGGATGATAGGAAATTTAATTCTTCAGTCAAAGAAAAATCTTTATGGCTTTGGGGTGCTTCAGGAAGTGGGAAATCCAATATCATTGTTAGAAATATTATAGAGTCAAATTTGAGAGTTGTAAATGTTAATTTATCAAGTTGTGTCGGATTGACTGTAAAAGATTTATTTACTGAGATTTACTCAGAATTGTATTTTGACGTCCATAAATCGCAATTAGAAGTGATCCCCAGCGATTTCAAATCTTGCTCTAAGCTAATAATTGAATTACTATCGAATAACTTAAAAAGTGAAAAATTAATTGTATTTATTGAAGAAATTCCAATTTCTGGAGATGAAAGTAATGAAGAATTTACTAAAAAGTTTATATCCTTACTCATTTCCAAAACATATAACAGCGGTTTAAGTCAAGTTAAATTTATTCTATCTTCAATTGAAAACCCAGTAAGGCATATTTCCGATTTTCAAACCAAGATCTACGAATCAATGAAATTTGTAAAAATCGACTTTTGGGAGGAGAGTTATATTCTTGAATTGATTAATAAAATTGAGACTAAATTCGAATGGAACCTTCACGTCGAGGATAAAGCTAAATTGATTAAAATGGCAAATGGTTCACCAAGATTCATCAAAAAATTCTATCATTCTTTATATACGTTGAAGCGTCATGATAGAGTAACCGTTGAAAGAATTTTATCAGAAACTGATAGAGAATTAGCATAATTTATGACTAAAATTTTAAAACCATATACAATAATTCCAGCCCAATTTTATGTAGAAAGAGAGGCGGATATGCAAGTTAAATCCATTGTAGAAGATATGGTTAGGCCCGGTTATGTTTTAGTATCGCGACAAATGGGCAAGACTAACCTCCTTATAAATGCTAAAAGATCAATTGAGTCCAACGGCGAAATTTTTATTTACGTTGATCTTTCAAATACTTTTCAGACTGCAAGGGAATGTTTTAGAAATATTATAGATGCTGCCTTAGATTCGCATTTAGATCGCTTTCATGAGGTTCGTGATACAATTATCACGAATAGGACACAAGAAGGAGCATCTTCACCATATAAGGAACATCTGAGAGAATTAAAAGAACTATTAGGGACAATTGGTAATGCTAAAATCATTATTATGTTGGATGAGATTGATGCATTAATAAAAACAGCATATTCAGATCAAATTTTTTCTCAAATTAGGAGTAACTATTTTGATTCAAGAGTGCGATCTGAAGATTTTTATCGTTTGACATATTTGTTGAGTGGCGTATTGGAGCCAACCGAAATAATAAAGGATTCGAAGATTTCTCCATTTAATATTGGTCAAAAAATATATCTGAATAACTTCACTGAAAGTGAATTTCATCAATTTATAAGTAAATCAGGATTAGTCTTTCCAAAAGATGTTATAGACAGAATTTACTATTGGACCAACGGTAACCCAAGAATGAGTTGGGATTTGAGTTCTGAGGTTGAAGATTTTTTAATCGCACAAGGATCGATAACAAAAGGAGCTGTTGATCAAATCGTTAAAAAACACTATTTGACTTCATTTGACAAGCCGCCAGTTGACAATATAAGAGAAATAGTACGGCAAGATTTTGAAATTAGATCGGTGCTAAAAGACCTCACCAACGGAAAAGGAATTCAGGTTTCTGATAAATTAAAGAAAAAACTATATTTGGCGGGGATCACTGATTATATTGATGATATCGTAGAAATAAAAAATCGTATTATTTTAGAAAGTCTGAATTCGACTTGGCTGGAAAACGTAGAGGAAGAGATAAAATCTTATGATCTAGAAGTTGATCCAGATATTCCGTATTTTTTTGTTTTTGGTCAATCAAATTCTGGAAAAACAGCCATGGTGAATGGTTTAATTCATTATTTAAAAACCATGGCTCAAGGACAACTGGAAATATTAAATTCTAGCGACAAAGTTTACCATAAAAGCGGCCGTGATGTATTGTTTGAAATGAGTGAAGATGTTGAAGATAGCACATTCAATCAGAAGGGGAGAGCGATTTATAATGAGCAAAATTTTTCTCCAAATGAAATAAACCTACTATTTACGCCAGATGATATTAGGATACCCATAATGCCTTTCTGTCTCCTGGACATGGTTGATGAAAGTATGCAAGAGGCTATGTTGACAGATGGTGGAATAAAAGGTGATAGGGACGGGCGTGTCAATGCTTACTTACAACATCCAGATTGTTCATTAGTGTTTGTTTTAGTCATAAATATCGATTTTCCAGATGAAAGTGAAGATTTAATAGTTCAATTTTTAGATTACGCAAAATCATTAGGGCATACAAATAATCCAGTATTGTTTGCGGTTAATAAATGGGATCTCGAAAAGGAAGGGTATGATTCAATCATAGATTATTTTCAAGAAAAATTACCAATTCTTGAACATCTTCGAAAAGATCCCAATAGATCAACGGCAATTATGGATTTTTCAATAGGAAAGTTAAGCGAAAGTGAAGGGGGTGTTTATAGATATGATCTTAAAGATTCTGAGCGATTAATGAAATGGATGTATCAAATTACAACAGGCTATAGTTACATAGAAATGGGTGAGTCATACTGGGAACGACTTATAAAAAGCATAAAAAATACTTTAAAGAAGATCTAAATTTTCTTATGCAAAATATGAGTGTAAATAAAGAGTTTAGATTGTTGACTTATCTGTGTTATTGTTTGTTTAATAGTTGTTTAGGACGTTTAATTGATGGGGTTTTTTTTGTTTTAAAAGTGGAGAAATGAAGGATCAAAATAGGATAGCATGAAAGCAAAGGAGGACAATTTAAGTAAAATAAATTTTCTAGCCATAGAAAAAATTAGAGACTATCATTTTGTTGTAGAAGACTATCAAAGAGGATACAAATGGCAACAAGAGCAAATAGAAGCCTTGCTTAACGATATAAATAAGCATAAAGATGGAAAGTATTGCTTGCAACCCGTAATTGTAAATTCTTCTTATAAAGACAATGAATCTACAACCACTATTAAGCATGAACTTATTGATGGGCAGCAAAGGATTACTTCTATCTACCTATTGCTTTATTATTTAGAACAAGAGAAGTTCTATACAATAGATTATAAAACGCGTGATAGCACTCAAGAATTTCTGCAAAATAAAATGGCACTCTTATTTGCAGCAATTGAAGCCGACATAGAATGGGATGCTTTTATTGAAACGAATAAAGACTTTAATAATGTAGACATCTATCATATTTACCTTATTAGTTCTTATATCGCTAAATGGTTTTCCAATACTAAAAGCGGCAAAGAGGAATTCAGTAAAAAAATAAAACAGCAGGCTCATATTATATGGTATGATGTGTTTGAAAATGAGCATAAGAAGAGTGCAGAGGATATTTTTTTAGATCTAAATGCAGGGAAAATACCACTAACAAATTCAGAATTAATAAAAGCGCTTTTTGTCTTAGACACGCAAAGGCACTATTCGAATGAGGTTAAAGAACTTAAATCATTTGAGTTAACTAATGAGTGGGATTTAATAGAAAATCAATTACAAGACGATAATTTTTGGTTTTTCATCTGCGACCATCACTATTACGATAGTTTGGACACACGGATAGACTTTATAATCGATTTAGCGAATGAAATAAGATCTTACAATAAAGAGCAAGGAAAAAAAGCCTATTTATTATACGAAGAACAGTATTCCAAGGCGAAGCAATTTGATTGGAATATCATCAAACAGACATTCAATAAATTAGTGGAATGGTATTCTGACAATGAGAACAAAGAGTTCTATCATTATATTGGCTTTTTGGTCAATACTGGAATCTCAAATCTCTCTGCCATACTTAAGCTGAGTAAAAACAGTAATAAAAAAGAATTCAAAGAAAAACTCATTGGCAAGATTCAAGAAGAGTTTAAAAAAGTAAAAAAAGAGGATGACAAAACGGTTGCTTATTATCAGCTTGATAATCTAAACTATGACAAAAATAGAGTTGCATGTCAGAACGTTTTACTCTTGTTAAATGTTGAGTTATTTAACAATGACTTAAGCACTAATAAATTTCCATTCGACCTGTATAAGAAGGAGCAATGGAGCGTTGAGCATATCAATCCACAAAACCCAAAAGAATTCGAAAATATTAAAGCTGTTATAAAATGGTTAAATTCCTTTAATAAGGACTTAGCCGCACATAAAGAAACCGAGTTAATTAAAGAGATTCAGCAAATAGTCACTATGCTGTCAAAAGAAGATAAAACGAAGCGCATACCAGAAGTGAAATTAAAGTCAGATGATTCTGAATTATTGACAAGTGTTATTGAAAAAATATCGAATTTAATGGGACTTCATGATATTTCAAACTTAACCTTATTAGATAAAAACACAAACAGTAAATTGGGAAACAATGTTTTTATTGATAAAAGAAAAACGTTGTTAGAACTATATTCAAAAGCAAAAGAGGCGAACGTATTTATCCCTGACTGTACGAAGGCTGTTTTTACTAAAAACTATTCCAAAAACAAGAAAAGTATAACGGACGAAGTATTTGGCTTACAAGATATGGCGGATTATAAGGAGCACATTAATAATCAACTGTTAACATTTTATTTGGACAAATAATATGCAAGAATTCACAAAAACATTTTGGGATATTATTACTGATTATAGTATTGAGATTCCAAATATCCAGCGGGATTATACATATGGGAGAAAGTCAGCAGAGACGATCCGTAAAAAACTAATATCAGCAATTCATTTGGCCAGTACTGCAGAAAAACCGCTTCATTTAGATTTTGTCTATGGCAAGTTAAAAGGAGTGGATAATTATAAATTACTGGATAAAAACAAACAAAGCATTAATACCTTATTGGGGGCTTTAAAAAGTTACGCAAGCAACCTACACATTGATTTAGATTACACTACCAAAGGTATAAGCTCCACTTCTGCCGATTTTATCACCTTTATTCCTTTAGATGGGCAACAACGCCTGACAACCTTATTTTTAATTCATTGGTTTTTGGCTAAAAAAACAGCCAACAAAGAAGCTTTGGAGAAGTTGAAAAGGTTTACTTATGCGACAAGAAATAGTTCAAGAGACTTTTTAAAAATGCTGATTGAAATAGACACTGAATTATTAGAGGTTGATAATTCAATTTTGTCTGAAATCATTGAAACAAATGAAGCCTTTTTTACTTTTTGGAAAAAGGACCCCACTGTTCAAAGCGTGCTCGTTGTTTTGGATGAAATCAATACTCACTTTAATTCAGCGGATTACCAAACAGCTTGGACAAATTTAACAGAAAAGAATACGGTCACCTTTGACTTTTTTAACTTAGATGATTTTGAACAAACAGATGAGTTATATGTGAAAATGAACGCAAGAGGAAAACATTTAACGCATTTTGAAAACTTCAAAGCCTGGTTAATTAAATCCCATTCAGCTTCGATTAATGTATCAGATTGGCGAAAAAAATTAGACATAAGTTGGAATGATTTATTTTGGAATGCAAAGGAAAATGGTAGCACTGAAATTGATTTAGCCTATTTGAAATATTTCAAACGGATGTTTCTAGGTGATTATATAAAATCCAACGAGCTAACTGCTATCAATTTAGGTTCGATAGAAATTTTAAGACTGGAGAAGGAAATAAACCCGCTTGTTATTTTTGAAGATAGTCCAGTTTTTGCCAAGAATATAGATGATTACTTGCAACTATTGGCTTATTGCAGTTCCAATGCTTACAACTTTGATTTCAATCAAAACTTTTATGAGGGCAAGTTTGATCGACTTGTTTTTAATGATCCCGAAAATTCTACTTGGTGGCATGAAACGTTGTATTTTGCAATGACAAGGTATCTGATTAAGGTTGGGGGTGATGCAACAAATTTAAACGCTTGGAAAAGAGTTGTCTCTAATTTAATTTATAACACGACCATAGACACTCCAAAACTATATAAAGGTGCTTGCAATAGTATTCTAGAATTACTAGACATTGTTCATAATAAGTCAATTTATGAAGTGTTGAGTAGTGATGATTTTACTGACAAAATTGACTTAATAAAAACGGGGCTCTCAAGACGACAAGTAACTGAAGAAATTAAAAAAGCCAAACGAATCATAGCTGATCCAAAAAATGAGTGGGAAAGTTTATTCGTTCGGTTGGAAAAAGAGAAGTATTTCTATGGGCAAATTGATTTTATTTTTGATTTATGTGCAGATGAATCAATTGCGGAATTTGAAAGAATAGGCAAAAAAGTGTCAGCTCTTTTTAGTGAAGAGGTAATGAAAGATAATACGTGTTTGCTTTTTAGAGCATTTTTAACTCAAAAACAAGATTTCTTTAAAAACGGTAGTACTTTCACCTATCCATCAAATGATAGAGGTACTGTAAGAAATAGAAATGAGAATTGGAGAAAGTTAATTAATAATGATTTTTTGGTGATCAAGTCATTGATTAATTATCAGCTATTTGATGAAAAAAACATCCTAAATAGCTTAAAAAATATCATTCAGAATACACCTGTAAATGACAAGTATTTAGCGTGTATAATCAATAGCGATAAAGTGCTACGATACCCTGATAAAAATCACATTAAAAAATATGACAATGCCTATTATTTATTGAAAACAAGTAGAATATTTGGCTATTATGTAGAGCTTTTCACCTACAATTGGTTCATGGAAAATTCTAAGCTATTTAAGGATGGTAATGTATCCTATAAATATAGCATTACAGAAGCTGGATTGAATAAAGTTGGTATTAGTATTGATGAAGATACTTTCATTTTCTTTGCTAAGAAAAGAGGCTGTTTTAAGATTAACACATTTGAGAATAAAGAGTTTGATGAGATAGAGGAAGCATATGCCTTTGTTTTGAGAAAATAGCATACCAATCACAAATTGTTGGTTTAAAATGAATTTTTAAATCAACAGAGCTAGGCAGGATGTTTTAAGGGATTTGGGAGTTGCCAACGAAGGTTGACTCACCTTCCAAAACCTTCCCCTCAACCTCCCTCCAAATCGCATCCACCTCCCGAAACCCCTCCAAACTAGGGTTCGATATTCGTTCGCCTTTCTCCACCACAGCGAACAACTGCAATTTTTTTAGCAGTTGTTCGTTTTTTTTTGCTCTGTAACCGTTGCTATGACTAAGAACCCAAAAAAGGACTTCTTGCAAAATTGGGGTTCGACATTGATTTCCGTCAAAGCTCAATTTTTTCGGGAAGATCGAACCCACTAGACGTTGCTTATACTCTGTAGTGCTTGTCTGGTAAGTGTTGCAGAGGTTTTTTATGAGGTTTAAACTCGACATTAAGTACTGCTCTCTACCTTTCTTATTTTGGTTGATTTTCTTCAAATCCTTCTGTAAATCCTTAATATTCTCACTGTACCGTCCACGCATTTCTTTGTAATCGTCTGAACCAATTACGCGATCTGCTAACAAGTCTTGCAAGTTTTTAATACGCTCTTTTTCGACTTTAATTTTTGTCTTGATTTTAGGAATATCCTGCACGTTGGTATCTTGTTCTTTTTCCGCCAATTGGAGTAAAAGATGATCGTAAAACCGTTTGATGTCGGCATTGAAATCAAATTCGGCTAGCAAGCTTTCAAATTGATCATTCAATAGGGGAGCGGAGTACCTTTCTTTTTTGCAGAAATTACAGTGATAATAAAAATAACGCTTTCCTAGTTTTCCTCTTGAACCACTTCCTGTTAGCGTTTCGCCACATTTAGAGCATGATAAATGCCCGCGCAATGGAATTTCGTCTCTACGTGTAATTGTTTTCGTGACACGTCTGCTTTTATGTTGTACATCCGCTAGTCTATTCTGCACCTTATAAAAGATGTCTTCATCAATGATTCCTTCATGTAAAGCATCTACCATCACTTCAGGTTCATCTTTATATCAGGGCAAACGCATTTAAAATAACGCCATTTTATTAACAACTCAACAGTTGATAACTATCTAAATATCAATTCATTAATCCTTTTATGATCGCCTAAAAATGCGTATATTTATCTGGTAATCAATTAAATATACGATTTTGAGTGAAAAATATAAATTATTGGATTTCTTTGAAGATTTAGAAGATCCAAGACGTGACAAATGCAAAAAGCATCAT
>WTCE01000174.1 GCA_013138735.1 Crocinitomix sp. | reverse complement strand
TATTTGCAAAATTATTTGAATGAATTTTGCTACAAACTTAACCGCAGATACTTCGGGGAAAGGCTCTTTGATAGATTAACATTAGCCGTGGCTAAATCTTACTGGTAAGAAAGCGACGAATCAAATTGGTGAATTAAATTTATTAATAATTTTTTTCATATTTCTCAACCTATTGGGGGGATTTTACGTTATTATTGTTGTAGTAGTAACTCCTTATTAAAAACCTAACCTATGCGGGGCATTCGTGCGCTCATTTTTACGCTATTTTCATTCATTGCAATAACTTCGCACGGCCAAATAGTTTCAGGAAATGGATATCTCATTGGAGATTTAGTAGAAATAGCCGTTCACGGAAATGCGGGTCATGAAGGAACATTAAATTGGGACGGACATCATGCACGCGGAGGAACAGGAGATGTTCCTTTTGGATTTGTAGCCAACCCTGCCGGAGATGGTTGGGTCGATTATAATGGCGATTATTTCACTGCCGGAACACCAGAGAATGGATTTGGAATGGAAATTAACGGCACTAATTACGGCAATAATGGTTGGAATTCTACCACATCATCTGCTTATTTAGCCCAAATTCCAACAGCACCGGGCGGAACAATCACACATACAGTAGAAGACAATTGCATCACTGTTGAATGGGAGGGTGCAGTAGCTGGTGTAACGATTAACGTTAAATACCATTTAATTACTACTGATTTATTTTACACAACAGAAATCACATTAACCAACGGAACAGGCTCTAATTTGAGTGACGTGTATTATTACCGAAATGTTGATCCTGATAATAATGAGGCTTTAACTGGCGTTTTTGAAACAACGAATACCATTGTCTCGCAACCAGGTCCAGATTGTATTAAAGCATTGGTATCAGCCGAACAAGCTACACCTTGGCCTTCGTATTTAGGATTAGGTGGATTGGGCGACCAATTTCGTGTAACCCAAGGTGGGTTTTCAAATCGTAGCGGTTCAGATATATGGAATGCTACGGGTGGTTTAAACGGGACACTCGGTTCGGTCAACACAGCTGATGAAGCGATTTCATTGGCCTATAAAACAGATATTCCTTCAGGGGGAACGGTAAATTTCAGTTATGCGGTTGTGTTAAACGAAGCCTCTTTAGAAGCAGCATTTTCAAGCCTATATTTTATCAATTATGAAACATCAAGTGGTGATGGCGGAGGACTATTGAACCCTTGCAGCCCAGCTTTAATAGAGGTTAATACTTGTAGAGGAAATGACGTTTTACTCACCATTAACGGGCCTGATGTAGAAGGTTATACATGGACTTGGTCTCCGGGTGGGCATATTGGAGATTCGCTAATTGTATCGCCTGGTGATCCAACTGTTTATACTGTTATAGGTTCACCGACTTCACCATGTTTGGTTGGCACAATTATCAAGCAGGTAAGTATCTTGTTTACTGAAGGACCACTCATAGAGCTGTGGGAAGATGATTTTGTTTGTATGGAATTTAATTTGGATACATTAGATTGGGAAAACGTGAACATGAATGAGAATACCGATTGTTACTTTCTAACTGAAGAACCGGACAGTGCAGGGCAATATGAGCCTGCATTTGAAGGACCAATAATGACGGAAGATGACTTTGTTTGGTTGGTTTGTTATGATTCAGTTACAGGTTGTTACGATTATGCCCAGATTGATTTAAACTGGCTAGGGCCTGGCTCGGCAGGTGAAGACACATCAATGTATATTTGTGGCGGTCCCGGCACAGTTTTCCATTTAGGAATTATGATTTCTGATTCAGCAAACACAGAAGGTTATTTTGAAGAAATCACCGACAGCGGTGGACTTATCGACTCTACAGGCCTGTTCAACGGTTCTGGACTTTACGGCACATTCGTATTCTGGTATATCACTCCGTCACTCCCACCTTGCGAATCAGACACTGCTCTATTTACAGTCATAATCCAAGAAAGGCCTGTCGCTTTTTTTAATTACATTATTAATGGTATACCTTCTGAAGACGGTGTAACGAGTGGCTGTATTACAGCGCTAGTTGAATTTGAAAATTTATCTACAATTATTGACCCCGGAGTAATTGTTGAATGGTTTTGGACCTACGGAGATGGAGACACTTCGGAAGAATGGGATGCGCCGCCGCACACTTACACGACTCCAGGTACCTATGTCATAAACTTAGGAATAATTAGCGATAATGGCTGTGTTGGCTCCATGAATAGAACGATCACTATTTACGAATTCCCACCTTTAGAAGTGGTTTATCAGGAACCTATTTGTTTTGGCTATGAAAACGGATTAATTACCGTAATTCCAGATTCAACTATTGGACCATTTATATTGACAATTGAAGATGAAGATGGCAACATCTTAAATGATGGTGGTGTTACAGCAGATTCTTTGGGAGAGGGGACTTATTTTGTGACCATAGAAGATGGAACAGGCTGTGTATCGACGGAGGAAATCACCCTAGAGCAACCACCATATATGGATGTTTGGTTGACGATTTCTAACCCTGCTTGTATGGGAGATTCGGGATGGGTGCGTGTAGATTCTGTTGCGGGAGAAAGCGACAACAATCCAATTAGTTATACATGGGATCCTAATCCGGCAGGAATTGAAGGTATTGGAGCAGACTCTTCTTACTGGATGAAAGCTGGGGATTATACGCTAACTGTTACAGATTCGAAAGGCTGTTTCCGCATAATAGATTTAACATTGATTGATCCACCACCATTTTATTTTACTGATTGGGGATGGGACACGGCCTATTGTCGTTTGTATGGCTATCAAAGTGGTAATGGATTTGTTTGGGCAGCCGCAGCAGGAGGTGTCCCAACTTATACTTATGAATGGACTTATTTATATGATGGATCTACGAGTAATAATACCACTTGGGGAGCTAGAAACCCTGGAGATCATTTAATCAGTGTGATAGATGCATTTGGGTGCGAATTAACTAAAATTATAACCGTTGATTCTGTCAATCCAATTGCCTCATTTACGACTGAATCAGCCATGCTTAATATGGATTGCGAAGGAACTGCAGATGTAGAAGTTCTTTTCACCAATACTTCGCGCTATTATGCCAATCCCAATAATCCAGATACAGACACCTTATTTATGTGGGATATGGATCGCATCTCTAGCGACAGCTGGACTATTAGTCATGATTTCTTTGAACAATTTGACACCACTTATGAAGCTCGTGGTGCAAGCTATGAAGTTGACATTTGTTTGATTGCTTTTAATAAGAATGGATGTAAAGACACGGCTTGTAAAACCATAACAATTTGGGAGCCACCTACGCTAAATCCTGTTAATGTATTTACGCCAAATAGCAATGGAACAAATGATGTATTTACCTTTAAAAATTTCCAAAAAGGAATTCGTGATTTTAATTGCATCATTGTAAATAGATGGGGCGTTCAAGTAGGTGAAATTAATGAAATTACTGGCTTTTGGAATGGAACAAGTCCAAGTGGTGATTTATGCCCTAACGGCGTTTACTTTTACACCTATGTTGCTACTGCAGATAATGGTGAAGAGTTTTCTGGTCAAGGTACGGTAACCCTTTTATCCGGCAGAGGAGAATAAATTCAATTTCTTTTTCTAATTCCTCAACTATCAATCTTGATAATTTAGTTATCTTGGACAGAGATAAATCAATTGAAATGAAAAGGCTATTATTCACTCTTATTTGCATTACGTTTTACGCTTTTGGATTTGGACAGGATGAGAATCCGCCTTCAGAAAAAAAGGACCACCCTTTCCGATTAGAAATTGAACCTAGCTCCTATATAGCCAAAGGCTGGAGCTTACTAGGGAGTTATGGTATCGACAAAGAACGAAATTTAAGCGTTGGTCTTTATACAATAGCGTCTACCTTGCCAAGTGGTATAAACAGAACTATGTTTTGGAATGCCGAAGAGGAAGATGTAATACGACTATCTTTTGAGGCTGCGGCAACATTACGCTATAAAATTCCTTATTTCTTAAATACAGAAAGTAATCCTTATATCGGTTTATTTTTTGGGTGGGAAACCTTTCAATATACACAGGCGTCCACAGAAAACGTGACGAATCTCTCTAACTTTTTCTTAACACCACAACTTGGTTATGAAATTTATGTTTTTAGAGAACGCCTGTACCTAAACCCAAGTATCAGAATCGTCTATGAATTCGGACGCGAATCAGATTTCGACAATATGGGAGATATTACTAATACAGGACCGATAATTCGGAGTTTTGTTTGGTTACCTTCATTTTCAATTGGGGTAAGACTTTAATCTAGATGAGTTTAACAATAATTTCAGGACGTAAAGCACGATATATTCAATTTAGAATGTGGCTGAGAATTGCTACAGTCGCTGGTCGCGTTACTAAAAACCCGATAAAATTAATTGCTGCTGTTAAGCGGGTAAAAAAACTGAAAAAAGATTTTTTAAGTAAGAAGCCCTTGACAAAATTGGTACGTGTTGACAACCGCTACTTTTGGGATTTAAGTCAACCCGGTTGGCCTTCAAAATCATTTGACAAAAATTTTGAGTGGGTAATTCAACGTCTTGTTGAGGATGAAAAAGAAGATATTGAAAGTGTACGTATGGTGTTTTTGGCCATGACTAAAAAATGCCCCATGAATTGCGAACATTGCTATGAATGGGATGAGATTAACAAAAAAGAGACCATGGATTTGGACACTTTGCATAAAATTGTGGCCAAATATCAAAAACTAGGAGCCGCCTATTTTATTTTGGGTGGAGGCGAACCATTGGTACGATATAAAGATCTTGTTGCTTTATTAAAAGGAGCAGAACGTACATCCGATTTTTGGATTTCAACTTCAGGTTTTAATTTGACCGAAGCAAAAGCACATGAATTAAAAGCCGCAGGGTTAACTGGTGTTTCTCTGAGTATAGATCATTTTGATGCGGAAGAAAATAATAAATTTAGAGGCCATGCACAAGCAACAGCGCATATTCGAATGGCAGCTGAAAATGCACTCAAAGCAGGACTCGCTGTAGCAACTGCTATTTGTGCTACCAAAGAATTTATCAGTAAGGAAAACATGTACCAATATGCCGAGTTCTCTAAAGGTTTAGGCGCGGGATTTATATGGTTGATTGAACCAAGAGCAGCTGGGCGTTATGAAGGGAAAAACGTGCAACTCTATAAAGATCATCAGGATATTTTGGATGAGTTTTACATTTCACTCAATCATGATGAAAAATACCTCACTTATCCACGTGTGATTTTCCCTAATTATAATCATAGGGCAATTGGTTGTGCTGGTGCCGGAACACGAAGTATTATGATTGACACGGATGGATATGTGAATGCTTGCCCATTCTGTCGCAAAAAAGGAGTACATGCTTTAGCCGAAGATTCTAGGGAGCAAGTTACCGCACTATTAAATGCGGGTTGTCCTAATCCATTATTCGAAACGCGCCCTTCTTAAAGAATCACTCCGTATCAATTTCATTCTTCTGGCCTCCAAAACGATACACTAAATGAACACGCGCAAATAGTTCCCCTCTTAATCCGTATTGATACCGTTCTTCGGCGCTATAAGCACTTGTCATTACCAGTTTAAATTCGTCCAAAACATCAGTTCGGAGAAAAACTCGGTCAGCTTCATCATTCACAGCTTTATTCCTGTTCGAATAACCAACTTCTGTTGTAAAATTCAATCCCCGTGTAAGGTTAAAATTCATTCCAAACATTCCTTCATATTTAAAAGTGGAAATTTGTGAATCATAAATTAATTGCTCCTCATATCTAAACGAATAATACGTTACTCCTGTCTCAGCATTTACCGTTTCAGAATAAGTCGTAAAATAATCTATTGTCTTCATGTTTAGAAAAGCAATACTGAAACTCTGACCAATGTAGGGCATGACCCTTCTATTCTTGGTCAGGTAAAATTTTGGATTAATCCCCAACTGAAATTGTAAATCGCGGTTGTGACCGCCGCCTTCATATAAATAATAATTTTCTTGGCGATTTTGAATTTCAGGCGGTGAGATAAATCCAGTTTCCCAATTATAATCAACAAAGTAGTCCCATGAACTATTTTCTAAGTTCAGTGCTTTTGGACTATTCGAAAGGTTGGCCTCTAGTCCTATAAGAACAGGGAATTTAACAGATAGTCTATCGTGAAACCAATATTCAGGCTCGATTGAAAACCACGTATTGTCATAAAAAAAAACACTACTCCTGCGAAGGGCGTCACCAACGAATGAAGTAAGATTGGTCGATATAGCAAACTTCCCGTAGCTGTATCGATTAGATTTAAGCAGTTGTTCATTCGTCTTCTCTAGGTTTTGATTGACGCTTCGATTTATCCAATAATCGAGAATCATTTCTTGTCCCTGATAAATGATTCTGTTAAAAGAATTGATGGCTTGATAAATTGTCTGCTCCTCGAATTCATATTCAATGATTGCCGCAGCAGAGTCGATTTTAATAATTTCAACTGCCTTAATCTCCCCATTTTTAAAACGCAAAGTATCCTGTGCAAGACCACAATAAGAGGCGAATACGAAAAATAATATCAAGCAAACTTTCAATTTATTACATTTTTAACTCCTCCAAATCGATATACCAAATGCATACGGCAATAAATAGATACAACATCTTTTTTTCCATACGCGGTTGCATATTGTTCGAGCAGTGGATCCAATGTATAATCACCACCTTCGGCGCGAATAAAAATTTGATCAAATCCATCATTCTCCTTTTTGGTAAATAATCCTCGGGGCAAGCCCGCGAGGCATTAAAATAGCTTCAATTGATGATTTTCTTTTAGCTTTTTATACTCTTGTTCAATTCCTTGCTCCTTTACGTATTTTGCAATTAGCCTTTCAGTA
>WTCE01000056.1 GCA_013138735.1 Crocinitomix sp. | reverse complement strand
CGGATTAGAAGTTGCTGTTTACCCTAACCCAGCTTCAGATTTAGTGACAATTACTTTAGATGGAACGTTTAACTATGAACTAACTACCATTAATGGAGATGTTGTTCTAAAAGGAAACGGATTCAATTCCGAAGAAATTGCGTTGGATGCACTTGCTAACGGAATGTATATGATTAATATCTATGCAGGCGACAAATCAACTGTAATCAAGTTGGTGAAAGAGTAAAAGATTCAATAACAATATTTAGATTTTAAATCCCTGACGTACATTGAGGCTCTCGAAATGCACGTCAGGGATTTTTTGTGTCATTATTTAAAAGCGTTAAAAATGTAACGTTAATAACTTCGCCTTAGATCACTGTGCAAACCTGCGATTAAACGTTATATTCATGTAATCATCAAACATTCTTCTATGACCAAAAAAGCGATAAAAAAAATTTTTGTTTTGGATACGTCAGTACTCTTATTTGATCATGGTGCGGTTCGAAATTTCAAAAGCCATGATGTTGCAATACCCATCACAGTTTTAGAAGAATTGGATAATTTTAAAGTAGGGAACGACACTAAAAATTTTCAAGCAAGAGAGATTATACGTTATTTGGATAAATTGTCAGAATCTGGATTAAATGATTGGGTGACGCTGGGCAAAGGAAGAGGTAAGTTGAAGATTGTAATGTCAAACTTGGTCAATGGAAGAGACGCTGAGGCGATTTATGGCGTAGGTAAAAATGACCACAAGATTATCAATGCAGCAATTACATTGGCGGACGAAAATAAAAGTCGCCAAGTTATATTAGTAACCAAGGATATTAATTTAAGACTCAAGGCAAAAGCAATTGGCCTACTTTCTGAAGATTATGAAACGGGTAAAGTAAAAGACATTGAAAAGTTTTCTGAAGGATTTCCAATCATTGAAAATATAGATTCAAAAAAAATTAGTGAATTATATAAAAATGGGGAAATTGATGCGGATGATATTTTAGGAAAACAAAAAATTGCGAACGGTTATTATATTTTGAAAAATGGCACGAGTGAATCCGTCTTAAGTCACTACAATAAAAAATTAGATAAAATTGAACGGGTAGATAAGTCATATGTTTACAATGTGAAACCTAGAAATGCCGAACAAGCTTTCGCCGTGAATGCCTTATTGAATCCTGAAATAAAATTAGTTTGCCTACAAGGTGTTGCCGGAACGGGGAAAACACTCTTGGCTTTAGCGTCCGCTTTAGAGCAAAGGCATTTATACAATCAAATAATTTTAGCGCGTCCAATTATTCCCTTAAGTAATAGAGATATTGGATTTCTGCCAGGAACAGCTGAGGACAAAATATCGCCGTATATGCAACCGCTTTGGGATAATTTAAAATTCATTAAAAGCCAATTTCGACCAGGCGAGAAAAAGCATAAAATTCTAGATGATATGGAAGAATCTGGTGAATTGTCTATTACCGCTTTGGCTTTTATCAGAGGAAGAAGTTTGTCAAACGTAATGTTCATCATTGACGAAGCGCAAAACTTAAGTCCGCATGAAGTGAAAACAATTATAACCCGTGCAGGCGAAGGAACAAAAGTGGTTTTTACTGGTGATATTAAACAAATTGATACACCTTATATGGATGAGGAAAGTAATGGATTAACCTATTTAATTGACCGCTTAAAAGGGCATGAATTATTTGCACACATTAAACTCGAAAAAGGAGAGCGGTCTGAGTTGGCTAATCTTGCCAATGAGCTGCTTTAAAAGAGTAAGATTATCAGATATCTTCGGACTCTGAGTTTTGATTTCACGATTTACATAGAAGGCTTGACAATGGCGAGAATGAGTCCGGATGAATCTGAATTGTGCTGCGTAGCTGGCAGTGAGTTTGTCGAACTATCTAAATTAAAAACCAACTCTGATTGTTGCTATCACCAAGCATAATTTTCTCACGCTATGATACCGTTCCTAAAGAAGAATAGGTCGTTCCTAAAGTTTATTGTAATAGACAGTGAAAAAAGTAAGATATTTTGCTAGACTATATTAGTATATAATTTTAAGATAATTATTTGATATGAATTACATGATTAAATACCTGCTTTTTGTAGGACTATTCCTTGGAGCGGCCGGGGCATGGGGGCAAATTACAACCTTCGACTATACGGGTAGTCTAGAAACTTACACCGTTCCTCTTGATGTTACATCCATTCGGATAACTACTGTTGGTGCTCAAGGTGCTAATGACGGAGGTCTAGGAGCATCAATGCAAGGAGATTTTGACGTAACACCTGGAGAAGTATTAACGATTCTAGTAGGTGGCGAAGGATTAACTGTGTCCATGACACGATCTGGTGGCGGTGGCGGAAGCTTCGTGGTGAATTCTTCTGACGACCCCTTAATTATTGCTGGTGGTGGCGGTGGCCTTGCATGGACTGGAGGTGGTTCGCCATCCTTTCCTGGTATTGACGCTACCGTTGATCAAGATGGTTTAGATGGCTACAGTGCGGATAATGGACTAGGTGGTACATGGTTATTACGTCATGGTCTTGGAGGAGTAGATGGCAATGGCGCAACTTTATGGGGGCCAGATGGAAACGCGCATGCAGGACATGGCGGCGGTTTTTATACAGATGGAGGTGATGGTGAATGCGGAATGGGTGGCTTGTCCTTTCTTTCTGGTGGAACTGGAGGTGATGGGTGTATTGCTCTTTCTAACGGCGGTTTCGGTGGCGGCGGTAATGGCGGAAATTCCGGCGGCGGCGGTGGCGGTGGCTACTCAGGTGGTGGCGGATCATACCATAACCCTGCCAACGGTGGTGGCGGTGGTTCTTATAATGACGGAACTGATCAGGTGAATCTTGCAGGCGAAGGAACCGGAAACGGGCAAATAATTATTGAAGAGCTTTGTTTAGCATTAACGGTTACAGTTACGGATGAAGTAATTTGTTTAGGGCAGTCTTTTACCTTAGATGGATCAGGTGAGGGAACTGTTTCATGGGACATGGGAGTTATAAATGGAGAGCCATTTGAGCCAGACGCAACTGGCACAGTCACTTATACTGCGTCAAGCGATTCTGATGAAGATTGTGGTTTTTCAATTGATATTGAAGTTTTGGAATTGCCAGAAGTAACTGCTTCAGTTGATGAAGCTGAAATTTGTATCGGTGAGTCAGTTGTTTTAACTGGTGGCGGAGCTGATGATTATGAGTGGTTTCCTATTGTAATTGAAGATGGTGAACCATATACACCAGAAGTAGGTGAATATACATATTTGGTTATTGGTACGGATGCTGATGGGTGTGAAAACACTGCAGAAGTTGACGTAACTGTTTATGATCTTCCAGAGGTAGTAGCAACTGCAACAGACGACGAAATTTGTTTAGGCGAAAGTGTTACCTTAAATGGTGAAGGAGCTACTGATTATGTTTGGGATCTTGAAGAAGATGGTGTTGAATTTACGCCAGATGCTACAGGAACAATTACGCATACAGTCTTAGGAACGGATGATAATGGATGTGTAAATGAAGCCTCAATTGACATTACAGTTTATGATGCATTAGCAATTACCTTCACAACTGTAGATGAAATTTTTGGAACTGATGGCACAATCGATATTACAGTTACAGGTGGTAGCACTCCTTATACTTATGATTGGGATAATGATGGTACTGGTGACTTTGATGATGTTGAAGATTTAGATGGGTTAACTTGTGGAGACTATACGGTTGTTGTAATGTGTGATGCAGGATGTACAGCAACAGAAACCATAACAGTTGGTTGCCAAGTTGGGATTAACGAGTTAAACGGCTTAGAGGTTGCTGTTTACCCTAACCCATCTTCTGATGTAGTTACAATTACGTTAGATGGAACGTTTAACTATGAACTAACTACCATTAATGGAGCTGTTGTTTTAAGAGGAAACGGATTCAATACTGCAGAAATTGGCTTAGATGAATTGGCCAATGGAATGTATATGTTAAACATTTTTACGGGTGATCAATCAACTGTAATTAAGGTAGTGAAAGAATAAATTAATTAGAATTTAAATCCCTGACGCACATTGAGGTTCTCCAAATGCACGTCAGGGATTTTTTTTATTAAAAATTGAGCATTAATAATAACGGAGTCTGATTATATAAAATCCCCACAGAAGACGCGACCATGCCAAGCCGCATGTGCTGTACCTGTCGTAGTATCAAAGAGTAGAACCAGCATTGACTGCTTTTTTTGATCAGGCTTAATTTTTTGGGTGAACCAAAGCTTTACCACATTCGCGTAAATGCTTTAAGAGTTGCGAAGTGGAGGAACTTGTTTCACTTTTTTATCCTGTTCCTAAAAATAAATAAGTCGTTCCTAAAATTTATAGAAATAACTGCAGGGGAGTTAATATCTTTCTAGAATTAAAATGATATAATTATTAGACTGATTCTTTGATATGAATAACAATTACATGATTTTTGTCAGAATAGACGATCCTGTATTTCCGTAACTTTGAACATAACTTAATTTAAAATGATGAAAAATAATTTCTTAAAAAAACACCTCCTAATAGGGGGCTTAATTCTTGGGAGCGCAGGAGCGTGGTCTCAAGTCACAACATTTGACTATACTGGGGCAGTTGATTCTTATACAGTGCCTGCAGGAATCACAAGTATTTCAATTCAAGCCTATGGCGCCCAAGGAGGAAACGATAATGGAGGCTTAGGTGCTGGGATTTACGGTGAATTTGAAGTAACACCAGGTGATGTACTAAATATTAGTGTTGGACAGCAAGGTGTTGTTAATAATTGCGGCGGACCAGATGCTTCTGGTGGCGGGGGCGGTGGCTCTTTTGTATGGGACGCTGATGATGCCGTTTTACCATTTGTAGCTGCTGGTGCAGGAGGTGGAGGAAATGAGAATTGGGCTGGAGACTGCACAGATGGTCTTCCTGGTCAAGCTGGAGAAGATGGGACATCTGGAGCTGAAGGTGAGGCTGCTGGAGGAACTGGTGGAAATGGAGGCGCAGGTGACGCTCCTTCAGGGACAGGTTCTGGTGGTGGCGGATGGCTTACTGCTGGTCAAAATTCGACATGGGGAGATGGCTGTACTGGAGGAATAACAGTGCCAACTTTTATTGGAGGTAATGGTGCGAGTGGCTTTGGTCCAGGTGGTGAAGGTGGTTTTGGCGGAGGCGGCGGAGCTGTTTGCGGTTGTGGCGGAGGCGGCGGTTACTCTGGCGGTGCTGGAGGTAACGGTGGTACATGTCGCGCTGGTGGTGGTGGCGGTGGATCTTATAATCAAGGGGCTGCTCAAGATAATGAAACGGGAGTTCGAATGGGAGATGGACAAATTATTATTACAGAATTATGTGAGGCGCTTGACGTAGATGTATCGGATGAGGCGATTTGTTTGGGTGAATCTTTCACGCTAGATGGAACAGGTTATGGAACAATTACTTGGGACGGTGGTGTTGTAAATGCTGAGCCGTTTACGCCTGATGCTGTAGGAACCTATACCTATACTTCAACGAGTGATTCTGATGATGATTGTGGATTTTCAATTGATATTACAGTTTATGATGCTTTAGAAATCACTTATACTACTGTGGCTGAAGACGCAGGAAGTGATGGAGCAATTAACGTGACAGTAACTGGTGGTAACCCGGCTTATGTATTTGATTGGGACAATGATGGTACAGGAGATTTTGACGATACAGAAGATTTAACGGGATTAATAGCCGGAGATTATGTTGTCGTTGTAATGTGTGATGCAGGATGTACTGCAACTGAAACAGTTGTTCTTGGAAACCTTGCAGGAATCGAAGAAGTGAATGGTTTACAGGTAGTTGTTTATCCTAATCCAGCGACCGGGTTCGTTACTATTTCTTTAGATGGAACATTTAACTATCAATTGTCTACCATTAATGGTGATTTAGTATTGAAAGGAAACGGATTTAATGCAGAAGAAATTGCATTGGATGAATTGGCCAAAGGAATGTATATGTTAAACATTTTTGCGGGCGATCAATCAACCGTAATTAAGTTGGTGAAAGAGTAAAATGGAGTAAATTTAAAGGAGTCCTGATTCCCCTTAGGGGGTCAGGACTTTTTTTGTGTTTTAAGAACCGTACATGTGTATAAGTATGCGTTTTTAGGGCGTTGCACATGACTTTTGTCAGTATAAATCGCCTCATATTTTCGTAAATTTAGGTATAACTTTAAATTATAATCATGAAAAATAACTTCTTAATAAAACACCTTCTAATAGGAGGATTAATTCTTGCGAGCACCGGAGCGTGGTCGCAAACTACAACATTCGATTATACGGGTGCTGAACAAATGTATATTGTGCCAATGGGTGTGACTTTAATTAATATTGAAGCTTTCGGAGCACAAGGTGGAACTGCAGATGAAGATGCAGGTACATGCGATATTGGGGGCTGGGGCGGAAGCGCTATTGGTGCTCGAATCGTAGTTCCAGAAGAAACACTTTATGTTTATGTTGGTGGAGTTGGTTTGCATGGAGATTTAGGTGGATGGAATGGAGCAGGTGTATCTTGTGACAATTTTTTCACATGTGCAAAGGGAGGCGGAGCCTCTGATGTACGCCAAGGCGGTGCAGATTTAGGTGATAGAATTATTGTTGCTGGTGGCGGCGGCGGTGCCGAATATTCAGGTTGCAGTGGTACTGGTGGCGACGGCGGTGGCTTAAATGGTAATGAAGGAACAGAAGGCGGCGGCGGCGGTCATAACGGCGGCGGCGGAACTCAAGTTGCTGGTGGTACTGCTGGTGCAGGATCGTATACCGGTATGCCAGGAGCGTTTGGTCTTGGAGGTAATTCAGGAACGCACCCATCTGGTCACGCTGGTAGTGGCGGCGGAGGCTGGTACGGCGGCGGCGGTAGTTCCGAAGACGGGCACGGCGGTGGAGGATCTTCTTATATCACTGGCTTAATTGATGCCTCAACGGTTACGGGAGTTCGCGAAGGGCATGGACAAATTATAATTACACAATTATGTGAGGCAATTTCGGTAGATGTAACGAGTGATGGGATTTGTTTAGGAGAATCTTTCACGCTAGACGGAACAGGTTACGGAACAATTACTTGGGATGGTGGTGTTGAAAACGGCGTGCCGTATACACCAGATGCGGCTGGAATTTTCACTTACAATGCAACAAGTGATTCTGATGATGATTGTGGATTTTCAATTGATATCACAGTTTATGATTCATTAGAACTTACCTACTCAACAGTAGCTGAAGACATAGGAGGTGATGGAGCAATTAACCTTACTGTAACGGGAGGTAACCCAGCTTATGTATATGATTGGGACAATGATGGTACAGGAGATTTTGATGATACAGAAGATTTAACTGGATTAATAGCGGGAGATTATGTTGTTGCTGTAATGTGTGATGCAGGATGTGCTACAACTGAAACTATTACGCTTGGAAACCTAGCGAAAATTGAGGAGTTAAATGGATTAGAAGTAACTGTTTATCCAAATCCTGCTGCTGATTTTGTTACTATTTCTTTAGATGGAACGTTTAACTATGAATTGTCTACCATTAATGGTGACTTAGTTTTGAAAGGAAACGGATTCAATACGGAAGAGATTGCTTTAGATGAATTGGCCAAAGGAATGTATATGATTAATATCTATACCGCCGATCAATCAACAGTAATCAAGTTGGTGAAAAAGTAACTGTAATAAAAATGCTAGAAGACCAGGCGTTTATCGTCTGGACTTTTTTTTTAAGATTTAAATCCCCCAATGCACACTGAGGCTCTCGAAGTGTACATTGGGGGTTTTTTGTTGCGTTAAGGATTGCAGCAATTGTTTGAGCACATTGTTGTTTTGCGAAGCAAAATAACGGTTGCGAGTGCGAAAAGCCTGACAGAGGAAGAGCGCAGCGAGCGACTTTGGAACGCCCAATTAAACAATTATATTATAAAGAGGATGCAACAAGATAGAATTGAAGGCGAGCAACTCACCTAAAAAAAAAATCTATCTTTACAGGTTGATAAAAACAACAGACAATAAAACACATACGAATGCCTAAAAATTTTGTTGAAGAACTGAGATGGAGAGGAATGTTGCAAGACATTATGCCTGGAACGGAAGAATTACTTGAAAAAGAGATTGTAACAGGCTATTGTGGTTTTGACCCTACAGCGGATTCTTTACACGTGGGATCTTTGATTCCGATAATGATGTTGAAGCACATGCAACGCGCCGGGCATAAACCTATCGCATTGGTTGGTGGAGCAACGGGTATGGTTGGTGATCCTTCTGGAAAGTCAGACGAAAGAAACTTGTTGGACGAGGAAACGTTGAATAAAAATGTAGCTGGTGTTCAAGGTGTTTTAAATCGCTTTTTAGATTTTAACGACAGTGAAACAGGTGCTGTATTGGTCAATAACTATGACTGGATGAAGAATTTTTCTTTCATTGAGTTTATTCGTGATGTTGGAAAACACCTGACAATAAATTATATGAGTGCGAAGGATTCGGTTAAAAAACGAATTCAAACGGGATTGTCATTTACTGAATTTTCTTACCAATTATTGCAAGGCTATGATTTTTTGCATTTGTACAAAGAATTGAATTGCAAAATTCAAATGGGCGGAAGCGATCAGTGGGGAAATATTACGACAGGGACAGAATTAGTAAGAAGAATTGCTGGTGGAGAAGGTTTTGCCTTTACTTGCCCGCTAATGACCAAAGCAGATGGCACCAAGTTTGGTAAAACAGAAGGTGGAGCCGTTTGGTTAACAACGGACAGAACATCTGCCTATGCTTTTTATCAGTTTTGGCTAAATGCAACAGATGATGATGCGCCAAAATACATTAGAACATTTACTTTTTTAACGCAAGAAGAAATTCAAGCGATTGAAGTGGAGCATGCAGAAGCCCCACACTTGCGTCCTTTACAAAAACGGTTGGCTAAGGAGGTGACTTTGATGGTGCACGGGCAAGACGCATTGGATAGTGCTTTAAAAACAACAGGAATTTTATTCAACAAAAAAGCCACGCTTGAGGATATGAAGCAATTAAGTGAGCAAGATATTGTTGATGGTTTTGAAGGGGTGCCGCAAGCAGTTATTTCAAAGACTGACTTAGCTGCTGGGATTGGAATTGTAGATGCATTGGCTGCAAAAGGTGGCTTTTTAAGTTCACAATCTGAAGCGCGAAGAGAATTGAAAGGGAACGCCATTTCTGTCAATAGAGCAAAGGTGAAGGACGACTACGTGATTACGAGTGAAGATTTGATCGCAGATAAATTTGTACTTTTAGGAAAAGGAAAGAAAAACAACTATCTCCTGATTGTGGAATAGTTTTTGAATTGTATCCAATAAATTACCAACTGAAGTAAGCTAATTATACCATGAAATATATACTACCAATAATTGCAGCATTTTTGATTATATCTTGTAAAACAACTGATGTTATTCAATACGAATATAAGGCAACCACTATGTTAGGATCGCGGATTTTAACCGTAACGCAAGATTCTGTTATCAGTAGCTTTTCTGGTAGAACAAAAGCAACAAGAACTGCACGCGCAACTACGTCAGAAGAATGGACGGAGTTGAAAGCAAGTGTGGCAAATCTTAAGTTGGAAACTATTTCTGACTTGGAATCACCAACTAATCGACGTGCTACAGATGCTTCTCCTTATGGGTCGGTTAAATTAACGACGAAAGATTCGACCTACCATTCTTCAGCCTTTGATGGATATAATGCGCATAAAACCCTACTTCCTTTAACTGCTGTTATGGAGAAAATTGCAGCAAAAATTTAGATAATTTCTTATGATCGACCAAACGTATTCTTTAGTGATTACGTGATTAAGGTATGCGGTTTATTATTCCTATTTTATCGATTAATGCAATGCATTTTAATACATTGAATATGCAATTTTAGTTTAGCCCTAATTGGGGGTTTTATTCGCTTTCAGGTTTAATACCTCGAGGCTTGCCTCGTCAAATTTTACTATTTTGTGACTAGATGTCACAGAATAGTAAATATATCCATAAAAGTCATAATGTTTCGGTTCTTCTTTATCATGT
>WTCE01000116.1 GCA_013138735.1 Crocinitomix sp. | reverse complement strand
AAAATTATTTGAATGAATTTTGCTACAAACTTAACCGCAGATACTTCGGGGAAAGGCTCTTTGATAGATTAACATTAGCCGTGGCTAAATCTTACTGGTAAGAAAGCGACGAATCAAAAAATATAATTTATCAATTTGATCTGATGCGAAAACATCTTTATTACTCAAGAGTTTACCACTAACGGGCAAAATTACAATTGCCAATATAATGTACAAAAACACGCCAAATTTCCGTACATCATTTAGTCTGTTTTTAGCTTTTCTCTAATTCGAACCATACGTGTTCCCACATTATTGGCAGTAAATCCAGTAATTTCTTTATGACTTTCACCTTCTAAAAAGAGTAGGATTATACCGCGCTCTAATACATTCAATTCTTTAATTGTGTGGTAAAGTACTTCAATCCGTTCTTGTTTTAAAGTATCTGTTTCAATCGGTAACTCTAAAAATTCTAGATCAATGCTGACCTCTTTTACACGGCGTATCTCTTTTTTGATATATGATATTGATGTATTTATGGCAACACGATACATCCAAGTACTTAGTTTTGAATCTCCTTTGAACGAATCAAAGCCATGCCACATGCGGGAAACAATTTCTTGATATAAATCTTTTTGATATTAAAAAGCATAACTCACTTATTCTAATGATTTTACTCATTAGAATTTGGAGAATGTTCAATTATATTTGTAGTTAAACAATAATTGGGAAAGCTGAAAACCAGTAAGAGTAGGCAAACTTAAATATAGTTATTATGAGAAAAATATTGGTAGTATTTGTAGTATTGGGAGGGATTTCATTTATCAGTAGTTGTGCCAAGCAGGATAAAGAATGTCGCTGCTTTAAACAGTATTCTGGCCCAGGGTCAGAGGATTATACTAATGGAGAGTATACTGAGTTTATTTATAGTAACACACATTGTTCAGATGTACTTGATAAGGTAACAACATATGACAGCGGATTAACTGAAACAGTTTGGTGTTGGGGTGTTTAGTGTGTTTTACCATAAAAACTTGACACACATAATATTTCTGAAAAGAGTGAATGCTTTTAAATAGGTAGAAGTGTCCTGTTTTTTCAACATTTTAAACGTCCGAAAGGAAAGAAATTACTAAAAACATAAAGTCTTTCCCATTTTGTATGAGGGAATGTTATGACTCAAAGTTATAGGGTTATTTCTAGTAATAATTTCTTGAAATATACTTGCCCAAGTAGTTAGTTAGTTAGTATTTTAAATACGAGCACTAGTTAGAAAAAAATGAAGACTAATAAATGAACAATAATATTCCGATATTTTGTTGGTCTTGTGCTCTTTTTTGTTGGATTGTCTATTCAGATAAAAAACTTAACTTTAATGAAATGGACAACTTTCACCCGCATATTGTGTCCAATTAAACTATACTATTTTGAAAGAAAAGAAATAGCCTATTATACCAATACCGTCAATTGGGATTCAGTCAGTATTAAAACCCATGCGGCAGCAAAAAGTCCTGCAGAAATCAGCGATTTAAAACCTGCACTTGAAATACTACTAAATGAATTAAGAGATAGTCATGGGCAATTTAGAGAAACAACTAATTATTCAATTATTGCCCATTTTACAGATTATAAAAATGCGCGACATAAAGATGATAGAGTATTTGAATCTGAAGTATGGAGCATTGTAAATGATTTTGATTCAAGATACGAACACGCTTTATCACCAAATAAAATCGGCTATTTAAAGCTTGTTGGTATTGGCACAAATCTAGATGGAAAAAAGGAAGCTGAAAGAATCAAGAAATTTTGCGTTTGACTTAAATTAGGCAACATTGGGTTCAATTTTAAGCACTGCACAATAAGATCTATGAGGACGTTAAATCCATTGTCTGGTCGAAAACAGACTCTATCTACCATTTTTACTTTAGAATGTATCTGCCGCTAATACCAATTCCAAAATTATAATAAGTGTCCGCTCCTATTATAAAATTTGAATAAGCCTCTCCTCCAAGAATCCACCTATCGCCTATATTATGCTCATATCCCATAGAGAAATAAGTGCTAAAGTTTAGGATTCGATTATACCCTGAATCGAAACTGACAAGGCCATTGATATTTGATTTTTGAAACAAGAAAACTGACATTTGAGGTCCTGCACTAATAGTTAATCCTGGCACTGCCTTGTTAAATTTGTACGTTGCAATTAAAGGAACTGTAAAGTAAAAAAAGGTTAGTTTGATTTCGTCCTGACTCACATCATAATCTTCGCCATTCCAGATGTAAGATTGAATCGTATCGCCAAAGCCATATTCGTTCCATCTTAATCCTGTCTGCAAATAAAGTCCCGACTGCTTAAGTTGACGTCTCACTTCTATGCCCGCATTAAAACAAGATCTTAAGTCTGTGTCGCTATACAGCCAACCACTCAAAGAATGGCCGAAATGCGCACTTATTGAATAACGCTCATCTTGCGCATAAGCCGTTGAATTTAAAATTATTAACACAAGAAGTATTCGTTTCATATCAAATATATAAGTCTATTAATTTACACTAAAATATACGATTTGGACATTCCCTTTCAGAACAAATGTGAGAAGATTTGGTGTTTGTGGATAGTTGGCTTGATGATCTAAACGTAAAGCATGGAAAAAATAAAACTAATCCACACTCTCTTTTTTGACAGGAGATTCAACTTCTCTCCCTTTTTTTGGATATTTCAGATCTAACATCACAATAATAGCCGTGAAACCCCAAACAGGAACGGTGGCTTTATCGGTATCTAAATAATTATTTAGAATTCCATGGGCGAAATAGGTAATCAGCCCTAGCAAAAGAGTGAGCATGATAAGGCGCATTTCGTTATGCGGCATGCGAATATAGAGCGTGACTCCGGTATAGATAATATACACGACTAATACAATCATTAAAAGCATTCCGAATAAGCCCTGCTCCGATAAAGGTCCTAAATACTCGGAATGGGCATTCCCCATATTTCCAGAGTTGGTGGAAATAATTGTTCTCCCCGAAGCCAATTGAAAAGGTGCATACTCCATTGCATATGTACCTGGTCCCCATCCAACAATTGGGCGTTCTTGCCACATACGAATGGCACTACCCCATCTATTAAGGCGCTCTAAATTAGAAGCATCTGTGCTAATATTCGCGATTGACTCAATACGTTCATCAAGGTTTTCAGTAGCATGTTCAGAATTGTTTCGTTCTAAATTATGCATAATCGCCGTCCATGAAAAAGCGATATAAAGAATACCTACAAAGCCAATTGCCGCCAAGTATTTAAATTTAATTTTGAATCGAATCAATAAATACACCATTAAGGCGCCCACCAAGCTTAACCACGCCGCACGGGTATAACTCATAAAAATCGCAACGCCAATTAGGGCAATTAAAAAGATTAACGTTAAACGCATGAGTGGCCCATGTTTTTTAGAAAATAACAATCCAAACAAAACAGGATAAATCAATGCCAGTATTGCACCGTATGAGGTATGATCTTTAAAGAAAGGCCACATTACCCAATGCCCACTAGCCTCATCAAATCCATTTAAAGCATGATTAAAAAGTGTATATAAGGCAACGGCAGCCAATGATGCTATAAATGCCCAAATAAAACGATAAACATTTTTTTCCTTTTGAAAAAAGATAACACCGTAGAAGTAGACTGGAATAATAAACCACAACTTGGTCAATAAAAATTTAAACGAAACTTCGGGATGAGAACTTGTAATGGATGTTAAAATGATCCATGCAAATTGAAGGAAAAAGATAATGGTAACAGGATGCGATAGAAACCTTTTATCAAAATGGTTATGCCGAAATTGATTAAAAATCATAATCAATAACATGCCAAATAATAAAGGTTCGGTTGGTAAGAACAAACCTATCTGAGCCGAAACGAACTCCTCAATATTAATGGATAAAGGTGTAAAAAGTACTACGAATAAAAACAGTTTATCAAAATGATAAAAAGCCGTGTACATTAATAAGAATGCTACCGGGATGGCGTTGAGAATAATATCTCCTTTAAACGTATAATACAAGTTAGCCACCAAAAACAGGGTAACTAACGCGTAAAACCAACGCATATTTAGGAGTGACTTCACTGAATTATGCCTTCGCTCTTAATTCTTTCAGCTTATCAAGCCCTAACAAAACGAATATCGCAAAAATGAGTACGGAGAATGTTGTAAACAATACGATTATAGCACGCTTTGGTTTTGCCTTTTTATCTGGCACCTCTGCCATACTTTGGCGAATGGTTTGTTGAATGCTGGTCTGCGCATACTGGTGTGCCTGATCGTTTACATCCAAAATATTGGAATAACGTAAACTAAAAAACTCGGATAGGTTGGAGTAAATGTCATAATCGGCAGCATAAGCTTGAGTCGCATCAATTTTTCGCTTGATTTCTGTTGCCAAATCATTTCTGCCCGCCTTTAAAGCTTCTAAATAATCGGCATACATATTTCCACGTTCGTCCTTACTAACAACGCCTGAATCACTCAAACTTTTTAATTTGTCAGTATAATCGCCCATCTCTTCTCTAATCAATCCTACTTCTGATTGTACAGCCCACATTGGTCCAACGGCTCTTTGTCGAATCATTCTGTTCATTACCGTATCTACCAAACGCACAATGTCATTGGCCATGTTAGCGGCCAATACAGGATCAGTATCATACACATCAATGTTAATTGAATTATAACGAGTTCTGTCAAATTTAAAATTCCCTTCATAGGCCTTTTGAAATTCAAACTTGGCGTGCGCCTGACTTGTGTCCAATTCGTAATGCTCGTATAAATCATACTTAAGCGTTAAGCTATCGCGAATCTCAGGTGAGATTAAGACTTGTAAGAGACGCTCAGCATCTGCCTCGTCTCCAAACTCAACAACACTGTTTCGGCTGTTCGAATTAAAGTCTACCGAGTTCGATTTTGTAGGAAAAACTACGGCGCGTGACATATAATAAGGTGTCATCATTAAGCTAAGGACAACGGATGCCACTAAAGCAATTACTGTGATAATGATTAAAGCTTTGCGCTTCGACCAAAGAAAGGTGATTAACTCGCTAGAGTTGAAATTTTGTTCTTGACTCATTTCTACGTTTTAGATCGACAAAAGTAAATAATTCTAACACTTAAATTGGAATTCAATAGTGAAGAATAAAAACATTAACGGTATAGCTTGTTATTTAGTACTTTTATTAAAAATAATCTCATGAAAAAATTGCTTCCTATTACTTTGGCTGCCCTCGTTTTATCTTGCGGACAAAATGACGTCAATCCAGAAACGGTCATCAATACCGAATCTGAACATACACCAATTCCTACAGTCGTTTTCGAAAACATGGCAGATGAGGAAGCTTATGAGGAACGAAGAGATGCTTATTTTGATAAAATTCACAGCAATAGTGATAATCCCGATTGGAAAGCGATTAATGCCGAAAATTTCAGATTAAAAGGTGAAGAACGCGCATTAAAAGCGCAATATAAAATTACAGAGTCATTTTTAGATGGCGAAATTTTAGCCGAATGGAAAGAACGTGGGAGCAATGATGTACCTGGAAATATTCGCATTTGTGACTATCACCCAGCGACGGATGATGTCTATGTTATTTCGGACGGTGGAATTTTATGGAGAGGGAATTTAGATGGCGAAACTTGGACACCTTTGAATGACAATCTAAAATTGAATCGCGAAGTTATTAAAGTCGTTGACTTACCTGATGGCGGTGGAGTAAGAATTATTGCAGCCATAGGTTATGGTTTACGTTATTCGGATGATAACGGAGAAACTTGGACAGAAACAGAAGGTTTGTCGGGATCTAACGGAAGAGGAATTAAATTAATCCAACTGAATGATGCTGAAAAGACATTGGTATACCTCTATAATAGCGTGAGCGTAATTGATGGATCTTCTCGCAACAAAATTGCATACTCAACAGATGAAGGAGAGAATTTTACATTTGTTTCAGATTTAGCAACAACCAGCCGCAACTTTGCATCAATGGACATGGCACATAATAGCAGCGTTGCTTATGTTTTTGACAATGATGATGATTTCTACAAATTTGAAGGAACTGAACTAACCCTAATTACAACTGATTTAGATTTAGATGGCGTGAGTAGATGTATGATCCAAGTGAACGAAACAGGTGGAGATCTAACGGCTTATGTATTGATGGATAACTCTAGCCTTTATAAATCAACGGATGACGGCGCTACATTTGACTTTGTCAATACTTTACCTACAAGTCCGTGGAATGTTGGTTTCGAAGTGTCACATGACAATCCGGATGCTTTGTATTATGGAGAAGTTAACTTATATCATTCATTTGACGGTGGAGAAAGTTTCAATTTAGTTTCTGAATGGTGGGAATATTATGATGATGTTGCCAATTATATCCATGCGGACATTATGAGTATTGAACCTTATAAAAATGCAGCTGGAGAAGAATTTACGTTGGTTCCCAATCATGGTGGAATTTATGTTTCTTACGATAATTTAGAAAACATGTCCAACATTTCGATTCAAGATTTAAATACGGGACAATTTTATGATGTGTTGACAGATCCGCAGGACCCAAGTATTATATATGGCGGGACACAAGATCAAGGATTTCAACGAACGCTATCAGGCGACTCTCCAGAGGCATCTGCATTTGAACAAGTAATTTCGGGTGACTATGGCGAAATGCAATTCACCAATGAGGGCGAAACGATTTGGATTCAATATCCTGGTGCTTGGTTTCAAATTTATCCAGATGCGGCAACAGATAGCTACTATTCTTATGAATTTGATGTAGGTGGATCTGACATGCCAAACGTAAATTGGATTGTTCCAACAGGAGCCGCTCCCAATGCGACGGATGATTTTATATATGTAGGCGGTGGGAATTTAGAAGGAGGAAGTGGTTCACATTTAATTAAATTAACCTTTACAGGAACCGAAATTACTTCTTCTCAATTTGATTTTGATTTTAATGCTGCTTCAGGTGCCAATATCTCGGCTATAGAAACAACTCCCTATAATTCTGATTTGATATTTGTAGTTACAGAAAATGGACGTTTCTATTATTCAGAAGATGAAGGAGACTCGTTCACACAAACAGTCGATTATATTGGACCAAGTGGTGGATGGATTCGCACGGCAGATATTTACGCCTCACGCAATACAGAAGGATTAGTATTTGTTGGAGGAAGTGGTTACGGCGGTGCATCTGTTTATATGTCAACCAACGGGGCTGAGAGTTTTGTAGGATTAACTGGATTACCTAGTACAATGGTTCATGAAATGACTATGGATACGGAAGAAAAGTATTTGTTTGCGGCGACTGATGCCGGGCCTTATGTTTATAGTGTAGAAACTGAAGAATGGTATGATATTGCTGGACTCTCTGCTCCATTGCAGCAGTATATCTCGGTAGAATTTATTCCGTCCGAAGAAATTGTTCGCTTTGCTACATGGGGACGCGGAATTTGGGATTTTGATATGACCGCAGATTTGATAGATGACGCAAGCATTGCTGCAACAACAAACGAAAACTTAATTAGCGTTTATCCAAATCCTGCAAGCAGTCAACATATAACTGTTTCTGTTTCAGAAAATGCACAAGTCCGTCTGTTTGATTTAAGCGGGAAATTAGTGCTTACTGAACAATTAACTACTGGATCAAACTTGATTGATATAAGTCAATTAATCCAGGGCACATACATGCTCGTGAGTCTAACTAAATCTGGAATCACACATTCGAAGAAAATAGTTATTGGGAAATAAGATTCGAGTGAAATTTTCTTAAAAACTCCTATAAACTTCCTATTTCTGGATTAACTCGATCTATGCAGGTAATTGAACCTGTTTTTAAAACTTATATATTACGTCTAATTTAAATTTAGCTCCAGAATCTGTGGAAGCAGCTGAGTGATCATCAACTACGTTCAGGGGTAAAAATGCATACATTAATAACGCGGGTGAGTCTGTACAAATATTGATCCAAGGTGGAAGTAATCGCGGTCCATACAATCTTAATTCAGGATTAATTAATGGACTGACAGTTGCTCTAAATGCAATCAATAATGGAGCAAAGGTTTGGGGTCAAGTAAACGCAGAAAATCAAGTGACTCAAATTTGTGTTTATAGTACATAAACAATTAAATTCTTGTACGGTTAAAAAAGTCGATTTGCTAATTATAGCAATTCGATTTTTTTTTTTGCTTTTTTTAAAATCTTCCAAAATTGTAAAAATCATGTTCGAAAAAACATGCGATTTTCTCAATCCCCCGTCATTTCTGTGTTCAAACATATACCGAACGGTATAATTTCATCTAAGATTTTTATCCACTCGTCTTTTAGAAATGTTAATTTATCTAAAATACTGGAAATATGTAATTTATCGTGAAACAAAACGACTAATTAAGTGTTATACTTATAAACAGAACACAACCAAAAAAATATATTATGGCTAGAAAGAAATCAAAAGCGAAGGTCCAAAAGATCCTCAATGAAATCAAAAACTCTACCCCAAAGTTTAAATTACAATTGGACCGTAGAACCATCATAACATTAAAAACAGAAGAACAATTAAGCAAATGGATGCAATTGTATCCAAAAGCAGAATTGATTACCTAAAAAGTTATATTTCATAGTTTACTTTTAATTAGGAAGGAGGATTGCTAAGGCGATTCTCCTTTTTTAATTTTAAAACACAATATTTCGCCTGAAATAGCGATCTAATCCCATTAAATTTCCGTTAATTTACATTCCTTTTGGTAAAAGGGAAAAACTACTCAAAAAACTAAGCTACTAAATGAGCCACAAAGAACATTGGAACAAAGCATACGCTGATAAATCGACCGACCAACTTGGTTGGTTTCAGCAAAATCCGGAACCCTCTATGGGGCTTATCCGATCGCTGAATTTAAGCCGTTATGCTGAAATTTTAGATGTTGGAGCTGGGGCAAGTTCATTGATTGAACATTTATTAGAAGACGGTTTCCAAAACATTAATGTAAACGATATCAGTCCGGTTGCTTTGGACAAACTTCGTGAAGCTTTAGGTAAGGAAGAATGCAATGTAGAATGGCTCGTTGATGATATTGTTTCGCCCACTGTTTTAAAAGAATTACCATTGCTTGATTTGTGGCATGATCGTGCAGTTTTGCACTTCTTTATTGAGGATAGAGATCAATTGGCTTACTTCAATTTACTCAAGCAAAAAGTAAAATCAAAAGGTTATGTCATTATCGCTGCATTTGCAGTTGGTGGAGCAGAAAAATGCTCAGGCTTACCTATTTTACAATACAATCAAGAAATGCTCAGTCAACGCCTTGGATTCGATTTTGAATTGAAAGAAGTCATTGATTTTACTTTTGTTAACCCACATGGAGACGAAAGACCTTATATTTACACCCTGTATCAAAGAAAATAAAAATGGTTGAAATCGGAAAAACAAATACCCTCAAAGTAGTTAAAGAAGTTGACTTTGGTTTGTATTTGGACGGAGGAGAGGAATTTGGAGAGATTTTAATTCCCACACGTTACGTACCTGAAGACGCTGAAGTGGATCATTATTTAGATGTTTTTATCTATTTAGATTCTGAGGATCGCATAATTGCAACAACTGAAGAACCTTTTGCACAAGTGGGCGAATTCGCTTATTTAAAATGTATAGGAACTACAGGCTTTGGTGCATTCTTAGATTGGGGTTTATCAAAAGATTTATTGGTACCATTTCGTGAACAAGCGCATGATATGTCCGAAGGCCTCTCTTATTTCGTTAAAGTTTATTTAGATGAGGAAACGGAACGTATTGTAGCGAGTTCAAAAACGAATCAGTTTTTAGACAATAGCCCACATGACTTTGCTGAAGGAGATGAAGTGAATTTAGTCATTGGCACAAGAACCGATTTAGGTGTTCGTGCTGTGGTGAATGAAAAATATTCAGGTCTACTCTATCATAACGAAATTTTTGAGAACATTAAACCAGGAATGAAAACGATAGGTTATGTTCAAAAAGTTCGGGAAGATGAAAAATTAGACATTTCTCTGCAAAAGCCAGGCTACGAAAAAGTAGAAGGTATTGCTGGCGAAATTATGGATCGTTTACACCGCGCTGGAGGTTATTTAGAAATTAACGATAAATCTTCTCCAGAATCCGTTAAACATGTTTTTGGAATCAGTAAAAAAGTCTTTAAAAAAGCTATCGGAGCTTTGTACCGTGATCGTTTGATAACGATTGAACCGGAAGGTATTCGGTTGGTTCGCGGAAAGGAATGATTTAATGTTTTAATGAGGTTTGACTTGTTGTTTGATGATTTGATGTGGTTTGACAGGAAGTTTAATATGCAATTAGCAATGTTCAATTGTCAATACAAATTGACGATTTTTTTCACAATTCAACAATTCTAAACTTATCGTCGAATTGGCATTTTACAATTATTTGAACATTTTCAGGAGAAATCCATTCTATTGCTCGCAAATAATCTATGAATTCGTGCAAAGCCAAGTGATTGAAAGCACCTATATACAAAACAGTCTCCAAAAACTTAGCCCCACCATACCAACCAGAAGGCAAAGTCTCTGAATCTGCAGAGACTAGTTTAATTCCTCTTCCATTGTTCGGATATTTATGAACATCCTTGATTCTTTCGACCTCATTCTCATAGCTGAAAAAGAGAAAATAATATTGGTTACATTACTCATTTAGATAAAAGTCAAATTTATTAAACATGACAAAATGCATTGATCATTCTACATTCAAACATTAGACCATTAAAGCATTCAAACATTAACGCATTTCCACATTAAATCATTCAACACCTTCAAAACCGCTGAGAATCCATAAAAGACTGCAAAATAATCGTCGCACTAATCTCATCTACCAAAGCTTTATTCTGCCTTTGTTTCTTTTTCAAACCACTATCAATCATTGTTTGAAACGCCATTTTTGAAGTGAAACGTTCATCCACCATATGCACGGGTTTGCCGTATGTTTGCTCTAATTTTTTTCGCAAAACTTCTACTCCTTCTGAGCTATCAGTAGGTGTTCCATCTAGTCGTTTTGGTTCGCCTAAAATGATATCTGTAACGTCATTCGATTTGAAGTAAGCGGTTAAAAAACTGAATAGCTCTTTAGTATAGACCGTTGTAAGACCAGAAGCAATGATTTTACTATCATCTGTCACAGCTATTCCTGTACGTTTACTTCCGTAATCTAAGGCTAGAAATTTTGGCATAAGTTCTAAATTAATGGGCGTCCTCTGCCCTCTTGCCTAATAACTCGACAATTCCGACCAGTGCAGCAGCTCCAAGCAATAATGCAACCATTGGATGCAAGCCTAGCCCTGTCAATAATGTACCGACAATTACTGCAACAAATCCTACTGTTAAAGCATACGGTATTTGCGTTCTGACGTGATCGATATGGTTACTACCACTCGCTAATGAGGATAGTATGGTTGTATCTGAAATTGGTGAACAATGATCGCCCAATACAGAACCTGCCAATACGGCACTTACGGTATTGTAGAAAATAGCCATGGCATCTGCGTCGGCATATTGATAAGCGTCTGAGTGGCAAATGGCCCAGGCTGCTGGTAATATCAACGGATATACCAATGCCATTGTCGACCATGATGAACCGGTCGAAAAGGCAACAAAGCCAGCCAAGATAAATGTTAATGCAGGAATGATCCACGGCGGAATTGAATCGCCAATAACACCTGTCAAGAATTGAGCGGTATGCATTTCTTCAGTCACTGAAGCTAAGGCCCATGCTAAAATTAGGATCAAAATTGCCGGGATCATTGTTTTAAATCCAGACACTGCTGTTTCAATCGAGTCTTTCAAATTCATGATCCGTTGACCAACAGTCAGCAAAATAGCAATCAATAGCGCACTCAATGATGACCAGAGTAATGAAACATAAGAATCAGAGGCACCTATTAACGTTCCTAGCTTTTTTGTAAATCCTTCAGGATTACCGTCCATCAAAGACATATTGCCCCAAATATCTCCCCAAGAATTCAATTCTAATGATGGATTAATTCCCGCGATTGTGCCTTCCAATCCGGCAAAACCTGTAAACAATAAACCTATTAAGGTTCCAAAAACAATAACCACAACTGGGATAACAGCATTTCTTGCACGATATTTAATTCCTTCAACGGGTTTTAAATCCTCCATTTCTGTTAAATCGCCCGTATTTACTTCAGGATTAACTATAGTCCCTTTTCTAGCACGGCGTTCGGCCTTTAGCATAGGTCCAAAATCTTTCCCTCTATAAATAATATAAAAGATGAAGAATAAGGTTAAGAAGGGATAGAATGAATAAGAGAGACTGCTTAAGAAAATGGAATAGACACCTTCACTAATTTCTACGCCGTTTGCATTGATGACATTTAAACCGTCTGAAATATAGCCTAGCTCTGCCCCAATCCATGTGGTTACAAAAGCAATGGCTGAAACTGGTGCGGCTGTGGAATCAACGATATAAGCTAGTTTTTCACGCGAAATCTTTAAGCGATCAGTTACAGGACGCATGGTATTACCTACAACAAGCGTGTTTGCGTAATCATCAAAGAAAATCAAGATTCCTAATCCCCAAGTGGCTAATTGTCCATTACGGGCCGTATTTGCAAAGCCAGAAACGCGATTCACAATTCCTTGCATTCCGCCATTTTTACTGATTACGGCAACAATTCCGCCAATAATAACGGAGAATACAATAACGCTCAAATGACCTGAATCGTTCAGAGCACTAATAATATACGTATCAATTATTCTAAAAAACCCAGTAAAGATCCCAATAAAACCTTCGGCATAAAAGCCCATAATTGCGGATCCAAGAAAAACCCCTGAAACCAATGAAAAAATAACTTCTTTAAAAACTAAAGCTAGAAAAATGGCAAATAAAGGTGGCAAAATTGACATCCACAAAGGAATAGCAGACACACTCGTATCACTACCACTGCTAAAAGTATGCTTTTGAAGTTGAATTTCAGCATCACCATAAAAGACTAAATCTACAGTTGCACCTTCTTCTGTTTCCGATATAAATGCGGTATCCAAAGCGGCACCATTGTTCATTTGAATAATATAATCAGGCAACTCACCTTGCACGGCTTGGATACCAACCGTAGTTGATACTTCCGAAAAAACCATTTTAGGAATCTCCAACTTCAATTCAGAAGCCGCAAGGGATCCTGAAAACAAGGTTAGAATAGTTAATAAAACAAATGCTAGGTTTCGCATGTGCAACAAAAATAAAATTTATTGCTTGGAATGGTGGTTTTTGTGGAATAAAATCAAGTTTTTTTTTTTACCTAGAAAATTCGACAACTTAAATACAATGATAAAACATCTCCCAAAAAGCCTTTTGTTAAAATTTAAATTTTGAAATAATTAATTACTCCCCTATTTAAAAGCACCTAACCAAGTGATAAAAAAGACCACTCGTCGATACAACTATTATTCTTGATTTACTATTATTATTTTCGCGTAGATTTTAGAATTACCTACTTTGAACTCAAACAAAACAGACATAAAAAACACTTCGGAAAAATCGATAGCGGTGACGCTAATTTATGCGTTTACAATTTGCGTTATCGTTTTTTTTACAAGCGTTTTCATGGTGCTTAACCTTAAATTTGAAGAAGCAAGCTTTAGCAATACCTTTATTCTACCAATCGGAATTTTATCCATGCTATTGGTGCTCTTTTTAATGTCTAAAAAAAAGTATACAACTGCTAAGTACTTGGTTTCAATCATTCCTCCATTTATTGTTCTAGCGTTAAGCATAATGACAAAGTCACATGGCATTGCTGACACTATTTATCTTTATATGGCACCGCGAATGTTTACGATCGCATTTTTAACAGTACCTGTCATCTTTTTTGGATTAAAAAATAAGAAGGAACTCATCATTAGCTGCTCCATCTTGCTAATTCCCGCTTTGTTGTTTGATCTAATCCATAATTATTTCGGTATTTATATTGAAAAACTATCGGCTGGCAGTGCTACTTACATGGTTTTTGTTGGACTCATTTCAATGATGTTTTTATTCGTTTTTGTGAGCATATTATTCTTTCAAAAAACTGGTTTAAAATTTAGAGTCAGAATGAAGAGTTCTAATGCCGCATTACTCTCAGAAAAAACCGAAATCGTTGCCCTTAATAAAAGGTTGGAGCATCAAGCTTATCTATACAAGATCTTGGATATTACTTCAGAAAATAAACCGCTCAATATTATCCTTCAAGAAGTATTGGATGTCATTGTCTTTTCAGATTCTATAACCTCGAAAAAGAAAGGCGTCATTTTTTTAACGAATGATGAGGATGCTTTAGAAATAGTTGCCTTACATGGCGCACCTGAACTTCTTAAAACATGTTCTACTGTGCAATCTGGCGATTGTTTATGTGGGAAAGTATTAATGAATAAAAAGCTGACATTTTGCAATAGTGTTGCTCACGATCATACGATAAAGCCAGAAGGAATTTCGCCACATGGACATTATGTTGTGCCAATTGAACAAGGTGAAATGGTTTTAGGAGTAATCAATATTTACGTGGAGGCTGGCGCCGCTAAAAGTGATTCGATTATTGAATATTTAGAAGCGATAGCAAATATTCTTTCTAAAAAAATAACAAGTGTACGCAACGCGGAATTAGTATTGGCCAACAAAAACACATTAGACACTACACTGAGTGAATTAAATGATGGCATTCGATATGCAAGTTATTTACAAAAATCTTTACTACCGGATCAATCCACTTTAAATAGTTTTTTCCAAGATTGCTCGGTTCTGTATTTACCAAGAGATGAAGTAAGTGGTGATTTTTACTTTGCAAACGGAGATGAGAATTTGCTTTATTTTGGAGTTGGTGATTGCACAGGACATGGCATACCCGGTTCGCTATTAGCATCTATGTCTATTGAGGCAGTAAAACATGTGATTGAGCAAAACATGGGTGAAAATCCAGCAATTATACTTTCGAAATTGCGCAGTATTGCTTCCGATCGGTTCACGACAAATGTTGATCAAAGATATGCCGACTCAATGGATGCGGCTTTGTGTTTGTACAATAAAGAGGCTGGCGTATTGCAATTTTCTGGAGGTTATGTAAACCTTTATGTTGTTCACGCAGACTCCGAAATCACCACATATACGGCAACCAAATGCCCTGTAGGAAGTTATGAAATTGAACAAAATTTCGAACTACATGAAGTTCAATTAAAGGAAGGCGATACCTTATATCTATCAAGCGACGGCTATTTTGATCAATTTGGAATGAATCCTGATTCAATAAAAAACAAGCCTCAAAAGTATAAACGTAAACGCTTTTTAGAATACATCCAAGGAATTCATCATTTGGATAGTCAACAGCAAGTAGATGCCCTATCTGATGAGCTTGAATTTTGGCAACAGGACTTGGATCAAATTGATGATGTTACGGTAATGGTATTGAAGCATTGATGCTAACGCTCAAAGTGTTTTAGCACCCGCATTGCTCTTAAGGTATTCCATCTACTCGATTTCCCAGCTTTCTCCATTTCAAAATGAATTTCTCCGGGATGTTTCGCCTGCACATTCCAAGTACCATCCTTCTTTCGCTTTGACAATAAAAAATCAATGGCAGGTTTCATTCGCTCGTCCCATTTGCGTCCCGAATATTGAAAATAATCTAGTGCGCGAAGAATATCATACTTCCATCTACATGGATATGGCATTCTTAAAAAACCTTTGTAAATGATCTTCCCTGTTCTATCTGAAATGAATAACTGATGTATTAAAATAAATTCCTCCGCACTCTTCCTAGCAGCTTGGATGTCTGCTGCACGATAAGTAGATTCTGTCTTTTGAAATTCATAAAACCCTTCCAAAACTGAAAGTGTTGTGTGTAATGAACTATGCTTTGCGCCTCCTCTGTTGGTTCTACAATTGAAACCGCCGTCAGGCATTAACTCATTCAAAACACCATCAATAACAGAATGTAATTTTTGCTCATCTGCTTTAAAATAAGCTGCATAGTTTAAGAACATTCCGTTTACACAAACATCACTGAGCTCTGCCGTGGATGGCCCTAATTGAATTCCTCCGTCAGCTGCAATTTTCATATCTAATACCGCGTTTATGGTCTCTTGTACAAGCGCATTTTCTGGACTGAGATTCAAATTACGCAAATCCAAGAGTGTATAGTGTGAAGAGATCCATTTGGGTTGATAGAATTGCTCGCCCCAATGCCCATTCGCTCTTCGTTTGGACAAAAATTGTTTGCCCCAACCTTCATTGGCTATTCTATCTTGAAGATCCTGCCTGTCATCTTCCAATAAATCACGTTGAGCCTGATACTGAATGGCTACATCTCCTTCAAGTAACCATGTTACGAGTTCCTGATCATTCATGCTATTTTATCATTTAATAATTATGCTCTTATAAACTCCAACTGAAAATTGTGTTCATCAAAAGGTATATTACTAAGATACAAATTTCTGGACTCTTTTACTAGCGTAAACCATTATATAGACTCAGTATTTCCAGTTATTTCTTGTCCAAAATATTTTGCTCTGGCTGCTTTTAGATCTAGCTTTTCGTTTTTAATTCGCCAAGCAATTTCAAACAGTTCCAACACGTATGACATGGCAACTTGCCGCGTTGGATCACCGGGGTGACGCATGAAAACCTGCTTCCTCAGAAAAACAATCTCTTCCGTCATTGGTCTTTCCACTTTTTGTTAAGGTCACGTAGACGATTGTTTTAGCATGAACTCCAGACATGCCGTCTTCTATGTCCCATCTCCATCTTTCATTATCCGTTGCGCCAACTAAAAGGACATTTTCTTCGATCCTTATGCTGTTGATCATGAGGTGCGTTATTGATCTCTCCATTAAAGTCTTTGCTTATAAAAGTGCCTTTTCACCACTTGCTTTAAGCTAAACTGGTTCATTGTACCGTTTGGAATTCGTTTAAATTAGGGTAACACTATTTTAGTGGAATAATAAAAATCAGCGGTAGATATCGAAACAATATAAAGATTACTCTTAAGTGTGGAAAGATCTACTTCAGTTCTTTGGTCAACGACTGACTCTCTTATTACTAACTTGCCATCTAATGAATAGATGTGCAACGTTATTTGATCGCTAAAATCACTAAGCAGTGTTATATCCAATAAGTCACTATTTATTAGAGAAATATCAACCAAATCATTGGCGTTTCCATAATTTTGAATACCAACAAGACAATTATTTATAGCTAGAGGGGATGGTTCATTTGTTACTTCCCAACCATCATTGCACTTTTCATAACTTTCGTCTGCTTCAATCGATACTAATGTAATTGTGTCAATTACAGTTACACCATCCGCTTCATAAAGCCCCAAGAATTCGCCGCCTGAAGCAAGTTTGAAATTTGTATGAAAATCACCTTGAAATTCTTGATCATCTGCCCATAAGAGAAAAAATTCTCCCGGAGCTATTAGAGTTGATGGATCTCCTGTCGGTATCGCCCATGTATCCAATTGATCCTTTAGAATAAGTCCTCCAATTTCTACAGAATCACTTGATGGGTTATAAAGCTCAATCCAATCGTCAAATTCTCCTGCAGTGTCAGCAATTGTTGAATTGTTAGCTGATTGCGCTTCATTCAAAATGATTTGTCCGAAGCTCGAAAGCGGCTGGATAGAGAATATTATTATAAATAATTGCTTCATTTTGTTCTTCTTAAAGGATAAGTAAATATAGCCATTTTAAAATGGCCACACATCTGTAAATGTCAAGACAAAAGGCCTGTCTTTTTGAAATACGCACAGTGTTTTGCCTTCTCTTTTGCTACCGCTGAGTATGCAACCCTTTGGAACTTGACTTTAGTTATTCAATTTTGCTGAAATTATTCTTGGCATATTCTAAATTCCCATCTAAGATATACGTTTCAAGCGCATAAAACTCATCCGTTAGTTCATCCCACTTTTCATCTGTTTCATTTTCATCCGGAAGGGCTTCTAAAATAGCCCGGCAATATTCTATTTGATCTGGAATGGGCTGTTTTGGAAATGTTTCCACTGCCTTTTTAAAGATTTCGTAGACTTTTAGTAGTCCAATTGTTTGAAAAGCTTCTAGTCCAACATTTGTTAAACTATTGGCGTTATTGTAGAAAAAGCCCTTTATTCCACCGCCGTTAATGCTGTCTTGAATGAGTTGAGAAATGATTAAGGGACGTTCGGTCTTGGATAGCTTGGCGAGTTCTGTTCCGTTACTGGATTTAGCCCACAGTTTGGCCATTATTTTTTCGAATGTTTCTTGTTTGTTATGCGGGCTTAGGTTTGATAGGAGATGTTTCATTTGGCTTTGGGTTAGTTTTGGGTTGTGCTAGCGTACGCACGCGATACAATCGCGCAGCAGCGGTTATGATTTTTCAATTGCACTATTTCCAAGCTATTTTTATCTCAAGCGTTTTTTAACATCCATTCTTTGATGCAGAATTCTTATGATTTCTACCGTTTCATTATCTGATTTTCTATAAAAAATCAAATGCGATTTAATTTTGAGTACGCGATAATTTTTTCGGGTTTGTTCTATTGATTTTCCAATTTGATAATTTTCAGCAATAAATTCAATTTCCGCTATTATTAAATCGAAATATCTGTCTGCCTGAACTTTGGACCATTTATGAAAAGTGTAAATCCAAATGTGGTCTAAATCAGCAAGGGCTTGTTTACTTAAGTGATACTTATTTTTACTCATAAATGTTTACGGTGCAGCTCTTTGAGATGTTGTTTTGCGTCAAAATTTTCAACAAATCCGCTTCGCTCACCTTTTTCTAGTGCTTCAATTAGTGCCTTTCCCTTTTTCTCTTCACTTTCTAACATGCGCAATGCTGATCGAATCACCTCACTAACAGAGTTATACCTTCCTGATTTCACCTCATCATTAATGAAGTTTTCAAAATGATTTCCAAGTGATATTGATGTGTTTTTTCCCATTTTTAATTATTATTTATCTAAAGATACCAAATCTTGGTAATATTTGCAAATTAAGGCAAATTGTTTGATTATGGAATTCTATTTTCGTGCAAATTAATAAATTCACACAAGCGATAATCACGATAGTTATAGAAATGGGTGGTTCCGTTTAGTTGGGGTTTTTCTTAAACTTATTAGCGAGTTTTTGCCAAAACCCGTCTAATTCTGTATTTATTTTTTCTTGAATTACTGTATCCTTAACCTTCTCTTTTTCAGGCGTGGCATTAACCTTCTCTATCTCTTCTATTCTATCTTCAAAACTTTTAAGCCATGAATTTAAACTAGCACTTACGCTATTCTTATACGTTTTTAATTCATCACTTGGCGCATTTGGCATGAAAGAACTTAGGTTTCCTTCCTCAATAAGGATGAATAGTTTTAAAAAATCGCGCTGCAATATATCTTGTCTCTCATTAGCTATTTGCTCCCACCTCAAGGTCATTTCGACATATTTACGTTTCCATGCTTCAACACTCAATTGAACATGCTCGATATGCTTTGAATAAAATCGTATGGAATACCCACTCGACCAATCATATCTATCTTCATCCTCTCCCTCCCAAAAAGTAATGTCATTCTCAAACTCTTCTTCTAAAAAAATTTGGTCATCACCAATGAATTTATTTAACCCATCATATTCCTTTTCGTTTTCAATATTATTCACTCTAAGTGTCAAGTCTAAATATCCAAAATCAGTCCAAACCGTCACAGGAAAATCAGGTTTAGTAAAGTCTCTTTCTGAAGTATATGACGCTACTTTTTCAAAATACAAATTCACCGTTTGCGCATCTGTGATTTCCCACTTTAGCAGCTTTACTCTTATTGGGGCTAATTTTTCGCTCATTTTTTGAGGTTATTCATTTAGTTGTTTTTGAACCTGGCTATATTTCCGAACAGTTCAATTCCATCAAATTTATGAAACACTTAAATACAATACAAACTAAAACAGCCATAATCTGTCCTTACGGCAATAGTTGAATCACCCATAAAAGCAGCATCTCCCCTTTTTACAACATGTTCTATTTTAAATTGTTGAAGCAATTCAAAGGTCCTTAGGTCATATACGGTTATCATTGCTCTGCAAGCGACTAGTATTTTATTATTTTCTCGATTAATATCTAAACAATCCACTAGCGTTCCATCAAATGAATCTTTATTGAACGGATAAGGCAACTCTTCGCCAGTATTTATATCATACAAGCGTAGACCATGCGTTCCGTATTTTTCATTAATCAAGATTGTGCTGTCATTTAAAAATTCAATATCGTCTACCATTTCAAAATCTCCTTGAATGGTTTTTAAGAGCTGTCCTTTCCTGTCCAATATTTCGATTTTCCCAGCTTGAGAGCAAAGTGCGATTTGCTCGCCACTCAAAGAAATACCTCCTTGCAATTGCGAAGAATGGCCCGAGTACAATTCAACTTCTACTTTTTTAGAAAAAATAATTTCATTACTTCTAAGGTCTTTTAGATGGACCATTGGAGCTGAACCGTAGAACAAATAATCAGTTGCAAGCGAAATAAAACTAGCTGGCTGATCAAATGCCTCAGTAAAGTATTCGAATTCCTTATTGGCTAAATCCAACTTTACCACATAATGATCCACATTCATAAATAAAGCATTGTATTTTTTGGAAAATTTAAGATTCCAAGGAATGCCTTTTATTTGATCTATTGTTTCAACGAAATTCCCTTTCGAGTCAAAAACTTGCAGCAGCTCATTTTTAAAATCATTGTGCTTATACACAGCAACTTTATCGTCCATATTTACCAGCGAAAAACACCCTGTATTCCCAAGTCCCAAATACCTGTGTACACGTGCTTTTCCTATTTCTAGTTCTTCTGTTTTAAAAACGAATCCTTTCTTTAGTTTCTCCCATCTCTTTTTCTGGAATTCCAATTCTGCCTTGGCTTCAGAAGGATATTCTTTTTCATTTTCTCTATTACCTGTTTTGGTAATTACGCTTTTCCCGCTCAGTGAAATATTGAAAGACTTGCCGGTTTCTTCGTTTATTAATTCTTGATTAATGTTCATCTTGGATTATAGTTCTTGTTATTGCGTAAGGTGATTTTTTATTTTGCTGTCGTTTTTCGTCCGGCTTATTTTTGAATATGTGGGACGGTGTTTCGCATGATTGGAATAAATATAGTCAATTACAGAGGTTTTTTTGAATTGTTTTTTAATTGCTGTTTATGTTTATAGTTCACGGAAATCCTGCACAGTTCAAAAGAGTTGCATTTTGTTAGCGTACGCATACTATTTAATCGTGCGGTAGCATTTAGTTTTGTCCACAGCTAATACTCGAAGGCGCCAATATCAGGAACGCCTACTAGCGATCCGCCAGCGAAGTCTGATGAAAGTCCAACATCAAGGCCAGCATCAATTGCCACAGAGCCCAATGTCAACATAAAGTCGTTTGCACCCGGGTTAACAAAAAGAGGATTCGCGTCTAAATTGTTTTCTATCAAAAATCCATCAACGCCAGATAACGCAGTAAAGGTTGCAAAGTTATAGCTTGCGTTTTCAAATTTGAAAGCCGTCGAAGGGCCTGTCGAATAGAAAAGGTTATTGGTAACTTTCATAGCTGTTGGTTCTTCATCTATTTCTAAGGCGGTACCAACATTGTAGAAAATATTATTCACCACCTCATTATCATGCACAGCATTCAAAGTTCCGCTTTTAGAATCAAGTGACCTGATTCCTACACCATCTTGGAAATTATAGAATACATTATTGTATACTTTGTTATCAAAACAAACGTATTCATTCCGGTCTACGCCGCCAGAGTTACCTATAAAAACATGAAAATCAATCGCCCAAGGTTGTGTAGAAGCCGCGGTAGTTTTGAGACCTATGAAAAGGTTGTAAGCTACAGTATTTCCATTGCCGTGCAAATGACTTGTAACAGTTTGATTTTTTATGATATTTTTTTGAAACACATTGTTTGTCGCTCTGTTTTCTGGCCCTGTGATGTCAAGCGCTCTCATATAGTCAATATCAGAGCAATCAAATAGATTCCCCTCAATCAAATTGTTATTTGAATTTAGAGTGGTATATATTGGCTTAATATTCAGTGCTGAATGCCCCCAAGCTTTGAATTCATTTTTAGAGACAAGCCAATTTGAGGCACCATCCATCAATTGAATCCCATCCGTACCTTGCAAATCTCCAAGATCACCTTCCAATCCGCTATAAATTAAACAATGTCTTACAATTCCATAATTAGAACCTGTGGTTTCTGAATAGCGTCCAGTTGCTCTTATTCCGCTTTCAGATTCTTCTCCAATTCTGCAGCCTTGGATTATGGCATAATCAGATCCCTCTAAGAGAATTGCATTTGTTCCTCCTTGGATATTTAAGTTTTGAATGGTCACATAATCCGCATTGAAAAGATAAAGCGCTTTCCCGTCCTTTTTGTCTTTGCTTTTTATGAGAGGCAAATCACCACTACCGTAATCAGCAATATAAATGCGATCTGTCTCCGTGCCTGAAGCTTCAATTCTTAAGTCACCAAAATGATATTGGCCTCTTTTAAATAAGATCTGGTCTCCTGCTTGGAGCTCAACCTCTTCAAGGTTCTCTATTTCTTTGAATGGATTATCCGTTGATTTGCCATCATTTCCTTTTTTTCCTTCTTCTGCATCAATGAAATAAGTATTCCCTGTGGCAGCTGGAGTCGTTTGCTCAATTACATAAGTGCTGACATAGGTGCTAGGCGTACACTTCTCTTTTTCTAAACAATCCTTTTTGCAGGATAGTTGAGAGAGTAGTATAATGAGTAGACTTAGGCTGGCAAAATACTTGTTTTTTCGTATTGTCATTTGTTAGCTTTATGCGCTGCGGTTTTAGTAAAGATAAGTAATTATGGTGGAGGTGTGGAGTGGTGATTTTTGTTTAGTATTTTGGATTAACAATACTTTGAATTGGGTTTTACGTTGAATTTGACAATTTTTAATGTAGTCCATCAAAAATTTAGATATTTTCCCTAATTGAATTTTTCAGCATTTTGTATTTTACGTTTTATACACCCTAACGGTTGAGTATGGTGTCGTAGCTAACCCGCAGGGTAGCTATGCACTATACTTTTTGTTAGGGTGTCGTTATCTTTGTTTCAGTTCGTTGGCTTTATTGACAAAATCCCTGCCTTTCTCTGTTAGAATATAAAGTCGAACATTATTTTCCTTTTTAAAATATTCTATATAGCCAAGTTGGACTAGAGTATTAGTTAGGACTCCAGCACTCACAACATCCTTATGCCGGAAATCACTTGTATTTTTAACAAAACTCAGTGCATCTGATTCAATACTTAATGGAAATTCGTGGTTATAATATTTTGAATTAAGCATTAAAAACTCAACGGCATAATGCTTAAAACCATCATTAGACATAACTCCGCCTTGATTAATATAACTCATTTCCCTCTCTGTTTTTCAATTTCAAGTAAATCGATTGCCTTTGATAATTCGTTTTGAAGTTCATCATAACCAATTACTCTTCCGATTCCTGAAAGTTCTAAAAAGTGATATCTCAATTCTTGATAAAGCGATTCTTTTATCTGATTTTTAATTTGAACCACTTCTTCCGTTTGATTCATTCCCTCCAATTGTTTGTAGGTCTTTAATAATTCTGCGTTCATAAGTTTTGTTTATAAAAAGGTTAATCCTATTCTTCTTCCTAATCCTTGTTCAAAAATGCGGATTAGGGTAGAAAGTTGAATATTCCCTTTTGCATTTTCAAGTTTGGAAATATAGCTTTTCTTTGTCCCTGCTTTTTCGGCAAGTTGTTCTTGAGTTAAATTCGCTTCTTTTCGAGCAAATTTAAGCATTTCACTAATGATAAACATTTGCGCACCCTCTTCATATTTGTTCCTGTTTTCAGAACCGATTTTTCCATGTTCCAACTCAATTAGCTGGTCAAATGTTTTTATATTTTTAAAATCTTTTTTCATAATCATTTTGCTTTTTGATTAAAATAAGAATTCATTATTTTTACTGCTTTCTCTAATTCTCCTTTAGGTGTTTTTTGACTTTTCTTTTGGAACCCATTGAATAATACAACAAGTTTCCCCTCATCAAAACAGCAAAAAATACGGTAAATATTCGATTGATATTCAACTCTTATTTCATAGAGACCATTAGTTCCTGTCAAATGCTTCAAAAATTTTTCGGGAACACGATCAACTTGTTTAATAACTTCTAAAACATATTGAATTTTTCCTTTTACCTTATCGTTCTGATCTTGGTAGAATTCTATAAAATAATTATCAAAGAATATTATTTCTCTAACCATGACACAAAGTTATCTTAAAAGATAACATTTAGCAAGTTTTTTGATGATTATTTTAGATTTATTGCCTTTTCACTTATTACTGGATGCACCCTAACGTTGAAGCAAACATAGCTTTAGCGACGTTGACTTCGATTCAGGATTGAAGATATACATTTTTAATATATCTGATTGACAAATCGGAGTAAATGATCTTTGATGAGTGTTGAACTAAGCCGCTTTCAGCGGCAGCTTTTTCTAATTTCTCTAATATACGTATAGAATTCAAAAACAAAATTATGAATT
>WTCE01000112.1 GCA_013138735.1 Crocinitomix sp. | reverse complement strand
GTTTTCAGAATAGAAAACTTCATTGGTGATTAGGTTACCAGTAACATAAGCGCCTAATAAATAGATGGCTTCTTGCTCGTCCTCGAAATCCAAGTGAGAAATATCTATATAATAGTATTCCTCCACTAGGGCATCAGGTAGTGTTACATAATAAACGTCACTAATAGTTGCTACAGGAAGATCCTCAACAACAATGTCTTGCGCATAAGAACCAACTGCTGATAGTCCTAAAGCCAATACAAACATTTTTAATCGTTTCATGTGTAGTTATAATTTGTTTGCCTATAGACTCTTTCTTTTTTGCTTAGTTGCCTGTAGGGATGTATAAATTTACGATTTTTATCGACGAAATAAAATTTATTTAAATCTTACTCTTTGAATCCTACTGAAATCGCTAGGTCGTTCCATTTTTAGAAGATAAAAAAAAATAATATTTTTTTTAAAATCCCTGTAAGTATAAGGCCTGTAAACGTTAAAAAATAATTGGATTCAAGATTTTTGATAATTATTTAACAGAATGCGTTTTTTGGATGGATTTTGTAGGTTAGATTGCTATAAAAATAAAAAACCACTCGAGCAAAATTGCTGAGTGGTTTTTTATAATGAATTTATGTCAAAAAGGACTAACCTTTCTTTTTCTTATCACATTTTTTTTCGCAACATTTTTTCTTGTCACACTTTTTCTTTTCTGTTTTAGTAGTAGTGCTTTTCTTTTCGCCGTCTTGAGCATAAGAACTTAAAGACATTCCACCTAAGAATGCAGTTAAAGCTACCATTGCAACTATTTTTTTCATCTCTATCGTTTTTAATTTTTTTCAATTTACAAATTAATGAAGGAACTTTCAATTAATTCGAGCATTTTAACATTTCGTTAACATGACTTATTTTAATTGACCAATAACAGTTGTTTTTCCTTGAACAACATCATCAATATTAATGTTTAATTCTGTTCCTATCGGTAAAAAAACGTCAATACGTGAGCCAAATTTTATGAATCCAAATTCAGAACCTGCATTCACTTGTTGGTCTTTTTTTGCATAACAAACAATACGTCGAGCAACGGCTCCTGCAACTTGGCGAAATAATACCTCTTGTCCATTTTTATGCTGCGTTACTACTGTTGATCGCTCATTTTCTGTGGATGACTTAGGATGCCATGCTACTAAAAATTTACCAGGATGATATTTATAATATTTTGTAATCCCACTTATTGGATTCCAATTGGCATGCACATTTAAAGGCGACATAAAAATTGAAATTTGGATGCGTTTATCCTTGAAATATTCTGTTTCTTCCACTTCCTCTATGACAACAACTTTACCATCTGCAGGACAAATAATTAAATTATCTCCCGTGGGACTTGTTCGAGTTGGAACGCGAAAGAACTGGATTACCAAATAAAGCATTACAATTATGAACGCATTTACGAGCCAATAAAAAATAGGATATTGGCAAAGGAACAGATGATTTAATGTATAAATACCAGCTGCAATTAAAAGGCTAACGAGAATAATTGTATATCCTTCCTTATGAATTTTCATATGAAAATGTATGTATGTAAAAAGTAAATTATTGGAATTACGAATAGCACGGCATCAAATCTATCAAGGATTCCACCATGACCCGGCAGTATATTCCCAGAATCTTTAATTCCTAAACTTCGTTTGAGCATTGATTCTATTAAATCACCAATGGTACCGAAGGCACTAATTATAAGACCGTAAATAATATATTGAAAATAGGATTGCTCAGTAAAATATGCAATTATGATTGCTCCAATTATGCTAAAAAGCATTCCTCCAAAAAAACCTTCCCAAGATTTCTTAGGTGATATCCGCTCAAATAATTTATGTTTTCCAATTTTTCTTCCAACCAGATAAGCGAAAGTATCGCTGCACCAAACTAGAATGAAAATAGTTAACACAGGCCAAAAGAGTGTGATATCGAATGTTTCGGGATTGAACTCAATAATGAAGTTCAGCAGAAGCATTGGCAGCACAACATAAAAAATACCCAATAATGTTACGCCTATGTTTTCAAAAGGCGTTTTCTTTTTCCGATATAATTCAGCTAACGCAATGGCTGTAAAAGCCAAAAATGAAAACCCGATCAAGTATTTTTGAGCACTTTCAGGTACATAAAGCAGTGCAATACCACTTGTGTAGATTAAAAATCCAAAAATAACGCCTAGCGTTGCGTGGGGCGAATTTCCTGACTTTTTAAAAAGACCATAGAACTCATTTAATCCGACTAATGCAATTAAACCGAATACAGAATGAAAGATCCAACTTTTGAAAATAATTGCACAAACAATTACAGCGACGAAAATCGCTCCTGTAATTGCCCTTTGCAACAAATTGCTCATTCTTGACCTTGGGAAATTATTTCCTTGGCCCTTGCTTCTTCTTCTGTTGCAACATATAGTTCAATATCACCAAGAACGGTGTAGGCAGAATCTTTATGATTCATTACCAATACATTTAATCCTTCAGCTTCCAAAGCACCTTTAATCATTGCTGCCATGTGGTCTTGCGTGGTTGTATAAACCAATTTTCTATTCTCCATCTTCTTCTTTTTTAGGTGTTTCATCCTCTGAGGTTGTTTCGTCCTCAGCAGGTTTATTGTCTTCAACAGGTTTGTCCTCTTCCGTGTTGTCTGCTGGTTCCTCCGAAGTTTCAGACTTATCATCTTCTTTCGCAGTCTCAGCAGCTAACTCAGCCGCAGCTTTGTTTTCAGCTTCATTTTTCAGCATTTTCGCCTCTTCTATTTCATGCTCACTTTCCCAAGCACGTTTCCCGAAAATTGCTACAAGGTTGTCTTTAAAGATAACTTCTTTTTCCAATAAGGCATCAGCCAATAGAACCAACTTATCTTTATTCTCTGTCAAAATTTTCAACGCACGGTCATATTGCTCCTCAATGATGCGCGATACTTCTTCATCAATTATTTTCGCACGATCTTCTGAATAGGGTTTGGTGAAACTACCTTGCCCTTGAGAATCATAATAACTAATATTACCCAACTTGGCGCTTAATCCATAAATTGAAACCATAGCATAAGCTTGCTTCGTTATTTTTTCTAAATCACTTAAAGCTCCAGTTGAAATTTTACCGAACATAATTTGCTCAGCAGCTCTACCTCCAAGTGCAGAACACATTTCGTCAAGCAACTGTTCCGTTGTCGTAATTTGACGTTCTTCGGGTAAATACCAAGCTGCCCCTAAAGATCTTCCGCGTGGTACAATAGTTACTTTAACCAATGGAGAAGCATGCTCTAACAACCACGAGGTTGCAGCATGACCTGCTTCGTGAAAAGCAATAGTCTTTTTCTCACGCGGTGTTATAATTTTATTTTTCTTTTCAAGTCCGCCTACAATTCGATCAACAGCATCTAAGAAATCTTGTTTTTCAACTTGTTTTTTCTTTTTACGTGCCGCAATTAATGCAGCCTCATTACAAATGTTGGCAATGTCTGCTCCTGAAAAACCAGGTGTTTGTTTCGCTAAAAAACTTACATCTAAGTCTTTTGCCAATTTTAAAGGTTTTAAATGAACTTGGAAAATTGCCCTGCGCTCATTAATATCCGGCATATCGACATAGATTTGACGATCAAAACGGCCCGCTCTCATTAAAGCTGAATCTAATACATCCGCTCTATTTGTAGCTGCGAGGATAATTACACCACTATTGGTGCCAAATCCATCCATCTCAGTCAATAATTGGTTCAATGTGTTTTCACGCTCATCATTCGATCCCATATTGGCATTTTTACCACGGGCTCGTCCAATCGCATCAATTTCATCAATAAATATAATTGATGGAGCTTTTTCTTTTGCTTGTTTAAAGAGGTCTCTTACACGTGAAGCTCCAACACCTACAAACATTTCAACAAAGTCAGATCCAGAAAGTGAGAAGAAAGGAACTTTTGCTTCACCAGCTACAGCTTTAGCTAATAATGTTTTACCTGTTCCCGGAGGGCCTACTAATAATGCGCCCTTTGGAATTTTCGCGCCTAGTTCAGTATATTTTTTTGGATTTTTCAGGAAATCAACAATTTCTTCAATCTCTTCCTTAGCGCCTTCTAATCCAGCAACATCAGCAAAGGTTGTATTCGTTCCTTTTCCTTTTTCAAATATGGTAGCTTTAGATTTACCAATATTGAAAATGTTGCCACCACCAGCGCCACCGCCGCCGCCAGACATTCGACGCATGATAAAGATCCAGAATATAATTAACAGCAAAGGGAAAAATAACCAACTTAAGTTACTCATCCAATCTGTCGCGTCATCATAATTTATAATGAAATCGTATTTCGGACCTTTAGCCTCAATTAATTGGACATAAAAAGCATCTAACTCATCCGCGAATGATTCCATTGGCGGGGTTTTGAATGTCAAATCAGCTGATCTGTCTGGCATTCCAGTTGTGCTAGCTTTTAAATTTTTGTAAGTCGTAGAATCTAATGCTCTAACAACATCAATATTTTCTTGATTTACATAAACTTCTGCAACTTCTGTATTTTTGAATACATCAATTTTTTCGATATAACCACTGCTGGCTAACTCATAAAAATTGGCTTTGCTAATTTCAATTGAAACAGGTTGCTTAGACATTAAGCTAAATCCGATCAATAGAACAGCTATACCTGCGTATATCCAATAGGCATTAAAGCCACTTTTCTTTTTTCCTTTCGGTGTAGTATTACTCATATTACTTTTTAATCAATGTTTGGAATATCAATTCGTTCGGCATCAGCCCACAGGTTTTCCAAGTCGTAAAATTCGCGAACGTCTCTATAAAAAATATGTACAACAATGTTGACATAGTCTAATAGAATCCATTCGGCATTACGTGTTCCCTCTTGGTGCCATGGTTTGTCTTGTACATCTTCTCTAGTTTTGCGCACAACTGATTGCGCTAAAGCTTCGACTTGTGTGTTCGATTCTCCGCTGCAAATAATAAAGAAGTCTGTGACCGCATTTGGAAGTTCAGATAAGTTAAGCACGACAATGTCTTTACCTTTTATATCTTGAATTCCGTCAATGATGGAATCGATCAATTTTTTAGTCTCTAATTCCTTTTCCTCGAGGGTTTTTAGCATTTGTAGTTATTTGATTGAACAAAATTACGTTTTTTGTTTTATTTACCTTGAAAATTGGCACTTTTGTTTTTATGAATTTCAAAAGATTTAAAAGAAATCTAATCGAACTTAGCACCGTTGATTCAACGAACAATTATGCTGCCAATTTATTAAAGACGACAAATGTGGTCAATGGCACGACAATTCTGACAAAAAGGCAGGAGAATGGACGGGGTCAAATGGGGACTATTTGGCATACTGCGCCAGGTAAAAATATGATTGTTTCTACTATTATTTTTCCACTTTTGAAAAATGAGCGTGCATTTTACTTAAATATTGCTGTTTCTTTGGCTGTAAAAAAGACATTACAAGATGTTGGAATAGTTTCAAAAGTGAAATGGCCGAATGACATTTATGTGGATGGAAATAAAATAGCGGGCATTTTAATTGAAAATCAGATACAGGGAAAATTAATTCACAGTTCTATAATTGGTTTGGGTTTAAATGTGAATCAACTTATTTTTCCAGATGCAATAAAAGCAACCTCAATTGCTATGGAAAAGGGAATTGAGGTCGAAATTGATGACGTTTTTGAAAATTATTTTGTCAATTTAGATTTTTATTGTGATATCCTAATGCAGTCTAACTTTGATTTATTACTTAAAAAGTATTATGCCGCAATGCATTGTTATAATGAATTATGTGAATTTAAAGACCTGTCGGGCATTTTTGAAGGCCGAATCACAGGAATAGATGCCGTTGGTAAATTGCAAATTTTAACCGATAGCGGATTAAAGCATTTTGATTTAAAAGAAGTGCAATTTAACACCCTGTAGGAAACGTAACTGCTAAAGCTTAAAAGAACTAGGCGTGCACTTCTTGCATGCGATTTGCCATATAGTTAAAGAGGTTGGTTAATGGTTTAACCACCATCATTTTCAAAAAGGCGTTAATTTCACCTTCAAACTGCATGTAAGCCTCGCAACCATCACCACCATCTAAAGGGTTAATAAAAACCTCTAAAGTGAAAGGGAATGGGGCTTTTTCACCCGATTTTATATTGATTTTATTATGTGGCACAACACTATCTTTAACTAATGGAATTATAGCCGCATTTTGAATTTTAAAAGAACATTGATCAACCGTTGCATTCCAATCTGAAATTTTGTCTTGCGGAAGGAGTTCCTTAACATTATTAAAATCTGTTAGAAAAGTATACACCACTTCTTGAGAAGCGTTTATTGTTACTTTGTTACTTTCAATATTTGTAGCCATTATTGATTCCAGTTTTTAGGGTCGTTTTTCCAATTTTCCAAAGACGCTAAGTCTTTTTCAGAGACATAATTTTCTTTTGCCGCCTGTTCAATAAGTACATCATAGTTGCTCAATGTGAAATAGGGGCAGTCTGCAGCTTGAAAATTATCTTCTGCAACTTGAAAGCCATACGAGAAAATTGCTGTTAATCCTAAGACGTTGCATTTTGCTTCTCGCAATGCTTCAACTGCTTTTAAACTGCTTCCACCTGTCGAGATTAAATCTTCAATTACAACAACACGTTGTCCTGAATGATATTCTCCCTCAATCATATTTTGCAAGCCATGCCCTTTTGCAGTAGAGCGAACATATATAAATGGAAGTCCCATTTCTTCAGCTACTAATGCTCCAATAGCAATTCCGCCAGTTGCTACACCTGCGATTACATCAACCGTTTCATACTGTTCTTTTATTTGCTCAGAAAACGTTTGTCGAATTGCTGTGCGAATAGATGGGAAAGAAAGCGTTTTTCTATTGTCACAGTAAATTGGCGATTTCATTCCGCTCGACCAAATGAATGGATCGGATGGATTTAACTTAACCGCTTTGATTTGTAACAAAAAATCTGCTATTTTTAAGGCCTTATCCTTATTTAGAATCATAGACGACAAATGTATAAAGTTTTTATTGAAAATAAACCTTTAATATTTCAAATTAATTCAGAAGTTTTGACTGATTTGAATATTGACCAATTATGGCATGACGTAGAATCTTTTTTACGCTCAGAGGAAACTGAAATGCTAATATCAATTCGCGACGAAGCAGATTTTCAGCAATTTTTTGCAACCTATAAATATATCGAGGCCGCAGGCGGTATGGTGCAAAGGGATGACGGATTTTTATTCATCAAAAGAAATGATGTTTGGGACATTCCAAAAGGAAAGCTTGAGTCTGGTGAAACACCTGAAATTGCAGCCGTTCGCGAAATTGAAGAGGAATGTGGATTATTAGCACCAATAATTAAATGTCATTTAATAGATACATGGCATACGTATCCGCACAAAGGCAAAAATGTTTTAAAGCGCACCTATTGGTATTGGTTAGATGAGGGAGATCAAAAAACAGAATTGATTCCGCAAGCAGAGGAGGGGATTACAGAGGTTGCTTACTTTAAACTGGCAGAATTGGAACCCATAATGGCCAATACCTATCTCTCAATTATTGAAGTGGTGGATGAATTAAAAAAAAGATTGTAAATAAACTGTTACTTTTTAGTTGAAGTGCATTTATGCTTATAAACCGTGTATTGAACCTTGAAAGTATCGCCTGAAATATATAAGGATGACCAAAAATTAGTTTTGTTGGCTCAAAAAGACCGCAATGCTTTTGGTTTACTTTATGAGAAGTATTTTGAACGCATTTATTTATTTGTATATAAACGTGTGCAAGATGAGGCTAAAGCTGGCGATATTTGTCAAGAAGCAATGTTAAAGGCTATGTTCAATATTAAGAAATATGAAAATAGGGGTGCGCCTTTTTCTGCCTGGTTGTACCGAATTGCTTCAAATGAAGTGAATTTGTTTTTTAGAAAATCAAAAAAAATGGTTTCGGTTGAAATTCAGGAAAAGGACTTAAAGGACATCATGTCGGAAATTTCTTTGCAAAAAATAGACGATCAAGATCAACAAGAAAGATTGATTGCAGCCTTAAATACATTAAAGCCCGAGCATTCTGAAATTATTGACTTGCGATTTTTTATGCGTTATTCTTTTAAACAAATAGCAGAATTTTATAATATTACTGAAGCAAATGCCAAAATGAGAGTTTATCGCATTTTGGAACGCCTAAAAAAAGGTTGGAAAACTAAATGAGAACCTATAAAGTAAATAGAACCAAAAAACCGAAAGTCCCGTCGAAAGAAACGATCGAGAAATACAAGGACTTTACTTCGCTTTCCCATGAATACGATAAAATGGTGAAGCGTCCTAAAGTGCCATTGTATAAGGATAAGAAAATGTTTTTGGTGCTGCTTTTAATTGTTTTGATTGCTATTCTTTTATCACAGGCTGGAGATGAAAAAAGCGCCGAGGAAGACATTGAATCTATAGACACAGAGCAAATAGTAGACTAACTCGACGCTAATATCTTTTGCTAAGCACCTTTGATTAAGTCTGTAATTTCTTGCTGAATCGAAACGCCCTTATCTTTATTGTAAAGTTTCTGTAATTCAATGCTGATTTCGCTATACGGTACCTCTTTTGCTCTTAAATCCAAATAAATGGTTTGAATATGGCTTGGACGTGGACCCCAATGAAATAAATCGTTTCCGTTAGCATCTTTTGCAATTAATTTAGGGATAGAACGGCCACCATTGGTTAAGAACTGATCCATTAAATCTAAATTTTCATCACGTAATTTCCATTCTAGGTTGATGTGCTCATTTAAATCGGCTATTTTTTGAATAAAACCAATTGAATGTGCGGCATCTCCACACCAGGCTTCTGTCAAAATAGTCCAATGCTGTTTTGTATTAATTTCCTTAACAGCAGCTACTGTTTCATCTAACAGTTTCCCTTTAGTTAACCAACGTTCAAGTCGTTTAACGTTCATTGTTGTGTAATGCAACATGTCTTCTGAATGGTTGTTTCCAGTTGTTTTATTCTCTTCTAATAGAGACTGAATCATGTCAATATATGTTTTCATGCTTGATAAGACGAAAGTTGGTTTTCTACCTTACAATTGTGCTTGAAAATGTTTTAACAAACTTACTAGACGAGTATAAATAAGTGATTTTCTGAAAATAATATCCTTTTATGGCAGGCAAGATTAGTTTATGTTTGTTCTAGTCGGATACTACACCTATCTACTGTGTCACTTAAGATAATTAAGTGATTAAGAAATAAGAGCCTTTGATGATTCGCAACATTTGGGGCTCTTTTTTTGTTTAGTTAACATGTACATATTTCCGCACAGAATCTTTTACCAAATCAACATTGGTTGAATACAGCCAAACTTCGTAAGTACCCGTGGTGTCGTAAAGGCAAGAGTCATTTTCAAGAATTGATGAAGTTCCATTTCCGAAATCCCATTCCCATGCCATACTATTTTGAGATTGATTGTAAAAAAAGAGGTAACAAGGACTGACGCAACCGTTTCCTTCTACATAAAAATTAGCTTCAGGTAGGGGAGCAGGGTCCTCTTTTTTACAAGATTGTGTTACAAATAGCAACACCAATAAAGCGTTGGCCGCAAATAGTTTCAATGGAATTATTTTACAAAATTCATTTCGTCAATCAAATGTGAGGCACCGCCATATTCGTCGATCACCCATAAAACATAACGAATGTCAACTACAATGTTACGACAACGCGACTCGTCAAACATAAAGTCACTCATTGTACTTTCCCAACTTCTGTCAAAGTTAATTCCCATTAAGTTTCCGTCTGCATCAATTACTGGGCTGCCGGAATTACCGCCGGTTGTATGGTTAGATGCTGTAAAGCAAACCCATAATTCACCGTCTTGTGCATAATCTCCCCAATTTCCTTTTTTGTACAATTCAATAAAACGATCTGTTAATTGAAAATCTGGATTTTCTGGATCGTATTTTTGCATGATACCATCAATAGTCGTGTAGTGAATATACTCCATACCATCTCGTGGCGCCGAACCATCTACTTTGCCATAGGCAATTCTTAAAGTTGAGTTGGCATCTGCCCACATTTTTCGTTCTGGAAACATGACCAACATTCCTTCTACATAACGCTTCATCAATGCCTCTTCTTGCTTAGCGTATTCACCATAACCAGGATTAATGTTTGTCAAATACGATTTGTAAATTGAAAGTGCATAGTTATACGCAGGATCCTTTTTTATTTTTTTAACGGTCTTTTTGCTAAACTTTGTCAATGTTGCTTCTAATTTTTCTTGGTTTAAAAACAGTGACTTTTCATAAATTCTATCACCGCTTCGTTGCCATGAACTGGCTATATTATCAGGCAATAAATCAGCATCTACATATGAGAGGTAAAGTGGCGTTAATGCATTAAATATTTTTTGATCGAGTTCCTTATTGTAGTTTTTGAAAAAACCTTTTTGGCGTTTCATTAATTTGTCCAACTCGGCTTGTAATTTGTCTTCAGCTTCTAATGTTTCATAGTTGTTAACGACATTTGCAAAGTTCATTACAAAACCTAAGAACTCAGGCCCAACATAAAAATATTCAATAAACATTGACCGTCCAAATTCATATTTACCTTTTTCTTTTTGTAGGTCGTTCAATTCTTTAATTACACCAAAGTACTTTGTTTTCCATTCTGTTTTTTCAGCAGCCTTTGCCATATATTCCTCTTCAAAGGCTTTCTTTTTGTCCATGGCATGCGTTTCTTTTAGTCCACCAATTTGACCAATCCATTTTTTCCAAGCGTTTGCAATTCGTGCTTGTTTTGAGGCGTATTGGATGCGCGTTTGATCATCTGAATTCATTGCAGGCCCCATAAGGTCCAATGTCTTTTGACGCATCTCAATTCTTGCAGGGCGCTCTTCATTCATATAGAAATCTAGCTTGCCAGATGCGGTATGTTGATATGTGGATCCAGGAAAACCGTAAACCATTGTAAAGTCACCAGCATTTTTTGGCTTTAGACTAATTGGTAATGATTTAATCGGCTTGAAGGGCTTGTTGCTCTCACTATACTTTGCTGAAGCATTGTTTCCGTCGGCATAAATTCTGAAAACTGAAAAATCACCCGTATGTCTTGGCCACAACCAGTTATCTGTATCACCGCCAAATTTACCAATTGCTGAAGGTGGCGCCCCAACTAATCGAATATCATTAAAATCTTCTGTAATTAGCATGTAATATTGGTTCCCTTGATTAAAAGGTTTGATTTTCGCAACAAGAGATGCTTGAGTATACTCAGCTTCTAATGCTTTAATCCTGTCACTAATTCCAGATGCATCTCCCACCAAAATAAGTTCAGTAACATCTTTAATTTCTTTAACAAACGTGACATACATGCCCGGGCATGCTAATTCCTCTCCTTTGTTTTTAGACCAAAATCCATTCTTCAAATAATCATTCTCCAAAGATGAATGCGACTGTATTGCACCAAAACCGCAATGATGATTGGTTAACAATAAACCTTGATCAGAGACTAGTTCTGCAGTACAGCCACCGTTGAACTGAACAATAGCGTCTTTTAAACTTGCTTTGTTCGTTGAATAAATCTCTTCGGGGGAAAGGTTAATGCCATAAGTTTTCATGTCTGAATGGAACATGTCAATTAAGGATGGAATCCACATACCTTCAACAGCGTATGATCCAAACTGAAAGCTAAAACAAGCAACGACTATAAGAATAAAATTTTTCATTAAAAAGATGATTTTTTGATATGTAAGCAAAGATAATATTGTTTTATGAAGAAGAATGTCGAAATTTATGTTTTTAGAAATTATCAGTATTTAAAAGCAAACCGTAAATGGATTTTGAGAAATATGTAAATGCAGCGAAGACCTCTAAATTTGGACTCTTCAAATTGAATTTAGGATTAGGCTATGTAATTCCTTTTAACCGGCCACATAAAATTAAAATTCTTGAAATTAATGATGATTCTGTAAAAACCATTATTCCTTATAAGCGTAAGAATTTCAATCATATTAAGGGAGTGCATGCTTGTGGAATGGCAACAGCAGCCGAGTTTTCGTCAGGTTTTATGTTACTCACAAAATTGGGTAGTAAAAAATACCGTTTGATTATGGAGTCTTTAGAAATGAAGTATCATTATCAAGCGAAAGCGGATATCCATGCAGAATTTAAGGCGGATACAGATTGGATGAAAACGAATATTTATGACCCGCTTGAAGGGAGCGATTCTATTTATATTAAATGCGAAATATTACTGCATGATGTTAATGGAAACCATGTAGCAACAGGTTATACCAATTGGCAGATTAAACTCTGGAGTAAGGTAAAAACAAAATTATAAATGTCAGCATGGCAGCAAAAGGTAAATTTTGGCAGTATTTTTTATTTAAAATTGCTTTTGCATGTTAATTGATCCTACTAAATCGGGTGTTATATATTGCCCTTATTAATTATGGAAGTATTGAATTTTATTTTTGGACTTGGAATTGCCTTTTCGATTTTTGGTTTTATCTGGGGTTTGTTCATGATTTTGTTAAACTTCATCACGGGTCGATTGAATGTTGGTTTAAAACCAATTCACTTTTTAGTATTGCTAGTAATTAAATATGTATTGCTTGTTTCGGTGGTGGCCAATTATATACTAAATACACAGGAGTCTGGTGATAATACAAGTGTGGCAACTTCGAATATGATTCTTGGGATAGCTGTTATGGCGCTCTACTTTATGGGTAAATTCCAAAACCGTCCTACAATTGGGCAATTCTCTCAACATAAACTGGTGGCGTTATTGGTTCCTCCCGTTAATCCAAAAATTGATGGCTATATATTTAGCGGTTCAATTGTTGCTTTTATTGTGTGCTTACAATACCCTTTCATTGTAGATAATGGAATTGTAAATTGGTTTACAGCCAGTATCCATAGCATTTATAATGCTCCTATTTTGGGGTGGATTTTTTCTGCAATCGCCTTTTTCTTTTTAATAAACATGCTTATTCGCGCGGCAAATGTTATTGGTAGTATACTTACCGGTCAGCCAATTAATAGACCAAAAACAGGTGGCTTTAAGTTTGGTGGACAAGCAGGGGCGGGGTCAAATCCATTCGAGCAATTTAGAGAACAACAGCAAACGGATGATGGTTTTGTAGATTATGAAGATGTTACTGATGTTGAAGACGTAACAGATCAAGATGATAAAAAATTAGATTGATGAAATTAATTCTTAGCTTTTTTTGTGCCTTTCTCATCATTTTTGCAGCAAGTGGTCAAAACATAGCCGTGGATCATCAACTCAAAGGATTGACTATTCGTTCGAGTGTTGTGGATGGGGATAGTGGTCTTTTAGGCACAAAAGGAGAAAAAAAGGGGGGTGGTTGTGTTTACGGTTTGAATAATAAAGGAAAATGGACGGCTTTAAATAAAGGCAAAGCATTGAGTCCTGATGTTGAGGATGTGCAAGCAGTAGCAATAGTTACTGCCGATATTTATTTAGCTGGAACATGGAAAAATGGCTTGTTCATTAGTGAGAATAAAGGCAAGTCTTGGGAAAAGTTACTGGCCTTTCCTTCGCAAGACATTCGTTCTATTCAAGTGAGTCCACATTCACAATTAATCTATGCTGTCACAATGGATAAAGGTATTCTCAAATCATTTGATAATGGCTATACTTGGGTTACTTGCACGGCAGATTCTATAATTAAAAGCACTGGTGCTTGGTCAATTGAAATTGATCCAGAAAATGATTCAATAGTTTACGCTATGTCATTTAGCGGAGCTGTTTTAAGATCTATAGATCAAGGATGTTCTTGGCAATCTGTTTTAACGCATGATGGCATCATGTTTTATGATTTGGCTATTTCCTCAGTTAATTCTGCAAAAATTTGGGCTGCTGGCGCGAATGATAGTTCAGGTGTGTTTTATTTTAGTTATGATCGTGGCGAGCATTGGTTCATTACGAAGAACATTCCAAATATTACAATGAATGAAGTAGTAGTTATAGAGCAATTAGAATATGTGATAGCGGGTAGTTGGGGGCAAGGTTGTTATTTAATGCGTAATGATTATAACTGGACAAAAATAGAAGGAATCGCTTTTGATACCACAACTGATATGTGGATTCAAAACGACAGTATATTGCACGTTTTTACTTGGGGAGACGGTGTGTATCGGATTGACTTAAGTGAGTTGTAGGTTTTTTTTTGATTGAAATCTCTTGTTCTGCTGCTATTCGACTGTAACCAAAATTGAATATGATCTCTGCATCTTTTCTAAATATTCGTCTTTATTTGTTCAAAAACTGGACTAAAGTGTCCTTATAGGTCAACTTTTTATTGTATCTTTATCAGAGTAATAAGAAATAATTGTATAATGAACCCAAAATTCGATATCATTTTTCTTGATCAAGCAATTGATTTTGTGGAGCAACTTGACGCAAAAAGTAGAAGGAAAATCTTTTACAATTTAGACAAGTCGAAATATACTATTGATCCTAAATTATTCAAAAAGTTGAATGATGATATTTGGGAATTTCGAACTCAATATGGCGGAATTCAATATAGATTATTTGCCTTTTGGGATAAAACTGGAGAAAGTAATTCTTTAGTAATTACAACGCATGGAATCATTAAAAAAGTGAGTAAGGTTCCAAAAGTGGAAATAGAAAAGGCAAAGAAAATAAGAGTTGAATATTTTAAATAATAGATTATGGCAACTAAAAAAATAAGGTCAATGACACTTGACCAAATGAAAGATAAACATATTGGTAAAGTTGGGTCCGAAGAGCGTGATAAATACGAGTTTGATTTAAGCTTAGATATCCTCGGTGAAACAATAAAATCCGTTCGCAAAGAGCGAAAATTAACGCAAGAACAATTAGGAAGTTTAGTTGGGGTTCAAAAATCTCAAATATCTAAACTAGAGCGAAACGCAAAAAATGTTACCATTGAAACAATATTGAAAGTTTTTAAAGCTTTGAAAACCAACATTAAATTCAGTATTGAATTGAATGAATTTGATTTTAGAACAGTCTAATATCACATTTATAGATGCCTATTCTTCTTTAAGTTGGAGAAAGATGGGGTTTTATAATTATGATTTAACCTAGAACAACATTACCGTACAAATCATAATGATCAGCAGACTCAATCTTGATATTTGCAAAATCACCAATTCTAACATGGTTTTCTTCTGAAATCTTAACCAATACCTCATTGTCTACTTCAGGAGAATCAAATTCTGTTCGCCCAATAAAATAATCACCTTCAGCTTTATCAATAAGCACTTTAAAGGTTTTGCCAATTTTAGCTTGATTCAGATCATGCGAGATTCCAGCTTGCAAATCCATAATGATATCTGCACGTTCTTGTTTCAATTCAGCAGGCACATTATCATCTAAGACATACGCCGAAGTGTTCTCTTCATGAGAATAGGTGAAGATTCCAAGGCGTTCGAAACGTGATTTTTCAACCCAATCGTACATTTCTTGAAAATCAGCATCTGTTTCACCTGGAAAACCAGCAATAAGTGTAGTTCGTAAGGCAATTCCCGGTACTTTATCTCTAATTTTTGCAATCAGATCTTCTGTTTTTTCTCTTGTAATTCCGCGTTTCATTGCTTTAAGCATTGCAGACGAACCATGCTGTAAAGGCATATCTAAGTAATTGCAAACATTTTCACGACCTTTCATTACATCCAAAACATCCATTGGGAAGCCTGAAGGGAATGCATAATGCAAGCGAATCCAATCAATTCCATTTACATCAGAAAGTTTATCTAACAACTCGGCTAAGTTTCGCTTTTTATAAATGTCCAACCCATAATAGGTCAAATCTTGCGCAATTAGCATCAATTCTTTCACACCTTTCTCGGCCAACGACTTTGCATTGTTCACTAATTGATCAATTGGTGTTGAAACGTGTTTCCCGCGCATGAGCGGAATTGCACAAAATGAACAGGGACGGTCGCAACCTTCCGCAATTTTAAAATAAGCGTAGTGTGACGGTGTCGTTAATAAGCGTTCGCCAACCAACTCTTTTTTATAATCCGCTTTTAAGGTCTTTAATAAACGCGGTAAATCGCGTGTTCCAAAATATCCGTCAATTTCAGGGATATCAGCTTTCAACTCTTCTTTATATCGCTCAGATAAACAGCCGGTGACATAAACTTTCTCAACTAAACCTGCCGCCTTTGCATCTGCATAACGAATAATTGTTTCAATTGATTCTTGCTTAGCATTATCAATAAAACCGCATGTATTGATGATTACAATTTCTGAATCATCTTGCTGCGCTTCATGTTCAACAGTAAACTTATTGGCTTGCAATTGTGCCATCATGATCTCAGAGTCAAAAATATTTTTTGAACATCCAAGTGTCACAACGTTTACCTTGTTCTTTTTTAAAGTCTTTGTTTTCATTCGAATTACTTATTGCAATAAACGGTCATTAACCGGTTTTTTTGCCCTTTAATTTTTACGTTTACCACGTGCCAATCGAGCGTTTTATTCATTATTGTCATCACCACATCTTTACGCATAACACGTGGATTAGTAGAGGGATTATAATGAACGTCTCGGAGGATATATTTTTTTTCTGATAACCAAATAACAATCAATTCGTATTCGGAATCACTACCATTACATTTTTCTGTTTGACGGTCTGCGGTTCTTGAAATAAAGCAGGTATCACCTTTATTGATGACATAAAACTCTCCAGTTTTGATTTGAGAACATGCCGTAGAATCAGTGTTTTGACCGTAACTTGTGGCCAACTGAAAAGAAACGAAAAGGAGAATTAGCCAGCGCATATCAATTGAAAAGAGATTCAACAAATGCCGCTTTATTAAATACTTGCAAGTCTTCAATTCCTTCACCAACGCCAATGTATTTAACAGGCACCTTCATTTGGTCTGAAATTCCGATTACAACGCCACCTTTTGCTGTTCCGTCTAATTTTGTAATAGCCAACGCATTAATTTCAGTTGACAATGAAAATTGTTTGGCTTGTTCAAATGCATTTTGTCCAGTTGAACCATCCAATACTAATAAAATTTCGTGCGGTGCTCCGGGTATGATTTTACCCATTACGTTTTTAATTTTGGTTAACTCGTTCATCAAATTCACCTTATTATGCAATCTTCCGGCAGTATCAATAATTGCAATGTCAGCACCTTGTGCTTTGGCTGATTGCAGTGTGTCAAAGGCAACCGAAGCAGGGTCGGCACCCATTCCTTGTTGTACAATTGGTACACCTACGCGTTCTGACCAAATTATTAATTGATCCACAGCGGCCGCTCTAAATGTATCTGCCGCACCTAATACAACGCTTTTACCAGCGGTTTTTAATTGATGTGCCAATTTTCCAATGGTGGTTGTTTTACCAACGCCATTAACACCTACAACCATAATCACATATGGTTCGCCTGTATCGTTTGGCGTTACAAAATCTTGTAAATCGTTGGTATTGTTTTCTTCGAGCAAGGCAGCAATCTCTTGTTTCAAAATGCCGTTTAATTCATCCGTACCAACATACTTGTCTTTCGATACGCGTGCTTCAATCCGCTCAATAATTTTGAGGGTTGTTTCAACACCAACGTCAGATGTAATTAGTACTTCTTCTAACTCATCTAAAACTTCATCATCAACACGTGATTTTCCAACAACTGTACGCGTTAGTTTAGATAAGAAACTTTGTTTCGTTTTTTCGAGTCCTTTATCAAGACTCTCTTTTTTGTCTTTAGAAAAAAAATCAAAAATTCCCATAGTCAAATATAACAAAAGCTTCTCCCTGTAAAGGAAGAAGCTGTTAAGATTATAATATTTTTTTCAAATCGGTTATTTGGTAAACCAATCTTTTACCCTGTCATTGTGAACAATCTCAGTTTTGAAGCCATACGACCCTTTTTCATTTTTGGACATTTTGATACACTTTGTGTGCTCTTTACCTCCACCTGTTTGCAATGATGCTACTGTTTTCTTAGCCATGATGTTTAGATTTTAGATGAAAGATACAAGAGAAAAGACTGGATTAGGAATGAACCTTAAAGTCTTTGATCTATAATCTTTTATCGTTATTCTTAATTTTATTTAATTTCTTTGTGAACAGTCATTCTCTTTAAGATTGGGTTGAATTTCTTCAATTCCATTCTGTCTGGAGAGTTTTTTCTATTCTTCGTAGTTACATATCTAGATGTACCTGGTTTTCCAGATTCTTTGTGCTCAGTGCACTCTAATATAACTTGAACTCTATTTCCTTTACTTTTAGCCATTTCTAATTTCTTTAAAAAAGATTATTTTAAAAACCCTTGTTCTTTTGCTTTTTTCATTGCAGCAGAGATTCCAATTTTATTAACCGTTCTTAACGACGAAGCACTAATTTTAAGTGTTACGTGACGATCTTCTTCAGGGATATAAAACTTCTTGGTAATAAGGTTCGGCAAGAACTTTCTCTTAGTTCTTCTTTTTGAGTGAGAAACGTTGTTCCCAGACATTACCTTCTTTCCTGTTAATTGACAAATTTTTGACATTTTCTATATATTTACTGCACTACTTCCAAAAATGGAGTGCAAAGTAACTCATTATTTTCTGGTTTTACAAATAAAAGGCAAAAATAATTCTTTAATTTTGAATGAGGATAAATTGCGCCATCTTTTTTTATAAAATTCTACTCCGACTCGATTTGATCGGTTAAAATTAGTCTTAAAAAATTGAGTGAAGCTACCACCGTTCCTTGAATGTTCCTTTTGCGATTCAATCCAAAATTAAACAGTTTCGTATAGGTTGCTGTAGGAGTGGCAATTCCAATCCAAATGGTGCCAACAGGTTTTGCATCACTTCCGCCAGTTGGCCCCGCAATACCAGATACACTTATGCAATAATCAATGCCTAATTTTTTGCGCCCATTTTCAGCCATTTCCTTCACAACGGCAGAAGACACTGCGCCATTTGCAACTAACGTGGCCTTTTTAACGCCTACAAGCTCTTCCTTTAATTTATTGGTATATGATATAATCGATCCTAAATAGAAGGCACTTGAGCCTGAAATGGAAACAATTTTTTTGGCAATGCTTCCGCCTGTACAACTTTCAATTGTACCTAATGTCATCTGCTTTCTGACAAGTAATGCACCAATCACTTTTTCAATCGTGTCAAACTCACCGCCTATTACATATTTACTGTAAGTGTCAATTAAGTGCTGAATTCTGCGGTCAATTGTTTCTTTTTGTTCCAATGTCCCTGTTAGTCGCAGTTTTAAGGTGCCAACAGAGGGAAGATAGGATACACTAATTCCTTCGCCTCTATTTTTGGCTTCCCAACTTTCTAACATTTGTGCCAAGTATGATTCGCCAATGCCAATCACCTGTACCGTTCTATGGTAAAAATCACCTACGGCGTATTCTTTAGAAATAGCTTCAGTAAATTTATCCAATAAGCCTTTCATTTCATAGGGTACACCTGGCATGGCCAAAACATTGCAACCCTTTTCTTTAAACCACATACCACTGGCTGTTCCTAATTCGTTTTCCAGTATTGTTGCTTTTTTGGGTAACATGGCTTGCAGGCCATTCACTTCTAAAAATGGTTTGTTAAATTTTACAAAGTAGTTTTTGATCCGCTCTAAAACAGCTGGATACATGACCAATTCATCTTTAAAGTAATCGGTTAAAACTTTTTTAGTAATATCGTCATTGGTTGGGCCTAAGCCGCCAGTTAGAATTAAAAAGTCACAATTTCCAATGGCTTGGTCTACTGTTTTAATAATATGTTCGGCGGTGTCAGAAATACTCACAATTTCTTTTATTGAAATACCAAGAAGGTTAAGTTCTCTTGCAATGTGAGCCGAGTTTGTGTCAACGGTTTGTCCGACAAGGATTTCGTCTCCTATTGTAATAATTATCGCGTTCATTTATGGTAATATAATTGGGATGAATTAATTCGTGGTATTCTTTTTGATAAACTTAAAGAAATTATTAAGTTTGAGCAAATATAAAGAAAGGATCAAGATGAGAAAATTAAGTATAGTATTAGGACTTCTCAGTATGTTAACATTTACACAGTGTGATATATTAGAAAGTGTAGCCGGAGAAGTAATCAATGGTGGGGAAGATGGAGGCGTTACTACACCTTCGCTCACAAATGATGAAGTAATAGCCGGATTAAAAGAGGCATTGACAATTGGAATTAAAAATGGCGCAAGTAAGGCGAGCCTTACAGACGGTTTTTTCAAAAATGACATTATTAAGCTTCCTTTTCCAGAAAGTGCAGTTGCAATGAAAGACCAGGCTATTAAATGGGGTTTACAAGGAAAGGTGGACGAAATCACACTTACTCTTAACCGTGCGGCTGAAGAAGCTTCTAAAAAAGCAGCACCAATTTTTGTTGATGCAATTAGGAATATGAGTATTTCTGACGGTTTTTCAATTTTGAAAGGATCGGATTCAGCCGCAACAACTTTTTTAATGGATAAAACTACTTCACCATTAACGGCTGCTTTTAAACCAGTTGTGCACAATGCAATTGAAACGGTAAAATTAACGAGCTATTGGAACCCAATAGCGACGCGTTATAATAACTGGGCACCTTTATTCGGTAAAGACAAAGTAACTGCTGATTTGGACGAGTATGTTACACAAAAAGGAATTTCTGGCCTGTTTTATTTAGTAAAGCAAGAAGAAAAAAAGATTCGAAAAGATCCTGTTGCGCAAGTGACTGATTTATTGAAAAAAGTATTCGGTAGTTTACTGGATTAGAGGTTATTAGAGTAAAAATAAATTCAAAAGCTCTGACCGCCTAAGGCGGATCAGGGCTTTTTTTTGTATAAGTCTAAATTTTTAAAAACTATGCACGCATTGCATTTTGTTTTACCTAAACCGTTTAAAATATAGAATGTAATTTCAAATAAATTCAAAACAGGTCTTTTTACCAATATTCAGCTTCTGGTCGAATATTGAAAGGCTTTGGTCGAATTGTTTTAGGAAAACCGTAAGTGACGACCTACATTTATAAAAAAAGCCACCTCAAATGCTTAAAATAATATTTTTCAGTGTCGTCCTATTTATAGGGTCTTTTAGTTTTGCTCAAGACTCAAGTCACGACTTTAATTATGTATTCAAATTTGAAGGAATCACAGAGCCTTCAGATGCCAAGCATACAATTTTCGAAATTCGAGAATTGTTGGGAGTAAAAGTAGTGCGTTTTAATAACGAAACGGATGAGTTTACAATCTTAACGCATTTGGACTGGAGCATAGAGGAGATGGGCTATGATTTTGGAACAATTGGATTAGTATTGGTTGGTGATTTAGTTAAAATAATTATAGAATGAACAGAATATTAATCTTCATATCATTTTTCATAACTGGTTTGGCATTTGGTCAAACATTTTCATCCTCGCCAAGTCTGAGTATCCCCAATAATTCAACAGAAACAGACGATATTACTGTAACGGGCGTTGGAACGATTGACTGCGATTATGGGTTAGAACAAGTTTGTATTGATCTTTCGCACAATAGGGATGCGGATATGGACATTTTTTTAATTGACCCAAATGGAGATACTTATGAGCTTACAACAGATAACGGAGGTGGAGGAAATAACTATATTGTTACATGTTTTGATATGACGGCTGGTACAGATATTAATGCAGGATCGGCTCCATTTAACGGTTCTTATGTACCTGAAGGAGATATTGGATTAGCAAATAACGGTCAAGATGCAAATGGCACTTGGACATTGGAGGTAACAGATGATAGAAGTGGAACTTCAGGGACTTTAAATAGCTGGAGTTTAGTATTTGCATCAACTCCTAATTGTGGTCCTGAACCAACAACTGCAGATTGTGATGGCGGGATAACGCTTTGTACAGATGAGACCTTCACGGGGAATAGTGATGGTGGAGGAAATTTCGAAGACTTAGATGCATCAAATGACGGCTGTCTCTCAGGTGAGAATCAATCGTCATGGTATTATTTTCAAGCAGCCACAGATGGTGACTATGCGTTTATGATAGAAACAGCTGTGGATTATGATTTTGCAGTTTGGGGACCTTTAACGGAATTAGCATGTCCACCTGTTGGCGATCCACTACGCTGTTCATACTCTGGAAACGCTGGAGATACTGGCTTAGAAGCTGGAGCTGGTGATAATACCGAAGGCGCGGGTGGAGATGCGGTGGTAGATCCGATAACAGCGCTTGCAGATGATATTTTCATAATTTGTATTGACAATTATACAGCAGACGGAACTTCTTTTGATTTAACTTGGGATTTAACGGCAGGAGCGACATTTGACTGTACACTTTTACCAATTGACTTGATTGTGTTTAAAGCGGAGCAAGTTGGACATGGCAATTTAATTGAATGGCGAACGAAGTCGGAATTGAATAATTCGCATTACACACTTGAAACGAGTTATGATGGGATTAACTGGGAGTTAGAAGCTGAAATTGCTGGTGCCGGAAATTCGTCCAATGAATTAGACTATGAGTACACTGATTATACAGTTGAAAATGAAATTACGTATTACCGTCTTTCTCAAACAGATTTTGATGGAAAGAAGAAAAAGTTAGGGACCATTTCTGTTCAAAATAAGGCGGATAAAGAAGTCGAGAAAATTATTAACCTTATGGGACATGAGGTTGATGAGGATTATAAAGGACTGAAAGTATATATCTATACAGACGGTTCTATGTTAAAAGTTATTTCACAGTAAGGTTCTACTCTTACTAGGTCATATACCCCATACCAACCAATGAACTACTTTAACGCGTAGTTTTAACCAATTTGAAAAGTTTATACGTGGTGGAATATCAATAATTTTACCACGTATGAAATTTTTTGAATTGCTATCCATTGGATTTTTTTTGAAAATTTTAAGGAATTATTTGCGCCGAATTAATTTCAATTTTAGGTTTAAAATTCCTAAAACAGATCTAACCGCCGAATTCGCGGATTTTTTAATAAATATTAGTTGGTTTTCAAGCTACTAATCTATCGAACAAGTAGAGTAGGATGGGGTTTGGCGTATGGTTTAAGATTTGCCTTGATTGGCGACAGGTCATAAATCATTGCCTGTAAAGCAATTCAGACCCAAATAATAAAGTCAATCAAGAATAAAGCTGTTTTATGAAAATGAGAAAATAATTGAAGATACCCAAATCAAGGATTTGTCGTATTTTGAACAGGATTTATCGAATTCTGTTAGGAAAGTCATAAACTTTGTCATACATTCCCTGAGATAACTACCAATTAACCACCCAATGCTAAAAATTATCCTGATTAATTTCGCCCTTTTTTTAGGAACACTAAGCTATGCTCAAGAACCAAGTTTTGATTTTCAATATAAATTTTCGATAACTGGAATTACCGAAAATGGTGCGGCAAAAATGCAAATTGACCTCATCCGAAAATTAATGGGTGTTAAAGCAGTAAAGTTTGACGATTCTTTGGATCGTTTCATTGTTTTTACGCATTTAGAATTTGATCCAGCCGAGTTATTATTGAAGTTAGTAGCAAATGGAGTCGCTATTGAAGGAGAAATTGTGAAAATTGACCTGGGATGAAACAACTACTCACACTTCTTATAAGTTTTACGATTGGAATAGGTTGGGGGCAAACTTTCACAACCACTCCGGGTACGTCAATCGTATCGCTGGCAACAATTTCAAGTTCAATTACAGTGGCAGGAGTAGGAATAATTGATTGTGATTACGGCTTAGAAGAGGTTTGTATTGACATTGACCACACATGGGATTCAGATTTATTCATATATCTTGAAGATCCAGCCGGCGACCTTTATTTATTAACTGCCTATAATGGTGGAGGGGGAGATGATTATAGTGTGACCTGTTTTAACATGGCGGCAGTAACACCAGTTTCGATTGGAACGGCGCCGTTTAACGGTTCATACATTCCTGACGGAAATATCGATATGGCAAATAATGGACAAGATGCAGATGGAGCTTGGACCCTTTATGTTGCGGATGATGCATTTGGAGATGACGGAACATTAACTAGTTGGAGTTTATTATTTTCAGCAGATGCAAACTGCGTTGAACCAACAACAGCAGATTGTGATGGTGGTACAACAGTTTGCACAGATGAGACCTTTACAGGGAATAGTGATGGTGATGGTAATTTTGTTGACCTGGATGCCACAAACGAAGGCTGTCTCTCTGGAGAAAATCAATCATCATGGTATTATTTTCAAGCTGCAACTGATGGTGATTACGCGTTTACTATAGAAACTGCTGTGGATTATGATTTTGCCGTTTGGGGTCCTCTTGCTGCAATAGTATGTCCACCAGTCGGTGCGCCATTGCGTTGTTCATTTGCTGCAGTAGCTGGAAATACTGGTTTAGAGGCAGGTGCAGGAGATCTTAGTGAAGATGCTTTTGGTGATGGAGTAGTTGATCCGATTACTGCTAGCGCGGATGACATTTTTATTATTTGTATTGATAATTATACGGCAGATGGAACCTCATTTGACTTAACTTGGGATTTAACTGCGGGCGCATCATTTGATTGTTTACTATTACCCATAGACCTGATTTTATTTGAAGCGAAGCAAGTTGGGCACAGTAACTTAATTGAATGGCGTACTGTGTCTGAATTAAATAATTCACACTACACCCTTGAAACAAGCATTGATGGTGTGAATTGGGAATTTGAAGCTGACATTGCCGGAGCCGGAAATTCAACTGGTAAAATAGGTTATGAGTATACAGATTATAGCGTTGAAAATGAAATAACGTATTATCGTCTTTCTCAAACAGATTTTGATGGAAAAAAGAATAGGTTAGGCACTGTTTCTGTCCAAAATGGTGCTGCTAAAGAAATTGTGAAAATTATCAACCTTATGGGACACGAAGTTGACGAGACTTATAAAGGTTTGAAAGTATATATCTATACAGACGGAACTATGTCAAAAGTTATTTCACAGTAATATTCAAGCTTTATTAGGTCATATATCCCAACTAACCAATGCGCTACTTTAAACAGTGGCTATATCCTAATTAAAAAAACTTTTACGTGGTAGAATTTCGTTAATTTTGCCGCGTATGAAAGTTTTGTTATTGACAGATGGGATATTCCCGTTCCAGATTGGGGGCATGCAGAAGCATTCCTTAATACTTGCAAAACTTTTAGCCAATTCACAAATTCAAGTACACCTCATGCATTGCGGTGGAAATGAATATAGTCCTGAAAAATTCAAGGAATTATTTACTGAGGACGAGTTCAATTTTATTGCCGAAACAGTTGTGAAATTCCCTAAAACTGATCCTTTTCCTGGGCATTACATTCGTGAGAATAAAGCTTATTCGAGAAATGCTTTTCTAGAATTAGAAGATCAACTGCATGAATTTGACTTGATTTATGCCCAAGGTTTTACGGGTTGGCGATTTATTCGAGAAAAGCATAAAAAAAAGTTGACAATCCCCGTTTTTGTTAATTTTCATGGATTAGAAATGTATCAAACTGCGCCAAGTTTAAGAGTAATGGCTGAATACACATTATTTAAAAATGCAGTAAAATGGAATTTAAGAAATGCAGATTATGTTTATTCCTTCGGCGGAAAAATAGATGAAATACTGCTAAACCTTGGTGTGAAAACCGAAGAAATCTTACATCAATCAAACGGAATTGAAGCACATTGGTTGGCGGAGAATACTACACCCAATAATGCGGTTAGAAAGTTCGTGTTTATTGGCAGGGATGAACGCCGAAAAGGAATTGAAGAGCTCAATAAGGCAATTCAATTACTAATTCAGATGGAAACTAATTTTGAGTTTACATTTATTGGCCCAATTCCAGAAAACAAACATATTCAAGATGAGCGCATTCATTATTTGGGTGAGATTAGAGATACAGATCGCATTAAGGCCATTTTAGCGCAGCAAGATTGTTTGGTTTGCCCCAGTCATTCAGAAGGAATGCCAACTGTTATTTTAGAAGCAATGGCTTGTGGATTGGCAATAATTGGGACAGATGTAGGTGCTGTTGCCCGTCAGATTCAAGGAAACGGACTCTTGCTTGAAAAACCAGATGTAAATGCTTTGGAAGAAGCCATAACCTCAATCGCTAATTTAGAGGATGAATTTTTAACCGCCCTGAAACAAAAATCATTGGATTTAATCGCAGCACAATTTGTTTGGGAAAAAGTGGTGGAGCAAAAAATAAATGATTTTGAAAAGTGTTTAGTGCACCGTGAGGTGTGAGCTCAATGTTTGTAAGGTTGTGTCGTTATTGTTAACGAGGGTGTCATTATAACTTGGTCCATATATATGGTATGGTCTAATAAATTCGAAACTATAATATTTAAAAATATTTCCTCCAATACTCGCTTCTCCTTTTTCACCATCTTTAACAGGTTTTAAATATTTTTTACCGATAAAACGAACATTCAATTCCGTGCCAACGTAGGGTACTCGTATTTCCAAATCTGCATGCGCAGCCTCAATGTAGAATTTGCAGGGTCCACCAAAACTTGGATTTTGTAATGAATCTGGGCATGTTATAATTTCCCAATTTGGGCAGGTACAAGCCGCGAAAATATCACGCATGATAAAAGTGTCAAGTTGCGTATTTAGTATGATGCTATCAGGATCATTTTGAATGAGATCAGTTCGATTCACTTGATCAATTAAATCCATATCCGCTATAAGTTGTAGCGTGTCCAACGGCAGATCTAACCATGTGCCGCTTTCATCTGTCCAATCTTTAAAGTTTTTTCTTTCAGTAATTGAATCTGTTTCAATTGGATTTATAGCCCGGTTTTCGTCTGAAGTACCCGAACATGAAAATAGCGTGCTTATTACTAAACACGCTATTATAATTTTATTGTGGCTCATTTTATCTTAACTCAGCACCCAACTGCCCTTCTAATCCTTGACGGATTTTTGCCATAATGGCATCAATCTGTTTGTCTTTTAATGTCTTTTCATCATCTTGAAAGATGAATGAAACCGCATAGGATTTTTTTCCTTTCTCCAAGTTTTTTCCTTCGTAAACATCAAACAAACCAATTTCCTTTAAAATTTTACGATCCGCCTTTTGTGCAATTGATTGAATTTGTCCAAATTGAACAGATTTGTCTAACAATAAAGAGAAATCTCTGCGCGCAAATTGCGTTTTCGGAATTGGTTTAAAATTGATTTTATTCATGATTGAAATGTCAATCACAACGTCCCAATTAAACTCAGCATAATAAACAGCTTGTTTAATGCCAAAAGCTTTCAATATTTCTGGTTTGATCCAACCCAATTCAACAACCGGTTTGTTTGCAATTGTTAGGGAATAACCATCTTCCATAAAGTCGTTGGTCAATTCTCCAATACGCGGTGCTTTAAATACGCCCAAACGTTGCAAAACAGCTTCAGTAGCTCCTTTTAAAGTATGAAAGGATGATTTTTGACCAGTGCTTGACCAATTCTCAACTTCTTTCACTCCTGTAATCCAAAGCCCCATTTTCTTTGCTTCAGAATACTTTCCTTCTACTTTATTATAAACACTTCCAAATTCAAACAATCTTAAATCAGGATGTTGTCTGTTTTGATTAAATTCAATGCTTCTCAATCCACCAAATAACATGGTTTGGCGCATGACATCTAATTCATTACTGAGTGGATTCAATAACCTTACGTCATGTTCAGCTTTTAATACTTCTGAATTCACTAAATTCCAATTCGCCGAACTAGTCAATGAATTGTTCATGATTTCAGCAAAGCCGTTATCAGCTAATAAATTAGCCGTAACGTTATATATATTCTCCTTATTCGGTTTTTCTTGGAAAGAAAGCGAAGTGTTCAGTTTTTCTGGTAAGGGCACATTATTGAAACCATAAATTCTTAAAACTTCCTCAATAACATCTACTTCACGTTGAACATCAACTCTGTAAGCTGGAACTTTTAATACCACTTCTTCTTCAGAATCTGAAATCATTTTAATATCCAGCTCTTCTAAAATTGTCACAATGTCTTCATCAGAGATATTTGCACCGCACAATTTTCTACAACGATCAAAACTGAATACAACTTCAAAGTCTTCTATTTTAGCAGGATATTGATCATGCAATGTTTCTAATTTACCGCCAGTAATTTCTAGAATTAAACTGATTGCTCTGTCACGTGATAAAATTAAGGAATTTGGATCAATTCCACGCTCAAAGCGGAATGAAGCATCTGTATTCAATCCTTGTCTTTTTGCTGATTTACGAATAGAAACCGGATTAAAATAGGCAGCTTCCAAGAAAATGCTTTTCGTCTCCGTTTTAACGCCTGATTTCAAGCCACCAAATACACCAGCAATACACATGGCTTCAGTAGCATTGCAAATCATTAAATCATTTTCATCTAATTCGCGCTCAACTTCGTCTAGTGTGACTAATTTTTCTCCGTTTTTTGCTTTACGAACGACAATCGCTCCATTTACGGTATCAAGATCAAAAGCATGTAATGGGTTTCCAATTTCGTGCATTACGAAATTTGTAATATCTACAATATTGTTAATTGGTGCTAGTCCAATTGAGCGCAATCTATTCTGCAGCCAATCTGGCGAATCTGTAACCTTTACTCCAGTAATGACAGCTCCAGCATAGCGCGGGCAGGCGTCAGTATTTTCTATACTAATAGATACACTTTCAGATCCTTCTTTCAGGTCGGCAACGGCAGGAGTTTTTAGACTTAAATTAGCACCCTCATGATAATTCAAATATGCTTTTAAATCTCTTGCCACACCATAATGCCCCATAGCATCTGCTCGGTTAGGCGTTAATCCTATTTCAATTAAATAATCATCCTCAATATTGAAAAATTCTTTGGCAGTTAAACCAACTTCGGTAGCGGCATCCAATACCATAATGCCATCATGTGACTGTCCTAAGCCCAATTCATCCTCGGCGCAAATCATACCAAATGATTCAATACCGCGAATTTTAGATTTTTTAATCTTCAATGGTGGTTCTTCAGGAGAAGGATAAAGAGTAGATCCTACTGTTGCGACAACAACTTTTTGTCCGGCAGCAACATTTGGTGCACCACAAACAATTTGTACGGGTTCACCTGTTCCAACAGAAACGGTTGTTACGTTTAGTCGATCAGCATCAGGATGCGGCTCTTTTGTTAATACATGTCCAATTACAACACCTTCTAATCCGCCTTTAATGGTTTCAACCTTTTCTAAGCCTTCTACCTCCAGTCCAGTATCCGTTAAAATTTCAGCCACACGTTGCGCTGATAAGTCAGTGTCAATATAGGTTTTTAACCAATTATAAGATATCTTCATTTCTATTGCAATCCTTGTCCACGGCAAATGTAATTATTACGGTTGCAATAGTGAAATTCTTACTCTTAATTTTAGAGATTTCTTTTCAAGTATTAATAATTGTGAAATTGGTCGAATTTATTTTTAATTGGCCTGAATAAAGGATAGCTTTGTAATACCACATTTTGAAAAACTATTTGCATTAAATGAGAAGAATCACCGTCATAACAAATTTTACAGTTTTATGCCTAATACTAGTTGCTTGTCGAAAAAAAGATGTGCCACAGGTTGATTATGCAACTGAAATGAGAAATTTCGTGATTGAAATTTCTCAAACGGCTAAAGCAATTGATCCTGATTTTTTAATAATTCCGCAAAACGGCGTGCCATTGGCGACAATTTCTCGCGAAAGAGATGGGGTATTAGCTGAAGAATACCTAGCGGCCATTGATGGGCAAGGACAAGAGGATTTATTTTACGGGTATGATAAGGATGACAAAGCAACTCCGGCAGATGCGAATGGACATTTTTTGTATTATTTGGATTTGATGGAAGCCAATGGAGTGGCCGTATTAGCTACCGATTATTGCTCAACACAGGAAAATATATTGGATTCTTATGCAAAAAATGAAGCCAAAAACTACATCAGTTTTGCTGCTACAGAACGTAACCTAACCAACATTCCAGATTATACAGTTAACGTACACAATGAGAATGAGGAGGAGATCGAAAATTTAAGTCAAGCGAAGAATTTTTTATACCTCATTAATCCAACTGAAGAGTTTAGTGATAAACAAACGTTTATTAACGCTATAAAGGAAACGAATTACGATTTGTTGATTTTGGATAGAGATTTTAATGACGAGAATTATACAGCGCTTGAAATTGAGTCGTTAAAATGGAAAAAAAATGGTGCACGAAGATTGGTAGTTTGCTATATGAGCATTGGCGAAGCAGAGGATTATAGATCATATTGGCAAAAAGAATGGGAGAAATTTAAAACTAGTCCAGATTGGCTATATAGAGAAAATAAAAAGTGGAGAGGAAATTATAAAGTATTCTATTGGATGGAATCTTGGAAAAACTTTATTTACGGTAATGCAGATTCTTATTTAAACTCACTTTTAGATTTAGGATATGATGGCACGTATTTGGATATAATAGATGCGTATGAATATTACGAAGAATTATAAAATTATAGCAGCTTTATTGGTCATTGTTTTGGTCAGTAGCTTTACTATGAAAGCAAGCAAAAATCAAGGGTCAATTGATAAAGAAGCCATTCTTGCACAGCACAATTTTTACAGAGATCAAGTGGGCGTTCCACATTTAGAATGGTCTGATGAATTAGCCGAATATGCACAGAATTGGGCTAATAAATTGGCGAAAAAATGTAATATGTACCACAGTTCAGGCCCGTATGGTGAAAATATTTATTGGACGAGTGGTACTGCCACCGAGTCGAGTATTGTTGATTATTGGGCAACAGAAGAAACGTATTTTAATCACCGCAATCGAACCTATAAAAAAGGGTCTGGACGTAAATCAGGTCATTATTCACAAATAATTTGGAGTGCTACAACCCATGTAGGTGGCGCGGTTGCTAATTGCAAACACGGTGGTCAAATTTGGGTATGCAACTATGATCCACATGGAAATGTGATTGGTAGTAAGGCGTACTGATGGACTGCTTAAGCTGAAGAACGTAAGTCTTTTTACGAATAAGAATACGTGTAAATATGGTTTTTATTAATAAATTTCTCATCATATTTACCAGACTATTAACCTAACAATGAAGAGAAAAGGTCAAATAAAAAAGTTTTTTAGTGTTTTAATGATACTCTTTATTTTTGGGGCCTGTAAAAAAACTCCGCAAATAGAACCTGACCTTGCCCTTCAGTTGCCCGAATTGACCCAAGAAGGTAAGAATACTGCTGGTTGTTATTTAAACAATGAAATTTTTGTTGCAAATGTAGAACCTAATACTGGAGGAGCGATTGCACTATGGGCATCTTTTGATGAGGTAACAAATTTCTTCAGAATGCAAGCAACAATGGAGACAGCAAATGATAGATTAGAGTCCATTAAAATGAAATCATACCTGACCGATACAATTGGAACATATCCGATTTTCTTGAATGAAGGTGAGGAATATGAGGGATATGTAGATTATAGCGGAGCAAATTGTTATTACCTGCATGATGAAAACAATTTAGGGATGATCGAAATAAAATTTATTGATAAAGAGCAAAACATAATTTCTGGACTCTTTAGCATGGATTTAATAAACACAGATTGCTCCAGCAATGCAGTTCTAAAAATTACTGGCGGACGTTTTGATATAAAATATTAGCGTATAATTTAGAGCTACAAGCCAAAAATTAAAAATCAATTTTAGGAAAAACCGCAGATAATTTTCTTGTGATTACTTTCCGAAAATCTGCTGAATTCGATCTTGTAAAACAGGAATAACCTCCTTTTCAAACCAATCATGCTTTTTTAACCAAATACCATTTCTAGGAGAAGGATGTGGCAATACAAAATATTTGGGTAAATACTCTCCAAAATTCCACACCGTTTCTGTTAAGTTTTTTTTAGCTGTTTTCCCTAAATAATATTTCTGCGCGTATTGACCAATAAGCAAAATGAGTTCAACTCCTTCCATCTTTGCAAACAGTTGATCATGCCATTGAGGTGCACATTCTTTCCTTGGTGGAAGGTCGCCTGACTTACCTTTTCCAGGATAACAAAAGCCCATTGGAACAATGCCAAATTGCTCGGGATCGTAAAAGTCAACGTCATCCACCCCCAACCAAAGTCGCAAACGTTTTCCACTTTGGTCATCCCAAGGAATACCGCTTTTATGTACTCTAGTGCCAGGCGCTTGACCAATAATTAACACTTTACTTTTTTTGTGCGCGCTCAAAACTGGACGCGGTCCCAAAGCCAAATGCGCTTTGCATATCGTGCAATTACTTATTTCATTGAGTAAGGCCTTCATAAGACGTTCTTAATTAGTGGAATCATCACTTGAATTTTAGTATTTTTCATACTCTTGAAGCTATGATTACTGACCTAAAATAATTATATTAGAGCATTATGAAGGTTTTAAAGTTTACAAAATTGTCATGGGCAATCGGTACAGCGCTCACTTTTCTATCGGTAGATGTTATTGCACAGGATTTTTCGTACGGCAGTGTATCTGTTGAAAGTGCGACTTTTACTGGTGGTAATTTACCCATTCGAAGAGATGAAGGTGCTAGTTTTTACGGCACACCACATTGGGTTGCAGATGAAGTTGTGCAAGTTCCTGTAGCTTATGTTAGTGGAAACGCACCAAGAGTAAACGTGAATTTTGGTTTTGAATGTTCCAATGCACCTGATTCTATTTGGGTAAGAGGAATGGGGCCAGAAGGATTTAATTTTCAAGCACAGAAAGTAGTTGTAAATCCAGATGGTGGAGATCTGCATTCTTTCTATTATCCTTCAACTTATGCCGATTTAGAATTTGAGGCAGATGAAGCACGTTTTTTTAAACCCTTTAAAATTGGGTGGGATGTTTCTTTTGATGAAGGAGGTACATGGCGCGCTGCTGATACAACAAGAAATACAATGTATATCACACGTTCTACTCCAATGGCTGAAGCAGGACATTTTAAATTTTACCACAGTGTATATGATATTAGTTGCCGAAATGCAGATGGGGAAAGTTCAGATGAGGATGTTATAGCAGCCATTTGGGCTGAATTCACCGATCATATCGTCTTTAATTATAAAGGGGATAGTTTGCATTATTATAGTCCTAAAAATACTTCTAACACTAATTTGGGCGCCTTATTGAATTATCGCAATGCCCAGTGTTATACGTTTGCGCAATTGTTTTTAGCAAGTATCAAAATTCAAGGAGTTGTGCGTACAAATAACTATGTTTATATCACGCCACAATATTCCACGGCTTGCGGTTATTCTGTAAATCGATTCTTAGTTAAGAATTGGGATTTTGGAGCAGCTACTGGAGATGGTTGTGAAGCATACCCATTTGAAAACACGTATACGACCTTATTGCCATATCCTTATGTAGCTTACAGTTTTCTTACAGAAGACGTGTCCGATCAAGAAGGATTAGCGGGGCAATGTTCAACCAATCCAAGTTCCTATTTTAATAATCATCAAATTGCTTTAATTGATGGGGTTTATTATGATGCGTGTTATGGCGTGACTTTTGATAGTTTAGAAGACATACCGTTTGAAGCTTTTGATGGTTGGGGATATCGCTATAATTCAGGCGGAGTTACCCATGCAAGGTTTACAAATGATATGGAAGCAACAGAATTGTCACAATCAATAACGACGTTCTAAATAAGAATGAAAGCATTTATACTCATATTACTCTTTGGTGTAGGATTCAGTTCCACGGCGCAAGACTTTGAACGAAAAGTCATTGTAAAAGATGGTGCGTTTTATTATGTAAGTGTAGATGATAATTTGCAAATTGGTACGCTCTATAAAGGGGCAATGGACGGTTTGCTGAAGGATGCTAAAGCTTATGCGATCCCTGCTGGGCGAGGAGTTAGCGCGCAAACGAACCCATTAGCTTGGGATATTGATGGTGAAGATATGTATGCCGTTAATTTTATGGATCATTCTTTGAATGATCGCTATGAATCAATTAAAAAGTTTGCAATCAATGATTTAAAGTTGTGGGGGGCAAATGTGAGTGTAGATGAGCTTATCATGCAAAGTGTTGATGCGCCAATGTATGTTTTCAATGAGCCATACCATTTTATTAAAGAACGCTCTGATTTTTTGAATCATTTTTATTTTGATGGAGTAGTGCTAGGCGGAAATTATTGGATGGCAGTAACAAATAATGAAGAATTAATCATTTGGAATCATGTTGGTGACGAATGGTATCACAGCGAAATAATTGAAAACTTTAAAGTGGATGGACCATTTACTTTATTGACAGTGAACGAAGCAATCTATCTGCTAACCGCGAACGGCAAAGCCTATGAAATTTCAATTAGTGGTGGTGCCAAGGCGGTTACTTTTAGTGTGGATGCGACATTTAGATTAAAAGATGTTGTGTTGATAGATGATCGCGACAAGAATATAGTTTACTATATGAAGAGAAGTCAGTTTAACTATGAAAAATCCATGACGGATATGATTAGTGAAATGGCGATTAAAGTAAGAATTAACGAATAGGGCAAACTTCGATTAATTGAAGTTAGCTTGACTAAAAATAGAATTATGAATAAATTAATACTTGGAATTTTAGGGACTTTTCTTTTTGCAGGAATAACTTTTGCGGCAGATTTAGAAGCAGTAGTTACTGAATCTGATCCAGGAGAAAGCACAGGAGGAATTAGTTTGGATGTAACAGGTGGTGTAGCGCCATTTGTTTTTGATTGGACAGGTCCTGGCGGGTTTTCATCAACAGCTGAAGATTTAACTGATTTAGAAGCTGGAACATACAGTGTAACGGTAACGGATAACTATTGTGGAATCGCTACGCTAGAAGTGGTAGTGACGAATGGTGATCATACCTCAATTAAGGAAGAAATGCCATTCGAAATATCACTCTATCCAAATCCAACAAATGGCCTCCTAAACATTCAAAGTTCAGTACCCGTTGATATTGTGGTTTATAACGTAGTTGGAGAAATAATCCTAAGCGCTAAAAATGCCACACAAATTGATTTAGGCAATCAACCACGCGGAATCTATATGGTTCAGTTGACATCTGATAAAGGAACAGTTACTAGAAAAGTGACGCTGCAATAATCACTTCGAGTTTTTGTACTGCGTGCAACTCGGTGTTCCATTAGAATTTTTAATGAACAATGCGCTGCTCTGAGCAGAGCTTATTGAAGCGTTCAATTATTAATTTGTGTATTTACTTTTAAGTTAGCTGTAATTACCAGAACTAACCGAAATGAAGAGAGTTTTAACTTTCACCCTTATAACGTTAATCATTTATTCTTGCTCCAACGTTCCAAATGAACTTCATGGAAAATGGTACGTAATTGACGTTCGCAATGATGAAGGAGAAATCAGTTATTTCGATACTTGCGATTATTATATCGAGTTTTTTAAGGACAAAAAATACGAAGCGAAAGGTCTGGTTGAATCAAAAGGCATATGGAAATATTCTGAGAAATTAATCACCATTGATGACACTTTAGATCTCGAATTACTAGAATTGAATCAAAATCTTTTGAAGTATCAGTTTAGGAGTAGAGATAGTGTGAATGTTATCATCACTTCATCACAAGATTGCAACTATCCATACTTAGAGTAGAAAACTACAGTTAACATATTAAAATTTAAATATTTATTCAACCGATTGTCGAGAGTCTATTTTTTGCCTTTTAGCCTACTCCTCAAACCCCAACTCCTTCATCACTGTCTGAAACTCAACATCAGATTCAACAGGAAAACCCCAATTCAAAGCACCTTTTACTGCATTTGTAGCTTCCTCCTTTTCACCAATGGCAAAATACAATAAAGCCAAGTTCTTATAAACGTAGGGGTTGCGCTTTTCTAGCTCTACGGATTTAAAAGCATCTATAAAAGCATGTTCAAAATCTTTTAACCCATAGTAGGCATAACTCCGATTGCTATATGCGTAAGCGTTATACTGATCCAGGTCAATAATTGCTGTCATATCCTGCACGGCATTTTGAAATTTCTTTTGCGGAAACCAAATGTAAAATGTGCGGTTATTATAAGCACCTGTCGTGGAGGAATCTAATTCAATCGCTTTAGAATAATCCAATAAAGCATTGTCCATGTCTTCTAATTCGGCATAGTAATTTCCACGATCAAGGTAATATTTAGCACTTTCTTGAGAGTCAATAGCTTTATTAATTTGAATTATCGCGGAATCTAATTGTCCGTTGGCGTGGTAAGCATTAGAGAAATACCAATAAATATCTGGACTAAGTAGGTGGACGTAACCATTTGTGTCCGTCACAAAAGAATCAAATGCTATAATCGATTTTTGAAATTCTTTTTTGCGTAGATAAAACAAGCCTTGAATAAATTGATAGTCCCAAGCGGTCAAGTCAGCCAATTCACCAAGTGATTTTAAATCTAATTCAGCTTTATCCAAATTATCGGTATGAATAAAACAAAAGGCCCGAGCAAAATAATAATCAGCGCGCTTTGGCTCCATGGCAATTATTTCATTATAATACGGAATGGCCTCCCGGTAGTCCTTTAAGCCAAATAATGACTGAGCTTTTCCAACTAATGTTTCTTTTGTTTCTCCATGGATAGTAGCGTGTGTTGTAAAATCATTAAAAGCAGCTTGATGCAATCCTGAGAAACTGTAGCCACGGCCTCGTAAATAATAACACTGTGATTTACTCGGGTTTAATTGGATGCCCTTATTACAATCCGCTATTATGGCAGAATCGTTTAATAGAACAAGATTTGATTTACTAAGCTGATAATAATAATCGTCTAAATTTGGATTTTGATCAATGGCGGCTGTAAACCAAAAGACACTCTTTTCAAAATTTCTTTTTTCGTAAGCCTTTTCACCTTTCTTGGCATATTTTGTCGCCTTTTTTAGGGCCTTTTTATCCTGCGCCTGAACATTCAATGAGAACAAGCAAATCAATAATAAGAAAATCCCCCGGCGCATCATCCTAAACGCTTTGCAAAAAACGGTTAACGTTCGCATCTATTCGCGCATGGATGTCACTTACATCTGCCTTAACAAAAGTTTCGCCAGTAATTTTTTCGTATAATTCGATATAACGATTGCTTACTATCTCCACAAAATCATCCGGCATGTCAGGAATGGTTTGTCCGTCTAGACCTTGAAAATCATTCTCAATTAACCATTCACGTACAAATTCCTTCGAAAGTTGTTTTTGTTTTTCATCAGCAGCCTGTCTTTCTTCATACCCTTCAGCATAAAAATAACGGGATGAATCTGGCGTATGAATTTCATCAATCAAATAAATTTCACCGTTCTTTTTACCAAACTCATATTTGGTGTCCACTAAGATTAAGTCACGTTCTGCAGCAATCTCCGTTCCGCGTTGAAATAGTTCGCGTGTATATTTTTCTAACAGTATATAATCCGCTTCAGAAACAATGCCTTGCGCTATAATCTCTTCACGAGAAATATCCTCATCATGACCTTCTACAGCTTTTGTGGCTGGTGTAATGATTGGTTCCGAAAATTTATCATTCTCCTTTAAACCTTCGGGTAAAGCAACACCGCACAAAATTCTTCGGCCTGCTTTATATTCACGTGCAGCATGACCTGCCATATAACCGCGAATAACCATTTCAATTTTAAAAGGCTCGCATGCATGTCCAACAGCAACACTTGGATCAGGAGTGTCAACCAACCAATTTTGAACAATATCTTCAGTAGCTTTTAAAAATTTAGCAGCCAATTGATTCAATACTTGTCCTTTATAAGGAATTGCTTTTGGCAAAATATAATCAAATGCCGAAATCCGATCAGAAGCGACTATTACCAAGTGACCGTCCTTAATCGTATAAACATCCCGAACTTTACCATTATAAACAGCAGTTTGGTTAGGGAATTCAAATTTTGACTCTTTTATTGCGTTCATTTTATATAAATTTCAATGTTTTGATCCGACAGAGGCGGATTAATCTTCTTTAAATGCGTCTATTATTTTCTTTACTAATTTATGTCTCACAACATCACTAGTTGTTAATTGTACTTTCTCAATTCCTTCAACATCTTCTAATCTATTCACTGCGATAATTAAGCCAGATTTTTGATTTCTAGGTAAATCAATTTGCGAAGGATCTCCTGTAATAATGAATTTTGCATTTCTACCCATTCGGGTTAAAAACATTTTCATTTGATTGACAGTTGTGTTTTGCGCTTCATCCAAAATAACAAATGCTTTGTCCAATGTACGTCCGCGCATAAAAGCCAATGGCGCAATTTGAATCACACCCGTTTCAATGTATTCCAATACCTTTTCAGCTGGAATCATATCGCGTAATGCGTCGAAAAGTGGTTGCAAATACGGATCTAACTTTTCGTTCATATCTCCCGGTAAAAAACCTAAGTTTTCACCAGCTTCAACTGCCGGGCGGGTTAGTATGATTCGTTTAACCTCTTTGTTTTTTAATGCTCTAACAGCTAATGCAACTGCGGTATAGGTTTTCCCAGTACCTGCTGGACCAACAGCAAAGACCATATCATTCTCCATTGAGGCTTTCACCAATTTGCGTTGGTTCGCTGTGCGGGCTTTAATCAATTTCCCAGCATTTCCATGTACAATTGTGTCCCCAAAATCTTTAAAAGGAATGGCGTCAGTTTCCTTTAACATCAACGTTTCAATATTGTTTTCAGATAAAGAATTGTATTCGCTAATATGACGGGTCAAAAGGTCGATTTTTTTTTCAAACTCCTCTATAACCTCCGATTCACCAACAACTTTTATCGTGTTTCCACGCGAGATTATTTTTAGTTTAGGAAAATAAGCACGGATTAGTTTTAGTTTTTGATCATTAACGCCAAATAAATCCATGGGAGATATTCCGACTATTTCAATAGTTTTCTCTTGCAAAATGTTAATTAATTATGGTGTATTAAACGTTTTTACTTAAAATTAAAATTAATTTTGGGTAAAATTAAAAATTTCTCTGTACACGAGCACCTTAGAATAGTAATTTCGTGTACATAAAGAACGTATTACATGCAAATAATTACGTTAACGACAGATTTGGGATTAAAAGACCACTACGTCGCCTCATTAAAAGGGCAACTTTATGGTTCTACGTCCGAAATTAAGATTGTTGACGTATCGCATGAGATTCAACCCTTTAATATTGCTCAAGCCGCTTTTTTTGTAAATAATATCCTGCGCGATTTTCCTGAAGGGACAATTCACTTTTTAGGAGTGGACGCTTTGCCGCAAATTAGCATTGGAAATCCCGAATCAAATTTATACCCTATTGTCATGAAAATGGGAGGGCATTATTTTGTAGGATGCGATAATGGAATATTCTCTTTGCTCAATGGTTATAGAAAAGCGCAAGAAATTGTTCGGATTGATGACTTTAGTTCAAAATTTGCGCTGAGGTTTCCAACCCGCTACATTTATATTCCAACCATTTTAAAGTTGATTGAAGGGGTTCAATTAGAAGAGATAGGAGATCCGATTGATCATGTTAAAAAGGTGTTTACCACACAACCTATTTTAGAAAAAAATCTAATCAAAGGAACCGTCATTCACGTAGATAAATATAGCAATGTAATTGTAAATATTACTGAAAAACTCTTTAATGAAATTGGAGGCGGAAATCCCTTTACTATTTATTTTAAAAACTCTCAGTATTTTATAGAAAACATCTCTAAGAACTATTATGAAGTGCCAACAGCTGAAAAATTGGCCTTATTTAATGAGTCAGGATTCTTAGAAATTGCGATAAATAAAGGCGTTGCAGGTAATGGAGGTGGAGCAGGATCTTTATTAGGACTAAATGTAGGGGAAACAATACGAATGGAGTTCCATCCGAAAGGATCAAAAGATAATATAGATTCACTTTTCCCAACCGATTAGAAATTAAGAATAAGATGGCGATACAACGAATTGTAAAAATGACGTTTAAAACAGATCGCTGTGCCGATTTTGAACTATATTTTAATGAAATTAAAAATCAAGTAGGCAATCAACCAGGATGTCAAGGCGTTAAACTGTTAAAAGACATTGCCGAAACAGGCGTTTTCTTTACCTATAGCGTGTGGGATAATGAGGCTGCGTTAAACGCTTATCGCTATACTCCTTTATTTGGAGAGGTGTGGCCAAAAGTAAAGGAATGGTTTGCAGCAAAGCCAGAAGCCTGGAGTACTGAAATTAAACTAGAATCTATCCAAAATAAATGAAGATATCGATAGTCATAATACTTTTGTTTACCGGTGTTTGCCATGCGCAAGACTCTACTTTGAATATTGAATTGGATAGATCAGATCTAAAAAAAATGGAATTTGCGGGAGTTTTTAAAAGCTCAATAAGTTTAGAAGGAGGCGGTAAATCAGGTTACGGAGGAATTTCTTACGATTTATTATTGTCTAGAAAATGGCGTGTAGGAATTGGTGGCGGATATTCAGGGGCTGGGGCTGATGTTAAATTTTACCCTTGGGGAGTTAAGCGAGATAAGCTCGTTTTAAATCTGGGCTTAAGAGCAAATGCCTTTCTTCCCCTTAACGGAACTAATTATATGTTCTATTCGGCGCCAATCGGACTCTCCTTTTTTACCCTAAATCGCATTAATCTAGAATTAGATGCTGGACCACTCTTAAAAAGGCAATTTGATCAATCAGAAACGGAAATTGGTTTCGGAAGTAAAATAAATTACGCCTGGGTCTCAATTAAAGTTGGCTATAGATTTTCGTTTTATGCTATGAAGCGCAGCCGAAAATTAGATCGTTTAGAATAATCTCTTATTTCGTTCAAATTTGATCAATTTTCCCTTTTTTTGATAAAAGTCAGTTTTAATACGGGCTTTTTTTATGCAAAATTCAGCCTTTTAACTGTTTTTAAAAGGTTTTATTACCCCGACATTTGTATCTATTAGATTTAACGCAGGGAGTTAGCTGAAAATCCCAAACAGAGTAAGCACACGATTTGTTTTATTTCTTTAAAACAGAAATCGGTTAACGATAAGCCGAGATGGAAGAGTAGGGCCATCTCGGTTTTTTTTGTTTCTAAACTTTTTATTTGTTTCCCCATGACTGTTTTTTTTTTTTTTTTTGGAAAATGGAATTACCAATGAGGATCAAAAGTTGGAGCTTAGGAAAAATGAATCTCGAATAACGAACATGGAAATTCTAACTTAGAGCTTCGCTGGATTTGTAATCCTGCGACTGCACAGCTAGCACAGTATGCACCAAAACGTGGAATTTAGCATCAATAAAACGGCGGGCAATTTTTTGTAGTCAGTTCTTCGCCTTCGAATAACTGCCGTAAAGCAAGGCGAGTAACTCAAGAATACTGAGGCTCTCGAAGTGCTCTTGAATTGCACAGAGAACCCACAAAAAAACCTAGACAATTACTCGCCTAGGTTCTTAATATTTTATGATGTAGTTTGAAAATCTATCCTACAATCTCTTCAGCAGAAAAATGGAAGTTACATTCGATTTCAGCATTTTCATCTGAATCTGAACCATGAACTGCATTTTCTCCTTTAGAAGTTGCATAAGTCTTTCTGATTGTTCCTTCAGCTGCCTCAGCAGGATCAGTTGCGCCAACTAAAGCACGGAAATCAGCAACAGCGTTGTCTTTTTCTAAAATCATAGCAACAATTGGTCCGCCAGACATATAGTCAACTAATTCTCCGTAAAACGGACGCTCGTTATGCACAGCATAGAACTCACTAGCAGCCTCTTTAGACAATTCTTTCAATTTCATTGCTTTAATTGTAAAACCAGCCTCGATAATCATATCAGTGATTTTCCCAGTATATCCTTTAGCTACTGCCTCAGGTTTAATCATTGTAAATGTTCTATTTGTTGCCATTGCAATCGTTTTAAAATTTTGGGCAAAGATACATCACTTTTTAAAACATAAACAAATCTACTTCATTTAAATTTTTAGGCATGTCTAAAAATAATGTTACCTTTACAGAAATAAATAATTCACCATGGTTAAAATAGCAGCAGTAATAATTGTGACTTTATTCACAGTTACAACGTATGGACAGGCTTTACAAACTGATCGTCCAGACCAAACAGAATCGAGTAATACGATTCCAAAAGGAACGTTTCAAATCGAATCTGGCATAGGTATTCAAGTAACGCAGAATGACATTACGGGATTAAATGATCGCTCATTCATGCTGCCAACATCCTTATTTAGAATTGCGGTGGCCAATAAATTTGAGTTACGCGTTGTTAACACTTTATATAATAACCGCTCTCAAAATGTGTTTTTTGGAGCAGAAAGTAATTGGCTAATCGATAATTTGCAAGTGGGTTTTAAATGGAAAATTGCAGAAGGAGATCGCGTAAAACCACAAATCGGCTTTATGTCTCATGTAGTGTTACCAAGCGGAACAAATGCCGTTGATGGTGTTTATGGAGTAGTTAATAAACTTCTATTTTCACATGGTTTTAGTAATGGATGGGGACTGGGTTATAATTTGGGCTATACTTATTTAGGAACAGGTGATGGCGATTTAACTTATTCCATTTCCTTAGCAATGCCAATAACGGAAAAGCTAGGAGCTTATATTGAATCTTACGGGGCATATGAGAATATTCAAAATTTTGTGACCAATGCAGATGCTGGGATTACCTATTTACTAAAAGACAATATTCAATTGGACTATTCATTTGGAGTTGGCATTACCAACAGAATGAATTACCAAGCGCTTGGAATAAGTGTAAGACTTCCTAAATAAATGATGAAATCACTTAGCCATAGCGAAGAAAATTATCTCAAAGAGATTTTTCACCTTTCGGGATTAACAGAAAAAAGAGTTTCAACTAATGGTTTGGCTGCCAGGTTAAATACAAAGGCATCTTCCATAACAGACATGTTGCAAAAGTTGTCTGAAAAAAAATTGGTCGAGTATGTAAAATACAAAGGCTGTTTTTTAACAGAGGAAGGGGAACGAATAGCAATTCAAATTATTCGAAAACACCGTTTATGGGAAACTTTCTTAGTGAATAAATTAAGTTTTGGCTGGGAAGAAGTTCATGATGTTGCAGAGCAACTAGAGCATATCGATTCAACCAAATTAATAGACTCATTGGATCGTTTTTTGAACTATCCAAAATTTGATCCGCATGGAGATCCAATTCCAGATAAAGACGGAAATATTGTTTACCGTAAATCAAAGATTAAGTTAATTGATGCGGCAATAAATTCGCGCGTTGAAATTGTACGGGTTAATGAAGATTCATTAGCCTTACTAAAATTTTTAGAACGTCATCATCTCACTTTAGGAACAGAAATAGATGTGCTTGAAAAATTTCCTTTTGACGATTCAATGTCCATTCGAATTGGGGATCAACCAGAGACCAACCTTTCTAAAAAAGTAACCGAAAATATTGGCGTAAAATTCATATCAAAATTATGATGAAAAGAATAACAATCTTTATGGCTATTGTGGTAGTTGCTGCCAGTTGCCGCCTTGAGGAAAAGGAACGAAAAGGACCTTTACATATTGTTACAACTACTGGAATAATACAGGATGTTGTTGAAAATATAGTGGGTGATAGCGCCGAAGTTTCGGCTTTAATGGGGCCTGGAACTGATCCGCATTTATATAAACCAACTCCTGGTGATATTGAACTGCTAGATGAAGCGGACATAATCATTTCAAACGGTCTGCATTTAGAAGGGAAAATGGCCGAAATGTTAGAGAAATACGGTAGTGAAAAGCCCGTGATTAAAGTTTCTGACGGAATTGATAAAACCAAATTCATTAAGTCGGCCGATTTTGATGATTCTTTTGACCCACACATATGGTTTGATCTTGAAATATGGATGAGTGGGATGGAATTTGTTGCCAAAGAATTAGCGCGTGTTGAAGGAGATACAACCGACTATTTCATCAAAAATTTTGAGGTTTATAAGAAAAAAGTGGATGAATTGGATCAGTCGATTCGAATTTCATTGTCCAGTATTACAGATTCTGTTCGCGTGCTCATTACTTCACATGATGCTTTTTCGTATTTCGGACGGAGATATGGGATTGAGGTAAGAGGAATTCAAGGTGTATCAACATTATCAGAAGTAGGCTTGAAGGATATTTCAAATATGGTTGATTTTGTAATTGAACGTCAAATCAAATCGATCTTTGTAGAAACATCTACCTCTGATAAAACCGCGCAAGCCATTGTTGACGGGGCCAAAGATAAAGGCTACGAATTAACCTTGGAAGGTCCACTTTATTCAGATGCATTGGGTGAACCAGACTCTGACGGTGGAAACTATATTGGAATGGTAAAGGCCAATGTAGAAATTATTGTAAACGGATTAAAATAAGGGTTGACAAATGAATGAAAACTGTGCTATAGAGGTTCATAACTTAACAACGACATACGGTGGTGCTCCCGTTCTGTGGGATGTTGACTTTGATCTTCCTGCAGGTAAAATTATAGGTGTGATTGGTCCAAATGGCTCGGGTAAAACAACCTTGCTTAAAACCATAATGGGTTTACTGGAACCTTCAAGTGGTTACGTGAAAATTTTCAATCAAGACCTGTCTAAAATGCGCGAAAAAATTGCTTATGTTCCGCAAAGAGAAAGCGTTGATTGGGATTTTCCTGCTAGTGTTTTTGATGTTGTAATGATGGGACGTTATCGCAAGGGCAACCTTTTTAAACGCACCAATAATACCGATATTGAAATTGTAGAAGAATGCATTGAAAAGGTAGGGCTAACAGAATTTAGAAATCGGCAAATCGCTCAACTTTCAGGAGGACAACAACAGCGTGTATTTATAGCAAGAGCTTTGGCGCAAAAAGCAGATATATATTTGATGGATGAACCTTTTGTTGGAGTAGATGCAGCAACAGAAAATTCGATTTTAAGTCTCTTAGAAGAAATGAGAAATACTGGCAAAACAGTCCTCATTATTCACCATGATTTGCAAACCGTATCAGATTATTTTGACTATTTGGTTTTATTGAATACACGCCTCATAGCGAAAGGTACTCCGCAAGATGTTTTAACAGAAGAAAATTTATCAAACGCCTACGGAGGTCAGTTGACATTATTAGCAAAAGTAGCAAACCTCATTAAAGAAAATCAATTTCCAATTCGTGAAAAAGATGTGGATTTGTAGGACAATGATCAATTTGCAATGGAGAATGTTCAATTATCAAATGAAAAAGGCAAATACTGAATACCGAGTACCAAGTACTAAATACTATTTACTTGAGACTAACGACTAGAGACTAAAACGTGCAAACTTTCATAGACTTCATATCATTCAAAGATCCTAACGTATTTTACGTAGTTATTGGTATGATTTGCATTAACTCTTCTTCAGCTTTGATTGGGAGTTTTGCTTATTTGCGAAAGCGTTCTTTAATTGGTGATGCGGTTGCACATTCATTATTGCCAGGCATTTGTTTGGGCTTTATAATGGCGGGCGAAAAAAACATGATTTACCTCTTTTTTGGAGCCTTTTTTACAGGATGGCTTTCCACTTATTTGGTTGATTATATTGTGAATAAGTCAAAAATTAAGCAAGATGCGGCAATTGGAATTGTATTGTCAAGTTTTTTTGCTTTGGGGATTGTTTTACTCACTTTTATCCAAAATGGAGGATATAGTGATCAAGGCGGATTGAATCATTTTTTATTCGGGCAAGCTGCTGCCATTAATAAGGATGAGTTGATTTTATTCGCGGTAATTTTAGCAGTCATTGTTGGCTCCATCATCCTTTTTTATCGCTCCTTTATTATTGTTTCATTCAATTCAGATTATGCCAAATCAATTGGACTGCCTGTGCGAAGCATAGAATTTTTAATGACCTCATTAACAGTTTTAGCAATTGCGGCAGGCATTCAAGCCTTGGGGGTTGTGCTCATGTCAGCTTTAATCGTAACTCCTGCAGCGGCGGCGCGCTTTTGGTCGCATAAATTGAAACGGATGTTGTTCATAGCGGTAGTGTTTTCTGTTTTTTCTGGATTGTTAGGGGCTTATATCTCTTACGCCAATTCGAATACGCCTACTGGACCTTGGGTGGTTATGATTCTTTCAATTATCACTCTAATATCCTTTGTAGGATCAACAAAACGCGGGATTTTGGCAAGATATTTAAAGGCGCGCAAAAACAAATCGAAAATCTTATTGGAAAATATCTTGAAAGCCATTTATCATTATCACGAAAGGCAGAATTTAGAAAATGATTTAAATTTAGTCTTAGCTTCAGCCGAAATTTTAAAGGTGCGCCGTTTTGATACTACAGAATTACAAAAGGGGTTGAATCAATTGATTCGTCGTGGGTTTATTGGGCGCGAAAACAATAATTATTTCCTAACAGAAGAAGGGATGACAGAAAGTAAACGGATTGTAAGATTGCACCGTTTATGGGAACAGTATTTGTTGAAGCGCACCTCCATGGATATTTTTCATGTGCATTCAGGGGCAGAAGCTATCGAGCATATTTTGTCTCCAGAAATTGAAAAAGAGTTAGAGAAAGAACTCGGTATAGTAGGAATTCCAAAAGAAGATTTTTAACCATGAGCGACTTTTGGATCATATTAACCGCATCAATTGTAGCCATAAACGCTGGCTTACTCGGTTGCTTTTTACTCTTGCGAAAAATGGCAATGGTCGGAGATGCTATTTCGCATGCCGTGCTTCCCGGAATTGTAGTGGCCTATTATTTTAGTGGCGATAAAACCTCTGGACTTTTATTATTAGGTGCAACCTTAACAGGTGTTTTGGCTGCCTTTTTGATTGATTTTTTATCTCGTAAAGCGAAGATTCAAGGAGACGCATCTATCGGAATTACCTATACGTTACTTTTTGCAGTAGGAATGATTATGATTTCTTCATGGATGCAGGGCAATGTTGATATTGATATGGAATGCGTGCTTTACGGAGATATCGCAACCATCCATATGGATAAAATAATTGTAGACGATAACTTATATTTAGGTCCACGTGCCTTTTATGTTGAAATCATTGCTTTCGCAATTATAGGTTTGAGTTTGTTTTTTGGATTTAAAGGATTTAAATTGTTAGCCTTTAACATTGATTATGCGCGTTCTTTAGGTATCAACACAGGGAAATGGCACTATGCACTAATGACATTGGTCTCATTAACAACAGTTGTTGCTTTTGAGGTTGTTGGAGCGGTGTTGGTGGTTGGCTTCTTGATTATTCCACCTGCAACGGCACAGTTGGTTTCTACTAAACTGCGTGAAATGCTTTTGTTCACTTGCCTTTTTGGAATTTCGGCCGTTATTTCTGGCTATTATCTCGCAGTTTGGCTAAACGTTAGTATTACTGGTTCTATGGTCATGGTGTCGGGGATTATTTTCTTTGCCGTGTTGATCTTTCAACGGATACGGAATTCGTCCAAACAAAAGATTGAGTTTACAGAAGAGCTTACGCAATATGACCAAGCAAATAAATGATCAACTCATCCAAGGTGTAACTACTTTTTAATTTTGTATTATTTGGGCACCTATGCGCAAAGTCACTTTTAGTAAAATTTGTTTAAGTCTTACTGTTTTATTTGTGAGTGCTCAGGTGTATGCACAAGTTTGGGGGCAAGATCAGGAAATTGGAACGTGGTATGATGAGCAAGGAACACGTCTGCAAATTTCTATGACAAACGATAGTGTTTGTAGTTTTGTATATGTTTCTTCAAAAGGCTATCCAAATAATTGGAAAGTTAGAGGTATTCAATATGAAGCTTTTTCGGACAGCCTTATATTTTACCGTCCAATTGGTAAGATGGATACGCCGCGTTCTGAGGTTCATATTGAAACTTATAAAACATACAGTGAGGCCTTACATCCAACTATTGAGAATCATACTATTTTCTATGATCGTGGAATGATGTTAATGCAGGCGATATATTATTCGCTAGACGGTGTAGACTTTCAATTGGTAAACCCTGGAGAGGTCATTTCAAACTTATCAGAATTACCCGATTCAATGATGATAAATGGTATTTGGGAAAAATTTGATCAAGATAAAAAAAAGCATTCTGTCTATATTGATCAACAGTTTAACGTCGTCCATCCACCGCAAAAAAAATCGAAAGAAGGTTTTCCTTACTATTTTGATCGTATTAAATTAGTAAAACATCTAAAGGGCTCTTGGACGCTTGAAAATAAAGGAGATTTTGATGGGTATAACATGAATCTTTTTAAGGAGATTAGGCCAGTGATATGGTCTGTAAATTATAGACAAAGCTTTGAAGTTAACTTGAATGATTCTTTCAGTTTTATCGACAAGCAAGTCATTAATAAACTCGTTGGAAACCCTGAGCAGTTTGGCGATCTCAATTGGTCTGAATTTTCAAATCTCAATGAAATTGAGATTCAATCAAATGACGCAAAGATTAAGTTTTTTGTTCCTGAAAACATGAGTATTTCCATTCATGCAGGTTCTTCACTAAAATATGTAGACTTGCTTACCGGATCAGATTCAATTCTCAAACTCAGGTCAAATATTCCCATTCGTAAACATGATTTTAAGACTGTAAATTCGGCTTTTTTTGATGTGCATGCCAGCAATGAACTAGCTTTAATGACTAAATCGAGTAAGTATTTTAATGAATTAACGCTAGACCTCGACGGATTTGAAGGTGAAGCCGTTTTTGATTCAGCTATTAGTGAACTCAAGTCTTTAACCATTATATGCGACACCATTGATTTAAATTGTGAGAATTTTAAATTGGGCAATATTGACAGTCTTGTTATTTATGGATATGCTAAGCAATATGATTTTTTAAACTGTCCACACAACCTCTCCTATTTAGGCGTACATTATTCGAATGAAACGGATTTACCACTGCTGAAAAGGAATTATCCGAATTTGGAATATCATGAATATTGTTTTCCTGAATCTGCCAAAGTGAACATATCCAATAATCAAGCGCTTAGAATTGATCAAATTCGATTAGGAGATAAAGTACAAGCCATAGATAGTAATGACCAAGTGATAGAAAGTCAGGTCGTGGCAATTGAATATCATTTTAATACAGAAGATTCATTGACTTATCTCTATACACCTGCTGAATTGGTCAGTTTAGAATCCTTTCAGTTCCAGAATTATGCTGTTCAATATGCGTCTGGTCATCCGTTGAATACCACGTGTGGAAATTTAGATTTCTTTGATTCAACTTTAACAGATTGCAGTATAAAGACAATATCTGGCGAAATAAACGCTTCTTATTTTCAGGTAGATTTGATTCCGTATTGTGGAACACTCATAAATATTAGAACGGCAGAAGGAAATTTCTTCGTTGATGATATTGGTTTTCTAAATAAATAAAAAAGCTACTTAAAGTCCTTCATCAAATATCACGATTCACTTCGCCGTATAATTCGATCTAAAGTCCATTTTCCATTTACTTTGCGATAAATGCTAAGTTCACTATAAGAGCAATAGTATCCGCAGCTATAATCAATATCAACTATAGCGTATGTTCTTTCCGCGTTCATTACTGGATATGCAATATGAAAATAAGCACTGTCGAACCTTAGGATAATTGGATTTTCATTATAAAATGAATCGCGACTTTCAGAAATTACATGCAGTTGATCACTAAACGAATTAAATATCGACTGTGCTTTATTTAAGTAATTCTCCTCGTAAACATCAAAGTCAATGCGCGAAACCTGTGATTTCCATGTTGCAAAATTTATTATGTTTTTATTCAGATGTTCTTGTTCTTCATAAATCCGTTCAATTTCGCGCTCCTCAATTAAATCCGCATAAAGTAGATCATAGGGATTGCCTGAATCGACGACCTCTGTCATAATATGAGCATCATTCTGAACAATAGGGTCAAGCTCTATTTCATCCGAACAAGAAATAAGAACAATTAAGGTACAAAAAGTGATTCTAGAAAAAAGCAACACTCTAAAAATTAGGCCTTGCAGGAACATTCCCCAACAATTCATCAATCTTCAGCATCACTTCATCCGTTAATAAATGTACTGATTCTCCAGCTTTTAATGTTTCTTCTAATTGCGCAACTTTAGAGGCGCCCAACATCACTGTGCTTACATTTTTATTCTTTAAACACCAAGCTATTGCTAAAACTGGCATAGAAATTTCAAGATCAGATGCTAAGTTTTGCAAGGCGCCAATCTTACTCAAGTTTTGATCCGTTACCGTTTTTTCCTTCAACCATTCTAAGCCTTCAATTCCTAATCGCGTATCTGTTGGAATGTTATCTGAATTATATTTCCCCGTTAAAACACCTGATGCTAATGGCGACCAAATTGTAGTTCCCATGCCTACTGTTTTATATAATTGATCAAATTCAACCTCAAATTTATCACGGTGCAGCATATTGTATTGCGGCTGCTCCATAGTTGGTCCAATCAAATTATATTGTTTGGCAACCATGTGGGCTTCCATATATTCTTGCGCACTCCACTCAGACGTGCCCCAATACAAAATTTTCCCCTGCGTAATTAAGTTGTGCATGGTCCAAACCGTTTCTTCAATTGGCGTAGTTTTATCTGGGCGGTGACAAAAGAATAAATCCAAATAATCAACTTGCAAGCGCTTTAATGCTGCTGTACATGCTTCTGTTATATGTTTGCGATTCAATCCTTTTTGCGTGGGTCTTGAATCAACTAAACCACGAGTTCCAAAAAACACTTTGCTAGAAACAACATAGCTATCGCGATCCCAACCAGAATTTTTTAAGATTTCTCCCATTACAATTTCAGATTCTCCATTGGCATAAATTTCAGCGTTGTCAAAAAAGTTAACGCCATTGTCATAAGCCAAATACATTAAGTCTTTCGCAATATTGTTACCAATTTGTTTCCCAAATGTGAGCCAACTACCTAAAGATAATTCACTTAATTGTAATCCTGATTTCCCTAAATTTCTATATTCCATAAGCTTGTTTAATGCTGTACAAGATACTATGAATCGGATAATTTACAGAACTATTTAATCATTATTTTTTACGTTTTCAAAAGCTTTCACCGGCGGTCGAAACCTCTAGTGAGGCTCTTAGCGAAGGAACTTAATTTCATTTAAATCAATATTTAGATAGAATATACTGGATTTAGAATGGAACACGATTCCTATTTCTATCGGGATCACCGTCCCTACAAAAAAGCATGTACAGAAATCTAGAAAGCGTTTTTAAATGTCCTTATTCTTAAGAAAATCGTGTTTTTCTGTACGGCTAACGAAAGGAAGCCCAATAAGAAACGTCCAATAGGTAAAAAGCAGCATGGCAAATATTGAAGTAATTGATTACGAAGGTTCTACGGGTAGGCTGCACGAGATCTATGACGATTTAATAGCGAAACGTGGAAAACTTGCAGGGGTGCATACCATTCAAAGTTTACGACCAGAAAGTATTGTAAAGCACATTGAACTGTACATGGAAATTATGTTTTCAAGGTCAGAATTGTCACGCGCCAAGAGAGAGATGTTAGCCGTAATTGTTTCAATAAGTAATAACTGTGAATATTGTCAATTGCATCATGCTAGTGCTTTGAATCATTATTGGAAGGCTGAAAATAAATTAACCCAGTTGAAAACAGATTTTGAATTGGCAGATATTGACGAGCAGGAATTAGCCTTGTGTCGCTATGCTAAAATAGTGACGATTGATCCTGGTAAAGCCAATAATGAGAACTTAACAGAACCTTTGAAGGTTGCAGGATTAAGTGATAGTGCTATTTTGGATGCCACGCTTGTGATAAGCTATTTTAATTTTGTAAATCGCATTGTCTTGTCATTAGGAGTAGAAAGTTCCGACGAAGAGATAGAAGGCTATAAATATTAGGGATAAAATACAAGCAGTATTCAACTATATGTATATATCCAATGAATTAAGCTCAATTCTCACAGACTTGATATAATAGGACTTAAAACACGTTACTATATCACTCAAATTCAACGGGATAAGAGGGCCATTGAAAACAGTGAAATCCCACATCTTAATTATCGCGTCAATTCGTGAAAAAAATTCATATCTTGTAGTAAATCTAAATGTAATTCTCCCACAACTTTAGTTTAATAAATTGCTTATGAAAAAAATTCACGTTTTTGGCGTATTCTTCTTGTTGATTTTCATGATTTCATGTCAATCAACTTCGTTTTTCTTTAATGAGTCGGAAAATGAAACCTATACGGAATTGCAAATAAAATCAAATGGCACATTTATTGAGTATGTTTATTTCAATGTGCAAGATTCGTTAATGGCAGATGATTATGGCAATGTAATTGGCGGTTCCTATGAGCAAATTGGGGATACGTTATTTTTGGTATATGGATCAGTCACAGAAAAATCTGTCATAAATGAAGTGTATTTGAAAAAAGGAAATGATTTGATAAAACTAGAACCAATTACATATTCGCATCATTATTTAAACATGGTTTTTGCCCAAGGAAAATCACCTAAACTAAGAGCATTGACAAATTATGAGTCAATAAGATGGAGGGAAGGATTTTAGTAATTTAAAAGGAAGTGAAGTAGTAGTTATGAAGTATTGTGTTGACATTGAAATAGATCTTCCGAGAGATCGAGTTGTCGAACTTTTTGACGACGAAGAAAACGTTTTTAAATGGATGGAAGGCATTGAAAGTTGGGATCAATTGAGTGGATCACAAGGGGAAACGGGGGCCAAATCAGAAATTACGTTCAAATTAAAAAATAGAGAGATGGTTTTGTTGGAAACCATTACCGAAAATAATTTACCCGACAATATGAAGATGACTTATGAAGCTAAGGGTGTTTTTAATATTGCAAATAACAGATTTGAGGTGATTGCCGAAGGACGAACACGATACACGAGCGAGCAAGACTTCCAAATGAAGGGGTTAATGAGGCTAGTTTCATTTTTTATGCCCAATGCTTTTAAAAAACAAACCTTAAAGAATCTAAATGACTTTAAAATGTTTGCCGAGGGGGAACCAAAATAAAGTTCACTCTAAAATACGATTCAATAAATAGTTTTTTTCATTTTTTAAAGAGGCATATTTGATTATTAGTGTATCTTGAATTCATAACCTATATGAAATGAGATTTTTAAGCCTATTTCTATATCTTTTATTCTCACAATTTTCAATTGGCCAACTGTCAGTTGAGGATTCATTGTTAGTGGTTTCTTATAAAAACACGCTAGTTTCAAATCAGCCCGACTCCTCTAAAATCAATGCCTACGCAGACTGGGCGACATTAATTGAAGGACTTGATTTTGAATTGGAAAAACAGCTGTTAAACAGCCTTGATTCAATTTGTGACGTGAATTTAAAACGTAATTTGAGTAAAAAAGAAGCGAAATTTTTTAAGAAAAAAAAAGCAGACTGCATTTTTGATTTAGGTGATCTTTATCGTTACAATTTTGAATATAAAAAAGCACTTGATTATTTCGAAATTAGTAAAGCTTTGTACATTGAATTAGAGGAGGACGTAAAACTGGCGGCCTTGCTAAATAATGAGGGATTGCTGCATGCAGAAATTGGTGATTATGCAAAGTCACTTAATAATTACGAACAAAGTATTGAATTATTTAAAGCAGCCAAAGACTCGAATGGATGGGCAAATAGTTTGTCTAATATTGCGATAATTTCTGCGAACATGGGAAATTATGATCAGGCCATCACATATTTCACCCAATGTATGACCATTGATGAGCGCATGGGATACACAGAAGGCGTAGCCTCTGGTCTCAACAATATCGGAGTTGTTTACACCGATTTTGGTAAGTATGATAAAGCCTTGGATTATTTTGAGCGAGGTTATCAAATGAGAGTGGAGCAAGAGAACCTAAACGGTCAGGCAGTTATAAAAGGCAATATTGGGGGTGTTTATTTTTTAATGGACAGTATTGAATTATCCTTAAAATATTATGAAGAGGCCTTACTTTTGAGTCGACAAATCCAAGATAAAGTCCGAATGATGGAAGCTTTGAATGGGATTGGTGAGAACTATATTATGCAAGCACGGTATGTTGAGTCTCGGTCATATTTAGAAGAGGCTTTAGCAATTGGACAAGAATTGGAAAATGATTATAATGTCAGTTCAATTTATGTAAATGTAGCTAAGTCCTATGCAGGGACCGGCGAGTATAAAAAAGCAATCAATTTGGCGCAAAAGAGTCTTGAATTGGGAACGGAAATAGGTGTTCTTAACTTAGTAAGAGATGCTTCGGAGATGCTTTACGTATGGAATAAGAAGATAGGAAATAATTCTCAAGCGTTAATAATGCATGAGGTGTTTATTAACACACGCGATAGCATTAATCGTGAAGAAAATCAAATGGAAATTATTAACCAGGAGTATAAGTACAGCTATGAAAAACAAAAGGCGCTAGATGATGTTGAAAATGAAAAACAGAAATTATTAGAAAAAGCAAGGACAGATGCGGCCTTACTTGTTGAGAAAGAGAAGGAACAACAGCAAAAAATATTGATTTATGCCATCTCAGTTGGCCTTTTGTTGGTGGTAGGATTTTTAGTTATCCTATTCAATCGTTTAAAGTTAACACGCAGGCAAAAAGATGAAATTGATGCGCAAAAATCGGCGATTGATTTGCAACATAGAGAATTAGCGGCAACCCATAAGGATATGCGCGATAGTATTCACTACGCCAAGTATTTGCAATCGGCTATTTTACCATCATTAGAGGAAATAGGAGAGTATTTAGGATCGCATTTTATTTTGTATAAACCGAAAGACGTTATTAGTGGTGATTTTTATTGGTTTGAACATATTAATGGCGTTAATTATATTGCTGCAGCAGATTGCACTGGACATGGAGTGCCAGGAGCTATGCTTTGCGTAGTATGTTCCAACGCTTTAAACCAATCAGTGAATGAGTTTGGTTTGAAAGCACCAAATGAAATATTAGACAATGCCCGTAAAATTGTAATAGAGACTTTAGGCAAAAAAGGAGCAGTAAGAGACGGAATGGATATTTCTCTAGGTGCACTATATGAGGATAAAATCGTGTTTTCAGGTGCTAATAATCCCTTGTGGATTTCTCGTAAAAAAGAATTGCTAACTGATGATGAGTTGGAAAAAAAGGGGACGCTGGTTAGGGATGATCTTGCTTTGTTAGAATTTAAAGGCGATAAACAGCCCGTTGGTTTGTATTCATTCATGAAGGATTTTACGCAAATTGAAGTTCCTTTACTTAAAGGCGATCGTTTATATTTCTTCTCGGATGGCTATATCGATCAGTTTGGTGGTGAAAAAGGAAAGAAGTTTAAATCACGTCCTTTTAAAAGTCTAATTCTTGATACAGCAAACCTTTCAGTTGAAGCTCAAAAAGAGCATTTGGCGATTACTTTTGAAAATTGGAAAGGACAGATCGAGCAGGTGGATGATGTTTGTATTATTGGTATTCAAATATAAAAAGGCGACCCCTAAGTAATTAATAGTTTTTATGCCGGCTGATCTTTGTTAAGATCATTTTTAGCTTTCCAATTCTTTCGATCAAAACTTATCCGTTTCCATATAAACCTAAAAAGAACAATGATAATGAGAAGCGTAAAAACTTTAATCTTAGCAAACCGCCCAAAGTAAAAAAAGCGTGTGAACGTAGAAAATCTATAACCTTCTACAAATACGTAATGGATGTAAATTTGAATGAAGCAAATGGTTAATGAAAGTAGACCGACGTAGGTTAGAACCTGACCAATTAAAACCTCTTTTCTCCAAGCTAATATTTTAGCTAAAATAAGAACCAGTATGGAAATTAAGATCCATAAAAATATCGGTAATACTTCCTCAACAACTCCTAAGCCTTTCAAACCATCAGCTTTACATTGGTAAGAGATAAAAAAAAGGAAAAAGAAAAGTATTCTAATCATCTGTGCTAATTTATGAGATCAGTAAATTAACAGTAAAGTAATAAATCCTAAATATCCCCTCTAATCCAAGTATACTTAAAATCACAGCCTTTCAAATAGCTTTTATCAATTTGAACGAAGTTCCCAGATATTTTAGATTCGATCCAAGCATCAATAACAATTTGTCTTTTTTCATTTAGCGCAGCCATTTCAATTAATTGACGATCTGTTGCCAAACTTGCAATATGCGGCTCTGATTTCGCAATCAGCTTCACAATTCTAATTCCTTGTTTTTGTTCTTGATAATTGTCATATAATGATGGCGTAGAGAATTTTCCAACCGTCATACGCTCAATAATACGAGACATTTGAGGATCAATATCATTGATGTTTTGAATGTCCCATAGATAATCACCAGAATAAGGATTCACAATTTGTCCTCCATTAAATTTTGAGTTTTCATCATCACTAAAGCGACGTGCAGCATCTTCAAAGCTCATGCTACCATTTGCGATTGCACGGTGTACACTGTCAATTGTTGTTGCGGCTTTAACTAAAGCTGCGTCACTTACCTTAGGGGCAATTAAAATATGACGACAATGGAAATTATCTCCTTTACGTTCTAATAACTGAATAATGTGGTAACCATACTGCGTTTCAACAACTTCAGAAATTTCGTCCTTTTTTAAGCTAAATAAAGCTGATTCAAATTCAGGAACCATAGTTCCTCTCGTTTGCCATCCTAAATCACCACCACTAATTCTACTTCCTGGATCATCAGAGTGGAGTGTTGCAGCAGTTCCAAAGCGTTGTTCGCCACGCTCAATTTCTCCTTTGTATTTTGTTAATTCATTAAATGCTTTGTCCCTGTCGCTTTGCGTTATTTTTGGGTACATAACAATATGTGCTACGGTAACTTTAGAGTTAATATAAGGTATACTGTCTTTTGGTAAACCCTTGAAGAACTTTTCAACTTCTTTCGGCGTTACTTTTACATTTTCAGTAATGTTTCTTTTCATTTGATCGGCCAACAAACGTTTCTTTATCAACTCAAAGAAGTCGGCTTTTATTTTAGCCACTGATTTTCCATAGAATTCTTCTAATTTTTCAATACTCCCAATTTGACCAGCGATATAACGTAATCTTTCTTCCATCTCACGGTTCACGTCATCATCATTCACAACAACACTGTCAATTTTTGCTTGATTCACCAAAAGTTTCTCGTACATGAATTCTTCTAGAATGGCGCAATCTGTTTGCTTATCGCCATCATTACCGCTTTGCAAAATTTGAAGGCGTTGGTTTTGAATATCAGATAATAAAATGATCTCATCTCCAACTTGACCAACAATTTTGTCAATAACCTTAGGTTCTCCCCCTTGAGCAAAAATGGCACCTGATCCTACTAAGAGAAGCCCCAATAGCAAAATACTGTTTTTAATAAATTGTGACCTTACCGTTATCATATGCTTTTTTAATAATATCATTTTTAATCGTCTGGCGTAAATCCTTAATCCTTAAGTTAATGATTCTAGCCTTTATATTTTCTCGCTCAAAACTAATGGGAGACGTACTGTTCTTTAATTTATAATCAACTATGTTCAAAAAGTAGTAAAATCCAGTCTCTTCAAAACGTATTTTCGATCGTTTAAGTATAAATCGATCTTTGTTAATATCATGCAAAGGTATCTCTTTTAAGATATCATCAAAGTAGATCCAGCTTTCAATGTCATAATAAAAGTTAGAAGCGTACATTTTTGCATAGGTTTCAATGGTTTCTATGTCCTCATCATTCCGCAATTTATAGGCCCCACCAATTTTATCAATGTCTGGCGCATCCAATGGGATTTTAAGGTAAAGCACTTTGACCAAATAATCGTTCAGTTGAAAATCAGCCTGATGATCCTTATAGTAAGCTTCAATTTCTGTTGTACTTACAGTCGTGTCTAATTGTACCTCAATTCGCTTATCTTCTAATTGGTGAATGAGTAGGTCATTTCTAAACTCCTCAATTCGCCGATCAATTGCTTGCATGTCCACATTTTCATCCTTCTCTGCTTCGCTCACCAATATTTGTTCAGCCACCCATTCTTCAACATAATGCGAAACTACCGCAGCGCTATCCAATTGCGTATAAGCCAAAAATTGAACATCTGTTTCGTAAAGTTCATGCTCTCCAACTTGCGCTATTACACGACCTTTATCTTTATTGCCGTTGCAAGAAAGACTTACGCTTACGACCAGCACTAATAATCCAGTGAAGGTTAGGCGAGTGGTTGGATTTAATATCTTTTTTAAGGCGTGCATTCGCAAGTTTACAACTCAGTGAACAAATGTAGTCATAAAAAAAACCAACCCTTTGCTTTGCGCTTAAGGTTGGTTTTTATTTTAACAATAATTAGGCTTATTTTCCACCTAGCCCATAAAGAGCATCTTCGTGAATTTTAATCGTATATTTTTTACGCAATGACGCCAACCATTCTTTTTCTAATTGATTCTGGTAAGCAGCAGTTACTAAACCGCGTGCCTCACTAAATTCTCTTTTTCTTGGTTGCATTGTTTCCTCAACATCAAACACGTAATAAACACCAGCATTTTTATAAGGTTTGTTTAAACCGTTTTTAAATGTTTTCAATTTGTATTTCGCATGTTTAGCTTTGGCTTTTTTATTTTTCGATTTGTATTTTGCCATTGCTTTTACATCAGTTAAATCCTCAGGCTTATCAATTGTTTTTAAAGGTTTTCTCACTTTAAAAGCCTCAGTTGTTTCTGAATTATAAACTTGGTTTCTCACTTTCGCGTTTAATTCAGAATCTTGATTTAACTGTTCTATAATTTGTTTTGCATCTAATTCACCGAGATTAATCAGTTTTACGATTGATGCAGCCGTTGCTTTATCTTTAGCCGTATATAGATCTCCTTTATATCGAATATTATAAGTGAAGTCAGCGCTATGGGCATCATAGTAGTTTTGAATTCCTGTTGTATCCTTAGAAGCTTTTTTCCAAATCTCGTCCTGCATGATTTCGAAAACTAAAATACCATCAGCATACTCTTGAATCAATGATTTGAATTCAGGATACTTGGTTTCCAATTGGCTATCTTCATAATTCACAACCCATTCCTTCACCATTGCATTATAATGATCTTGAACTAACATTTGTTTATCCGCACGACGCATTTTAATTTGGCGTTTAATAATATAAGTCTCCAAATCTTTTAATGTTGCCATATTCTCTTTAAACTCGAACAATACATCATCATCATGTGCTGGCGTTTCCATACCTTCCCATGCTCCCATGAAAATTTCATCTCCCATTGGATTATAGAGATACGGTAGTAATTTTTGCGCATTCGTTTGGAAACCGTATTGTTTTTTCAAATCCTCGATAAAGGCTTCTTTAGTTGTTTCAGCCCGCATGTCGCGTTCTACTCTTAATTTCAATTCACGATACATTACATCATATTCTGGAATTGGAATTACTTGCATTCGTTTAATAATATGGTATCCGAAAGTAGTTTTAACTGGTGCCGAATAATCTCCATCATTTACAATAGCAAAAGCTGCTTTTTCAAATTCAGGAACCATTCGTTGTTTCGCTCCAGAACCAAATAATGGAAGAAGTCCACCTTTAGCGCTAGAAGATTTATCATCAGAATACTTTGCGGCCAAATCTTCAAATTTTTCACCTGCTTGTAATAAGGCATAAATTTCGTTGATTTTTTTCTCAGCTTTCATTTTATCGTCATCCGCAGCTTTGTCGTCTGCTAAAATTAAAATATGTGCTGTTTCAATCATTCCTTGTGCTGGACGATTGTCAACCACCTTAATCAAGTGATAACCAAATCTTGTGCGAACAGGCATGGATACTTCACCAACAGGGGTAGTAAAAGCAGCATCTTCAAACGGATAAACCATTTGTAATGCAGAGAAATAACCTAAATCACCATTGTTTGATTTTACAGATGGATCTTCAGAACCGCCTTTACCTTTAGCTACAACTTCAAATGATTCGCCACCTACAATTCTAGCACGTAAAGCCATTGTACGTGAATAAGCTTCTGCTGTATCCGCAGGACTTGGATCTGCTTTTAAACGAATAAGAATATGACTCGCTCTAACTTCGTTTGTTGTTCTTGCATAGGCCTCTTCAATCAATTTTTCGTTTTTCGTTTTGTCCGTCATATACGGCAATGAAAGTTGCTTGCGGTATTGTGCCAATTCATTTACTAAACGTGGAATCGTGTCGTATTGTTTTGCTTGCGCTTCTTTAACCTTTAGTTTATAGTTGATGAACAACTCCATATAGTCGGATAGAGAATCCTTTGCAAATGAAGGTTCGTCGTTATTTTTAGAGTAGATGTATAAAAACTCGGATGCATGAATATCGTCACCATCAATTGTAAGTACAACAGGATCTTTTTCTTGCGCGATTGATCCTACCGATAAAAGAAGTCCAATTAATAATAAATGTAATTTTTTCATTTTTCGTTTAAGTTTTCGTTTTTCAAAGTTTTGTACGGTTATTATACCTTACGTATTATTTCTTACTATAGTTTGGTGCTTCTCTCGTAATGGCAATATCATGCGGATGACTTTCTTGTACACCAGCAGTTGAAATTTTAATAAATGGCGCTCCTTTTAAGTGGTCAATATCAATTGCACCACAATATCCCATTCCTGCTCTAATGCCTCCAATAATCTGGTGCATTACCTCTTCCAAATTGCCTTTGTAGGGCACTCGGCCAGAAATTCCTTCAGGAACTAATTTTTTCACGTCATCTTCAATATCTTGGAAGTAACGATCTTTTGAACCTTTTTGCATGGCTTCAAGAGATCCCATTCCTCTATATGCTTTAAATTTTCTTCCTTGATAAATAATTGTTTCACCTGGTGATTCTAAAACTCCGGCAAACATTGAACCTACCATTATGGAATCTGCTCCAGCCGCAATGGCTTTTACAAAATCTCCAGTATAACGAATTCCTCCATCAGCAATTACAGGAACTCCAGTCCCTTCTAATGCCATTGCTACTTCATTGACGGCCGAAAGTTGTGGAACGCCCACACCAGCAATTATTCTTGTCGTACAAATTGATCCAGGACCAATTCCAACTTTAACTGCATCTGCGCCAGCTTCAACTAAAAATTTAGCCGCCTCTGCGGTTGCTATATTTCCAGCAATCACATCAAGGTTCGGATATTTTACTTTTACCTCTTTCAGTTTGTCTACAAAACTTTTGGTGTGGCCATGCGCTGTATCAATTACAATGGCATCAACACCAGCATCAACCAAAGCCGAAACACGCTCTAGCGTATCGTGCGTTACTCCAACAGCAGCAGCAACCCGCAAGCGTCCAAATCTGTCTTTACATGAATTTGGATGCTCCTTTACTTTAATAATATCTCTATAAGTAATTAAGCCCAATAATTTATTGTCATCTGAAACTACAGGTAGTTTCTCAATTTTATGCTGTTGTAGAATTTCTTCTGCTTGTTCTAAACTTGTACCTTCTTTTGTAGTAACTATGCGTTCAGATGTCATGACGTCTTTTACCGCTTTTTCCACGTCTTTTTCAAATCTTAAATCACGATTGGTAATAATTCCTTTGAGCTTTCTATCTGAGTCGATAACTGGAATTCCGCCAATTTTGTTTTCTTTCATTAAGCGTAAGGCATCTCCAATTTTGGAATCTAAACCTAATGTAATTGGGTCTAAAATCATGCCACTTTCAGAGCGCTTTACTTTTCGCACTTCCAAAGCTTGCTGTGCAATAGACATGTTTTTATGAATAACTCCAATTCCTCCTTGTTGTGCAATGGCAACCGCCAATGCAGATTCGGTTACTGTATCCATAGCAGCGGATACAATTGGGGCGTTTAACGTAATGTTTTTGGTTAACCTTGTTTGGAGATTTACTTCTCTTGGTAATATTTCAGAATATCTTGGGACAAGTAAAACGTCATCATAGGTTAAACCTTCTTTGACATTATTTATATCAGCTACAGGCATAGATTCGAATTTATTTCATTTATAAATTCCCGCAAAGTTACTAAAAATGAATTTGATTGTCGCCTTTATCACTTTAATCTTAACCATTAATTAACGTTTTATCCAAAATTTAAGCCCAAAAGCTATCAATTGAGAGGTTATTATTCTGAAACTGTGTTTTTCTAGCACAACAAATGAGCTTAATTTATGTTAAATAGTTTTGATTAGTTCAGCATTATCTAGATATTTGTAAGAGACGAAACTTCAATGAAAAAATTATTGGTCATATTGTTATTTGCGCTAAGCTCTTCGAGTTTTGGTCAAAATAATACTCCGCAGAGTTCTGATTCATTATTGTATGTTCAGTTAACGGGTATTGTTATTACGGATAGTTTATACCGCGTACCTTTTACCAGAGTAGGCGATATGACAACTATGCGTGGAACGATTGCAGATTATTACGGTTATTTTGCTTTAGTTGTTCATCCCGGTGATACCATTCAATTTTCAAGTGTAGGATATAAAAAGAAAATTTATGTTGTGCCTGATTCAACAACTTCAAAAGCAATTTCTTTAGTGCAATTGATGACAGAGGATACGATTGTGATGGATCCTGTAGATGTTTATCCTTGGCCGTCGCGCGAGCAATTTGCAGACGCCTTTGTGAATATGGACATCCCAGATGATGATTTAAAAAGAGCGCAAAAAAGACTTTCACCACAAGAAATGGCTTTTGTAGGCGCCTTATTAACTGCGGATGCCAGTACTTCTTACAGTAATTATCGCGTACAACAACAACAAGAGTTTTATACCAGAGGGCAATCGCCTGTCAACAACTTGTTAAACCCTGCAGCTTGGAGTGATTTTATTAAAGGAATAGGAACGGGGCGCTATCAACTCAGTCAATAAGTTGCTCAATTTGCCCGTAGGACGGAATGTCTTGCAGGTATGAAATTGTTCCTTCAGCAGGATTAATTAAAGCACAATAATGTTCTAAACCATTTGATAAAATTAATAGTTGGGCTTTTAAAACATTCGCATATTTTGCTATTTGATAAAAAGTGTCTTCCGTAATTTTAATTTTTGGCGCTTTGCATTCAACTATCACCTGACATTTGCTATACTGATCGAAAACTGCAATGTCACACCTTTTATTCAATCCGTTATAAACTACTTTATATTCAGAAACCATTCTTCCTTCTGGAAATTTAAGCTGTTCAATTAAATAGGAAATGAAATTTTGCCGCACCCATTCTTCGGGCGTACATTTTAAATATTTCTTTCGCAACCTGTCCCAAATTTGATCACCTTTGATCTGAATTTCTGCTTTTGGAAGGTTAAGGTCTGGAAACATATGTTCAAAATTAATTGAAAAAAGGATTCCGATAGTATTTTCCAATGGTTATTTATATCTTTGAAATCACGTTGAACGAGCGCTATTTTTCAACGTAAAATGAAAAACATTAATGCATTTAAAATCGCTTGCCCTCGTCAACTTCAAGAATTATGCAGACGCCTCAATAGAATTGTCGGCAGATATCAATGTGTTTATTGGTGAAAATGGGGCTGGTAAGACGAATATTTTGGATGCAGTCCATTTTTTGTCCTTTTGTCGTTCATTTCTAAATCCAATTGATAAACAGTGCATTCGATTAAACGAGAAGTTTTTTTTGTTGCAGGGCACTTATTTTAAAGATGATAAGGATATTGCGATTACCTGTTCCATTAAAGAAGGTCATAAGAAAACCGTTAAACGCAATAAAAAGGAATACGAAAAGTTGGCAGACCATATTGGACGTTTTCCCGCTGTAGTTATTTCTCCATACGACACAAATTTAATTATCGAAGGAAGTGAAACACGGCGCAAATTTATCGATAGTATAATTTCTCAATTCGATCGAAATTATTTGGAAACCTTAATTCGCTACAATAAAGTATTACAACAACGCAACGCTTTGCTAAAACAGTTTCAAGAATTGCGGATCTTTGATGCCGAAAGCATTGAAGTTTGGAATATACAACTGGTTAGTTTAGGAGAGGTGATCTATGAAAAAAGAAAAGCTTTTTTAATTGATTTTATTCCAGTATTCCAGAAGTTTTTTAACATAATTGCCAATCACAAAGAGTCCATCAATATTTCTTATAAGTCACAATTAGAAACCGAGTCATTTGCAGAAGCTTTAGAAAAAAGCACACGGAAAGATAATGCCGTTGGGTATACAACTGTTGGAGTGCATAAAGATGATTTAGTTTTTTTAATACATGAGCAACCCATCAAAAAATTTGGCTCGCAAGGACAACAAAAATCATTTTTAATTGCATTAAAGTTGGCGCAGTTCGAAATTGTCAGTAATTTGTTAAAGACAAAACCGATTCTTTTATTAGATGACGTTTTTGATAAATTAGATCACAACCGTGTTTCACATTTAATGCAATTGATTTCGCAACATATTTTTGGACAAGTATTTATCTCAGATACGGACCGAGATCGAATTGAAAAGGTGTTTAAAGACATTGATATTGATCGGAAATTATTTAATGTAGAAGGAGGACAAGTTGAAAAAGGGTAGAAATCATCAAGACGGAATTCCAATTAATAAGGCCTTAGAAGGTTATTTTAAAGCTTTGGGTATTGATGATAAAATATTGGAAACACGTGTTTTATCAAAATGGGGCGAATTAATGGGAGATGCTGTTGATAAAAGAACGGAGCGTAAGTTTATTAAGGATAAAATATTGTACTTGAATATAAACTCGGCGGTAATGCGAGATGAGTTGCAACATGATAAACCAGCTATTATCGAAAAAATAAATAAGACAGCAGGCATTGAATTAATCACAGATATTTATTTGCGGTGATTAGTGCGAGTGTAACGATAAATTTTTAACTTGTGAATTAATAGACAGAACAAGGAAAATTATTAAAGCAGATATTAAGATGAAAAAGGCAGTTTTAGGAATAGGAATTATTATTGGATTGGCGTCTTGCGGTGGATTCACCGAAGAACAAGGGAAAGCAGCAGAAGCTATGTGTGATTGCATGGAAGGTGATCCTTACGGTGACTACGATATTAATTTTTATGAGTGCGACGCACAATTGAAAGAAACTTATGGAACAGAGACCTTTGAAGAAGGTTCGTGGGTTGAAGCATTAGAAGAAAAATGCCCAGATGTTGCTGAAAAAATGGAATAAAACAAATAACAGAGATATTAAAAAATCCCTATCGATCAAGAATCGATAGGGATTTTTTGTTGTGTGCCCAGCATGGGCAATGATTATAGGGTTCAAGTCCCGAGCACGCCTTTATAGCAGGAAGTGTTAGCCAATAGCAAGGGTGTCCTGCGTGAGCAGGAATCTGAAGGAAGCTC
>WTCE01000106.1 GCA_013138735.1 Crocinitomix sp. | reverse complement strand
ACATGATAAAGAAGAACCGAAACATTATGACTTTTATGGATATATTTACTATTCTGTGACATCTAGTCACAAAATAGTAAAATTTGACGAGGCAAGCCTCGAGGTATTAAACCTGAAAGCGAATAATTTGAGTGATGAATATTACTCAACTGATAAGAGTTTAGCCATTATTTATGCTGATTCAGCCATTAGTTTAGCAGAAAAAATAAACTATCAATCAGGTTTAGGTTATGGCTTAATGTATAAAGGACTTGCTTATGAATATGCGGGTGAAATTCAATTGGCGCTAGCACATTACGATTCGGCTGCAGTATGCCATAAAATATGTGGCGATCATAAAGGAATGGGAAAGGCCATCAGCAATATAGGAGTTGCTTATTTCTATAATGGGAATTATGACGAAGCTGTAATTTACTTATTGGAGAGTATTCCTCATTTTGAAAAGGCCAATTATGTCAAAGGTCTGGCTAGTGTTCTAAATAATTTGGGTTTAATTTCCCGAAAAAAGGGAGAGTACCCTTTAGCATTGGATTATTATAATCAGTCGCTCGATTATAAAAGAGAAATGGGTGATTTAAAAGGAGAAATGCTCACTCTCGTAAATGTTTGCGCACTTTATATTTATTTAGAAGATTGGAAAAAGGCCTTGATAGCGAATAATCAATCCATACAAATTGCTATTGAATTAGAAAGTGACCAATTGGCAGAAAGTTATGTAAATAGAGGAGTAATTCTGGATAGGATCGAGCAAAATCATGAAGCCCTTAAATATTATCATAAGGCTGAGCCGTTATTGATTGAATCAGGTTTTAATAAATCCCTGATCATGTGTTATTTGGGAATAGCGAATATTTATTTAGAAGAAAACGAATTGGACAGTTCAGCTCTTTATCTTAACAGATCAATGTCGTTGTTAGACGAGGCTGAATATACAGATTATAGGTTGAAAGCTTTGCAAGGGTTAACGGCAGTAAATAGAGAAAAAGGCAATTATAAAGCGAGCTTGGGCTATTTACAAGATTACGTTGATTTAACGACACAAATAGCAGACGAATCACGATCGGATGAGGTAAAGGAATTAGAATCAAAATACAATTACCTGGCGCAAAAAGAGAAAATTGGAGATTTAAAAAAAGATAAGGAAATAAGGGATCTTAAAATCGCACAAAATGATTTTAACGCATTGATTTTGTGGATAGCGATTGCAGCTATGCTTATTATTTTGGTTTATATCGCTTTTATTTATCGGAGAATGAAAGCCCAAAAGGAAATTGCTTCGCTCGCATTGACAGATAAAGAAGTGTTATTAAAAGAAGTACATCATAGGGTTAAAAACAACCTTCAACTTGTTTCAAGCTTGCTTTATTTGCAATCTGAGGAGATATCAGATGATGCCGCCTTGAAGGCTATTACAGTGAGTAGAACAAGGGTTGAAGCTATGGCCATCATTCATCAAAAATTATACAAGGAGGAGAATATCATTGGAATTTCCACGACAGAATATGTGGACGATTTAGTAGAAGGCATTTTTGATACTCTCGGTCTGGAAGATTCAGAAATCATTGTAACTAAAAAAATTGATAGTTTGAGTTTAGATATTGACTCCACTATTCCAATAGGATTAATATTGAATGAATTGATAACTAATTCAATTAAACATGCCTTTCCTGCAGATCAAAACAAGAAAGAAATCCGAGTTGAATTGGTGAAAAAAGAAGGGTATTTGCGCTTAAAGGTTGCTGATAACGGAATTGGTAACGATAAATTAAATATAGCCCATTCGTCAGGGTTTGGACAAAAATTGATTGACATGTTTGCAAAAAAACTGAGAGCAGAAAAAATTATTGAAACTGAAAATGGTTATAGTGTGGAGTTAAGAATCAAAAAATATACCTTGCAAGAATGAGTTTAATTCGTATTTATATCGTTGAAGATGAGCCATTAATTACTGAAACCATTCGCGTATGCCTTATAAAAGAAGGGTTTGATGTAGTTGGAGATGCAGATAATATTGGAGATGCATTTTTTGAAATTGATGAGCTACAGCCTGATTTGGTGTTTATAGATATAACACTAGATGGTGAACAGCGCGGAATCGATTTAGGGAAAAAATTAAATTCAAAAACCACAATTCCCTTCATTTATTTAACCTCACATTCAGATAAAAGCACGGTTTTAGAAGCGAGCGATACAAACCCATCTGGTTATTTATTAAAGCCTTTTAAATCTAAAAACCTAAAGGTTGCGATTGATTTTGCTTTGTCAAAAATAATTTTGGATAAAAGCGCCGTTTCATTAGCATTTCTCTTTGTGAAGAAAAATAAAAATTGGGTGAAAATTGAGATGTCAGAAATTTTAATTGCCAAAGCGGATGATACTTACACTGAAATTTACACTGAAGACGAGAAATTTCTTATCAGTCAACCGCTAAAAAAAATTGAAAAGAAATTAGGCGCTTCATTCTTTAAAAGAGCACACAGAACATACGTGGTAAATATTAATAAGATTGCGGCTATTGAAGATGATTTATTGGTTATTGGCAAACATCTTGTTCCAGTAGGGAAAACGTACAAAAAAGACTTGTTAGCTTGTTTGAATTTTTTGTAGAAACCAGTACCACTTAAAACTCAAACTGAATTTTTAATAAAGTCGACACCCTTTTTCAGAAAAAAGAAAATCAAACCTACTTCTAAACAAGAAATGGTATAATCATTTCGAAAGTATAAAGTCTCTTTGATTAACCTAGAAAGCAATTAAGTTCCTGTTTTTAACGATCTTTACCAATAGTTTTTGAAACCAATTCCAACATACCGTTCCATAATAGGCTTAAAATGTCCAAAATGCAGGAAAGGCGAACTCTTTGAAAAACCGGGTTTATTCCGATTCAAAGATGTTCTCTTGATGCCAGAACGTTGTTCGGTATGTCAGCAAAAGTATTTAATAGAACCTGGATTTTGGATTGGTTCACTTTGGACTTCCTATCCCATAATTGTTTTGATTGAACTTCCATTTTTACTGACAGCAGTTAATTATGAGGGCATAAATATTTGGGCATGCTTTGGGTTAATGCTAGTTGCTTTCGCTGTTTTTTTCCCACTCATGCTGAGGGTTGGGCGCTCAATTTGGATTCATATTTTTATCCGATATGCTCCAATAGATTGATTCTCCTTTTAAAAGAAGTATTTGTAGTATAAGCGTGCAAGCGCAAAATCATCCGCAACTCATAAATGTTATGAATGACCATTCAGAGTTATGATTGACAATAAAATGCAAGCGACCTTTCCTAATTTTGTCATCAACACCAAATAAGATGAAATATCTCTTTTGTAAAACATTAACCTAGGAATTATGAAAACAATAATAACATTAATAGTTTTAAGCCTAGCAGGCATTTATAGCTATGGCCAAAATGGCGCTGACCCGTCAGATTTAACCACAAATAACTTATTAAGAAACCCGGGTTTTAATGAAAACCTTTGTAATGAAAATTGGCAAATAGAAACGTGTGACGTAACCTGCAATGGTGATGCCGGAACAGTTTGGCTAAACCACAGCAATCGCGCTGGTGACCCAGCGATTAAACAAACATTATCGAACCTAATACCTGGAACATACTATGAAGTTATTGTTGGATGGCGCGGTGGAGATCATGGGCCAATACACGGTGTTTCTGGTGCTAGAAATATTTTCTCCGTTGATATTGACGGAAAAGAAATAAAACGCTTAACTACAAATGCAAATTATACTGACTGGATGGTAAATGACCAACCAGAGAGTGCCTCCGCCTATGGACAAATCACCTTTAAAGCAACCGCTACGACTCATACGGTTCGCTTTAGGGGTGAGGTTGGCGCAGATGGAGACGTTGTTATTGGATACGTAAAAGTTCAGGAAGTTGACTACTTGAAACTTATTGGAGGTGGACCCGAAGGTCCTCGAAGTAATTCTGAAATTGATGCTGGCAAGACGGTAAATTTAGAAGTTGTTTTTGCCGATTGGTCTGATGCTCCTTGCTCCTCAACGAATTTTGAGCAATTATGGAGAGAAATAACCAGCAATAGTGAAATGATCAATTCCTTTGCTAGACAAGGCGCAACAGTTAATTTCAACCTAAATAAATCATGGAAAAGAATGCCACATCCTATGACGCATTATTTTCCAACCACGACTGACGCCCAAAATTGGAAATGGGATGATTATACAAGAGATGGGCAACAATTACTTGGAGCTGGTGCAAATTTTCCTGCAAATACAATCTTAGTAGTTGTTCCCAACAAAGGGGCTGCTGGATTCAAATCTGTTGGCTCTGGTGCTCATGGAGCTTCACATAGAAACATTCGCAGAATGATTACGCTTATGCCTCAAGTGTACAACGAACATTATACAACCTTAATGCACGAGATTGGACACTGCTTTGGTTCTGGTGAATTATATCCAGCTAGTTCTCCATATACACATGAGGTTGGTTGTTATGATTTAATGGGGGATGTAGTTTATGCTACTGGCTTTATGGGATGGCACAGATACCGTTATGGTTGGTTCAATCAAGAAAATATTCAATTTCTGCATCAAAAAGGCGAATATACGATTGATTTGAAAAAGCTAAGTGCTACAGAAGGGACATCTATGATAATCTTACAAGACCCAACTAAAAAAACGAAACTATGGGTGATTGAAATTGGACAAGACGTTGTATCAAGAGAACAGTTTAATGGAACTGCAACTGGAAAACTAAATAGTGAAGGTGATCGCTTGATCATTTACACAATTGAAAATCCACTCGTTGCTGGAAAAAGAGCTATTCGCCTTGTCCCGAGAGTGAATTTCTTACCAAGACATGGAACTACTGAAGCGCTTGATGCTGTTAGTTATAAGGAAGGTCAAAAGTTCGAAAAACGAGACATTCCTTTTCAAGTTGATGTTAAAACGAAAACGAGAGATGGGTTTCAAATTAAAGTATCCATCACTAAAAACCTACCTTTCAAAATAAATTAATTGCTACTTAATTTACTGTTTAGCAGGGCAAAATGGCTCTGCTAAACTATTTTTTTAAACTTAAAATTGAATGACAATTGCTTATCATTCATATAACTCGTATTATTAATGACTTGTCAGTAATAATCCTAAATACCGCATGAAGCAAAAGTCATTCTATGACATATCGCTAAAAATATGCTTGATCTTAATTGGTCTCTTATGCTATCCTACAAACGCATTGACGCAAACTGCTGAAGAGCGCCTAGCTATTGGCAACGACCACATAGACAATTTCAAATTGGAAGAAGGCATTGATGTTCTAGGCAACTTGTACAACGATTTATTACTCGAAAAAGAGCAGGATCAAGTTTTTTTGAATGAGGTTAGATTAAGCTTCGCAATGATTCTTGAAAAAAGTAATTTAGATGAGGCATCCCTCCTATTACTGCAAGAATTGCAAATTGATTCAACAAGTCCAATACTGGTGCAGCATGAAATTTTAGGACTAATTACAAGGGCGCGATTGAATGAAAAAAGAGGATTTGTTGAAGACGCTCATTTGAATTTAGATCAGGCCTATGCCGTATTACAAAAAACAACAGATAAGCGTTACCTTGGCAGGTACCACAAGCGGCGTGCTTCTTTAATCCGAATTTCTAGCCAAAACAATGACCTAGTTTTGGCTCATTTAGATACTGCCTTATTGTTTGCTAAGGAATTTAAGGACACATTTGACTTGGGAGATATTTATATTGTGAAGGCTATAATGGGAGCTGCTAACAATAATTTTACACAAGCCGAAATTTTTCTTGACACTGCAGAATCCTACTGGAGACGCACGACAGATGAGCACGCAAAACTGGCCATTCTAATCAATAGAGCTATGTTCAAATTCCATCAACATGAGCCTCTCCTAGCTCTGAATTATATGGATTCAACAAAATTTTCACATCCTGAAAAATACCTCGGAATGCAAACTGGCTTGTTATCATGTTATCTTCAAATCTATGAGAATTTGGATATGAAAGACTCTGTTATTTCTACCTTAAAAGCAATGAACGCATGCCTTCAAAAGGATCAATCTAGAAAAGATGAATTATCCATTATGCAGCTTAATTCTCTATCTAAAAAGAATGACTTAGAAAATGAATTGGAGAGAAGTGAAAAAGAAATTTTAATCATAAAAAGCAAAGCTAATACGTGGTATTTGCTATTCTTTACGGTGTTACTAATTACTGCTTTACTTTTTATATTTTTAAGAATTGGCAGAAAAAACAGACAGAAAATTCATCAACAAAAAATTACGCTTGAAAGAGCATTAGCGGATAATCAAATCTTATTTGGAGAAGTCCACCATAGGGTCAAAAATAATATCGCCATAATTTCAAGTATGATGCAAATTCAACAAAGGGAAATTACAGATGAATTTTTGAAACAAAATTTAATTGAAAATGAACTTCGAATTCGATCAATAGGTTTAGTGCATACGTTAATTTTTAATTATGACCAGATTCAAACATTGAAAATTGGAGAGTATATAAATCAATTGATGAATGGTATTTTAGAAACCTACAACATTATTGACAAGACAGCCGTTGAAATCATCTCTAAACCGATAAAAGCGGACATTAAGATTATGGTTCCGATAGGATTATTGATGAATGAATTAATTACCAACTCGGTTAAATACGCCAACGTAGAAAGTTTAAAACTCACTGTTGAATTAGTTCAAAACAATCAAAACCTAAACATTCTTTATAAAGACAATGGTAAAGGATTTGATATCAATAGCTGCGAAAAATCATTTGGTTTGAATATGATTCAACGCATGACACGGCAAATTGAAGGAGAAATCATTTACTCACCTCCAGGTACTCATAAAATTGAACTCAATATACCATACAATATCACCCTAAATGAATAGCCAGAAATATAGCGCCTTAATTGTTGAAGATGAATTACTTATTGCGGATAATATTCAGGCAATATTGGAAAATGAAGGCATTTCAGTTTGCGGCATTGCTATGACATATGAAAAGGCCTTGTATTTGATTCAAACACATCAACCAGACATTGTTTTATTGGATATTCAGTTAAAAACTGAAAAAACAGGGATTGATGTTGCTAAATGGATGCTTAAAAATGTCCAAATTCCGCTTCTTTTTTTAACCTCACAAGAAAACGAACCCTACGTCACTAATGCTTTTGAAACGGCACCAATTGCGTATATTATAAAGCCCATATCAGCCTCTAACCTTGTAAGTACTTTGAAACTTGCTTTATTTCAACAATCTCAAAAAGAACAATCGAATTTTGTAAAACTCAAAGTTGGAGATGAATTAATTCCTGTGGAATTGAATACTATTATTTACTTACAATCTGATCACATTTACATTAACGTTCACACAACAAATGCTAAATATTTGGTAAGATCATCTATGGAAAACCTACTCTTACAATTTGGTTCTTCTTTTATTCAGTCTCACCGCAGTTATGCTTTAAATAAACTGTTCATTGAAAAAATATCATCTAGCTATGTGACCTTAACAAATGGTGAAGAATTGCCCGTTAGCCGCAAGTTCCGAAACGATTTGAAGAATATGGCAATTTGATTTTTTTATTGATCTACACCCGTCATCCTTTGATCAAATTCACATGAATCAATCTTAAATTTATAGCAAAAAAGACTTTAATTGTGGACGGAAGGACACTATATCGATCCTTTGCCTGCATAAAGAAATAAAGCAAATTCACTCGCCACCCCTGCCCCAACCAAGCGTAAAATGATTACCAATAAGCCGACTAGATAAAAAATCCAGTTAATAGACGAATCCTTTGGTTTCATTGAATTTATTTCAAAAACAGATTGATCTTTAATAGTTTTGTTCTGTATTAATCATTTGACTAGCTGATAATCGTCAATACAAGTTAACCCTCAGAAGGTGAAATTTGCAGTACGGAGGTTGAACTGAATCTCTTTTAATGTAAGGATAAGAAAGAAATGCAATTTAGGATGAATATCAAGATAACACTATTCTGCTTTTTACCATTTATTGGTATTGGACAAGAAGCGCTTGATTTAGAAGAAGCTTTTGCTATTGCCTTGGAAAATAATTATGATATAGAATTGGCCAATAATTCGTTGCAAAAAGCGGACAACAGTCAAAGCATATACAATTCAGGTTTTTTGCCAACAGCAACGGTGAGTGGAAATGCAAACTATTCAAATACTGATTTGACGTTAACCACACAGCAAGGTATTAAAGAATCTATAGATGGAGTTGCTACTACAAATTATGGTGGCTCTCTTGGAATACAATATTTAATCTATAATGGAGGGAGTAGAAAATTCCAATATGATAGGCTCAAAAAAATGTATGAAATTTCAGATGCACAACTAAAATTGCAAATTGAGACTACGTTTATAAATGTATATACATCCTTTTTTAATGTTGCAAAAAATCAGGAGCAAAAAAGAACACTCGAATCCGCTTATAAAGCTTCGAAAGACAGGCAGGAAAGAGTTACCGCTCAAAATAAGTATGGTAAAAAATCTAACCTTGATGTGTTAAACGCCCAAGTCGATTCAAACTCGGACAGTCTTCAAGTACTAACTATTAGCATGCAATTGGAGAATAATAAACGCAACTTGAATCTGTTGTTAGGAAGAGAAATAAATTTTCCTTTTGACGTTAACTCTGGCGTTGTTTTAGACAATAGTTTATCCTATAATACATTATTAGAAAGCATGTACAGTGCCAATATGCAGCTGAAAGAACTTGAACTTAACAAATATGTTTCAGAAATCGATCTGAAAAATTATAAATCGGCTTATTTACCTACCCTCTCCACTTCGGTTTCATACGCCGTTAACAATAGTGAAAATGGTCCGGCTGGTTTATTTGCAAATCAATTAAGTAATGGTTTAAATGCAGGAGTTTCCTTAAGTTGGAATGTATTTGACGGTGGTGCAACAAAGGTTAGAGTACAAAACGCGAAAATAGATTTAGAATCACAAAAAATCTATGAACAGCGATTAAAAAAGAATCTTGAGAATCAGCTAGCAACCTACTGGGCCGAATATACTACGCAACAAATCATCATTAAAAATGAAACGATAAATGTAGCGATTAGCGAGCAAAACTTCTTAAAATCAAAAGAGCAGTACGATCTGGGTCAAATAACGGCATTAGAATATCGACAAGCGCAATTGAACTTAATTAATACGCAACTTAATTTATTGAACGCGAAATACAATGCAAAATTAGCAGAGTTGCAATTGAAAATACTGACAGCAAATTTATTGAACTAAGCAAAAATGAAAAAGAAGAAAATAAGAAATATAATAATCTGGTCTATTGTTGTATTACTCCTTGGTTTATTTGTTTACAGACAATTTATTCTAAAAGAAAAGGTGTCGATTGCGATTCAGCAAGAAGTTGTTGTGCAAGAAACCTTGTATGCAGAAATTTCTGCAACGGGTACAATTAACCCTATTGAATTGGTGGATGTAGGGACACAGGTATCAGGCATTATATCGGAAATTCTGGTAGATTTCAATGATAATGTTAAGGCGGGTGATGTTTTGGCAAGAATGGATAAACGGATTTTAAAATCATCTTATCTCGAAAGTAAATCAAACCTCCTTAAGGCAGAAGTATCCGTGAAGCATACAGAACGGGAATTGGACAGAAATAAAAAACTTTTTGACGAAGGTTTTATTGCAAAGGTTGAATTAGAAAAAGCCCAGTTCGATTACGATAATGCCAAGGCAACATATTCTATTGCAAAACTTCAATTGGATAAAAACTCGGTGAACTTGGGTTATTCTACTATTGTCTCGCCTATTGACGGGGTTGTGATATCTAAAAACATTGAGGTTGGTCAAACTATTGCCGCATCTTTTTCAACACCTGTGTTGTTTAGCATTGCCAATGATTTGAAGCAAATGAAAATTGAAGCAAGTGTAGATGAGGCTGATATTGGAATGGTCAAACCTTCTCAAAAAGTGATTTTTACAGTAGATGCTTTTCCAGATGATGTTTTCGAAGGACTTGTGGATCAGGTGCAATTACAACCAACAGTTGTGCAAAATGTAGTTACATATAACGTAATTATTCTTATTCAAAATCCTGAATTGAAGTTGATGCCAGGTATGACGGCAACTTTAATCGTACGTACAGATGAAAAACCGAATTCAATCTCAGTACCAAATTCAGCTTTATCCTTTTTTCCTGACGCCGAAGATCTTGATGCTTTGGAAAAAAAGAAGTACAAAATTAATGGGCTGAATCAACCAGAAATGAGCACGGTTTGGACAATGAATGACAAGACGCTTACCGAGAAAGAAGTGGCAGTCTTATTTACAAATGGAATACAGTCTGGTATTTCAGGTGATTTGGCTCCTGGTGATTCAATAATTACAAATATTAGAGTAACGATAGGTGAAGAAAGTAGTGGCAGTTTTTTTACAACCAGTGAAGAAGAAGAAAATTAATTAGATGGAAGACTGTGTAATTGATATCAAAAATATTAGCAAGGTATTTAACCCTGGAGAAAACGAAGTTCGTGCGCTCAACGACGTGTCATTAAAAATCTATAAAGGTGAATTTGTATCTCTTATGGGATCAAGTGGAAGTGGCAAATCTACCCTCTTAAATATTTTGGGTTGCTTGGATCAACCAACATCAGGAACTTATTTGTTAGACGGCCAAGAAGTAAGTGGTATTTCTAAATCTGAAATATCATTAATTCGAAATAGAAAATTTGGTTTTGTTTTTCAATCCTATAACTTACTCCCTAAAACATCTGCGCTTGAAAATGTTGAATTACCTTTGCTTTATAATAGTCAATACAGCATAAAGGCACGTAGAGAAAAAGCCGAAGAAGCTTTAGTTAGTGTTGGTTTGAAAGATCGTATTTTTCACAAAACAAACGAACTATCTGGAGGGCAGCAACAAAGGGTTGCCATTGCTAGAGCCTTAGTGAATGAGCCAAAAGTCATTTTTGCGGATGAACCAACAGGGAATCTCGATTCCAAAACAAGTTATCAAGTGATGGAACTCTTCCAGAATTTAAACGAAAAAGGAATTTTGATTGTAATGGTAAGTCATGAACCTGATATTGTGGAAATGAGTAAACGAAAAATTATTTTACATGATGGGAAAATCATTGAAGATATTGAAATATTAAATCCTAAAAATGCGCACGAACTATTTGTGGCTGCCGATTCGAAATGAAAGTATCCGACTTATTATTATCTGCATTGCGTTCAATTAATCGAAACCGATCACGGTCTTTACTGACAATGCTCGGAATTATAATTGGTGTAGCTTCTGTTATTGGGATGTTAGCACTTGGAAATGGCGCCACGCAAAGCATAAAAGGGGAACTTGGAAAGTTAGGGACGAATCTAATTATGGTTATGCCCGGCGCAGATCAGCAAAGAGGCGTTAGCACGGACTTGGCCAATGTAGAAATCTTAAAAGAGTCTGACGTAAAAGCAATTCTTAATCTATCTCCCTCAGTAACGTATATATCCCCTGTGGTTAGCACTAAGAGTCAAGCGGTATTTGGATCAAATAATTCGAGGCCTAATGTAACAGGTGGCTATCGGGATTACTTTTTTATTAATAACTACGAAATTAAATATGGTCAATTATTTGATGAACGCACTGGCAAATCTTTGCAAAAAGTATGTGTTATTGGAAAAACGGTTGCAGAGGATCTTTTCGAAAATGAAAAGGATGCCGTTGGTAAAATTATACGATTAGACAAAATTCCCTTTAGAATAATTGGCGTTTTAGAAGAGAAAGGGCAAACTATGGGAATGGATGGTGACAATATCATTATTGCGCCATTTAGAACCGTCCAAAAGCGACTGTTAGGCTTAACATACCTCCATCAAATTCATGCTGCAACCGAAAATGAGGATGAAGTAGATGCTGCCGTAGCTGAAATAGATGACGTAATGACGAATTATCTTAAAAAAGTAAGCGGAGGTGAGCCTCAATTTAGAATTGCTACTCAAAAAGAAATGTTGGACGTTATGGGAACTGTTTTAGGTTTACTTACCTTATTATTGGCAGCCATAGCCGGGATTTCTCTACTCGTTGGCGGAATTGGAATAATGAATATTATGCTGGTAACTGTCACCGAACGAACACGTGAGATAGGCTTAAGACTAGCGGTTGGAGCGCCATCAAATGTTATTTTACTTCAATTTTTAATCGAATCTGTAGTGATAAGTTTAATTGGTGGCATAATTGGTATTATGTTGGGCTATACCTTAGCTTCGATAGGTGGCAGTCTTATGGATATGACCGCAGAGGTCACACCATCATCCGTTTTAATGGCATTCGGTTTTTCTTTTTTAGTAGGTGTTTTATTTGGTTTTTTTCCAGCAAGAAAAGCCGCACGGTTAAATCCCATTCAGGCCTTACGACACGAGTAAGTTTAATCCTTATTTTTGTCAATAGTAGGAATTAGTATTTGATGAAGAATTTAGCATATTTAATACATGTATCAAATTAACTTATGACAACAACAGCAGAAGAAGCCGTAAAAAGCATTAAAAGTGGTAATAATGTATTTGTTCATTCTGCCGCAGCAGTTCCAAAATGTTTGGTGGCTGCTATGACTGACCGTCATTCTGAATTGAGAGATGTTAGTATCTATCAAATCCATACGGAAGGAGCAGCCCCCTATGCTAACCCTGCGCTGCAAGATTCATTCACCATAAAAACGTTCTTTGTTGGTTCAAATATGCGGGAAGTTGTGCAAAACGGACACGGTAGTTATATCCCCATCTTTTTAAGTGAGGTTCCTGCTTTATTTAGAAAAGGAATTATTCCTTTTGATGTAGCACTCATAACTGTATCACCACCTGACAAGCATGGTTATTGCTCCCTAGGTACTTCTGTAGATATATCACTAGCGGCCACCCAATGTGCTAAAATTGTGATTGCTCAAATAAATGATCAAATGCCAAGAACACATGGTGATGGGCTCATTCATATCAATGAAATTAATATTCAAGTAGAAAAATCTGAGCCCTTGCCAGAAGTAAACTATACTAACCTATCAGAACAAAACCAGGCGATAGGACAAAACATTTGTGAATTAATTGAAGATGGATCTACCTTGCAAATGGGAATTGGCGGAATTCCAAATGCCGTTTTATCTTGTCTTGATAATCATAAAAATTTAGGAATACATTCAGAAATGTTCTCGGATGGCGTACTGCCCCTTATTGAGAAAGGCGTTATTAATGGATCTTGCAAAAAAAAACACCCAGGAATGATCGTTTCTTCTTTTGTGGTAGGTAGTAAAAAACTATATGATTTCATTGACGATAATCCAATGGTTCAAATGCTTGACTTTGAATATGTAAACAATGTGTCTGTCATTCAAAAGAATCCAAAAGTAGTGGCCATTAATAGCGCAATAGAAATAGATATTACGGGTCAGGTTTGTGCAGACTCTATCGGGAGTAAAATATATTCAGGTGTTGGAGGCCAAATGGACTTCATACGTGGCGCATCACTTTCGGAAGGTGGTAAACCAATAATTGCTGTAGCCTCAACAACAAAAAGTGGTGCTTCCAAAATTGTCCCCTTCCTTAAACCAGGAGCTGGTGTTGTAACTACTCGTGCTCATGTGCACTGGGTTGTTACGGAGTTCGGAGCAGTTAACCTTTACGGAAAAACAATTGAAGAGCGCGTAAAATTATTAATTGATATCGCTCATCCGCAACATAGAGATCAATTATACGAAAGTAGCCGACTCATTTTGGCTTAGAAAATCAAGCCTTGTTTTGAATACGTGATATTTGAAATGTGTTAGTGCCTTTATTCAAATGATTTGAAAAACGCCTTGCAAACATCAAAGCAAAAGAATTAGTAAAACCTCGAGTCAAATTGCATTTTTCCTATTGCCTAATGACTCCTGTATGTTGCCTAACAACTTATTTACTAATACCGAACACCAATTAAAGCACAATCATCTGTTTGCTCATTGCTGCCCTTCCAATCATAAAAACTGTCGTTAATTCTGATTTGCTGCACGTCCATTGGCAATTCTTTTATGTCAAGCAATAAGGCTGTGAAACGTTTTCGCAAGAATTTTTTATTCTTTACTCCTCCAAATTGATCGATATAACCATCTGTGGTTAAATAAATTTGATCGCCTTTTTCTAAATCAATTGAAAAATGAACAAAAGGCATCATGATTTCACTATAACCTATATGTTGCTTATCCCCTCGATATTCTAACACTTCGTTACCCCGCACAATGAAACAGGAAAGGTTGGCACCAGCAAAATACAATTCATTGTTCGCTTCATTTATAACACAAAAAGCAGCATCCATCCCATCTAGAATATATTTTGATGGATTTGAACGAAATAAACGGATTAGTTTTTCTCTAACAAAACCGAGCGCTTCGGCGGGGTTATTTACTTCAAAATTGGTCAATGATTCGGTTAAAAGCCCGCTGCAGAGTAAACTTAATAAACCACCGGGCACACCGTGTCCTGTACAATCACCTACCACAAAAGCAGGCATGTCTACTCCGTCGTCCCTTTTAACTGTTTCCACCACATAAAAATCACCGCTTAAAATGTCTTTCGGTTTATAAAAAACAAACGACTCGGGCAGTATATCCTTAATTTCCTCAGGGGTTGGTAAGGTCGATTTTTGAATATTTTCAGCGTAATGTATGCTTTGATTTATTTCACTATTTTGATTGTAAATAATATCATAAGCGCCCTTCATGTCTGTAACGTCCCTACAAACACCTGAAATACTTTTCACCTCTTCATTTTCGTCTAAAATTGGGAACCATTTTTCACTTACCCATTTAATTTCACTATCCGAAACGTGTAGACGATATTCGATTTCACCGGGCGAACCATTGCGCACTAGCTTGTTCAATTCATCCATTAATTCGCGATCATCATGATGGATAAAACTCTCGTTAAACGACTTTCCTTCTATAAAATAGCTGGGGGGCGCACCAAGCACGTCCTCACTGTTTGGACTAATATAGTCGTAGCGCTCATTTATGACATCATAGAGAAAAAACACATCATTAATTGAGCTACTAATTAATCTAAAGTTTTCTTCACTTTGTTTTAGCGCATTTTCAATTTTGGATTGAATCGTAACATCTCTAAAAAATGTCTGTATAGAGTTTACCTGACCATTTTCATATCTGACACTAATAGTACCTTTTAAAATGACTGCTTCTCCGTTTTTAGTCACCATTTTCAGGATGTGCTCTGAACTGTCTTCATGCGTCCCTAATTTCAGAATATCTTCTAATAAAAGTGTACAAGTGTCTTGGCTTTCTTCATGGATGATATCAAACAAATTTAATTTTTCTGACTCTTCCCTATCGTAACCTAGTACCATTAGCCAAGCATCATTCACATATAATATTTGACCATTAGCATCAATGCTTTGAATCAAATCTTTCGAATTATCAAAAAGTTCTCGATACTTCAATTCGCTTTCTGTCAATTCTAACTGCACTTTTTTAATGTCATCTAGATTTCGCAAGATCCCGAAAAAGCCAATTATTTCTTCAGAATTGGTTGCACTAAAAGTTGTTTTCACATTTTGCCCAACCCACATTTCTTCTCCGTTCGCCTTTTGAATTTTAAATTCAAGGTAAGATTCCTTTGATCTAATTTGAAATTGTGCATTGTAGAATTGTTCTACAAAATCTATCGAATCAATGTGAATTAATTTTTGGAAAGGCATTCCAACCATTTCTTCACTTGAGTAACCTAAGATGTTTTTTGCAGAGGTATTAACATAGGTGATTTCACCATGTAAATTGGACGTATAAATAATGTCGGTCGCATTATCAACAATATGTTGAAATTGTTCTTCTTGCTGTTTTCGGATAGAAATATCACGCGAAATCCCAATTACGCCTACTGATTTTCCATTCGCGTCAAATACGGTATTAGCAGATAAATCAGTAACAAAATGACTGCCATTTTTTCGCTGATTTATTATCTCTCCTTTATAACTATTATTTGAATCAAGTTCAGATTTAACCATGGCCCAAGCCAATTGTGTCGCATACAGTTTTCTAACGGACATACCCAAAGCTTCCTCCTTCGAAAAACCAAACATTTCACTTGCAACTTTATTATATTGTGTGATAATGCCATCAGTATCACTCGAAATTACACAATCCACCATGCTCTCCATAAACAAGGCACTGAATTGGTACAAATCTTTAGATTTCTTTTTGGATCTATAGGCATAGAACCCAGCAATAATAAGCAGCAAGGATAAAAGGCAAGTAGAAATCAATAGTATATTAACATAATTCCAGTAATTGCCAGTTTCAACTGAAAGTTCACTCAGCTTTTTTCTTTTCGCTTTTTTTTCAGCAATGCAAGACGTGTATAAACCTTGTAAATCATCCTGAAATGGTTCAAAGTCCATTAGCACACCAGAAATTTCGAAGTATTGCTTTAGGGCGATTGTCTTTTCTGATAATTTTTCTAATTCAGGATTTTCAACTAAATCGAAATTTGTTGCTACCACTTTATCAATTGCGAACTTAAAAGCCTCTTCAGTATCATCTTCTGAGCGGTCTAAACAATCAATCAAGTCTACCTCTAAATTTGATATTATGCTGATTTGATAGACCTCACTTTCTAAAGTTGTCCGTTTTTCGTCCACTACTACAACCATCCAGATACAGAAAGCAATAAAGCAAACCGTTACTGCACTAAGTACAGTAAAAATCCAGAATCCTTTGTAATTTTTTCGGTCGTTCATTTTGAGTGGTAACGAACAAATATACTACTTTGGATTCATTTTAAATTGATTCAAATGAGCCAATATTTTAAAAGTGATGTAAATCAGGAAATTCAAAAGTAAATTCTTTCTCTAGACACCGAATTGTGTCAAATGATGATCGAGGTGCTTATAGAACATATTGCTCCATTCGTCTAAGGTTAATGGACCTAAGGACTGTGATTCTTTACCGTCAAAATGTGAACCGCCCAACTCTTGCGTTTTATTCAAATACGTTATGAGGCGTTCTTTTTCAGTGTTAAAATCACGTTTATCTACTATTAAAAATTCAGGAGCTGTTCGACTATTTTTTTTATATGGTTTATCGCCCACAACAATTTTTTTGATAAAGAGTTTCAGTAAAAATTTCTTAAAACCTTTGGCTGGAGGTCTTGCATCATCATAAACACCGTCATAAGCGACCGAACAATGCGCCAACATTTGCGCGACATCCATTTTCCCCCAAGTGGGTTGTGATTCGTTGCTTAAGGTATTTATGCGTGCCAACACCTCATTATTCACTACTTCGTCAAAAATATTTTTCATAATTCAAATATACACTGCGGAATTGACAACCTTATGTCAACATAAAAAAAGAACGGAAATTTTGCATTATGAAATCCACTTCACATCCTTAAAATTGGGCTTTCGCTTTTCTAAAAAAGCATTGCGACCTTCTTTCGCTTCTTCTGTCATATAGGCCAAGCGCGTAGCTTCACCTGCAAACACTTGCTGCCCAACCATTCCATCATCTGTTAAGTTCATGGCAAATTTTAGCATTTTTATAGAGGTCGGTGATTTTTCTAAAATCTCCTGCGCCCATTCATATGCGGTGTCTTCCAACTCGGCATGCGGAATAACTGCGTTGACCATTCCCATTTCAAGTGCTTCCTGAGCCGAGTAATTCCGACCTAAAAAGAAAATTTCACGTGCTTTTTTTTGCCCAACCATTTTGGCGAGATAAGCTGACCCATAACCTCCGTCAAAACTGGTAACATCAGCATCTGTTTGTTTGAAAATAGCATGTTCTTTACTAGCTAAAGTCAAGTCGCACACAACGTGTAAACTATGTCCACCACCAACTGCCCAACCGGGAACCACAGCAATTACAACTTTTGGCATAAAGCGGATTAAACGCTGCACTTCAAGTATGTTCAAACGGTGCGAACCATCTTCGCCTACATATCCTTGATGGCCTCTTGTTTTTTGATCGCCTCCGCTGCAAAATGAATAAATGCCATCTTTTGTTGATGGCCCCTCACCTGATAAAAGCACCACACCAATGGAAGTATCTTCCTGTGCATCATAAAACGCACGGTATAATTCACTCGTGGTTTTTGGACGAAAGGCATTTCTGACATTCGGGCGGTTAAAAGCGATTCTTGCTACCCCATTAGACTTTTTATAAGTAATGTCTTCAAATTCAATTGCCGTTTTCCAATCCGCTTGTGCCATAATTATAATTTTTATGTAAAAATACGAAAGGCGATTTCTTTTACCGCACTTTAAACCGAATTATCTTAGGCATCCTTCCATTTACTGAAATAATAGCCAAAACGGTCGCATCCATTTAAATCGATAACGAATTTAGGATACTTGTCTATGAATCGCTCTTTATACTTCGAAAGTGCATGTTTTTCTTGCGCAAAGGATGTTCTTAATGTCAAACATTTAAACTGTAAACGATAGCAAAAAGCGGAAAACTCTGGATTTTTAGAAGTTTCCTCAGCCAACTTATAATATTTTTTGGCGCGATCTCCTGTCACGTAATTTGTATTTTGTCCGCTATTACGATATCTGTGATTCACCGCGTAATATTGATTGCCATCACTTGTCGACCATGCATACTCGGTATAATACCATGAATTGCCATTATAGGTCATATTATAATAGGCATTCCCCAACAACATGTAATTGTAGGCTCTATCTTTTGTATTGGTTTCAGCTTCTTTTTTTATGTCAATTAATTTTCGAACAAATTCTGGTTTTGTATAGCTCGAGGTGCGATCTTCTGACATTGCTGAACTTGAAAATCGCGTTTCAAAGGGATTTGCATTTAACTCCTGCTGATAATAGTAATGGTAATCATGATTCGTTACTTGCCAAACACTATCAGGAATAGTTTCATAAATTTTCAATGCCATTTCTAAATTATCTTCGCGCAAATAGGTTGTTCCCCACAAATCAGTAAAGCGCCATTCAAACGGTTCTAGTCCATCCAAGAGATAGGTTTCCAAGTTGGTTTTTTCCTTTTTATTCCACAATTCAAAAAAAGCATCCATATCGCTTGATTGCGCATTTTGATTTAAGAGGTTAAATGCTTGGTAAGTCTGCGAATCCCAATCCTGATAAAGCTCTTGCGTTCCGCCATCAACTTTTGTTTCAAATAAGGCTGCCATTACCACGTTGTTGTGCTCCAAGTATTTTCGCGAAATAGCCATCATTATTTGCCCCCTAAAGCGATCATAATTATACAGCTCATTTTTATACAACTTAATTTCATCCAATTTCTCATATAATTCATCCTGATAATCAGTGTCAACTACTGGATTAAATTTTACAAAACTGAGTAATTCAATGGTCTTTAATTCTGCCTTAATCACTTTATCTGAGTCATATTTATTTGCTTTATTACTGTAAAAATTAACCCCAGCAGCATCATCTAACATAAAAGACATATATGCCAAAGAGGTAAACCAAAGTCCTTTATTAGTTGTTGTTTTTTCAGTAGATATATTTGTTGCCCAACGTTTTATTTTTGTCAAGTATTTTTTATCCGCTTCAAAATTCTTTTCATCAATAAATTTAAATCGGATATCGTCTTCACTACCATACCAATAGCTTTGCACCGCTCTTCCATACCCCGTATATCGGTCAGTATAATACCAATCCTCCATCTTATTGATTTCACGCACCAATAACAAGTTTAATAAACTCGTTTTAGGATTTAAATCTACCATTTTCACAATTTGGTCATACGCTCTTGCCGGGTTCTTAAAAGCTAAGATGCCATATACTGCTGCCTTTTCTTCATTTGATTGGCAATGCTCTAAAATTTCAGCTACTTCTGCTTCACCTGTTGGGAAACGCTTAAAGATATATTCGTTTTTAGTGCGAGATTTCTCAAAAATAATTGCCCATAAACGATAGCGTTCATATTTATCGTCAATGTTATTCGCCTTATAAAACAAGGACCATTTTGCAATTATACTCTCAGACTTTAAGGGAGCAATTTCATTGTCATAAATAGAAATCACACGCTTATCAGCTTTCAAATAATAGGCTAAAACTACACCTTGGTATGCATACCGTAACTTTAACCATTCAGTTTTTGCCGCTTGACTTTGGTTCACAGCAATTTCTAATGCGATTTTTGAATTTGCGATATCTTCAGCCGTTTTCGTATCCCAATAATCAGTATATAGCAAATGCTCAATTTTTTTAGCAAAAAGCAGATATTCTTTTAAAGCGACATTCTCCTCTTTTTTTAAGAAATTATAGAATTGATTCGCATTTAATTTAGGGGAAGGTTTATTGTAAGAAGATTTATAAATTAGCTCATCAATTACAACCTTTTCAAAAGCACCATCCAAATAACTATACCATTCATCAATATTTTCATTTGGGCCTCTTAATTGATCGAAGGAATATTGATTTAAATATGTCGCACTGTAAAAAAGGGCCTCCAAATCCATCTCATCTGAAATGTTTGGGGAAAACAAACTGAAACGTATATCCTCTCCATAGGGATAATAACTACAGGCATTTGCAATTTGCGATTGGCTACTTAAAAGCAGCAAACACGCGATTAATTTTATCGCTTTCATTGACTAGGTTTGGTTTTAAATCGTAAAATAATAAAGTTGTATGGTTTTGATTTTTCTCTGGTGACAGCAAATTGGCCGCACGAATTAATTCATTCTCTGAACAAGTTTCGTGGCGTAATTCTGAACCACTGCGCAAAAATACACCATCTAAAAGTGTATCCTTTTTCACTAAATAATATCCTGAGGCTTGTTGCTGAAATAGAGTTGTATCATTCAAATCGTGCGCATCAATACTTAACAGTATCCGTTTCATTTCTCCATACTGATACAATAAAGTCCATGAGAAATTTGGTAAGGCAAAATCAAGCGGAATAGGATACTCTCCAAAACCCAAATATTGTTCTCCAATTTCATTGTTTAATATTGAATTTGTTTCTGAGTAACTGAGTAATTCGCCCATATTATAATACATTAAAACCCCTTTATCAACTGGAGGAACACCCGCTAAATTTGGATATTTATACTGGTATAAACGAATGGTGCATGACAACATAGTCTCCCCTATCTTTGATTTCAGCTCAGTTAAAAAATAAAAATACTTATCCTTAATGCTCGCCATCCAATCACAGTCTATTTGAATTTCAGAAAAGTCATCCTGAGGGTTTAATGTTTGCAATTGTTCATAAACATTTGCTACCAAGTTTTGAATTGCGTTAGAATCTAATGCTTTAAAAACATCCGTTATAATATAAACTACGGGAACAATTTCTTGCTGGGGCGCTGTCAGAAAATTAACTTTAGCTACTGGCATTGCCCGCATTTCAGAATCAAGTGTAATATCAAAAAACTTCGTGTAAACGGTTTGAATTTCCTCCTTTTCTAAAAACGCTTCTTCTTCAGCAGTCAAATCAAATTCGGTTTCCCAATGATAAACACTTTTTTCAACCGTATTTTTACCACAGGCCATCAGTATAATGATCAAAAAACAGGATGAAATAAAAGCGATATGTCGTGAGAATTTGATCACCACATAAAGCTAAACATAATTTTTATCGATCCTTAAATTTTCTTCCGTACTTCCGTTCATTTTATTATCCGTTCATAGCAATCAATTTTGCGTTAAACCTATCTGACGGCAATCATTTTAAAAGTTAAAACATGAGTTGGAAGCTAAAACAGACAGTTTATAGGCTTATACAACCGTTTATCAAATCAATTTCTCGCTCAAAAAACAAGGCATCATTCTTGCTTTTATTAACAAGAAATTAAGAGTTCGAAACTTTTATTTTTACTAAATTCGTAACCAATCGATCAGGGTAAAATATACTTACAAACGATTTCGTTTAGTTTTAGTGATTAACTGCAATCAAAAAAATAGATAACAAATACCATTAGATGAGAAAATTCATATTAATAATAATGGCTTTTACGGCATTTACTGCCAGTAGCCAATACGATAAAGACGAAACCACCATAAAATTTGAAGAAGTTTTTGGATACCTTGAGTCCCATTATGTAGATGAGTTCAACGGTTCAAAAATTACAGATGCGGCCATAGTTGCTATGCTAAAAGAATTAGACCCACACACGTATTTAATTAAAAAAGAAGATGTTACATCTACAAATGATAAAATCAATGGAAGTTTCGTTGGTGTGGGGATTCAGTTTCAAATTATTGAAGATACTTTAACAGTAATCAATACGATTGAAGGCGGACCCAGTGAAAAAGTAGGGATTCAGGCAGGAGACAAAATTTTAATTGTTGACGAAGAAAACATTGCAGGCATTGGTTTAAAAACGGGTGGAGTTAGAGAAAGACTTTTAGGTGAAAAAAACTCATTGGTAGTTTTAGGAGTTAAGAGAAGAGGAGAAAATGAATTATTAGATTTTGACGTTAGACGTGATAAAATTCCACTTTATAGTGTCGCCAGTTCATACATGGCGACTGAGAAAACAGGTTATATTAAAGTAACCAGTTTTGCTAGAACCACGCCGGGTGAACTTGTAAAGGCTATAAATGAGTTGAAAGAACAAGGAATGAAAAACCTCATTTTGGACTTACAAGGAAATGGTGGAGGATTATTGAGCGTAGCTAAGTTTATGGCGGATGAATTTTTATCAGACGACAAATTAATTGTTTATTCAGAAGGACGTTCACAACCGCGATCAGATTTAATTGCCAATGATGTTGACAGACGTGGTAGACCTTATCACGAAAAAGAAAAAGGTTCATTTGAAAAAGGAAAATTAGTCGTACTGATTGATGAGAACTCGGCTTCAGCCTCTGAAATTGTGTCAGGTGCATTGCAGGACTGGGATCGTGCAATGATTATTGGGCGCAGAAGTTTTGGAAAAGGTTTAGTGCAAAGACCATTCAATTTATCGGATGGATCTGAAATTCGAATTACAATTGCAAGATATTTTACCCCATCTGGTCGCTTCATTCAAAAACCTTATGAAGAAGGCGTAGATGCTTATCGTGATGATTATATGAACCGTTATAATAATGGTGAATTTATGCATAGAGATAGTATTAAATTACCGGATTCATTGAAATTTCAAACGCTTAAATTGAAAAGAGATGTATACGGTGGTGGTGGAATTATGCCAGATGTTTTTGTACCCTTAGACACTTCTGAACTGTCTCAAACATACCGTAAAATTAGTCGTAAAGGATTAGTGAATACATTCACGTTTTCTTATGTAGATCGAAATAGAGAAGCATTAAAAAAGGATTTCCCAACCTTTGAAGACTTTAAAACAAACTTCGAATTAGATGAAGCTATTATGTCCGAATTTTGGGAACTGGCTGCAAAAGAAGAAATTGAATTTAATGCCGAAGATTATGAAACTTCTAAAAAACTGATTCACACTTTACTAAAGGCAAGAATTGCTGCAAATCTATTCGACTCTTCAAAATTCTATCCAGTTTATAATGAAATGGAAAATGAAATATTTATGAAAGGCCTTGAATTAATTGAAGGGAAAACCATTAATAAATTAGGTTTAGATTATTAAGTTTGTAAAAAACAATTGAAAATGAAAAAGTTTATAGGCGCCGTATTTTTATTTACCCTAGTGGCATGTGGTGGTGATAGTGACACGAAGACTAATGATGGAGTTAGTTCTTTGGTTGCGGATGAGAATTTGATAGGCACTACGCCTGAAGGTGGTTCAGAGTTTGAAGAGATCACAAGTGATCCACTAAGTCCAGGATCAACTTCAATTGAATACATTGAGACGACCCATAATTTTGGAAATGTTCGTTATCCAAGTGAAAACTTATATACGTTTAAATTCAAAAACACTGGAAATGTTCCCTTGCTAATTGAAAGCGCTACCGCGTCTTGTGGATGTACGGTACCTAATAAACCTGAAGAAGCAATTCTACCGGGCGAAATTGGAGAACTAGATGTAATTTTCAGACCAAAAGAAGGACAACAAGGCCAGGTTGTAAAAAAACGTGTTACTGTAACTGCAAATACAGAACCTAAGCAATCTTATCTAGAGATTACAGGGAATGTCTTGGCGCCGATTTTGGATTAACTACTTGTTCTCCTATGTTTGTTTTTATATAAATTAAACGAAACAAACTTGATGAGGGGAATGACAGTTATGGATTGTTCTAAGTGACGAAAAGTACACTGTTATCGAGAAATTAACGT
>WTCE01000077.1 GCA_013138735.1 Crocinitomix sp. | reverse complement strand
TCCTAAAGAAAAAAAGAAAACTATCTCTCAAAATTTATTAATTTGTAAAAGTTCGTCTATTTTCGACCAGACACTATTTACCAGTCATTCTGGATATAAATAATAACAACAATTGTACCAAAACTATATGTATGTCTCAGAGGTAGGGTTTTTGCCCTGATTCTATTAAATGCGTTAGGATGGTGTATTCAAGTCTAAGGGGACCAGCAGAGCTAAGTGGATACGAATTTTTACTAATGCGTTTTAGGCTAGTGCGATATTTTCGATAATTATTCCATAAAAAAATCCGTCCTAATAGCTATCAGGACGGATCAATATATAAGTCTTTTTATTTTCTAACCGAGTCTAAAGTGGATTGGAAGTGTGAAGTTAACGCTTACTGGTTTTCCGGCTTGCTCACCAGGAATCCATCTAGGCATTTTTCTCACTACACGTTTTGCTTCAGCATCTAAGGCATCAGAAACTCCTTTACGAATTCCTACCTTTTCAATTTCTCCTTTACTGTTCACAACGAATTTAACATATACAATTCCTTGTTCGCCCATTTCACGAGCTAATTCAGGATATTCTACATTGTCTTTAATCCATTGACCCATTGCTCCAGCTCCACCAGGGAAAGTTGGATCAACCTCTACAAAGTCAAATACTTTTTCCTTTTTCGGTGCTTCTATTACTTCGTCTGGAACATCATCAACTACATCATCCACGACAGACATATCAAAGTCTTCCACTTCTTCCTCATCATCCACAACCTCAATTTCTTCAATTACTGGTGGCGGTGGTGGCGGCTCTTCTTCCGGTGGTGGCGGTTCTTCTTCTTCCTGCACTTCGAAGATTAACTCTTCCTCCATTTTATTGTCTTCAGCAAGCCCGTCGCCTTCCAATGCCGTAAACCCAGTATACTCAAAGGCCATTCCAACTATAGCGCAGATCATTACAAGACCTACAAGTCGAAAACCGTTCTTCTTGTTCTCTAAGTTTGCTTCTTTTGATTTCTTTAGTTCCATTTTCAAAATTTTGAACAACGCTAAATTACAAAAATCTGTCTTAAGAGCGTTTTAAATTTATGTTAATTTTCTACCAGTCAAACTGTACATGATTACACCAAAAATTGTACCAAAACTATTCATTACAATATCCGCTACATCAAAGTACCGCCGAAAGATAAAATTCCCCTGTATTAGCTCTATGGCATATCCGATCAAAATGCCAACCAATATCACCACTCCGTACAACCGTAAATTTGAAAGGTTCAGTTTTTTTCTGATTTTTTTTTCAAAAGTTAAAAATCCGAGTAAAAATAAAGCGCTCAAGACAAAATACATGCCGAAGTGAACCACTGAATCTATCGAAATCCAATCAATTTTAAAGTCTGGAAATTTATCTCCTGGGAGTAAACTTAAAACTAGAATGATTAGCAGCCAAATGATCCAAGGGATATGGTAAAGAAATCGCTTAACCAATTAATGCTTCGTAATCGCTTGCAGACATCAATGCATCAATTTCTGATTGATCAGAAAATTTAATTTTGATCATCCAACCTTCACCGTAAGGATCAGTATTAACAACTTCAGGATTCGCTTCTAATTCTTCATTAAAAGCAGATATTTCGCCGCTAATTGGCATAAATAAGTCAGAAACTGTTTTTACTGCTTCAATTGATCCAAAAACTTCTTCTTTATCTAAAGTGTCGCCTTCTGTCTCAACTTCAACGTAAACAATATCTCCAAGTTCACTTTGGGCAAACTCAGTAACTCCAACAGTAGCTGTGTCTCCTTCAACTTTTACCCATTCGTGGTCTTTTGTATATTTTAAATCCGCTGGTACATTCATGTTCTTAAATTCTTTAAAAAGTGTATCACAAATTTAGAATAATATTGTAATATTTGATGGGCATACCCAAACTTTGCATGATTAAACCTGAGTTTTGCGTCGCAGCATTGAGAAATCGACACTATTTAATTAATTATTTCTATGATTGTGCAGATCAAAACAAAAAAAAACCTAATTTTTGTACCATGGTAACATCAGATCAACTTAAAGATTTCGAAAGACGTGTAAATGAGTTATACGGATATCTCAAAATTGACGATAAATTGATTGATGTGCGTGAGGATGAATTGCACTCACAGGATCCAACTTTTTGGGATGATCCAAAAGCTGCCGAGCTCATTTTAAAGAAAATGCGAAATAAAAAATTCTGGATTGACGCGCATCAAGAGGTCAAAACAGAATTGGAAGATTTGAAAGTGTTGATTGAATTCTACGAAATGGATGAGGTAGAGGAGAGCGAAGTGATGAAACATTATCAAACTTCAATCGATCGCTTAGAGGCATTAGAATTAAAGAATATGCTGAAGGCAGAGGAGGATAATTTTAAGGCAGTGCTCCAGATTACAGCAGGAGCAGGCGGTACAGAGAGTTGCGACTGGGCTGCAATGTTAATGCGGATGTATATGATGTGGGGTCAGCGCAACGGGATGAAGCTAAAAGAATTAAATTATCAGTCGGGTGATGTGGCCGGAATTAAAACCGTAACTCTTGAATTTGATGGAGATTTTGCTTTTGGTTATTTAAAAGGAGAAAACGGAGTGCACCGTTTGGTAAGAATTTCACCTTTCGATTCTAATGCTAAACGGCATACTTCATTCGCGTCTGTTTATGTTTATCCATTGGTAGATGATTCAATTGACATTCAGGTGAACCCAGCCGATATCGCTTACGAGACTTTTCGTGCTGGTGGAGCAGGGGGGCAAAACGTGAATAAGGTAGAGACGGCAGTACGTTTAAGACACGCACCATCTGGAATTATTATTGAAAATTCAGAGTCGCGTTCTCAATTGGCAAATAAGGAAAAAGCCATGCAATTACTAAAATCGCAATTATACGAATTGGAGTTGCGAAAACGGATGGAAAAGCAAAATGCCATTGAAGCAGGGAAAAAGAAAATCGAATGGGGATCGCAAATTCGTAATTACGTAATGCAACCCTATAAATTGGTGAAAGATGTTCGAACTGGTTATGAAACATCAAATGTAGATGGCGTGATGAATGGAGAGATTGATGAGTTTTTGAAGGCTTTTTTAATGAGTAATTCTTAAAACAATACCCAACCGTTTTTATAAATATCACGTGATAGTGTTGACACTAATAACACCCATCACTATGCACAAGATCATTTTGTTTTTTGTTTTAAGTTTTTCTTTTCAATCAACCTATTCTCAAGTTTGGGTAGATAACGGTGCAACATGGCACTACGAATTTTGGCAGCCCTTTATGTCTGGTTATGTCGAAATGAATTATGATAGGGACACGACAATTGACGGAATTTCTTGTCAAGTTATTGAAACGACTCAATATAAATTTTTTGATGGAGGTGGCTTTGCCGGGTCAACAATCCGACCAATTCAAATTACTTATGTATCAGGAGACACGGTGTTTTACCGTAGTAATGGGGCATTTTTTGTTCTGTTTGATTTTGGGGCAGAGATTGGAGATACATGGATGATTTCTGATGTGCCATCTTTAGAATATGTAGACTGTGATGAAGTTTCTGTTATTCAAGTGACAGGGACAGGAGTAATGGATATAGCAGGAGAATCTTATCGCTATTTGGATCTTGAACCAACATCAAACTCTCCTTATGGTTTTGTAGGGAGATATGTTGAGCGATTTGGATTATTGAGTACCGGTTTAGAACAGTTTAGGTATTTGTTTCCACAAGAAGTTGAATGTGATGGAATTCCAGATGGTGGAGCACTTGAATTTGGCTACTCTGGTTTTCTTTGTTTTGAAGATGATTCCTTTTCGCTCTATAGCCCAACAAGTAGTTCATGTACAAAAGTTGTAAGCGTTCCAGAAAATAGCGAATTGGTGGATGTTAAATGTTATCCAAACCCAGCGACTAACATTCTAGAAATTTCTGCAGCTAATCCAATAGATCAATTGCAAGTTTATTCTTCCGTTGGTGAATATGTTATGACTGTTAATGTTTCAGAATATGTAGCTCAAATTGACGTTTCAACTTTGTCAAGAGGCATTTATTTCTTTGATATCCGTTTGCAAAACGGTTTAACCGTAAAAAGAAAAGTTGTCTTAAATTAATTCCATCATTTCATATTCTTGAATTGCTCAACCGTTTTAAATAAGTGAAAGGTTTGAGGGCATGATTCTTGCGCTATTTCTGACGAATCGCAAAAAAATAGAATTATGAAAAAAGGATTACAATTTCTAGCTGTATTGGCAGCATTTTTATTCGTGAGCTGTGAAAAAGATGGGCTTAATTATACCGAAAGACAAATCGTAGGAGAGTGGGATTATACCAAAGTTAAATATACGCGAGAATGGTCCGTCTCAACTTCTGATTTATCCATGGATTATGAGGATATTCAATTGACTTTTAATTCGGATTTCTCAGCCAATTATTTAAATACTTTTACAAATGAAAGCGGGTCAGGCTTGTGGGAATTATCTCAAACGTATAGTGATGATGATAATTGTATCAATATGATTTTCGCCTCATTTACAGATGATGAAAGTGGTGAATTAAGTCAAGTAGTTTTTGAAAGTGCAGTGATTTCTAATCGAACAATTCGGGCATCTTACAAAGATAAAGAGGGGTGCTTTCGCTATGTATTAAAGCAGTAGTTAAATATCCTCTAATTTCGGTCTAATTATTGCTTGCTGAAAGGCGTGTGTAGTTAGAAAATGGGCAATTGTTTCTTGAAGAAAATTAACAATTGACATTTGTTTATCTAAAATACTTAAATTCGCACCACATTTTTAAGTTATGTTAATACAAGCGTTAAAGTCAAAAATTCACCGGGTAAAAGTAACCGAGGCGGATTTGAATTATATCGGAAGCATCACAATTGATCCAGATCTTTTGGAAGCCGCCAATATGATTGAAGGCGAAAAAGTACAAATTGTCAATGTTAATAATGGCGAGCGAATTGAAACCTATATCATAGCTGGAGAGCGTGGTAAGGGTGGTGTTTGTTTGAATGGGCCTGCAGCACGTCGCGTAGCTGTGGGAGACGTAATTATCATTATTGGTTATGCATATATGGATTTTCAAGAAGCGAAAACATTTAAGCCTTCGTTAGTTTTTCCTAATACTGAAACCAATAAATTGGATCAAGACAATTAGTTGATTTATTATTCGTTAACGCAGTTTTAATTCCTTACAAAAACCACTGAATGAAGTCGAAAATTATTTCAGCCCTTAAAATTATCCTGCCACTTGGTTTTGGCATATTCTTGATTTGGTTGTTCTATGATGCACTTTGTGAAGATCAGAAAAAAGATTTATTTGCCGCATTCGGTAAAGCCAATTACATATGGGTTTTTATAGCCTTAATTTTTGCGTTTTTAAGCCATGTCAGTCGAGCTTATCGTTGGAGATATCTACTCAAGCCAATGGGATATAAGATTAAATTTTGGAATGCTTATCATGCTTTGATGATTGGCTATATAGTTAATCTTATTTTTCCGCGTGCTGGCGAGGCGAGTAGAGCTGGAGTGCTTTCTAAAACAGAGAATGTTCCTTTTCAAAAAGGGTTCGGAACAATCGTTGCGGAGCGTGCGGTTGACGTTGTGATGTTAGGTATTATATCGTTAATTGCTTTAGCATTGCAGTATGATAAAATTGAATTGTTTCAACATAAAATCGCCACCTTTAACGAAGGTATGTCAGCTTGCGGAAACGGAGCTGTTTTTTCAGTTTTAGGAATGGTTGTGAAATACGTGATCATTACGGGAGTAATTGGCGCGGTTGTGTTAATGATTTTAAAAAAATCGTTTCGGTCAAAAATTCTAAAATTTGTAAAAGGATTATTTGAAGGAATTTTTTCTATTTTCAAAACGGATCAAAAATTACCTTTTATAGGTCATACGTTTTTTGTTTGGATCATGTATGTAGCTAACTTTACGGTTTGTTTATATGCCCTCGATTCTACGGCAAACTTAGGTTGGGACGCAATTCTTGCAGGATTCGTGGCGGGCACGCTCGGAATGATTATGGTTCAAGGAGGAATTGGTGTTTATCCTGCATTTGTTGGATTGATTTTAACTATTTATATGGCAGACCCAGATTATAGTGGGATTCTGCCTGATGCATTGGCTATTGGTTGGATTAATTGGACGTCGCAAACCGTATTGATGATTGTGCTTGGATTAATATCGTTGGCACTTAATGGCAAAAATGTTAAATTTGACAAGAATGAGCCACTTACAGAAACTGAATCAGAAAATTCTTAATGAATCACAGCTTTTATGGGAATTAGAAGCTTGCAGAATTGCAGGTAAAAAAGTTGTGTTTACCAACGGCTGTTTCGACATTCTGCACAAAGGCCATGTTAGCTATTTAGCAGCTGCTGCAGATTGTGGTGATGTTCTTGTTTTAGGGCTCAATAGTGATGCATCTGTTCGTCGCCAAGGAAAAGGAGATGATCGCCCAGTAAATGATTTTGGAGCGCGTGCAACCGTCATTGCTGGACTAGGATATGTAGATTTTGTAATCCAATTTGATTCAGATACACCTTATGATATTATTGCAACACTTAAACCAGATGTATTAGTCAAAGGTGGCGATTACGATCCAGCGGAAGCGGATGTGAATTCCAAAAAATATATTGTGGGTAGAGATGTTGTTTTGGCAAATAATGGTGAAGTAAAAACAATTGATTTGGTGGCTGGTTTTTCAACAACTGGTTTGATAAATAAATTAAAGAAATGACGATTAAAGAAGCACAAGAATTAGTAGACAATTGGATTAAAACCTATGGCGTTCGTTATTTTAATGAATTAACCAATATGGCGCAATTAACCGAAGAGGTTGGGGAAGTGGCGCGCATTATTGCACGGCGCTATGGCGAACAATCTGAAAAAGAATCGGATAAAAACAAGGACCTTGGAGATGAAATGGCAGATGTGCTTTGGGTGTTAATTTGTTTGGCGAATCAAACCGGAATTGATTTGACAGAGGCCTTGCAAAAGAATCTTGATAAGAAAACAAAGCGAGACAATACCCGCCATCTTGAAAACGATAAGTTGAAGTAAGGGCAATTACGATACTCCCTTCAAGAATATAACCACGCGGTAAATGATGATGAAGGAAAGAATAACAATTCCAAGAATCGTGATGTTTAAACCGTGCTTTCTATCCGTTTCAGAGTAGGCAAATACTTTCTCGCCATTTGTGTTTGTTTTTTTCGATTTCCAAAGATACCAGCCAATTATAATACCTAACAATCCACCAAGGAAAGCGCTTATATATCCCGCTCTAATTTCTCGATATGTGCTTTTTTCTGGCTTGTCAAGGTCCTCATTCCGTTTTCCCCTCAAAGTTTCTAAAAATTCATCTGAAATGTTTTCACCCCTTTCTTCTAGCAATTTTTTCGCAAAAGCATAATCATAGCTGCTCCATTCATCTCTTTTTTCAATAATCTCATACAATTCTTTAGTTGAAAATTTAAACAAGTAATGGGTTTTGTCTGTCAAGTCGACTTGCGCCTCTGCTTTTGCTATCTTCAATTTCTCGACTCGTTCAAAATCTGCTGAATCTAAAATTATTTGAACACCCGAAATTTTATTTCCCGTAAAGGTGATGTCGACATCAAAAGCATTTTCTACAATGCTAAATTCAATATTTTCTTCCTCAAGAATATTTATTAATTCACTTGCGTCATCCAAATTTGGAAACTTATCGAAAAGTGATTTTTCGTTCATTTTAATTTAAAGTTTAATTCAATTGATCAGCTCCTGCATCTATGTCGCCTATAATTCTTAATTCATTATCTATGTCATCTGGCGGAGAACTAGTAGCACCCGTGCCGAAGGTATTGGCAACGGATCCAGCATTGATGTGTAAGTTGCGATTGGTGAAGTCTTGAAATCCAAGATCTCCAGAACCTGTTAAATTGTGAGAGTCGGTATAGGCCAAACTACTGTAAATAAATTCGGTGCCGCCATCCGTACGAATTAAAATATTGCCGATAAAGCTCAGCGCAACACCCGTTAATCCATCATTGGCGCTAAGCGGCGATTTATCGCTTGTTACAATGGTGTTAAAGCGAACGACTGCTTCACCTATATGGTTTGATGTTGTTCCATTACTCGCCAAATTAACGCCTCTTTTCCCATTATTATAAATGAAATTATTCTCAATCAAGAGCAATCCATTATCACCTGGATGATCTGAGTAATAACTGATTCCATGGTCAGTAGCATTGTAAAGTATATTTTTAGCAACCCTTCCATAGGTTCGAATGCTAATGCAGTTCCCATCATTATTGATGACATCATGGATGACATTTTCGAGTATGACGACATTAAAACCTTGGAAATAAATCCCATGGTGCGGGTGCCCAGTCAGACTGCTTGCTTTTGATAGTCCCACATTGTAAATTTCATTCTCTCGAATAGTGGCGTTAATATGGTTCTCGGCAGCTAAAATTCCATTATGATCAATGTCAAAAATCGTATTACGCATAATCTTAACGCCATCTGAACCACCACTATCTCTAAATCTTATCGCATTTTCAGTGATGCTTTTAAACGTACAATTTTCAATGCATAGATCATCCACATCTCTAATTTGTAAACCATCTCCTTCTATATCCTCAAAAACACAGTTTCGAATCACCGTTCCGTCATAGTCATGTCCATCAATTAAGACCGTACTATTAAAAGTTTGATTTTCGATTAGGCCTGGCTCTAAATTATCAATGACTTTGTTCTTTTTACAACTTGTAATCACAACGAATAAGATCAATAAGATGGCAATCGGTTTTTTCATTTTTTATTAATTTTTAATGAATCTTAAAATTTCAGTTTTTTTGGCCGTGCTCACTTTTACGAAATACACACCGCTGTTAAGGTTTGAAACATCAATTGTTAGCTTGCTTAAATTTTGATTGCTGCTGACCATTTCTCCGCTCATAGTGTAAACTTCAAAAGCAAAAGGTTCTGTGGAATTGGACTGAATGTATAAAATGTCATTGGCTGGATTTGGATATAGGTTGAATGTTTGTTGACTTTCTTCGGCTAATGTTGCCTCGGCTGTTGGATATCCTCTCAAATTAATCTCAGCAACAGATGTGCGCACATCATCATCAAAAGAATTAACTGCCGCAAATTTTAGATACCTGCCACTTACTTCGGGGAAGAGTATATATTGTCGTATGCCAGTTCTAAAAAAGGTGCCGGCTGCAATTGGTGCTCCCCAATCTATACCATCTTCGCTTATGTATAATTCATAATTTTCTATTCTTCCCTCCCAAGGTGGAGAACGATTATCATTAGCTGTATAGTAAAATTCATTGAGAGTATAGTCCTCGTTCAAATCAATAATAAGATCATGGGAACGGGGTTCAGTATTTCCCCATGGGACATGATAATAAGTCTCTAAATTTCCATCAAAAGCTTTTTCTCCTTCATAACCTGCTTGAGGTGGGGTGGCAGAAATCAATGTCCAATCCGCTGGAGAAATTTCTGGATAATGATCGGTGTGAATTTCAGGAATTGTAACAGTAAATTGAATGTGATTAGCACCAATTAATTCAATGGCTGTAATTTCAATACCAGACACCTCGTCTGACCACCAATTAGTACTTGGGGTTGATGTTGGAGTAAAGGAGTCGCCAGCTAAATAAATGTCACCGGCATTACCACCTGGTTCTAATGCACCTTCCAGTTCGAATAATCCATCTGCTTGTTCAATCGAATGTCTGTAGTGCATTAATGGCGTCATATCCTCTTGCCTGTTCGAAGTGTTTACTTTGGAATCTGAATGCCAAATCAACAAACCAAGCGGAACCGGGAAGAGTGAATTTCCAATGTGCGAATTATTCCTTGCTTCGAGTGTGAAATATTCAAGCGGATCATGCGGGTTCCGAATCGCAATAACACTATCGCTATCAGCGCGCAACGTAAATGTGGTTGTTGTACCTGCCTCAGGTTCTAAAATATGTCCCCAATTGTATTCAACTAAAAATGGTCCTCCAATAGGTTCAACATCTGGTTTCCCACCCGACATTAATGTGTAAAACGAGTTGCCTCCAGAATCATATTCTGTATCGTAAGTGTCTGGAAAACCAAAAACAGCATGTCCCGCTTCATGCAATGTCATAAAAATATTATTGTCAATGTCCCAAGGTGCTTGTAACACCGAGCCATAAATCCGTCCAACATATTCGCCATTTGATAAAGTCCAATTTGCCCCGTGCGCTGCACCAACCCCTGCTGGTCCCCAAGCACTGCTAATTATCATAACTGATCGCAAGGCGCCGGTTGGTCCTGGGTCTCCGTCTTCGTGCAAGGTCAAGCCATCCCAATTATAATCAGGATAAGTCGCTATTACATATTCCAAAGCATCTTGCCATAATAGAATGCCTTCAAACCAAGGTAATGCTTCATAATAAGCAACAGGTTCGGGCGCCGTGTAAAAAAAAACGTCATGCGTCAAATCAATGTTCCGCCTTGTTTGTTGTTGCCAATAAGCACGAAAGGTTCGTTCTACCCCATCTTCACTATAAGTAATGCCATTCAATAAGCTGTCCAATTGGTCAGCAGTTACTGCAGCTGTTGCATCTGGATAATCAATGTAAATTGTTATGCCGTTGATTGGTGCATTGGCATCCGTTTGAGCGAAACTATTATTTGCTAGCAGTAAAAGCAAAGCAAAGAAATGAAAGTAATATTTTTTCATAGGGTAAAGGCTTTGTCAAGCGTGTAAACGCTTCTGTTAAGTTAGTGTTTTTGGTTAATTGTATTTTGCAATGTTTGATATTCGCTTTGTATAAGGAGATATTGAAAATGTTTGCGGGAATTTTTTCATTTATTTACGCAGAATTTATCGGTGTTGATCAATTAAAATTACATTTCCATCAGGATCAGTAACTGTGATACTAGCCGGGCCAGTTGTTGCAGTATCTGCCTCCCGATCTAATTTAATTCCCTTCGATTTTAACTGGGCTTGAATTTCTCTGACATCATCAAAAGCTTCAAGATTTGTTGCGTTTTGACTCCATCCCGGATTAAATGTGATAATATTGTTTTCAAACATCCCTTGGAAAAGTCCAATTAATGAATCCTCACTCTTCATGATAAGGTAGTTCATTTTTAAGTCTCCGCCAAATATTGTGAATCCTAATTTTTCGTAAAAGGCTTGCGAGGCTTTGATGTCTTTAACATTTAAACTGACCGAAAAGGCTCCTAATTTCATAAGCTGAGATTTTTAATTTGACTTAGCCAAAATAATCAATTATTACATAGTTGCATTGTGGTTATTTCCATTTTATGCTACAGCCAATACTTGGTTTTTGCAATGCTTTGTTTTCTGTGAAAGACAAAAGCGCCTCAAATGCAATACGCATATCGTCGCCAGTTACTGGTTTACCATTCCCTGGACGCGAATCGTCTAATTGCCCGTGGTAAACAGCTCTTAATTCAGGATCAAATACGTAAAAGTCAGGAGTGCAAGCCGCATTATAAGCTTTGGCAACCTCTTGGGTTTCATCATATAAATAAGGGAATGGATAAGCCAGTTTTTGCGCAACAGCTTTCATTTGTTCGGGACCATCCTGTGGATAATTGTCAACGTCATTACTGCTAATTGCAATGAAATTAATTCCTTTTCTTTGATAATCATTCGCCAATTCTACGATCCCTTCATTTACATGAAGAACAAATGGGCAATGATTGCAAATGAATAAGATAACGGTGCCATTATCACCTCTCAAATCATTTAAGTTGTTTTGTTTTCCTGTGCTAACGTTTAATAAAGAACAATCTGGAGCTAATATTCCAAGTCCAAATAAGTTTGATTCTACTAAGGCCATAATTGATGTTGTAGTGGTTTTATTAGTTGATTGTACTTCTTTTATCCCAATAGGCCTTTATTTCACCGCTATCATTGAATTTGAAAAAACTCAAAGTCTTGTATTTAGCACCGCTCGACCAAGTTTGACTTGTTTGAATTGAAACCACGTCATTACTTGCTATGGTCCTATCGATTGTTAGTGTGCGGTCCGGATAGCTCGTTTCCAATCCGTCAAAATAGCTGATGAATGATGTTTTTGTGCTACCTATTAAAGGATTGTTGATTTTAAAAGTATCGCTTGCAAAATATTCTAAAGCAGCACTGGGATCGCCATTGAATGCAATAATATAAAAATACAATGCGATAGTTTTATTACTTTCTGGATTCTGGGCCATTTGTTTTAGTGTTACGTGTGCAGTTTTATGTGTTAAGCTGTGTTGTTGTATTTAAATCGAAAAACTCTTCACTCGAAACTCCAAACTCAATACTGTTTCTGGAAGAAACATTAGTACATGGTGTTTCCATTTAATGTGTCGTTTGGGATTTCTTGCATGGCGTCCCAATGTTCAACTATTTTCCCATTGCTATCAAAACGAAAAAAATCCATAGTTACATATTCTTGATTTCCAGGCCAAGTTTGATGCGTATGCAACGCGACTAAATCGCCTTCGGCAATCGCTCTCACAAATTCTATACTTTTATCAGGATATTCTTTTTGCATTCGCTCGAAATAAAGAATAAAAGGCGCTTTTCCGTCACCAACTAATGGGTTATGCTGGATATAATCAGCTCCAACGTATAATTCAACAGCTTTACCTGCTTGGCCTTCATAAGCCATTTTGTAAAATGCAATGGCGTTAGCCTTGTTATTGTCTAATGTTTCCTTCATACTTTGATGTATTATTCGTAAGAGTCAACCTCGTCAAACTGGTCATAATCCGCAGGGTCGAATGAATAAGTTAATAAATAGTATTCAATTAAGTCACTTGCATTAAATAATTTGGACTTATGAACCCCAAAAGCATTGTTCGTAGCATTATCTTCTACTTCAATTTCATCTGGATAAGGTGTTCCTGGTGCGTAGTCCCAATCTAAAAGGACAACAACTTGATTGGCCTCGTATATGTCAATATTGCCAACAAGAATGTAATTATTAACCAAAACTGAATTATAAGAGGAACGATTAATATTGCTGATACCATAATAGGTGAAAGCTTCTTCTACAAATGCATCAATTAATAATTGGTCGTCCATGTCAGCAAGTAGAGAGTCTTCGAGATAGAAAATGTCATTCATAAGTGTTGTGAAGCTTGGGGCGCCATAAATTTCAGACAAGGTGTATAGTTTTTCACCAGATACGTTTAACAGAACCCCTTCTCGAATCACTTTACTGGATAAGTTAATTACTGTATCTACGATTTTATCAGTTCCTATAAAAGATTGGATTTCATATTCTCCTGCATCCAAATCTAAGTCCAACATGCTATTTGCTTCAATGGTGTAGCTGGAGTCATTTAGTTGGACGTTCAAATCAGCATTGCTTGGGTTGTATATTTGTACTCCTTCGTTTCTTCCTTTACAATTAACCAGAACAATTGATAGGGAGATTAGAATTAGGGTTAGAATTTTTGAGCGCATACTAGAATAATTTTGGATTTAAATATACGGCTTTATTTATTCATTTGTGTTTTTTGTTTTGGATGAAGTAGTTAGAAATAATCACCAAAACGAAAGTCTTAGGAGCGTTTAGCTCAAATAACGAAGACTAATTTGTTTTCAGGGTAATGTTGAAGTTTTTATATCTAAAATCAACATCCAACATCCAACATCCAACATCCAACATCCAACATCCAACATCCAAAACAGACCCAAAACTGAAAAGGGCCATCCATCTGCAGATGAACGACCCTTTTCGCCTTTGGTAGAAGTAAAGCGTTATTTAGCCACTGCCACTGCTGCTTCTTCAACAATAGCAGGACCTTGAATTTGTTCAATTATCTTAGCTTCCAACTCATCCATCAGCTCTGGGTTGTCCTTTATCAAAGCTTTTACTGCGTCTCTTCCTTGTCCTAATTTAGTGTCGCCGTAACTAAACCATGAGCCACTTTTCTTTACAATTCCGTGATCAACACCTAGGTCTAAAATCTCTCCTACCTTTGAGATTCCTTTTCCGTACATGATGTCAAACTCGGCCTTTTTAAATGGTGGAGCCACTTTATTTTTTACAATTTTTACACGTGTTCTATTTCCAATTACATCATCTCCGTCTTTTATTTGACTTGAACGTCGAATATCTACTCGAATGGATGCATAGAATTTTAATGCATTACCACCAGTTGTTGTTTCCGGATTTCCGAACATTACACCAATTTTTTCTCTCAATTGGTTAATGAAAATACAACAAGTGTTCGCCTTGTTAATAGAGCCAGTTAATTTTCTTAATGCTTTCGACATTAAACGGGCTTGCAATCCCATTTGTGAATCACCCATCTCGCCTTCAATTTCTGCACGAGGTGTTAAGGCTGCAACAGAATCTATAACGATAATGTCAACAGCACCAGAACGAATCAAATTGTCTGCGATCTCTAAAGCTTGCTCACCATTGTCTGGTTGAGAAACCAGTAGGTTTTCAGTGTCAATCCCCAAAGATTCTGCATAATATCTGTCAAAGGCGTGCTCTGCATCAATAAAGGCTGCAATTCCACCAGTTTTTTGACATTCTGCAATCGCATGCAATGCTAATGTCGTTTTTCCAGATGATTCAGGGCCATAAATTTCCACAACTCTACCTTTTGGGAAACCTTTAACGCCTAGTGCGATATCTAATGTTAATGAACCAGATGATATGACTTCAATATCTTCAATTGCGCTATCACCTAATTTCATTACCGTACCTTTTCCGTACGTCTTTTCTAATTTGTCAAGGGTTAATTGTAACGCCTTTAACTTTTCTGCTTTTACTTCTGCCATAATTAATAATTTTAATACAAAGAAATCCTACCAGAACGTAATCTATTTACGTTCTCCTTGTTTTTTCTAATTCTTCCAAAATTTGTTCTGTGTGTGCTTTTGTTTTCACTTTCTTGAAAACTGCTTCAATTATTCCATTTCCATCAATAACGAAAGTGGTGCGGTGAATTCCGTCATATTCTTTACCCATAAATTTTTTCGGTCCCCATACTTGATATGCGTTAATAACTTCTTTGTTTACATCTGCCAATAAATGAAACGGTAAATCATGCTTGTCAATAAATTTTAAATGTCGCTTTTCATCATCAGCGCTAACACCTATGATTTCAAACCCTTTTTCTAGTAAAGCGTCATAATTGTCTCGTAAATTGCACGATTCAGTTGTGCAACCTGGCGTCATGTCTTTTGGGTAGAAGTACATGATTAGCCGCTTTCCAGCATAATCATTTAAACTAATCGGATTGCCGTTCTCATCTCTACCATTGAATGATGGGGCTTTATCTCCTATTTTTAAATTTGTCATGGACGAATAATTAATCATTGTTCGACACAAAACTAATCAAAATAGTTTTATCGTTGCTTATTTTTTCGGATTTATTTTAATAATAATTGGGTAGATATTAAATTTATTTCGTCTAATTCATCCGAAATCACTAGCTTTAAGCTGTAAAATATTTTTTACGTAATTGACATAATAATTTTTTAATCTAAAATATTATATGGAAACCTTTTTAAAGGAGAAAATTGAACTAATTTATCAAAGTCATCCTGATAACCTAAAGGATGTTTCCATAATTATACCCAATAAACGGGCATCAGTTTACATTCAAAATTATTTAGCACAGCAAAAAGGAGCAGCACAATTTTCGCCTGAAATTTTGACCATTAATGAGTGGGTTGATCAAAATACTTCCGAAAAAATCATCTCTCAAATTGAATTGCTTTTTATTCTCTTTGAGATTCATTGTGTTATTGAGAAGGATGAAGCAGAGGATTTTAATAGTTTTATTAAGTGGGGTAAAATAATCTTGTCAGATTTTGATGAAATTGATCGTTACCTCATTCCTCCAAAATTAATTTTTCGAGATCTTAGAAATATAAAGGACATTGAAAACTGGAGTTTTTTGGAAGAAGAACTCTCAGGTGGGCAAGAAAAGTATTTATCTCTTTGGGACAAGTTGCCCGAATACTATCAGAAATTAAATGAAGAATTAGAAAAAAGGCAGGTTCTTTATCAAGGAGCAGCATATAAAAATTTTTATGACCAACTCATAAATCCCGATATTGATTCGAACTTGGCGGCGCATTATTATTTTATTGGTTTTAATGCTTTATCAAATAGTGAAGAGCAAATCTTGAATTATTTGCGGCGAGAAAAATTAGCGGATGTCTTTTTTGATATTGATGAAAGTTATTTTGAGAACAGAGAACACGAAGCAGGGCATTTTTATCGGAAAATAATAAACCGTTGGGGTTTGAAAAAGGAACTTGGAAATCATTTTAATGCCCAACCAAAACACATTGAAGTCATTGAAACGGCTCAGCAAATTGCGCAAACTAAAATTGCGGGAAGCATCATTGAAAATTTAGTAGCTGAAAACGCTAATATGGATCAAACGGCTATTGTTTTGGCGGATGAATCATTACTTATTCCACTAACACGGTCTTTGCCTGAAACAATAGAACGCGCCAATATTACTATGGGTTATCCCCTCAAGTTTTCGCATTTAAAAGGCTTGATTGACATTGTTTTTGATTTGCAGTTTAATTTTCAAAAATTTAATTCAACTCGAATTTATCACAAATCATTATTAAATTATTTAGATCATCCTTATTTGGTTGAGTTAATTGGTGATCAAAGTCGCTTAATTGACTTTGAAAATGAAATTGTAAAAAAGAATAAAATTTTTATTCATAGAGAAGAGTTGATGCAGATTTTTCCTGAATTAAATGCTATTGGTCATTTATTTGAGGTTTGGAAAACACCTTTACGTAATGGGTTTGTTGCGTTTAATGAATTAACACGGGCACTTTACGAAGCTTTAAAAAATGCAGAATCTGATCGACAAATTGACCTTGAAATTGTCTATCATTTTGCTAGAGGATTTAAAAAGTTTGAAGCGATTGCATTGCAATATCCACATCAATTGAATTTAAAGTCATTCAAAGTATTGTTCTATCAGTTTTGGCAGTCAGAATCGCTTTCGTTTTTAGGGAATCCAATTGAGGGATTACAAGTGATGGGGATTCTGGAAACGCGGACCTTGGATTTTGAAAATTTGATCATTTTAGGAATGAATGAAGGGAATTTACCTAAAACAAATGTGGTTAATTCATTTATCCCTAGAGATTTGAAATTAAATCATGGCTTGCCAGTAGAGGAGGATCGACAAGCAATTTTTGCCCACCATTTTTATCGTTTATTGCACCGTTCTAAAAATATCTATTTCACTTATAATTCAACAACGGATGGAGTAGGGGCCAGTGAGAAAAGTCGTTTTATAACTCAGTTGGAAAATGAATTGAACCTTGAATTAGGGCATAAAATGGATTTTTTCACCTATACATCAGATGATCGTGCAGCAGAAATTTCAGATTTAAGATATTCAAGTACCCTTGCCGTACAATTGAAATTGGATGATCGATTAGCAAATGGTTTATCCCCATCTGCTCTTAATAAATTGGTAGCTTGCCCGCTTGACTTTTATTACCGATACGTATTGGGAATGAAGGAAAATGTGACGGTGGAGGAGAATATTGAATCATCAACGTTTGGTACTAAAATCCATAATGTTTTGGAGGACATTTTCCGAAGAAATTTTTTGGATAAAAAAACGAAATTAGATGCTCAAGTGCTCGAGGGAGAAAGGAAAAATATTGAAAAATACCTGAAGGCAGCTTATTTGCAAGATTTTAGTGAAAATGACATAAAGTATGGTCAAAATAAATTGTCCTTTGATGTTTCATTAGGATTTGTAGATCGCTTTTTAGCAAAGCAAATTGTTGAGATCAAGAAAACCCAAGATCCAATATTTATTATTGATTTAGAAAAAACACTTTCGGCAACTTATCAATGGGAAATTAATGGCGAAATGAAAACCATTAAAATTGAGGGTAACGCAGATCGTATTGAGCAATTTGGATCGCATTATCGCATCATTGATTATAAGTCTGGAAAATGTAATTTCGACAAAATTAGTCTTGGTGCAAAAGTGTTGGAAAAAGAAGGTATGCAGACTTTGATGCAGCATGATAAAAAAGGATATGGACGTCAATTATTGATGTATGCCTTAATGTTTCGCGCCACTTATCCTGAATATCACAACTTCTCAGCAGGAATTATTTCAATGGTCAACGTAGACGAATGGCTGCAAAATGTAATTCCTAAAAAAGGAGATTCTGAAATTTTATCACATGATATTTTGGATGCCTTTGAAGAAGAGCTCCGCCACACTATTGAGGAGCTATATAACGAAGATTTCTTTTTTGAGCATAACTCCAAAGCCTTGTATTGCGAGCATTGTGATGTATAATAAATAGTCATTAGTTCCTAGTCGTTAGTCCTTAGTTTTTTTATGATAATTTGGTGTGAGTCTAAATTTAGAACAGACTTTAATTGTCCTAAATGAATTTTAATTCAACTTCGAAATAAATTCTATCACCTCATTCGGCTTATTGAAAAAATGATTACCTTAGAGGAGCATTAACTCGCTCTACTATACGATCAAAAAATAACCTTTTACAAAAAGACATTATGACTTAAGGACTCCTTAAGTCGTTAAAAAAGCAGGAGTCAAAACTGAAATTAATTAATCAAAATTTATGAAAAAGATTAATCTAAAAGGTAAGTTCGACCTTAACAAACGAACCATCTCACGTCTAAGTGAAGATGAGCAAAATCTTGTTGTTGGAGGGAAAGAAGCTCCAAAAGATTCACAAATGACAGTAATGGATACGTTGACATGTCATTGCGATTCGCAAATGACTGTGATGGACACATATACATGCCATTGTGACTCGAAAGTGAAACATTGCTAAACATTTAATTTAGAATTGCTCCAATCTATGGAGCAATTCTTTTTTCTTAAAAATGAAAGAAAAGATAACCTCCAAACTGAAGGAGTTTCACGAATTGTATAATGGGAATTTTGATCCTAATGGCCATCATTCATTGTATTCGGGTCAATCGGGTGTTCTATTATTCAGATTGTATCATCAAGTCTATTTAAAGACTCCTAATCCTAAGCTTGAAAACGATCTCATAGCGTTCATTTCGAATCAGCTTGGCTCAATTGACGCGCGTCCAACTTTTGCCAATGGCATAGCTGGATTTGCATGGTTTCTACAGCATTTAAAAGTTTGCGGTTTTATTGATTTAGATGAGGAAGTTTTAGGGCATTTTGATGACGACATCATTGCTTCGGCGAGACGAGAATTGAAAGGGAACAATCATGATTTTATGCACGGTGGCTTAGGAGCTTTTGTCCATTTAATACAAAGGTATCCGCATAAATTAGAACTTAAAGAAACGTTAATTGAGTTGGCACAATTGCTTGAAAAAACAGGCGTTAAATCAGATAAGGGAATCACCTGGCGTGAGGATTCTGATTATTTAGAAGGTGAGGAAGATTGCACCGTTATCAATTTTCATATTTCACACGGTCAAGCAAGTAAAATTTTAGTCTTGACAAAAATGGTGGAAAAAGGAATCGAAGAAGTGAAGCCCTTACTAAATGACACTGTTAGGTTTCTATTGTCCTACGAAGATGAAGAATCAGGGTTGATTCCTTCGCGACTTGTGGATGATAAGAAAGAACTGAAGACGCACTTAGGTTGGTGTAGAAGCAATATTGCAATTGGTTTAGCATTGTATCAGGCGGCATTGGTTTTGAAGGATGACTTATTAGCAGAAAAAGCAATTGAAATAGGATTAAATACAATTGAACGGAGCTTGAGTTCAAGTCAAATGCCATCAGACGCTACCTTTTGTCATGGTAAAATAGGGATTTCCCATATGTACAACCGCTATTATCAATATACGGGAGTTGCTGCATTTAAAAAAGCCTCGGATCATTGGATGCAGTTGACATTAGATTCAGCCGTATTTGAAGATGGAATTGCGGGATTCAAAAGTTGGGATAGTGTGAAAGGGGAATGGGAGAATAAACATGGTTTGTTATCTGGTGTAGCAGGGATCGGATTGGGCTTGTTGGCTTACATTTCTGAGGACGCTAATCCTTCCGCATGGGATGCCGCTCTATTACTCAGTTAATCAAGAAAATATAAAATTGCTTTCACGATTATGAACTATTCGTTTTATAATAAAATTATTCTTAGAACACCTTTAAATCCGGTTAAGACTGAGTTTTCTGAAGAGGAATTAAGGGAGTTGTACGGACAGGAATCGATTAGTGAAGCACTTTTTTTAGCTTCGCCTGACCTGCATAATGAATGTCAAAAGTGGCTTGAGGGTATTGTTTTGGACGAAGATGATCGCGTAAAAATGTCACTACTCAAGTATGCTAGCAGATTGCATACAAGACCAACTCCTTTTGGTCTGTTTGCTAAATGTAGTATCGCGAAATGGGGGGCGAAAACGGAAATAAAAATCGATCATAAACGCTTATTTCGAAGTACAAAACTCGACATGAATTTTTCTTGTCAGTTGGCCTATTTGTTTTCCAAAGATAGTCTTGTTCAGCCCTATTTATTATTTTTCCCGAATAACAGTTTATACGAAATTCAAGATGAAATACGCTATACCGAATATTATTATAAGAATGAAACGCGGGCCTATCGCATCAGTTCTATAGATAATTCCGATTACATTCAAGCCTTGTTGAAAGCTGCGGAATCTGGTGCTGCAATTAATGACTTGATTGATGTCCTAAAACTAATGGATGAGGAGGTAACGTCAGAAGAGGCAGAGCAGTTCATCCTTCAACTGATAGAAGCGCAAATTTTGACCAGTGAAATGGAGCCGTCTGTGAGTGGTGAAGAAACCTTGAATGATGTATTAATTACACTCGAACGGATTTGGGATACTACGCAAAATGAAAAACTAAAAAATTACATTGAATTTTTGAAAAGCATCAAAAAGGAATTGGGGCTAATTGATGGTAATCTCTTTAATTCAGTTGAGAAATATAAAAAATTAGCCAAGAGTTTGGATCAATTAGCTATCTCCTATAAATTAGGGAAACTCTTTCAAACAGATCTTTTCGAAGCAACAAATGAAGCAAATATAATTGGTTATGACGTTCAAAAATCGTTAAAACGAGCGCTTCGGATTGTAAATAAAATGACACCACGTTCGGAGGGTAAGCCGCAATTGATGGAATTTAAAAATCGATTTTATGAGCGTTATCAGGATACTGAGGTTCCTTTATTAATAGCGCTCGATAATGAGACTGGCATTGGTTATGCAAGAAATAATAATAAAACGGGAGACAGTAATCCCTTGGTGCATGATCTTGCCATACCAGGAGAAGTGGCTGATAGCCGGGATCAAAAATGGCAGAAGTTTGATTCTTTTTTAATGGGAAAATTAACAGCGGCCTATCAAAATAATGAGCAAATCATTCACATGGAGGAAAAGGACTTAGGTTCTTTTGAGGAGGATTGGTCAAGCTTGTCAGATTCTATTTCCACGATATTCAGTCATGTGGATAATGGTAAAATTTTACTCAAATCAACAGGAGGAACAAGTGCCGTTAATTTATTAGGTCGTTTCGGTGCGGGGCATTCAGAGATTAAAAACATAATGGACGAAATTTCGGAGCACGAAAAAGCTTTGAAGCCAAATGCTATCCTTGCTGAAATTGTCTACCTGCCTAGGGCAAGAACAGGGAATGTTTTAGCCAGACCGCAGTTTCGGGATTATGAAATTCCTTATTTGGCTAAATCTTTCCTACCAAGAACCAATCAAATTCAATTGGAAGACTTGTATTTGTCAATTGATAACAATCAGCAAATCAAACTCAGATCAAAACGCTTGAACAAAGAAGTGATTCCAAGGTTGGCAAATGCCCATAATTATAGTTCTAAGTCATTGCCTATTTATCATTTTTTATGTGATTTGCAAAACCGGAATCAACCCAATGGAATCTTTTTTGATTGGGGTAATTTGAGCACAGAATTTAAATTTTTCCCAAGGGTTCAAGTTGAGAATGTCATCCTTGCACCCGCAACTTGGAAGCTAAATAAAAATGATGTCAAATCTTTATTGGCTAAAGGTGTTGATATAATTAAGGAAGTTGCTCAATTGAAGGAGAAATGGAAATTGCCTGATCTAATCTCATTCACAGAAGGCGACAATGAACTACTCGTGAATTTGAAAAATCAGTTAAGTCTAAAAATCTTTTTGAAATCAATTAAAAACAAGCCACTTATTGTGCTTAAGGAATTTTTGTTTCAGAGTAAAAATGATTTTAAATGTGAGCAAGACAGTACCCAAACTTTTGCGAATGAATGTATTGCAATTCTAACAAAAAATCAAGTTGCAAAAGAAGAAGTTGAAGAGAGGGTTGAGGTAGTTGAGAGATTTTCTGAGTCGTCCAATTTAAATGTTCAGCGTGACTTTGCTATTGGGTCAGAATGGTTGTATTACAAAGTTTTTTGTGGGCTCAAAACAGCTGACGAAATTCTTACTAAAATAGTGAAACCATTGACCGAAAAATGGCGAAAAGCAGGTCTAATTAAAAATTGGTTTTTTATTCGATATGGCAGCCCTGACTTTCATTTAAGAATTCGATTTCAATTATGTAATAAGCAGGACTTAGGGATCGTGATTAGTGATTTTCATGAGCATTGCTCAAATTATATTGAATCGAAATTGATTTGGAAATTAGAAACAGATGGTTATCAACGCGAGTTGGAAAGGTATGGGAGCAATACAATTGAAATTGCAGAGCAAATTTTCTATTATGATAGTGCTAACATCATTTCCGTTTTGGAATTATTGGATGAAGGTTTGGAGGGAGAAAAAGTTAAATGGCTCTATACATTGAAGCTGATTGATGCTCTTTTGGATGCCTTTCAATTCGATTTAATTCGTAAAAAGAATCTCATGACAAGACTTCGGAATGGGTTTGGTGAAGAATTCAATATGAATAAGCACCTCAATAAACAAATTGATAAAAAGTATAGGGCACATAAGGATGAAATCCACGATTTATTCAATGACGATAGTGATTTAGCCGAAGAATTCGCGCCTCTTTTTGATTTGCTGAAGCTCAAAATGACCAATATTCAACCACTTATTACCACTATTTTAGCCGAGTTTAATGAGGCTGAAAATGCTGTTTTAGAAAATCAGATTTCAAGTTATATGCACATGTCCATTAATAGAATCTTCAGAAGCAAGCAACGTCTTCATGAGTTAGTGATTTACGATTTCCTTAGAAAAAAATATTCAACCGACTATGGAAGAAAGAATTAGTCAATAGGGAATAGTCATTAGTCAATAGGAATTAAGAAAGATGTAAATCATTCCAGCATTAAACCCATTAAATCATTCCAACATTAAACCCCATCAACTCGTATTGATAATTGCCCATTGTACATTGAATAAACCCGTCAAATCGTCAAAACTCAAACTGTTTAATAACCTAAACTTTAGTGAAGGTTATTTTAAACTGCTCTCCCGGCTTCCACCGCCTTGCGAACACTGCCGTGAGTTGTCAATAAAACATTTGCCGCTTCATAAGTAATTCCCAATTCGTTCATCACCATATTGGTGCCGCGATCTACCAATTTATCATTGCTTAATTGCATATCAACCATTTTGTTGCCAATTACACGTCCAAGTCCAATCATTAGACTAGTTGAAATCATATTGAGGACAAGTTTCTGCGCCGTACCAGATTTCATACGTGTACTTCCAGTTACAAATTCAGGTCCAACAATTGGCGTGATTGGGTATTCTGCTGTTGCGGCCAATAGGCTGTTCATATTTGAGGTTATTCCGGCAGTTAAAACACCATTTGCGTTTGCTTTTTCCAAAGCGCCAATCACATAGGGCGTGCTACCAGATGCGGCGATTCCTACAAGGCTATCATTATCGTTGATCTCGAACTCCATGAGGTCTTTCCAGCCTTGCTCTGTATCATCTTCTGCAAATTCCACCGCTTTTCGAATGGCTGAATCGCCACCCGCTATGATACCAACTACAAGGCCGTGCGCAACTCCAAAAGTAGGTGGGCATTCAGAGGCGTCAACAATGCCCAGTCTACCACTTGTGCCTGCGCCAATATAAAATAAGCGCCCTCCAGTTTTCATTCTTTGCAATGCAGCAGCTACAAAGGTTTCTATTTGCGGAATGCTTTTTTCAACTGCAAAAGCAACCGATTGATCCTCTTTATTGATGTTGGTAAGCAATTGATTAATGCTCATTTTTTCCAAATCGTTGTGATTGGAACTGCTTTCTGTTATTCTGTTTTCCATTTTTAAATTTTTCAAATTGCAATTATCAATTATCAATTTTTTTTCACTTACATTGCCCATTCAATGCAGTTGATAAGCCAATTCCTTCCCAACCAACGTGCCAATCGCAACGCCCATTCCGCCTAATCGTACACCACAATAAACATGTTCAGATAGTTTTTTTATGATAGGAGATTTTGATTTACCAACCCCCATTGTTCCGGCCCATTTATACTCAATTGTAAATTCACAATTTGGTAATATATTTTCGCGCAGAATTTTTTCGAGATGATCGGTAATCTGTTCTGTTGTCTCCAGTTTAGTAGTTGTTTCTCCTTTAATGTCTAAATTTCTTCCGCCACCAAAAAGTACGCGGTTTCCAATGTTTCTAAAATAATAATAACCTTCGTCAAAATGATAGATTCCCAAAAAAGGCAAGTTTTCAATAGGACTAGTAACTAAAACTTGAGCGCGAGCAGGGGAAACATCTTCTTTTGGTAAAAGTGTTTTCGCAAACCCATTTGTGCAAACGGCCAATTTGTTAAACTTAAAACTGCCAATGTTCGTTAATAGTTTTTGGTTCTGAATTTCTTTAGCTTCAATTCCGTTTAAAATATGAATACCTTTTGATTGTGCCAATTTTAGCAATGCAGCCATCATCTTGCCCGTATTTATTTGTCCCTCGGCAGCATGCTTGATGGCGTATTTGAAATTGTTGAATTCAGCGCTTTTACAAATTTTTGAAGCCGCTAGAAATACCTTTTGAATTCCTGTGATTGGATTTAATTTGCTATTCAAATAATCAATGCGTTTAAGACAGGCTTGATAAGATGCCTCTTGCGCTGTTGTAAACAGTTCGTATGATCCAAATTCCTTGTATTCTATAGCTTCATCTCCTAATAATTCACGCAAGTAGTTTAAACCTTGCCATCTTTTTTGAACAGTATCAAAAACTATTTCTTCCGATTGTTTCTCAAGATCTGCCAATAATTCTGATGGACTTCCAATGCATGCAAAACCTGCATTCTTTGTGCTAGCGCCTGTTGGCAAATATCCGCGCTCTAAAACTGTTACTTTTTTGGATGGATTGCGTTCTTTAATATGAATTGCGGTCGAGAGTCCAACAATTCCTGAACCAATGACCAAAAAATCGGTATGGTTTATGTAGGTTTCTTTTTCCCAATAACTGAGTGCGTTAATTTCAAGCATAGAGGTAATAATATGGGTTTAAACCTAGCATAGGTCGCTTTTTTTTCGGATATTTGTTAAATTGCACAACCTCATAAAATTAAAAAAAAGTGAGGATTGTTTCAATTGAATTGTTTGCAAGTTGCAAACAGCAGTGTGTTGAACGATTAGGAAGGGTTACCTTTTAAGGTTTGATACATTGAGAGTTGAACAGTGAGGAGGAAATGAACCTTTTTGCTGAATAAGGGTATAAAGCAATGATGAGAATAATCATTTTAGCGTTAATAATGTTGACAGCAGGGTTTTCCTATGGGCAAAAGACTGTGATAGAATTGAAGCCAGTGGTTAGAAATGACGACACGGGGAAGCCATTGAATGGTGCTACTATTGAGGTTTATAAAAATGGTTCCATTGTGGCGTCGGAGACTTCCGGTTCTAACGGTAAAGTGCCGTCAATTGAGCTTCCAGTTTGTGAGAATTGTAAGTACAAAATTTTAATTAAAAAAGCGGGATTTGTTACAAAAATGGCCATTATGGATGGTCATGCAGATTATCCTGAAGAAATGCCGCCGGGCGTTGTTGAACAAAAGTTTGAAGTTGGAATTTTTGAGAGTGTGCCAGACATTGATTTTTCTTTTTTAGAACGTGAGCCCATGGTTGAGTTCGCAATTGAATCAACTGGTTTTATTGGCTTTGATCAACAAAAGATCAAAGTGATGAAGAAAAAGATTGAAGAACTTCGAAAGAAGATGGAAAAGAAGAAGCAAGAACTGGAGAAAGAAGCACACGAAAAAGAAAAACAAGAAGCTGATTTTAACGCTTATATCGAAGCTGGTGATCAGGCCATGAAGCGCCAGGAATATGAAAAAGCCATTGGTCAATATGAATTAGGATTGGCGATAAAGCCAGGGGATAAACCAACCGAAATTAAAATTCAAGACGCCAAAATTGCATTAGAAGCATTGCGTGCTGGAGAGCAAAATCAAAAGGATTTTTCTGAGAAAATGAATCAAGGGAAAACTGCTCGTACGGCCAAAGAGCTTGAGAAAGCATTGACATTATATAAAGAGGCATCTGCAATTAAACCTGAAGAAAAATTACCAAAAACATATATTGCTGAGTTAGAAAAAGAGATAGCAGATCAAAAGAACAGCGAAGCGGCTTTTACTAAATTGGTTGCTGAAGGTGATATTGCCGTTGGAAGTGAAAATTATGACGAAGGTATCTCGAAATATGAGGAAGCTTTAAAATTAAAACAAGATGCAGGTGTTAGTGCTAAACTAGCTGAAGCTAAAAAGAAAAAGGCCGAGAAGGAAGCGGCGTTAGCAGCAGATAAAGAAAATCAAGATAAGTATAATCAACTCGTAGCTTCTGCGGATGCAGCCTTCGATACTGAAAAATATGACGAGGCCAAAAAGAATTATGAGGCTGCTCTTAAATTAAAACCGGGTGAGTCACGTCCAACAAGTCAACTAGCGGCCATTGCTGATATTTTAAAGCAAAAAGCAGACGAGCAAGCTGAGAAGGATAAAAATGAATTGGTATATCAGACCTTCATGGATCAAGGAAAAGAAAAAATTAACCAACGTTCATGGGATGAAGCAAAAGTTGAATATGAAAGTGCGCTTAAAATGAAGCCGGGTGACTCTGAAGCACTCGCTCAAATTGATTTGATTGGCAAGGAAAAAGAAAAAGAAGCGGGTGAAGCAAAAGTGAACGCCGAGTATGACGCGCACATGAAGGAGGCCAAGTCGCTTTTTGATCAGAAAAAATATATCGAAGCCAAGTCAGAATATAACGCAGCTTCTGGCATTAAGCCAACGGAACAAGCACCAAAAGATGAGATTTCAAAAATTGACGCGCTATTGGCTGATGAAGCTAAATCTGCGGAACAAGAAGAGAAGTATAATAATATGATGGCTGAAGGTGATGCTGCAAATGATCGCAAGGATTATCTGCAAGCAATTGATCGGTATGAAAAAGCATTGATTGCAAAACCAGGCGACTCAAACGCGCAGGGGAAAATTGATGAAGTGAAAAAAGCTTTGGATGCGGATAAGAAACTAGCGGAAGATCAAGCAAAATTTGACGATTTTGTAGCTGAGGCTAAAAAATCATTTAATGTCGGGGATTATGATGACGCTAAATTAAATTATACGAATGCATTGGGTATTAAAAACGATCCTGCTATTCTTGATAAGATCAATGAGATTGATGGCCTAATTGCAAAAAATCAAAGTGACGCTGAAACCAAAAAGAAATATGATGCGGCAATTGCAGAAGCAGAAGCTGCGGAAAGTTCAAAAGATTTACAAACGGCTATTGATAGGTACAAAGCTGCAAATTCAATTAAAGCGGACGATTATCCAGCGGGTAAAATTGTAAAATTAGAGGAGCAATTAAGGTTGGACCAAGCAGCTGAGTCGAAGGCAAAAGAATTTGCTGATTTTGTGGCAGAAGGGGATGCAGCTTTTGCAACGAAGGATTATGCCAAGGCTTTGGATAATTATAAGAATGCAATCAAAGTGAAGCCTGACGTAACAATATCAAACAAAATTAAAGACGTCAGTCAGAAATTGGAGGATGAAAATAAAAATGCGGACACCCAAGCCCAATACGATAAAAAAATTGGTGAAGCTGATGCCTCTTTTGATGATGAAAACTGGGACAGTGCTAGAGCCTTGTATAGTGACGCCGGAAGAATTAAACCGACTGAAACTTACCCGGATGAAAGAATTGCAGAGATTGAAAAAAGGATGAAGGCGGAATCTGAAAATGAGGCTCAGAGACAATATCAAAAGATTATTGATAAGGCAGATGCACTTTTACAGGCAGACGATTTAGACGAGTCGAAAAGCTATTATGAACGTGCCTTAACCATAAAAAAAACAGATACATATGCGCAAGGTCAAATAGATAAAATTGAGCAAATAAAAAAGGATAGAGAAAATGCCCTTTCGGATGAGAAAAAATTAAATGACGATTATAACGCCTTAGTTAAAGGGGGGGAAGCTGCAATGGATGTGGACGAATGGCAATCTGCTATGGATAAATTTAATGCCGCGTTGGTCTTGAAACCAGGTGAATCTTACCCGACCAATAAAATTGCGGAGATTAAAGGTAAAATGAATGCCAAGGATCTTGAAAAGCAAAAAGATGCTGAATATTTAGCGGTAATTACACGAGGAGATGAGGAATTTAACAATAAGGATTATCAATCCGCAATTTCCACTTATAACGAGGCACTTATAATAAAATCAGGCGAGCAATATCCGAAAGATAAAATTGCAAGTGCTGAGAATATGCTTAAGCAGTTGGCAACAGATAAGGATGAGGCCGCCTATCAGCAGTTATTAGCTGAAGCACAAAGTAAATTCGATTTGAAGGATTATGATGCGGCACTAGGCCTATATCAAAACGCCTTGTCAACAAAGCCAGGTGATCCTTTACCGCAAACAAGAATTGATGAAATCAAACAAATTCAATTAAGAGCAGGTAATGAGGAGCAATTAGAAAAAGATTATGAGGCCTTAATACAAGTCGCAGATAATCTGTTTGAAAAAGGAGAGTGGTCAAATGCGAAAGACAATTATACAAAAGCGTTTAACTTATTCAATAGAAAATGGCCTGAAGATAGAATTAAGCTTTGTACTGATAGTATGCAGGCTGAGACGGATTCAAAACTAAATAAGAATTATGATAAGATCATTAAAAAGGCAGATGACTATTTTAATGGAGCGGATTACGATAAAGCAAAAGAATATTATAACCGAGCGATAGGTTTTAAACCACAAGATCAATATCCAAAAGATAAAATTGCGGAAATTGAAGCAATTCTTAATCCGCAAGCCGTGGTGAAAACCAAGACGAACATGACCAATTACGGTAATCCAAACCGCGGAGTCAATTCGGTTGATGTAGCTAAAATGTTAGCGGATGCTGAGGCACAACGAAAGTTTAATGAATTGGTAAATGCCGAGCAACAAGGGTTGGATGCTGCAGATGCCACCAAAGAAGATGCTGGAAATCAGCGAGAAGAAAATTTTGAATCACGCGAATATGTAGTCCAAACGATTCAGGACTTGGAAGAGGCAACTATTGAGCCAACTAAAGACCAGGTTATTGCTGCTGAATTTGTTGAAGTGATGGCAGATGATCAGGCAGTTATAGATCGGGATCGTGTTAGAATGAATGAAAATGACATTCAATTGCAGAATCAAATTGTCAATAATATTAATGTTGAATTAGAAGAAGTTACGCTTACAAGTGATGTGCCAAGAGAAGGGTATTTATTGGATGTTGAACAAATCCGATCTGAAATAATTTTAGAGAATCAATTAGAGGATATTGCACAAACTAATGATACCTATGAGCAGAGGGAGTATGTAACAACATTCGAAGAAAATCGAATTGAAAGCGATCCAATAAGAGATAATGCAAGAATAAATACAGAGATTCATGTAGAAGATCACCAAATTGACCTCATTAATGAAACGAACACCAATTCATGGGATCAAGAAGATGTTGTGATGGAAGTAAAGGATGATACTGAGTTAATGATTGATGAAATAGCAGTGATTGAATTACTAGCTGACATTCCAAGAGAAATTGGCGAAGTTAGAATTGAAGAAGCAAATATAGCACGAGTTGGAGTTGAATCAGGAATGCAGGATGATCAATATGATGTTACGATAGATCAAAAGAAATACACCGAAAACATCATCAACGAAATTGAAATTGAGAACTTGAACAATGACATTCCGCGTGAAAACATGGAAGACTTTGTTGAGGTGCAGCGCATTGAAAATGCGGAAAAAGTAGAGGTGTTGACTGTGGATCAAAACAACGCACTTTTTGAAACTGAAAATGATGTGGAGAAAATGGAGATTGAATTGGAAGAAAATCGGGCAGAGGATGATGTAAACCGAGAAGGTTATGAAGTTGTAGTTGATAAAATTAGAGAAGATAAAGAAGAGTATCTGGAAAATAAAACCGCCGAGAGTGAAGATAAAAGTCACTCAACTGTGGATTATTTGGAAGAAGAGAAAAACGATCAAGAAGACGTGAATAAAGCCTTAGACGAATCTGCAGATAAAGTGATTGACAATACTTCTGACTTAGTGGATGAAATGAATGAGGGACAAACTGATTTAGTAACAGAAAATGAGGATAAATTAAATAATACAGAAGACTTTGTTGAATCTTTAAAAGATATTGACGTTACGAAAATTGATGAACAAATGAAAAATGCTTTGGGCGATCAGTTTCCTGAAGGGATGACAGAAGAAATTTATACGTTGAATGATGAAGACGGATTAATGGTTTCTTATGTTGTTAGAAGAATTGTTGTTCGCAATGGCGCTGGAAATGTATACGAAATGGTGCAAACCAAGTTCGGAACTGTTTCATATACCTGCAATGGTCACGGAATTTCAGAGTACGATTGGCAAGATCAAACAGAAGACGCTGACTTAGTTCGTAATTAAAACCTGCGTTCGGAGTAATAGATACAGGTTTAAAGGCATCCTTCCCAAAAAAAGAAATAACTTTGCTGCAATAATTCTAGCATGAAGCATTACTATTTACTTTTATTTATCCCCTTTTTAATTTTGAGTTGCGGTGGAGATTCCACTTTGCCAGATACTGAAAATAACGGTGCAATTGTAGCCGAACCATTGGAGTTATACGGTAGTACTCAAGGCACAACTTTTGCCATAATTTGCAATGATTCTATTTCCATTACAATGGATGAGGTGAATCAAATCTTGTCTAATTTTGATGATGCACTGAGCAGTTATATTCCAAATTCTATCCTAACAAAATTAAATGAAGCAGGTGCTGGCGTCTTCGTTTATCAAGACACTTATAATTATTTTAATCGTTGTTATGAAATGGCACTTTCTGTACATGAATTAACCGAGGGTGCTTTTGATCCATCCGTTTATCCATTGGTTGATGGTTGGGGATTTATGAAAGATTTAAATGTGGTTCCAGATTCAACTACGGTAGATTCTTTGCGGGCATTATTGGGCTTTCAAAACGGATATCATTTCAATTTTTCGGGTGAGGTTACGCAAGATTCATTGGCGACCTCTACCATTGTTAAAAACACACCAAGCGCCAAGTTAGATTTTAATGCCATTGCGCAAGGTTTGGCTGTGGATGTTTTGGCTGAGACCTTAGAAAAACGAGGTGCTAAAAACTATTTTGTTGAAATTGGAGGAGAAATTAGAGTCAAAGGAAATAACGCTGATGGTGTTGCTTGGCGAATAGGTATTGACAAACCTGTCGAAAATTCAGATGAGCAAACACGGGAACTGCAAGAAATTGTAAGTGTTGAAAATAAAAGTATTGCCACTTCTGGTTCTTACCGCAAGTTTTATGAGAAAAATGGCATTAAATATTCGCATACACTAGACCCCTTAACAGGTTATCCAGTGACCCATTCATTATTGAGTGCAACGGTTGTTACTGAATCATGCGCAATGGCAGATGCAATGGCAACAGCATTTATGGTCATGGGCCCCGAAAAGGCGATCGCATTTATTGAAGAAAATTCGCAACTTGGATTGGATGTATACCTCATATTTATCAATGAATATGACGAATATGAAACCTATTATACACCGAGATTTGGTAAAATGATTGAACTTTAACTGGCGCAATGAAAGAACTTCAAGAATATGTAATCGCAGAAAATGCACGTCTTTTAGGAGAGAAGTCATTGTCAGAGTCTCTTCAAGGAATTTTCATAGGAACAAAAAAATATTTTTTCTTTGTACCAGTGAATACAACAGAGGATATTCGGAAAACACGAAAAGGAAAACCAGTAGCCCCCACTTTCTTTTTTAAAGGAAAACCAACCAGTGAATTTATTCAAGAGTTTCTTAACCGCCGTGGTGTTACCACTGCTGAGTTTGAAGAGTTTCTGCGGAAAAAGGTTCAAAAAGAAATTCCTGAAAGCCTGTGTTGCGCAATTGATGACGTGGAACAATTTAAAATTTATTCAACTTGGTGGGGGAGTGGAATATTAATTAATAGTACAGAAGGCAAAGCGGGTTGGAAACCACTTTTGAGCCGTTTTAAAGGAGCCAAAAAGAAGATTAAGGGATTTTATCAAGGACATCCAAAATTAGTCCGTTAACTTTGCCCTGTACAAATTATTTACCTTGATTATGCCGTTCAAAAAATTAAATGAGCTTTTATTGGAAAAAATAGCCACCCTGGGTCTAGAAGAACCTACGGATTTGCAAAAAGTATTGATTCCAAAAATTAAAAGTGGAGCAAACATATTTGCTGTAGGACCAAGAGGTTCGGGTAAAACTGAGGCTTTGGTAATATCTGTCTTGCAAAAATTGCAAATGAAATCTGAACGAGACAATCCGGTAGCATTAATTTACGTCAAGGACAAGGATGCAGTTTTAGCATTAGCAGAACGCTTTAAAAAGTATACCGAATTCTCTGAGTTGCGTATCCGAACTGTTTTTGAAGAACAGAGAGTTAGTCAGCAAAAAGATGAGGTTTACCTGGGAGCAGATGTGGTAATTACAACCCCTAAACGATTGAGTAAGCTTTATTTTTTAAATGGAATCAACTTAATGGAATTGCAAATGATTCTTGTTGAAGACGCTGAATTCCTTGTTGGTACTAGTTTTCACACCCATATTGATCGCATATCTGAAAGTATTGCAAAATGTCAGCATATCGTATTTGCCGAAAAATTTGACTCAAAACTGGAACGTTTACGTGATTTATTTATGAAAAATGCTCAAATCGTTCAATAACGAGTTCTAAATTAATAAAAAAAAGTAAAATTTTTGTACGATCGCAATGCTTTATAAATGAGTAGTTTATATCGTTTGATTTTATTTATTTTCGAATCACTCACAATTATTTACTAGCGAATAAGCAACTTAATTAAAAAGAGTAGCGTCTATTAATCAGACCACACATTTTCAACATATACTTCTGGTAGTCAAGGTAATACACTTCGTGTATATGTTAAAATTATGTGCTTTAACCAAAGTAAAAAAGTAAAAATTTAAAAAAAATAAAATGAAAATTTTAAAATCCCTATTCCTAACCATGGCCTTTTCCACTTTCGGATTAATGGCACAAGATGTTCCACTGGAAGAACTTCCAACAGCAACATTAAATTCAGATTTCTTTTTAACCTTAGATGCTGAGTCACCTGTTTCAAATTATTACTATGTGGATATTTCACATCTTGATTTTGCGAACGAAGCAGATTTAATCAAACAATGCGGCTATTATTTAACTGCCAATTTAATTACGACAGTCGCAAATTATAGCGACCATTATTTAGTCGTACAAATCCATACCGAATTTTTAGAAGATGATGCCTCTTTGGAGCAAATCCAAACCTATTTAAATCAATTAACTAAACCACTATAAGCGAGTTCTTCGTTTAACAGTATCCCTAATATATACAATTATGAATCAGACAAAATTAACTTTTGTAGCACTATTGGTATGCCTATTTTCAGGCAGCCTTTATGGGCAAATAGTCGGCACAGACGGCTTTTTAATGTCACCAGGACTTGAAGTTGGAATCCACCAAGATGGATATGAAGGCTCTCAAAATCTGCCACCATTTCCAACACACTTTCGAGGCGGAGCAACGCGCCTTGGATTTTTAGCAAATCCTCAAAATGACGATTGGACCAATTATGACGGCGACTTTTTTATGCCGGGCGCTCCTGAATGTAGATTTGGAATTGAAGTAGGCGGAACGACTTATTTTAATAGTTCAGCCGTTGGTTCTTCCATTACAAGTTCTGGCCTTTCAAACTATCAAGTAATCGATAAATGTAAGTTCATTGATTGGGATGGATCTGCAGACGGAGTTGATATTCACATGACTTACAAAATGGATTCTACAGATTATTTCTATACCGTTCAAGTAACCTTGACTAATACAACAGGTGTAGATAAAGATGATGTTTACTTTTATAAAGCACTTGATCCTGACAATAATATGGATATAGGATGGGGCTTTGCAACAGTTAATACAATTGTTGAGCAACCAACTCCTGAATGTCCAAAAGCATTAGTAACTGCAACTGATAATAACGGTTGGGAAAGTTATATTGGCTTAGGCGCTATTGGTGAAGATATGCGAGTTGCCTATGGTGGATTTTATGTAGATGACGCTTCAGATGTCTATAACGCTGTTGGACCTTATGTAGGAACAATGGGATCAACCATGTTTAGCGATCAAGCGATTTCAATTTGTCATAAAGATGAATTAATTCCTGCTGGCGAGTCAACATCATTTCAATTTGTAGTTGTTATGAGTGCTGGCCAAGTGAACGAAGCTATGTTAGATATGTTTCACTTCACATATGAAGAAGGACCAGATGTTGGTGAAGTTTGCCAAGATACAACTGCATATATTGAAACAGGTGGTGTTATTTATGAAACAGATGGTGTAGTAGATACGATCCGTAGATGTACAACTGAGCCAACTTTATTGTGGGTTGAGGCGCCAGGAGAAGTTATTACTGATTTCAATTTAGAATGGATGGACATGGATGAGGGTGAGCTTTTAGGAATAGACGCTTATACTACGATTATTGAAGGAACAGATGCTGATACAGCACATATTACTTGTTATTTATTACTAGGTGATTGTTTTGGAGGAATTGGATTGGCGAATGAGTATGTAGTAATTACCATTCAGTCACCAGAAATTTGGGTGCCAGATCCAGGTGTGATTTGTGCAGATTCAGTTTTACTTGCAGATATCGAAGTAATCGACACTGCTGGTGTTGAAGAAACAACTACCACTTATTATGAAGACTATCCAGACGGTGTTGATGACATAACCGGTTTATGGGAATCAGATTACATTACTGAAGGAGATGTTGTTTATGTAATGGTAGAAAATACAGAAACAGGTTGTTATGACATTGATACTATTAAAGTAGAGTTAAACGAATTGACTGCAGGACCAAATGGTGAGGCACCAGTATTGTGTAACTTAGATGGAACTACAATTGATTTAACAGACTATTTAACTGGAGCGAATCCAGGAGGATTTTGGGAAGTTGATCCATTAGCAGCAGAAGCTGGTTTGGATAACGAAACAGGAATCTTTACACCATTAGATATTCCAGCTGGCGATTATGAGTTCTATTATATTGTAGGAGAAGATCCTTGTCCGCAAGATACGGCAATGATTGAAGTGAAAATTATGGAGCAAAATGATGCAGGTTTAGATGGAACGACTGAAATTTGTAGCGCACCAGGCATAACAGTTGACTTGAATGAGTTACTAGACGGAAATGATCCAGGAGGAGTATGGGTAGAAATTACAGCAACTGGCGATTTTAATCCAGTTACGGGAATCTTAGATGCATCAGACTTAGAGGTAGGAGTTTATACTTATAATTATGTGTCGGCTGTATCAGGTCCTTGTGATTCAGATATTGCAACCTTTACAGTGATTGTTGGAGCAGGCCCAAGTGCAAACTTCACGTTCTCTCCAGGTAGCGTGTTTACTGATGATACAGAGGTTACATTTACAAATACATCTACAGGAGCTACGTCTTACACTTGGAACTTTGGCGACGGAACACCATTTTCAACCTTGGAAAATCCCGTTCATGATTATCCAGCAGTAGCAGGAATCTATGACATCACATTATATGCTGAGAATGATTTAGGATGTGCGGATAGTATTACTGCTCACATAAAAGTGAAAGACATTGTGCTGTTCTATATTCCAAACACATTCACACCAGATGGAAACGCATTAAACGATACGTTTAAACCAGTTTTCTCATCAGGATTTGATCCTTATAAATTCCACATGGCGGTTTATAACAGATATGGTGAAATGGTATTCGAATCATATAACGCAACTGGCGGATGGGATGGAACACATGGTTCAGAAGGAATCGTTCAAGCCGGAACATATACTTGGAGCATTGAATTTAAAGAATTGGATACAGATAGAATAATTCAACAAACAGGACATGTGACCATCCTTAAATAGGTTGCAATAAATGTTGGTTTGATATCCCTCGTGCGCCTTAGGCGGACGGGGGATATTTTTGTTGTGTGCCCAGCATGGGCAATGATTATAGGGTTCAAGTCCCGAGCACGCCTTTATAGCAGGAAGTGTTAGCCAATAGCAAGGGTGTCCTGCGTGAGCAGGAATCTGAAGGAAGCTCACGG
>WTCE01000134.1 GCA_013138735.1 Crocinitomix sp. | reverse complement strand
CATTAATTCCAGCTTCTTTTAAAATGCTGATTTTTTCTTCTTTGGTAAATTTCCTTCTTTTCATTGTCATAAAGATTACAGTTTTTTTTGTATAATCTTGTCCGACTATTTAGGGGGCGGAAACACTACTAATTTATAACGAAATTTAATATTTTTATTGCCCCCAAAATAAGCCGTATGAAAAGTCATCCTCATGTTGTTTTGCTTATGACTTAGTTGATTTTGATCAACTTGGTTCAACAGCATTTCATTACAATAAACATCCTCCCAAAAAAGATAGACATTAAGAGTTGGCTTAGAAAATTCAAACGTATTTTTATCTAATAAACAAAGTCCGGATCGGGTTGCAATCCAAACTTGATTATTTTGGACATAAACATCCGTTATATCATTATCTGGCAAGCCATCTTCAATCTTGATTTGACGTATATAAGCTTTATTATCCCTACTCACAACATAATTCAAACCAGCAGTAGTTGCCACCCAGACTGTACTATCATTTTCTGGAAAGACTTCATTCACTATATCGCTACTTAGCCCTTCTCTAGTTGTAATTTTCTGTACATCACCAGTTCGTTCGTTATACTTAATTAATCCATTACCACTCGTGCCAATATAATGGTAACTCTTGCTCATTTTAATATCCGTAGTCCTAAATTGTAATTCAGGATGATTCAATTTTTCTATGGCGAGAGTGAGCGTATCGAAAAAATATAATGCATTATAGGTTCCAAAAAAGATTCCATCTTCGGCCCATTCAACTTGGCTTATTCGTTGTAACATTTGATGCTCGTGATAAGCACTATCTCGCCAAATAAAGGCTGACCAAGGCGAGCAAAACAATGATGGCTTCAAGTCATTCTCAGAAAAGTCTATTATGCCTGATGAATTTAGATCTTCCCCAAATACATTTCTTTTATTCAAATGACCAAAATAAGATGAGTCCTGTTTTTTAAAGTAGATGCGATTTCCTGCCTCTGAATCACTAATTTTAATAGGTTGAAATTTTTTCTCGTTAAAAATATACGCATTGCCTTCAATTGTTGAAACCAGCAAATTTTGGTTTAAGCCAGCACTTAAACTAAAAATAGAATTGTGTTTAAAATTAAATTTTCTGATTTTATCAGAATGTGCAAAGAAGACCCCATTTGACAGTGTAGATACCCAAATTCCATTATGAGAATCTACCAAGACAAAGGAAACCATTTTATTAGATAAATAATGATCAATTTCAATCCCTTGCATATTGAAGATCTTCAATCCACCAGTTTTGAACCCTAACCAAAAATGATTGGCATCATACCCCCCAAGACCAATTATATCTTTTTCAAAATCTATTTCAGTACAATTACCATTATGATCAGAAATAGTGAGATTACTTCCGACTGAAAAAAGTAATTTATTATTCACCAATTCACATTTTTTATAGCCGTTGTTGAAGGTTTTTGAAGAGACGATATAGGAAATATCATATTTCGGCACCTTTTTCATGCTAGAGGTTTTGTAGTACGTAAAAACCTCCCCTTCTATATCTACATTAAAAACCGCGCTCAGTAAGTCTCCGCTTCTTCTATTCTGAAAAGATTGAGATTCTACATGCCCTTCTTTATCAATTATCAAATGACCGCAAATATTTTCAAAAGATAAATAAAGGTTATTGTGTGGATCTAAATACACATCATCCATAAGGTAGTTTCGAGCATGTTTTTGAAGCGTATCATTGAATTTGTAAGCCTCAAAAACTTGTGATTCTGGATGAAAATAAAACAAGCTATTATTAACAGTAGAACACCAAACAGTACTATCTTTTTGAGGATAAAATTTAAAAACAGTATTAGATGTTAGCCCATCCTTTTGCTCGAAAGACTCGAATGTAAAACCATCATATTTTGCTATACCTCTGTCCGTAGCAAACCAAATATCTCCAAATGGGTCCTGATACATATGATAAACTTGAGCACTTGGTAATCCATTATGTGTGCTATAATTTTCAAAATTCAATCCTTGGGCACAAAGTTGTGTTGGAATGCACCACAAAAGGATGGAAATAAGACCTAGATATTTTAAAAAGGATATCATGAAGATGAAAAGAATGTAAAATTACATTAGTTTTTTTGATTGCTTGTTCTATTCTTTTTCGTTCGTCACAAATAAGATAGCGTTCATCACTTTGGCATGCCTAATGGTAGTGTCAGCTCGCTTAAAACATTTTAATCGAGCTATATTTGTAAAAATATTTAAAAAATCGTTTACTATGAAATCATTCAAATTTTTATTCATTGCAATTAGTTTATTTATGTTGTCAGCGTGTAGAGGAGATGAAGCTGTAACGTCCGAAGAAAAACCAGACTTAACATTGGTAGTTGGTGAAGAACTTAAGCTAAATGGAGTATACTTAGAAGCTAATAAAGTATTCGAATCAGATAACGGTCTAGCGTCTAATATTGATATTTCCAACGAAGAAGTTGTTTTTGGTGGTGGTCTAATTTACAAAGGTGAAAATTTAGAAGTTCTTGAAGAAGTTTATAAGTGTACAGCAATTGACGAAAAAACGTTAGAGTTTAAATTAATTAAATAAACGCAAACATATATCGAACCAGATTGTATAAGCTTTACTAAATTGTATTTGACTTAAATAGAAGATTCGGAGTATGTTTTGGATGAGAAATGATTTTTAATTTTTAAATTAACTGATCACCTTCTAAATAGAAAATATTTTAATAAACGGGCAATTTCACTTAACTCACAAAAACCGCTTATTAGAAAACGCCTTCCCGGAGCCAGACTTTAAATATTTCTCGAAAACATACGCCTTGTACTTATCCGTAAAAGCAATATACGTTTCAACTTCAACTGGTAGCCTCGTTTGAGTATAAGATACCTGTTTTGCATGGTGCCGATTTAAACGTTCTTCGAGATTTGATGTACAACCTGTGTAAATTGTTCCGTCAGAACATCTTGGCAAATAAACATACCACATAATTATAATTTTAAACGGTGGAGTTCCTCCACCGAAGCCCAAAAAGGAGCGTCAAATTTATTTACGGGGTTGTAAATAATGCCCTCCTTCGCTCTAAAAAAGAGCTTCGGAGGGCGAAGGTGGAGCCGGATGGTAAGATATACTTTGCGCAGCGATTCACCAATTATCTAGGATCAATTGAGTCGCCTGAACTTACAGGAGTAGCATGCGATACGGATTCAAACCGTGTTTTTTTTAGGCGAAGAAAGTTTTTCAGGATATGGTTTACCTAATTTACCTAGTGGTATATTCACAAAATTGGATCTGCAAGAACAGGAAGATTATTCAATTTTACTCTACCCTAGTCCAGTCAATGATTACCTTCAAATTCAAACCAATTTTAATGAGATAGATTTCATTGAAATAATTGATATGACGGGTAAATCCGTACTGACTACAACCGAATCAACAAATATAAACGTGTCCAATTTAGTTGAAGGGCATTATATTGTGAATGTGCACTCCTTCTTAGGTACGATAACACAAAAATTTGTGAAGTCTAATTAGTAAATGTCGCTCAATGTAAAAGTTTTGAGGGACAAAACAGAGTTTCGTGCGTGTCTTTCGCTGTTGCTCAAGACACGCACTCAAAACTGTTTTGTGGAGAAAGGCGAACGATTATCGAACCCGAGTTTGGAGGGGTTTAAGGAGTTGGATTTGTTGTGGCGGGAGGTTGAGGGGAAGGTTATGGAGGAACGGGAACCTTAATCTATTATTCTTAAACCCTTAGAAATTTTTCAGCTACAAACCTTGTAATTATTTGGATATTCAAAATGTTATGTCATAATACTTTATAAAAATTTAAGTATTTATCCAATAAAAGACAAAACTAAATCACTCAAGAAATTTTTATATGTTTAGCTATATCTCGTTTGAATTTAATTAATGGAGCTTGGTCAAAGTCTTTGTGAAACAACTCTTCCCCGAACAAATCTGACCTAATGACAGTATTATCCTCATTTAGCAATTTTGAAAGTGATTCAATTTTTGTCTCCGTATATCTAACTTTTTTTCTCACCAAATCCAGAGCTTTTTCCTTATGGAATAAATAACGCCCTTTTATTTTGAGAGTATCTAAATTACTATTCAACGTCTCATTGTTCTCGGCAGTGTGAAAAATAAGATTAAAATCAGAAGTCAGTTTAATATCTTTTTCATTAGTCTTATAAAATAATTTAAATGAAAGGTATTCGTCCGCTGAATATTGATGAGAAGTTGGGCAAATATGACCAAGTGATTGATCCAAATCTAGAGATTCTGCGTTTTTAAACTTAGAATTACACGAATAGCAAGATGGGACAAAATTGAATAGACATAGAGACAAAAAAGGGTAATTTGTTTGTGGCAAAAAGTGATCTAAAGTAAGGTGATTATGAGAGTTATTGAATTTGAAGTTGATTAATCTTGCTTTTAAAGGATTATTTAAATTAAGTAATTCAACATCATCAATCCTATCTATATCGCGTTTGTCCTTTATCTCTTTAAGACTCTCTTTACCAACCCCGTAAACAAGTAACATTTCTTTATCCGTAGCTGTATTCAAAAAGTCGTAAATGTCTTCATAATCCTTATTCAGATCACGAAAAGCATTTATATAATCAATATTACAGTAATAACATGAATGTAATTTCACGCATGATTTATTCATGAAAAAATCAGCAATTCTTGTTTGGGAATTACCTTTATAAATGAATAGATTGTTGAATTCATGGATTTCATCTTCAGATAAAACATCAAAGTGAGTTGCTATTAATTTAGCTATCTCAACAAGTTCTTCAAATGAAGCTACTAAGAGTTTATCCAAGTTAAGCGGTTTCTTTTGAAATTGTATCGTGTTCAAAACAATATTAATATAGGCTCTGTTTTTGTACCCAGCAAAAACTGACAAATAATCCCTCTTAAGACTCTTAACATTCGTATAATTAATTTTCAACATATCATTCTCCTTTTAAACTTCTCAATTCCTCTTCTAGTAGTTGAATTCTTTTCGCTTTAAAAGATTTAACACCCAATTTTTCTTCAATAAATAAGAGGTGCCTTTCTAAAGTAGTTCTGATTACATCTTCCCCAACATTCTTTGCTAAAAAATGAAACAATTCCTTTTTTTTGTAGTATTCTTCTTTTAATCCCGCCGTATCATCATCATTAAATTGCCGTACTTTACTAGTAAATAGAATTAAACTTTTGATCTTTTCGGTTGCAAATTCCCCTATTGTAGATCCAACTAAAAAGTCTTTCCCAAGTAAGTCATGAATGTTAGCCCCAAAAGTTTCAGAATTATTCATTGTCAAAATCTCTCCCTTCTCTTTTAGTCGAAGTACGTTATTGATTGGAATATCCGATAAAATAAATGGAGAGTGCGTCACCAATAAGAAGTTTAAATTATCTACATGCTTCAACTCCATTCTTTCAATCACATTTAACAGTTCTTTTATATATCTTCGTTGAAGATCAGGATGAAAATATAGCTCAATTTCATCTAGTATGAAATTGAGTTTGGTATAAGACAGTCGTTGATCCGTAGATGGTTTATCAGAAACCGAATCCAAATTCACCAAATGATAAGCGATTGATTGAGTAGAATGGATTAATTGAAGTTCACCAGAGCTCATTTTATTAAAACTTGAGGTACTACCAGATTCATCTATTAATTCAAAATCTATGTCAAAAATTGCAGGCGGTAACAAATTAACCACTTTATGAGCTTGATAATTCGTCCTTATCCTTTCGGCTAATTTTTCAGGTTTAATTGTAAAAGAATCCGTAGGATGAAATACGCAACCATCCCCCACCATAAGAGGGTTATATTTAATATAATTTATTGCTTGCCTTAACTTAAATGTGATATGACTGTGATCTTCATTTAACAGCTCTAAGTACCTAGTGAATTCTACAAATTTTAAGAAAGAATCATACTTTGTATGTCTTGCCAATTCATAAGCCTCTGGCGGTGGTTCAATCCCAACCATAAATTGGTTATAGCTTTCATAAATCCTAGCTATTTTTATAAGTTTTCTTAAGATATAATTGAAAGCTATCTCTCCGTACTTTACTTCACTTGAGAGCATGTTTAGCGAGCCATTAAAAAACGCTTTATCAATTTCTTTCCGAATATCGAAAAATTCTTCATTCCAGAGGTAAAAATCATTAATTGTCACAGTAACGTCGTGAGGGGTAGTAAACGCAACACTGGCAATGTTTTTTGGATTTAATTTGAAATTGATTTTATTTACTGTTTGAAATTCTGTTATTTGCAATGTGTTACTCTGATTAACATAATCTGGATGCACCAAGTTTGCTAGCAGTCGAGACTTCGCCAAATAATTTTCTCGATTAATATCGAATTTACCTTCGGACCTCATTGGATTGATAACCAAAGGTGCCATATAACCATCATTTTTATGAAATAAAGAGTTTATCCAACTTCCTATGTGTCGATTGTTCAAACCGTAGATAGAATAATTTACAGCCACGGTGTAAAAGAAATACTCAAACAACCACTTTCTATGAGTTTCGCCATCATTATCTTCTAGAATCTGATCGAGAACGAAAGATCTTCTTAATCTCTTAGCATCTGAAAAATCAAAATTCGTTTTTAATATCTGAATTTCTAAAGTCTCATGCTTTTTGACATTATCTTTTTGATTTACAATGAAAGTTGAAGTATTCAAAATAAAAATATTATCATCTAACTCGTATATAATTTGCAAGCGCAAATCAGGTATCAACTCATCTTCTACTTGATATTTTTCATCAATATCTAATAATCCCCGAATTAAAGAAAAATTATAAACCGCTGCAAAAAACAATTCGATTAATGTACTTTTCCCACTGCCGTTCTTTCCAACAATTGCTGAAATATTGATTTTTAAATCTTTCTTTCCGGCACGTTTAATCGAATATAAATCATAATCAATACGATTTTCAACAACTTCAATAATTTTAGATTTATTTACTGGATCAAAAATGAATTCGTAATTATTATAAAATTGATAAACTTGATTTACGTTAAGCGATTTTAAAAACGCGGGATTACACTCATTCAATGGAATTATAGCTAACAATTTAAAACCACCGCTCTTAACCTTGGAAGCTTCCCCCATACTCTGCCTTATAGCTTTCTTCTTTTTCGTCATCTGTAATATTTTATTTTCTAAAATCTCATAGTATGGAATCAACCCATAATTTCCCTTATCAGGTTATCCGACTCAACAAAATCGATCAACTCAGAAAGAGTTCCAGTCTCTTTTCTTCTATTCACAAGGATAAATAATAGCTCAAAATAATTAACCTTTCTGCACCCATTAAAATTGCTAAGAATATCCTCAAAAGAAGTTGAAACAATCCACTTAGTTGGCTTATGATCCATTATAAAGAAGTCTGAATTATTTTCTAGCCACTCATGTCCATCATTCAATTGTTCCATTGCCTTTTCGTCAGAATTGACACGCTCATTATAAATTTCTTCAAGGTTAGTTCTTAGATAAGTCCGTTTTAATTGAATAAGAACAGTTGCAGTCTTATCTTGCACAATCAAATCGATATCTCCATTGATATCATTTGCCTCTTCGTCCTCAATCCTTCTAACTGTTCTATTGTGTGCTGAAAATTTATTGCATAAATGCTTTTCCATCAAATTTGACGTTCTCTTTCCCTCATCCTTATTATTCGCCATGTTAATGAGTGCCGCATTAACTATTGCATAAAACCAGTCGTTACTTGCAAAAAATAACATAGGACTGAAAAAAACGTTCTGTATTTTTAAAAATGGTCTATACCATACATTATATTGAATTTGAAATCGGTCAAATTTTTCATTGCCATCAATATTGAAAGAAAATAGATCAATAATTGACTTGGAGTTATCAGCGAATCCCTCACCGAACACTTGTTTATTCAAATCGATATATTCGCTTATTGTATTGAGTAGATAAGGTTCATTTCGGATGTCTTTTATAGCTGACTTAATCATTATCGGTAAATATGCGCTCTTCCAATTAATGGTGTTTCGACTATTTAAAGCCCCCACATAGCGTTGATTACAATAATTAGCATAGCCAATCAAGGGATGGATAACTTTATCAGACTTAACTGAAATAGAATTAAAAATAAAATTTTCAATGCATAAATCTTTTAATATGTAAGCCGATTTTTGATAATTGACATGAACTTCTCTATTAAGTTCTTTACCATCACCATTCTTACTGTGAGGTATATACAGCGAGCCATTTTTTTCATTCCTTTCTACCGCTTGAAGAGCTTCTTGATAATATAGCGTTGTAATAAGTTCTATTCTATGATCCGAATTTTCCCATTTTGCACGTTTATCTGTTGATATATGGGTCAAATCTAACCTGCCAGACTCGTTAAAAAAAGTAAAATCTGAGTCGAAGCAATATCGTGAAATCAAATCGTGATATAATTTTGTTCTTCGGTCTATGGCATCCATTAATGAATTTAAAGGGTTAATCTTTTTGTCTGTCAATACATATATTAAATGTTTATCCCATTTTGTAAGGTCAGTTTCTATGACATTTGATTCATATTTATTTAGGTATAAGGATATGAAAAACTCGTAATTATCTGCTAAGTATGTTAGCCTTTGATTCGAAGAGTCATTAAATCTTGATTCTTCTAGCCATTCGACAAGAAATATTAAAACCTGATGAACTGGGAATTCCCCAAGCGCATTCATTTCTGATTCAATGCAATTCCATAGCTCAAGTTCTGCATTTTGAAAAGCCGCCCATGTTGATTGGTGAGAGCTATATACCCCGAATAACTTCAGGTTAATCAAATCTTCAATTCGATTTTCATCCAAAAACAATTGAGATAATCTAATTACTTTCACCATTAAATCAGGATGTTGGAGTGCAACTAACTCTTCAAATTCCGAACTTATAGTGGCTTGTTTTTTAAAATAGAAAAACAATAGTTTTTCTGCATAAATTGAGTTAAAGAACAAATCAAAATTAGTTACCTGTAATATAAAGCTTTCCCAAAAAAAAGGTTTTTGGAGAGACGTACTCTTTTTTCGAACTAATGTATATTTCAAAAACTCGTCAACTCCTAAGCAAAGAAATTTCTCATACCCTTCCTGAAATAATCCTTGATTTAATAGATTACTCGCTTCTTCTTTAATTTTTATCGCTTCATCTGGGTTCATTCTGTTCTTTGGATAATGATCTTAAAACTTAGATTCTAAATACAATTTAACAGGCTCCGAATTCGTCAGTTTTCCAATGTTCAATTCATGGCTCTTAATATCATCCAATGCTGCTTGAATTGCTTCTTTGTCTCCACAGTATTCAGAAATCAACTTGTAACGTTCAAAAGCATTCGGATTCTCTTGAATCAGGTAAACAAGTGCTACATTATAATGAATATACCATAAGGCATTGTCCAATTTCAAAGCCTCCTTACTATAATAAAGACTCTTATCATAATTACCTAATTCATACTCTTCCCATCCCTTATTTCCAAAATCAACAGCTGTCTCATTTGGTCTTTGTAATACTTGATAGGATAACGTCGCATTGCAGTCACTTGCTTTCCTCAAACTTTCTTGCCAAAACAATATGTCATCATCTTTAACATTGTATAAATCAGTAATAGCAAATGGTGTGCGGTGTCTAACGACTTTACCATTTGCCAAGTATTCGTTTTCTAAGGCATCTTCTTCCCTTAAAGTAATTTTAATGGCTATGGAAGATTCAGAGTTAATTGGAACTGAAACATCCAAGTATTTATTAATTGAGAGAGACTCTCCGCTCCATATTCGATTAATATATCCTTCTTTCGTTCCAAGAGTATGTATTAACTCATTATTAACATAAATAGAGATGGAATAAACAAAATCTCCTGCCTCATCACCTGTCAGAACATAATTGTCACAATCTTGATGTATAAGGAATTCAAGGAAGGTAATTCTAAAATTTTGCGTAAAACTAGTATTGTCTAGAATTGGATCAAACTTATGATTTACAGGAATTGGGTGAAGCGGTAAAATGTGTTCATTGTAATAATCTTTCAATTGCTTCTTTCTTGTTTCGTCCTTTGTCAAATTCCAAATTGGTTCGAGACTTTTATTATCAAACCCACTTAGAACAGGTCTTTCTTTTATTCCTTCTGCCCATTTCTGATATTGTTCATAATCATGAATATTGTTTGCAAATTCAGAATTTCCACCAATAACATTTAAATTTTCAGTAGTTCTAATTTGACTGAGTATGCTTTCAGATTGTTCATCAACACTTACATTTCCACTTATATACATGTATTTAGCAGAAAGAGCAGTTTTGGCATCAGTTTGAGTTACCGTTTCCGTTAGTTGTGATACCGTGGAATAATCTATTCGTCCACCTAAATAAGCTTTGGATATAAAATGTGTACCATAAGTCTCAAAAAGCTCCTTGGGAGGTAAATTAGCCAAATCCAATTTAAACTGAGCGTCAAGATAATGGATTAGGGTATCTTTATTTCTTGTATCAAGTGTAATGCGCCACTTTGTATTAATATCTATGTAAGTATAATAAAATGAATTTGTCAGCGCGTTAGAAGATGATCCAAACTGATTTTCAACAGAGGCTTTGAAGAAAAACGCTCCACCAGACAACCCCACCTCTTCTGATAGATGGGTTATATATTCACTTTCGGAAGATCCTTCAACAGTTTTCACGACATGATCCGACATATTATCAATCCGCACAAATTTTGGAAAGGCATGACCGTATGTATTGTCTTTGATTTGTGCTTTTGAAAAATCAAATAGTGGATAATATTTAACGCTTCGGTTGTTTGCAAATTCGCCGAATACATCATACCCCATTCCGATTATTTCAGAACCTGGATAATCGGTTTGGGCATTAACTGTTATCGAAACTAAAAAGGCAATTAGGGATAGTATTTTTTTCATAAATCGGGAGTATTTTATTTAGAGTTTCTTTTAGATATTTCAACAAGTGTAGTTATGTCGGTGAATTCAATTTTTCCTGTTTCTTTATTAATTGTTGAGTAAATATCATGGTATTGCTCCATTGGTTCTATAATTTGAAATAATTTGCTTTCTTTTCCATTTTCGTAATTATCAATAACAAATTCTAGAAGTTGATCAATTGCAGACTCCCATTCTTCAACGGTCATATTCTTATCGAATAGAAGTTTCACAAATCGACCTTCTTTAATTTGTACCCTTAAAGAGATTGTGTTCGACTGGTTATTCCCCTCAGTATTTTTTTTTGGAGACAAATCAGAATGGACAAGAGTAGCCTCAATTTTTCTACTTTTTTTGAGTAAGTTTTTCATTTTTTGAGTTAGCCATTTATAATGGTCTTTCCCTGCCTCTTTCAAAAACGAATCGAAATACGGCTTCAAAATATAAACAACTACGGCCGTTGGAATTGCCCATTCCAAAGCAGCATACATTTCAATTCCTTTCTTCCGACAATCAACAAGCAAATTTTCATGTGACAACAATAAATCTTCTTCCGAGAATAGGTTTGAAAACATTTCAGGGTATTCAATAAATAAATGATTTTCTTCAGGCTTTCTTTTCATTGTTTATTTCTTATCAAGGTCAATCACATTACTTTCTCCAAACCACTCTATCGCTTGGTCAATAGTCTTCTTCGAACATTCTCCTTCAAAAAAGACAACTAAATTCTCTTTTGCTCTTGTACAACTGACGTAAAAAAGATTTTTTGTTCTTTGATAGTATTTTTCTTCCTTTTTTTCATTTTCAAAGAGAAACTTATAGCAAACCGATAACTGAGATATTTTCTCTTCAGAAATAACCACCATGACATTATCAAATTCATCACCTTTTACTCCATGTTGCGTTGAATAAGTACTTAATCCCTCCGTGAATTCATAAAGATTTATTAATTCAGAAAATGATACATGACCAATACGTTTAAGTAAATATGAATTTGAAGCCATATATTCGGTGGTTCTTTCATCAATGTTAAAAAGATTCGCTGATCCAATATACTTCAATACATCTTCAATTTTAAGAGCAGAAATTGCTACTAGTTCGTCCATTTTTTTCTTTAAAACCAACTTATCACTTCCAATCTCAATTCTGAAATCAACACTTTTTATTAATCCTGAAATGTCCCCTTTATCATATTGTTCAATTATTGCTTGAATCTTGTATAGGAATTTAATCAAGTGGTCTCTTTCATCATTTCTTTTATTTGAATTAGCATTTTTACTCTTCTTTTTTCCAATGAGTTTATCCTTATTAACAAATGTTTTTGAAACATCAGAATAAGATGAGTTTAACACTAGGTCAAATAAATCCTCATTATTTGTAATAAACTCAATCATTGCTGCGGTTGGCAATACTTTCTTTAGATCAGGGTAATCTTTATTTACTTTATTAATTGCTTTTTGAGTTGTCTCATAATTTGGAATTTCGTCATTAATTAAGGCTAGGCTTTTTTTAAGGTCAAGGCTCTTGTAAATCTGACTAATTAGGTGATTAATTAATTCCAAAAATGTGCAAACCTCTGTGTCAATATCAATAGTTACCGTTTTCAGGTAATCTTTGATCCTTTTTTTTAAAGAACCACTCTGACCTATCATTTTATCTTTTTCATAAATATTGAATAGGCTTTCGAAACCTGCATGCTCTGCTATTAATCTGTTTCGAGTTAAAAGAATTTTCGAATAGGGTTTATCTTTTTTATCAAAATTTTCGAAGTCCCAATTCGAACAGAACTTAGATTTAATAATCTCTTTAATTTCATAATTACGAGAATTTGAATACAGAAATTTTATATCTCCGATTTTTATCGAGCCATCCAATTTATTATTAGGTGCATCACTATTCTCTTTAGCCATTTGCTCCAAATCATCTGACCTTAAATCATTTGCCAAGTCTATAATATTTTGTGGACTACGCCGATTGAGTACCTTTTTTATTTCAACTATATCTCGTTGCCAATCTTTACTTATTAGATCATCCGCATCTATTGATCCAATTCCATCATAAATTGACTGCATACTGTCTCCAAAAAGTCCTATTCTCAATTTAAATGTTTTGCGGTTTAGGTTTCCGAAAAGAATGCTTATAACGTCATCCGTAGTATCTTGATATTCATCCACAAAAATATAATCGAACTTATCGCTCAGAATTCTCGATAACAAAGGATGGTATTCAAAAAGGTACTTAGCTAGAATCAAAACATCATCATGGGAAACGAATCCTTTTTTCAAACTTTGAAAATCTCTGTATTGAATTTCCTTATCAACTAGCAAATCATCTTCTGTAACATCTTCATACAATTCAATAATAGCATCCCTCAGATTAGTCTGAAATCCTTTTATGCTATCCCATAGAAAATCGTGAATTGTGGAAGCCTGCATTGAATAAGAATTAGCACGTTCACCAATTTCATCAGCAGCGACATTTGTGTAAGTAATACATGCTATTTTAGCTTTTGGCTCAGTATTATTAATAGTTTGGATCAGTTCTATTAATGTATGCGTCTTTCCGCTTCCAGCACCTCCACTTAACAAAAAGTGGTTTCCGTCTTGCATTGCTTTTATAATTTGATCTACTTCTGAAGCCATACCAAACCGTCTTTAATATATACTGGAATTCTCCAATTCCCATAATTCTCATCACTATGAAATAAAATATCTAACGCAAAATGTGTTTTCTTTTTTATACAACTAGATGCCAAATCGTAAGCAGTCATTTCTTCACCCCCAGAAAGACTAAAATTCTTTATGTTTTTGAGACCTTTAAAATTTCCGATATTCGACTTTATGAACGGTTTATTAATATGAATAAATGCATCTTCAAAACTTCTTGCATGATGATCTTCTTCCTTGTGTTGAAAGGCAACACATAAAAAATCACTCTTTATCAGATAGTTCTTTTCTGAGGCGATTAATTCACTAACATCTTTTTTTAGAAAATGTGTAAGAGATTCATTGCTTGTTCCTTTGATATCAGCATCATCTAATGCACATGCCTTCGGTTCCAATATGACCTTTCCTTCTTTAGTAGTTCTTTTAGAAGGAACCATTTTATAAGCATCAAGATCAGTAATTAATAAACTTTTAATTCCGATAAAATCAAGGAAGTTTTCAAAAATATGAGCATAAGCTCCAACCTCTATTGTTGAAATATTCTGAGACAACAAGGGAAAATCAAATTTCTCTTCTTTATCAAGTTTGTGCATCATTGCAGGTAAAATAATCTGTTCGGTATCACCTTCTATTAATACCGCTTTATCCGCAAAAAACAATTCAGCTCTATTTAGAGTAAGATATTGTTTTAAAAACTGATATTGATTCGTTCCTTTTTCGTATTCATTTTTCAAATCCTTAAGGTTTCTTGAATGGACTTCATTCTTTTTCTTAGTCTTCCGAAAATATTTTATTGCATCAAAATCACTCTCTACAGCAATGTGAGATGAATGGGTAGTTATTATGCTTTGTAACTTGAATTTTGACTTATTGAGATCTCTTTTCCCTTCAAGGTTTAACCCCTTTCTTTCTTTTGTAAGAATTTCATTAATATTTTTAATAAACACGTGCTGCATTTGAGGATGCGTATGTGCTTCAGGCTCCTCAATGAACAATAAATTGATATCTGCCGGGATTTGATCTTCTTTGATCTCTTCTTCCTTTCTGAATTTTCGAAACAAAATTTCCAAATCAAAAATAATCGAAAATAGATTTAAGTATCCAAGGCCGTTATAATCCTCTGGCAACATAGTTTTCGCATATTCATAAACAACGGAAGTATTCTCCTTTAAAATATTTTTCCCTTGAAGTGTAGAAACTACTTTGATTAAAGACTCTCCCTTTATCTTCCCTCCAAACAATTCTACCTTATCTAGGACATTTTTAAATACTTTAGGATAAACTTTATCTAGTTCTTTATCTGTATCCTCCAACTTCTTATTCAATTCCTTTATTGTGATCTCTTCTTCAAGCGTATTTTCAAGACTTTCATAATAATCCGACGATAATTTTGAGAGAGTTTTATCAGGTCTATTCGTATCTGAGTTATTAACTTCTCTTTTTGCCTTAATACTTTGAAAATTAATAATCTTTGAAATCAACTTTTTATCAGTGACCTCTTGTGATTTACCTAATGTTTTTTCGTCAATATATTCGTACGATTTAGTCTCACTTTTAAAATACTTTGAACCAAGTGGCAACCTTAAAAAATCTATAATACTTTTTGACTTGTTCTCATTTAAGTATATTTCAAAGTCGGCTTTCAAATGTCCAAACTGTTGCGGATTCAATAGATATTCAAACCCCAATACTATAATGTTGTTTGTATCTAGTTTTAGAATTAATGGTGATAAATTTCTCAGATTATCAGTATCGGTATAATTAATTTGAAGCAAAAGCTGAATTCTGAACTCAAAATCATCTGGAAAACTAATTGATTTGCCTTTTACTAAAGATTTCAATTTCTCTTGGTTGTCAAGATTAAAATCATTTATGGAGAAACCACTTTTTTCAGTGAGAAACTTCTCCATTACTGCTAGCATAGATGTTTTACCCGTATTGTTTTTACCAAGCACAAGAGATAAGTCATCCTCTAGGTCTATCTCAAAATCTTTGAGAAGGCGGAAATTTTGAATTTTGATTTTTTGTATTTTCATAGGTTAGGATCAAACCTTCAAAGAGACGTAATTTCTTTGAAAATTAAAACAGTATAAATACCCGTTTTTCAAAGAAAACTAGCCCGAAAAAACCTAGAAACATAAGAATTCTGCCCAAGCAGACAATTATCCACCCAAACACAAGAAAATAACACCCGAAATAATTTAAGAAAACTACAATTCCAAATCTCTAAACTCCCCAATCCTCTCCATACAAACAACCTCCGTCAATTCCAAAAACATCTCCACTTCACTTCTCCAAAAATCAATCTTAGCCAGAGTAACAGGAAACTCCTCCTCATTGCGATACCTTCCGCCGATATAAGCAAAGTTCAACTGATCAAACAACGCCTTATCCTCCTCCGTATCATACAAAAAAGCAGCTTTAAGCCGTGCATCAAACTTTAATGTTCGGTCACGTAAAATCTGTAAATTATGCTCATGCGGATTATAATGGCTAAACACCATTTCAATTGCTGTGTAGCCCATTTCAACAGCTTGTTGAAGATCAAATGCAGCCAATCCGAATTGATCGCGATTAACATGAAATTCAGAAGTTGCTAAAAACTCTTTTCCTTGATTATACCAATACTTAAAATCCTCTTCCGCAATCTCACGTCTCCGAGTAGCAGAAAGTTCCTTAAAAGCCGCGAAATCATACCTCCCTGAATTATACAACTCAATTCCTTCACGTTTAATGTCCGTATAGAAATATTGATGCTCTTCTAAAGCATGGTTAACAGTCGTAATTTTCTCCACAACCAACTGAACTGGAATTTCCATATCTCGAAACGCATTACGTAATTTAGAAATCACTTGCTTTCTGCGTTCTTTGTCTTCGGTAACAACCAAAATATCAAAATCACTTTTCTTTCCTTGTTCTGCTCCGCGTTCTTCCTTATAATCTCCTCTGGCGTAGGAGCCAAAGAGAACTATGAAATCAACACGGTGGGTGGCAACAATTTTATCTCGAATAAATTCAAGGTCTGCCACTCGTTCGGCAGGTAAATGGGATAATATTTGGGCTAAATTGGTCATTTGTTCTTTCAATATCTCAAACTTAATCAATTTTCATTTGAAATTGATTATTTTCTCGGCTTTTGCGCAGTATGCACTACTGCTAGAACAATTATTAAATTCTGATTAACCTGATAATGAACCCCATACTTGAACTTTTTAAGAAACCGAATCCTGACATCTCGATATCGCTTTTGGAATAAATCTGGATCTTTTGTTATTTCATTAAAGGCGATTTGAAGTTCTTTATAAAATCGTGCCTCTAATCCTTTTTGTTGTTCTTCGTACCAAAGTAGCGTTTCTTGAACCTCCTTAGAAGCACTGGGCAAAAGGACTAGATCATACACCATATTTTGCGTCCAAATCAGCTTTTAAGGTACTCCACAGAATAACGCTCTCAGGATTAGCTTCAAATTCGGCGATTCTCTCATCCAATAAGGCTTTATGTTCATCAGAAACAACATAATCACCCGTATCATAAAAAATAGCTTCAAGTTGCTTCAATTTAGATTCATCAGCATTGGTGATAAATTGTATGAGTTTATACCTTAATTCTATTCCGTTCATGATAATAATAACTTAGTCAAACAAATATACGCCATTATAACATCAATTTCAAGTTTGTTACACTTTCCAATATTTCATTCTATACATCAATTTGTGTTAAAAACAAATAATGTAATCCACTCAAATTGAAAAGCGCAGCCAGTGGTTGCGCCATCTCAGATTCGGCAGACGGTGTCTGCTGTTTTTCAACACCACAGACATTGTTAGTGGTATTTCAACTTGGTTAATTTAATATAGATGACATTTACTCGAAAAAATGGAGTGCCAATTTCCGCCAATAATTCTTGCTGTTTTATATCTGTTGATAATCCTTTCTTGACTATTAGTTAAAAAAGTGTGACAGTGTCACACCAATTCGAAATGTAAATTTATTTGCATGAATTGAGCTTAATCAAGCGGTCATAAACATGACGGAGAGTGAGAGATTCATTAGGGAACGCTTACGCCGAAGCTTCAGCGAAGGAGCAGTGTGCTGATTTTGCTGGGTTAATTCAATTTTTGATTTTTTTCAATCCAACCTTTTCAGGATCAAAACGATAATCAACTTCCCATCCTTTCAATTCTAAATCCTTAAACTCACAAATTAATATTGGAGCAGAAGTTATTCCTTTTAAAAAAATATAACCTTCAAACGCTACAATTTTAAATGCGGATTCCCAACCTCTATGCGAATCAGTCTCTTGATATTTAGCTTTTCCATCATCTTGATATGTCTTGCTCATTGTACCAGTAACCTTTTTAGTTGCTGGATCAATTTCTATAAAAGTAGAACCTATAACAAATGTCTTCGCTTCTCCCAACGATACCTTAGGCTCAGGAATATCATTCATCCTTTTGAAAGTTAGAATAAATTTTGGATAGAAAATTTGAAACTCATTATCATCCTTAACCTCAAGTCTAAGTATTGTCTGATCATGAGAAAGTTGATAGATTCCATTAGATTTTTCAGAGTCAATAAACATTGTATCGGTCACGGTCTTGATAATTACCTCTCCAGTTTCCATAGACATTAGTTCTCTGAATTGGAATAACAGTAATGTATCGCCTTTAATCTTTACAAAATCTTGACGTTTATATCTTACTTCATTCCCCAAAGTGTCTTTTACAGTATAACCTTTCCATAATCCGTCATTTGGAATATTATGTGCGAATGATAGAAATGGTAGTAATAATAAGAGGATTAATGAGATTTTCATGTTTTACTTTATTTCAGATAAAATTAACTTTTATTCCTTACTTTAGTGTCTCCTAAATACAAGTTCATGATACTAACAAAGAAACTTCTCGACAGACTGGTGCAGATAACTGGAAACAGCTGACTCATACTTGTATGTTAGGACACCTGTGTCTGTCGAGATTTTTTTATTAATTACTGCGGATTATCCGCTTCCTAAAAACAAGTATTATGAGTTTACCCAAAGATTTGAATGATTTCAAAGAAAAACATTGCACGACATTAATTGCAGAACCTAATTCCAATTCATTCTTCGTAAAAGTCAATGTTGCCGATTATAATGAATTGAGCATTATCAAAACGAATTTACTGACCGCCATCAAACTAATTGCAGACTACAGTCAATTAATTGATCACACGAATAAGGGTGAAATCACCTATTCCATTGGAACATTGGTTCAATTACTCCGAAATTTTGGCTTGGTAGAGGAATTTGAAGGATTAAGCGAGTTAATAAACGAAAATCGCTAAAAATTCGAAAAACCAATATGTATTAGAACAGTTAAGTACAGACCAGAACGAACCAATAAGGCAAAGTTGTGTATCGTACTGTATCGTACTGATTTAACCTTACACATTTAATAGGTACAACTGGAATAACCTTACAGTAGTTATTTATATTCCTGAAAACACTTTACATGGGTAATAATTATTTTGAGAAATAACTATTTAACTTCTTTTAACGCATTAAATCATAGTCAGTCACAATAAGAAACAGTTTTTTCGAGTTTATATTAATAATTAACCCTTCAGAACGTAAATAGATTACGTTCTCGTCCCTTTTATTTGTGACAATAAAACTTATGAATTATGGAATTTTCGAATATGTCTCCGTTTCATTCAGAGGATGCTTCTCCTTTGAATGATGAAATTAAAAAAATAGATAGAACTTTTGACCACTTTATTAAAATAAGTAAATGGGATGCTAGTCTTGAAGAAGCAAGTGAGCGTTTTTTAGCATCTTACAATTTGCTTTCACTAATCAAAGCAAAAATCGGAACAAAGGAGCAAGGCACTTTGGCAACCGAACTGACATTTGGATCACCAGATTCTGATTACATTAATTCGTATCAGAAAAATTGGATAAGGGACGAGCATATCGAGCAATTTTATGGTATGAAGTTTGGGCCTAAATCATTCTTACAAAACGTTGAATACTCCAAAAGTGAAATTGAAGATGCCATTGAACATCATATAAGCATTATCTTACCAAATCAACCTGAAGCGCAGATAAAGTATTTTAATTATTTTAAATCGAACTATGAAGTTGTCCCTCCTTTATCTGCCCGTCAGTTAAATGATATGCAAGTCCTATGGAATATTATTCATCAATGTTTGGAAATTGCTTTTGAGGTTTGGATTTCGGATATAGCGAAGGCTATAGCTGCTTGGATACGAACGTTTAAAATTGTGGACGAAAACAGTTGGCGATATTTGCTACCTAACGGAGAAAAAAATGAAGCGTATGATCCATACTTGCCTGTAGATTCGGTTGAATTATTTGCATCTGGAATTTTAACTTCTATGCTTAAGTCTTCAAAAAAAATTCTTGGAGTTATAGAAAGTATTGAACAGTTTACTGAAGAAAGTGTCTTTTTTGTTCATACGATTGTTGTAACCGTTAAAAAATTATTTGTCGGAATTAATAAGTTCATTCACTTTTTACTAAGTCTATTAGAGGGATTTATAGACGTTCTAGCGCATATCAATGCATTTTTTATCGGCATTTATAATGGAATTATTGAATTTATAGCGAGTTTGTTTGATTTATTAGAATTCTTTACAGGACTCATGAAAAAGGAGAATAGAACGGCCTTTATTGAGGGAATTGATGAGTTCTATGAAAAATATGAAAAGGAAGGTTTATGGAGTATAATAAAAGAGATTCTGGACACTTTTATTCAAAAATATAAAGATGCACCTGATAGTTATGACGTAGCAAAATATCTTGGAGAAGATATTATTCAAATCATTATCGAAATATTGATTACGGCAGCCACAGGCGGAGGAGCTGCGATCAAAAGGCTCGGAAAAATTTTAGCCGACATTAAGAATGGTGTTTTTAGACAACAACTTAAAAATCAATTGAAGAATTTAGCGGCTGAAACAGTAAGATTCATTGAGTTCATTTTGGAAGAGCAATACGAAATTATTATTGACTATGTGAAATTCTATGGCGCTAAGTTTGCTTCGCAGATGAAACTTTTGGCTGCCGAAGGAGTTTCTTTGGCGCATGGGATACTAAAAGGAGAAAAAATCAGAAAATATTTTTTAATTTACAAGGGAATTATTTTGCGCTCAGGGAACCGCAGAAGAATAATTAACGAGGTTCGCGACATTGTTGAGAAGCAAGGTGGAGATATTAGAAGGTATTTAAGAAAAGCTCATTCGGATCCTACGTTTAGAATTTGGGGTGCTGGAAAAGATTCTCATCCCGAATTGTGGAAAAAAATCATTGAAGATTTAGAAGCACAAGGAGTTGAAATTAAATTTTCAGAGAAGAATATGGTCTATGGGCCGCATCCCGCTGGAGGAGCACCTGGAATGATTTCTATTCCTCCGGATGCATCTATTACCGCACTAATGCACGAAGCAAAACATTTTTATGATGATTTGGCTCAGGGCTTTAAAGGGTTTAGATTATTTGAAAGTCCAAATACGGTTTGGCAAATGGAATTTGATGCATATATGGAGGAAATTGATTTTTTGAGAAAGCACGGAGAATTTGATGCTGCTCAAGAACTGCTAGAGAATGCAAGAATTGAAAAATTAAAAATTGAAAAAGATTACGGGATTAAACTATAGATAGTTATGGAAAAAATAATGAAATTGGAAATTGCAAATGCAATAAGTCACAGAGCAACTGATGAAATAGTGAGTAAATTAATTGATCAAGAGTCATCTATTTTGTTTAAAACTCATGCTGCAATTCATCTTGGAAACAAACTAGAGGAATTGGGATATTCTGAATATTCTGATCTTTTGTTAGGACAGTTAAATATAGAATCACACTTTGAAATTGTTCGGTTAGGTGTAAAGCCCGCTTGGACTTTGGCGATAGTTTTAGCAGAAAATTTAAAAGAAGAAGATTACCCTAAATTGAGGCAAGAATTTAATAAGTGGGATAGTGATGAAAGGGATGGACTTTTAAATTGGATTAAAGATTTCCCTGAACAAACTTTAATTTTGACAAACGCTGACTAGATGTTTATTACTTTCATAGGATAGAATTTCGTATTATTCAATTTTTAATTTATGCGTGTTACATTCTTATATCTGTTTTGCTTAACTTTATTCACTTGTTCCAACAGCGGAGATGAATCGGAAGTGACTAATGATTTTGACAAAACAATCTTCAACAATGATTTAGAAGGGAGTTGGCTTTCAGTTGACTATGTCAACACATTTAGCAAGACAAAATCTATCAATGAAACGTGTGAATTGAATGATGTCTGGAGTGAACTAACGTTTTCTCAAAAAGGACAATTAAAGACTCATAAAGTTGGTGGTGGGCCACCCGTTTCTTACCGTGTTGACACGAATAGCTACATTTTTTTTGACAAGAAATTCGCATGGGATTCAGGCGGATCATCTGAATTTCATTATGACACGGTAAAGTATGAAATTGCTGACATCATTAACGATACACTTTACATACTACAAGACAATAAGGAAACACTAAAATATATCAGATTTCAATTCCAAAATAATTCTTTTAGTCCATTCCCTTCGGCTTGGACAAGTTTAACGAATCAATGGTTATCAGGGAAATACAAATTTTCAATTTCCTATAAAGAATATGATTTAGTTCTCAAAGAAAAAAAGAATGAAATGGAAGGGTTTGAAAATTATTCTCACTGGAGTTTTTATTCAGAATTCGATCAAGATATTGTATTATTTCGATCTACTCCTCAAATGATGAATGAGGACTGGGAAATGGATGAATTCTATTTTGTTATCGATAGTTCCACAAGCGAGTCAATTTATTTAACACAAATTGTGACTCCCGATTCTGGCGGACTTAAATCGATCAATACAACTAATAATAAAGGCTTCTTGAAGAGAAAATCGTAACAATTTAGGACTTCTAGGTAGTTAATTCTCCCAAAAACAACAAAAAACAGTATTACGTAGTCATGCGAAGCGTGATGGAGCGTGGGAGTTTCATTACCTTTAGATTAGCAAAACAGAATTATACAACTTAGATCATTAAGAATTAATGATGTTATAGATTTCTTTTTTTGCTTCTTTTTTTCTTTGTTGAAAAGCCTGTAAATTGTTAATAAAAAG
>WTCE01000138.1 GCA_013138735.1 Crocinitomix sp. | reverse complement strand
TGTAACTTTGGCCCAATCGGCTCTTTCGCCAGTGTCACCATTGCGTGATTCCCCAAAAAACACAATAGCAAATTCTAAATAGCCGTTTGGAGTTGGTTCCTGATAATCTAATGGCGTATTGAGCATTCTTTTAATGCAAAAACAAAGGGCTTTAGACTTCAATTAAGAGGTGTAAGAGACAAACATTTTTTCCTTTTTAGGTTATCTAAAATTTTTGCCAAAAATTGGGAAACCCACAACTTTTGCATTTGATCCTCTATTATGAAGGTTGATTTTTAATCTAAGTCAAGGTAAGAATTGAAATTGTTGAGTTGAATAAAAGTGTCTTACGGCGCGTGAGTTGCTGGTAATGAGTTGTTTACGTGTCGAAAGTAGAGTGTTTTCAAAAAACAAAAAGCCGAAGACATTTGATACGTCTTCGGCTTTTCTATTTCCTTCAGCCATAAAGGACTTGAGCTTGCTCTTTCGAGCTAGCGGTCTGGACGAGACTCGAACTCGCGACCCCCTGCGTGACAGGCAAGTGAAAAAAATACCGAAATGTACCAAAACAGCCCGAAATACGTTCTATATATAGGAAGTTGTTAATAACTCCATTTTCATTATAGGTCATTTGAACCTACTTTGGAGGTAAAAACTCGCGAAAAAACTCGCGATTTTTTAAAATTAGAGATATGGCAAAAGTAACATTAAAGTTAGATAATAGGAGCAAATCGGAGAGGGTAGATGGTACATTTCCAATTATTATTTCAGTTTCGCAAAAAGGAGCAACAAGACTTATTAATCTCAAAAAGTATTGTACGTTGGAAGATTGGGATGATGAAAATAAACTGGTAGGTTCCATCACTAATTTCAAGCAAATTAATGCAAAAATAAAAATGCAATTTTCGAGAGCTGAGATGTACTTGATCGAAAATCAAATTGCAGTTGAAGATATGGATGTGAATGAATTGAAGAGTAGGTTAATGCCTGAAATCTTCGATACGAAGAAAACTACGCTTGCCGTGAAAAAGAAGTTTTTAGCCAAAAAACTAAATCCAAGTTCCCTTACTGATTACACCGAGGTGAAAATTAAACGTTTGATTCGATCTAAAAATACGGGAAATGCTACGGCTATTGAAACTGGTTTAAAAGCGTTGCAACGATTTACAGGAAATGACGAGATTTTATTCGCGGATGTTGATTTGATCTTTTTAAGAAATTTTGAAGCCTATTGTAAGAGTAGAGGTAATAAGCCCAATACGATAAGCGCATATATCCGACCATTTCAAACGATTTTTAAAGAAGCAATTATTGATGATACAATTCCTGCTGAATTAAACTACTTTCCGAAATACAAGATACCTGTTGCGGGAAAAACAAAAAAGCGAGCATTACGGATTGAAACAATTTATAAAATAAGAGAGGTAGAGGTTAAAGTTAAAACAGCCCTATGGGATGCTAAAAATTACTTCCTTTTCATGTTCAACAATATGGGAATCAACCTTATTGATGTTGCTAAAATTGAAAAGCACCAAATAGTCGGGGCTAAATATAAGGATGGGAAACTGGTTTCGGGCAGATTAACTTATGAGAGAAGTAAAAACAAACGTCAGTACTCGATCAAGTTAACAGAGGAATCAATCGCTATTTTGAACAGTTATGATGTTTATAGTAAAGCACCAGAAGATAGAGTTTTTCCAATTGGATATGTCGATTCCCCGAAAGGCTACCGAACGTATAAACAAAAACGGAAACGCATAAACGATAGAATTAGACTTGTAGCAAAAAAAGCGGGTATAATGGAAGATATTACTTCTTATTATGCTAGACACTCGTGGGCGACGATTGCGAAGCGGAAAATGCTTCCTATTTCGGTTATTGCTGAGGGGTTAGGTCATTCTGATGTTAGAACGACTGAAATTTATTTAGATTCATTTGATGATGATGTGTTGGATGATGCGAATGATTCTATTGTGAGTTAAAATCGTGGAGAATTCAGGTTTCTACTTATTGACACTAATCTATTGAAGGCTAAAAACGTGTGTCTAGGTGCTACGCGTTAAACTCGTAATCCTCCCAACCTCCTTCTCCGTTCCATAATCTTCCTACGATTGAATTGTGGTAAGGAACTACGAACTCGGTTGGGAGGCTTACTATTTTATACTAGTACTTGCTACTATACTACCCCCTACCCAATTTCTATTAAGTGCCGTTTCTAAATAGAAAATGGATTGTTACACGCCCCCGTCTTGTTTTGGAGGGGTTTTTCTGTTGCTGACATTCCGTTTGTAGAGTGTTCCCCCGATTACTTAACATAAAACATATTATATGAACGAAAGATTAGTTTATGCCGAAATAGAATCGGTTACAGATGAAATGCGCAATGACAAACGAGTACTTATCATCTCCGACAACGCATTATTTATGGTTACGACCAAAACAAATAGCAAATGGTACAACCTCTATTTTGAAAGTGTGCCCGCGGAAGCGATAGATGCTTATGAAATTGAATTCAAGGATGGTAAGGTTAGTTCTGTGTGGTTTCCAACATCCTAATTTGTATTCTCCAAATACGGAGATAATAAATTTGACCAGAGGATTTTGCTGTATTTCTTTTCCATAACACGAAAGTCAACCATGAAAAAGATACTTTATATTCCTCAGTCGATATGCTAACAATAGTATGTGGCTTAAGACAAAATCTAAAGTTACATTTGTGCATACTAAAATTAGCAATGAAATCAAATTCTGACATACTAGTTCAGTTTGGAAATAAAGTGAGAGAATTGAGAAAAGCAAAAGGGCTTTCCCAAGAAGAATTAGCTTATAAAGCCAACTTACACCGCACTTATATAGGAATGATTGAACGAGCTGAAAAGAATATTACTCTAGAGAATATTAAGAAATTGGCTAATGCTTTTGATGTTCGACTGAAAGTATTATTTGAAAATCTTTAAATATTCAATCAATGGAGTTACGTTTTTTAGGTCAAGGTTTTGAAGAGGTATCAGACAATTCAGTTGGTAAGCAATTGATGAAGTACTTATCAGAAAAAGATTACCATACTTTTACTGCATTCTCAGCTTTTACTAGCGTAGCGGCAATCGAAGGTTTACAAAATTTGATAACTAATGCTCCTAGCAATTATTCTTCCTTCAATTTTATATTAGGAATAAATCAAAGAGGAACAAGCAAGGAAGCATTAGAAGCCGTTCTTAAACTCCAAGTTAATTCTTTTATTTTTTATCATAATCCTAATTTAATTTTTCACCCAAAAATATATTTGTTCGAGGGTAATAATAATAGTAAAGTAATAATTGGTTCATCCAATCTCACAAATAATGGTCTTTTTGCCAATATTGAATCTTCTGTTTTGGTTACAATACAGCACGGCAATTCAAATGATGTTGCTTTTTTAAACGAAATAAAAACTTATTACAAAGGGATATTTGATAGGAGTGACCCTAATCTGAAACCAATTACCCAACAGTTAATTGAAAAATTGGTAGATAACGGAACAATTCCTACGGAAGAAGAAAGAAAAGCTGAATTTTTAAAAAATAAAACAAAATCTGATAAAAAAACAAAATCGAATATTTTTCCATCCAGAAAATCACCAAGTATACCCAAGGAATTTAAAAGAACAACCTCCTCTATTGTTACCTCAAAAGTTGCATTGAGTAGCTATACTAATAAGACTTATTTATACACAGAAGCAAGTTATCATTTTCCACAAGGAGTTCATATTGGTCATATTTTATATGCGCTAAAAACAATTAAAGATAAGTCTATATTTGGATCTCATTTAGATGATAAATATATTCGGTTGAGAGGCGGTTTAGATTCTGGTGACTTAGGCGGTTTTCAGCGAAAGGCAAAATATTTGCTCGTGGCGCTAATGGAAATGGAAATTATTGAAGATAATCGCAATCTATCAGATCAATCAAAATTTAAAATCGTACTAACTAACAAGGGAAAAACCATTACAAAAATGCTGTCTCCTTTGCTTGATGTTGCTAATTTGAAATTCAAACATAAGTCTAGTGTAATTCCTTCTTGGGAAATGGTTGCTAATAAAAATCATTATATCTCATTACTTAAAGTATTAATTAACTCCTCTTCAGAGTATCTTTTATTTTGGCAAAACCTCATTAGCTTTCCAGCCGTCATTATTATGCATAAACTATTAAAATCCTCTCAGGATAAAAAAATATTTAAAACGGATTTCATTTATAATAATTTTTATTCGTTTAATCCTACACAGTCTTTTTGTAAAACCTTAAATATCAAACCAGGAACAGCAGAGAATGCTAAGCACCGCTGTCCTTTCTTATTGGACTTACTAGAAATTGGGGGTATACTAGAACAAGAGCGTCGTTATATCACCTTAACAAATTAAACTTTTGCATACTATTGTTATCTTTGTGTTTTTTAAAAATACAAGCATATTATTACAAATAAATCACACCACCCTAAATGACATAATGCTAGCAACGTCTTTATCAAGAATGGAAAGTAGCATAGATAGGCAATTGATTAATAAAAACAATGGCAAGAAAAGTACAACACTCGTTATTAACAAAAGCAAAAACTAACAAGAAAGATGAGTTTTATACTCAACTCATAGATATTGAGAGCGAATTGAAACACTATGAAAACCATTTTAAAGACCAAGTCGTTTATTGTAATTGTGATGACCCAAGGGTTAGTAACTTTTTTAATTACTTTTCTATCAATTTTGAAAAATTAGGACTGAAAAAAATAATAACGGCTTGCTATAAAAATAAGGAAAACAATTTAAATGAAAATGGGTTTTTTAGCGAATATATAAGCGATAAAGGAGAAAAAGACATAACCATTGAAGATAAAATTAGCGTAGTTCCATTTAATGAAGATGGAGACTTTCGAAGCCTCGAGAGTATCGAACTTTTGAAAAAATCTGATATTGTTGTTACCAATCCTCCATTTTCCCTATTTAGGGAATACGTTGAGCAATTAATAAAATATGATAAGAAATTTTTAATAATTGGAAATGTTAACGCAATTACTTACAAGGAAATTTTTAAATTAATTAAGGAAAACAAAGCTTGGTTAGGGATACATCTTGGAAGAGGTATTTCGGGCTTTATAGTACCCGACCACTACGAACTTTACGGCACAGAAGCTCGTATTGATAACTCTGGGAATAGGATAGTTTCTCCAAACAATTGTTTATGGCTAACAAATTTAGATACATCAAAACGGCATGAAGATATAATCCTTTCAAAAACATATTATGGAAATGAAAGCGAATACCCTAAATATGACAACTATGATGGGATTAATGTAAACAAAACAAAAGATATTCCCATGGACTTCAAAGGCTCTATGGGTGTACCAATAACCTTTTTACACAAATTCAATCCTGACCAATTTGAAATTATAAAATTTAGAAAGGGAAATGATGAAAAGGATTTATCTATCAATGGTAAATGTCCATACTTTAGGATTTTAATCAAGAACAAAAGATTACAATCTTAAATGTAATAATTGTCTGTTGCTAATCTAGTAGTTATTTCTGAACGATAGTTAAAGATAACTAATCGCGCTTAATCCGACATTCCCCACCCCTCCTTCAAAATTCAATATTATTTGAGAACTGGACGAAAAAAGCACAAATTTTGTTCGATTTTTGTTTATCTGCAACTACACTTAGCATTTATGAATCCATTTTAGGATCTGTTAGGCGAAATACACCAATTTTTAAGGTCTAAAAGGCTACCAAAATTTAAATAATCGTTTTTTTATTAAGGGTGGGGAATGTCGGCTTAATAATCTTCATACACCGCCTTTACACTCTCCTTTATAATCCTCGTGCATTTTGATATGTTCGAACTTTCCAAGTCGGAGGCTGAAGGGACTTGAGTACTTTGAATAACTGTATAACCAAATCATAGTAAGTATTACCACACCTTACAAAAACCAACTTTGGACACCATTTCGGACACCCTCCTACAAAAAATTGCTCACCCAAACGTCCACAAACCGATTGCCCACAAAAAAAGCCTCACCGTTAGATGAAGCTTTCTTGTTGTCCCACTAGGACAGTTTAATTTAGTATCAACCAACTGTTTTTTCGCGAGTTATAGTTGAAGTCTATTTCGTTGGCACTAATTTGAAGGCTAACGAGATTTGTAAATCAACAAATTTTAACGACTTTCATCAATTATCATTAAAATGTGTCCATTATGACTGATGGGAAATAGAAAGCCCTGATATGTATCAAATGTCTTCGGATTTTGTACAGACAATTAGTTTTCATCTTCATAATATATTTTACACCCGTATTAACTATAGCCATTGTCGGCAATTTTTTAATCAAAATTAAGTTTAAATTGATAATCTTCAATCGTAATACCTTCCTTGTAAAGGTCTAATACTTTCGACAATGCAAGTTTTTGTTTGGTGTTATAAGACTGCCCAATTTTTTCAGCTTCTTCTCTTAATTTTTCGGTCCATTGACTTGTTCTACGAGTCTTAATATTCAATAATGTTACAAATAAGGAGCCTGAAATTGCAGATAAAAGATTACTTATTGCAACACCACTATCCCCTCTTGCTGATTGAAAGCCTTTGTCGAATATAATAAAGCCGTAATCAGTTATACTTAGACAAGTTCGAGCGATTTTCAAAGGGATTTCAGTTGCTTCTTTCATTAAGTCGTTTTCGATTTTTTTGAATTTACTTACTTCTTTGTCGTCCTTGTTTTTCTTAGCGGCATCTCTTTTGAAACGGTATTGACTTACTTGATTAAAACATTCAGCATCTTCCTGAAATAGTTCTATTAATTCAATTTTTGCTTTTTCTACCTGTTCAAGAATTATTTCAAATTCTCGCCTAACTTTAACATATTTATCTTCAGTTCTACTAATTGTCAACTTACAAACTGTTTTCATTAATTCAACACCCAAAAGACCGGAAAAGGCAGCAGCACTTCCAGATCCAGGAACGTGACTTCCTTCTCCAAACTTCTCTAACAATTCATATGTTGGAAGTTTTAAGTAATCAATTTTAGTCTGTATACTCATTAATTTTAATTTTTGCCAACATCATCCGAATAAAGTGAATGTTCACTTATATCATTCTCTATCCAATAATCAATGGTAAACGTTTACAAATGTCATGTAAATGAATTATAACTGGGTCAATGACAACCCTTAAATATAGCATTATTTTCAATCACTAAGAATAGTGTCAAGTAATTATAAGAGCAAGTAAACCTGCTAAAGCACAATTTTAATTGTCCTAAAGAAGTATTTCGGATTCCGAAAAATTAAAGAAAAAAACAGGCAGATTTTCGAAGAAAAATCATTCATTAACCCAAAACTTATGAAAAAGTAAAATATTACTTCTTTCTTCTACTCTGTCTGCCTGAAGTACAAAGATAATTAATTAAAAACTTTATCCGTATTTCTACCTAGAAATTTTTTCTTGATAACGGAGCAATCCATTTTCATCAATTATCGAACAGATAAAAAATCCATCACGGTTAAAGTCAATAAAACTCTCCCCATTTGATATGTCAGAAGTGAGTATGATTTTACCGCTTAAATCGGTGATTTGAAAACGTAAAGCTGATTGATCTTGTGTCTCAACGGCAATATAAATGCCTTGTATTGTGTTATTAATGACAACTTGATCCAAAATGTTATCAGTAATACTTAATCCAAACCCTATTTCATATTCATAAGACATTGAGCAACCAACCTCATTAACAATTACTAAATCGTAAGTTCCTGCACAAGCATCTGTCATGGAGTTCGCATCAATTCCTGAAATATCATCAGGGTCGGGAGTCCAAGCATAGAATAAATTATCGTAATCACCTGAGACTTCATCTATGGTTATTGAACCATCACAAACCTCTAACGCGCTAGGCTCAACTATCGTGTAGTCATCAACATTAATTTGGAGCGGATCAACTAAAAGAACAGAATCTACAAATGTACACCCCATATCGTCGGTAACATCAATATAATACCACCCTTCTAAAAGATAATTTCCCGTCTCACTTCCACCATCCGTATTATGGATTGTTCCATCCGAATCTGTAATTAAAATGATATAGGGTAATTCTCCACCTATCGGTAATGCTGTAACTGATCCATCAGCATAATCTGGACAAAGAGGGTCAGTAAATGTTAATTCTACATCAAAGTCTTCGCATTGGGCGAAACTGAATTGACTAAATAAGGATATTGCTAGAAAAGTGTAAAAAATCTTCATTCTTTTGGGTTAAATTTTAATGATCTTTTTTTGATAGGATTTTCCGTTGAGATTAATCATACAGAAGTAAATTCCGTTAGGAAGATCACCTAACTCGATTTTCATTTTATTATTTATGTTTGGCGATAAGCTGCCGTCAAAAACGTCTAACACTTTTTTTCCTTGGCTGTTTAAGATCTCAATATTAGATTCTACTTCAGTTGATACCAATATTTCTAAATATTGTTCACCTTGACTTGGGTTAGGGTAAATTGAGATTTCTTCTTTTTTTACCGCCATTTTTGGTAATTCTAAAAATTCTCCATTCCCACATATATACCCATCAATACTACTACTTTGATAGTATTCGCCATGATTTTCACTATCGTGACCGTCGTCAAAATGGTATATATAATAATCTTGGTTTAGTCCACCGCTATTAAAGAAATAAGATGAATGATAATGATGGGTGTGATAGTAATTTCCACCACCTACGTATGTTGATCCCAATGTGTATGATCGTTCAGTGAACCCGCAACTATTGCTATGTTTAATACCAATAACCTTATCCGAACTTCCAAATTCATAGTTTTTTTCGGGGATTAAATATGTGTTAATAAAATTATGTGATATATTATAAGTTTCTGTGATTATATCGGTGGTATAAGTTAAGGTTGGGGGGTCTTCTTCAGAAGTACCTGAATATTTGGTTTCCGTATAAAGTTCAAATGTATAAGTTGCCATTTCGCCTGTTTCAATTTTGTCAATAACCTTTTTTCGATAAGTGTGTTCATACAAATAGTCGTAGTATCCTTTATAACCAATAACATCACCTATATTCAGTGAGTTTAGGTCATAATGTGTTGCTTTTGTTATTCCCAATCTAGGATACAATTGTCCAACAAGAGTGTATTTTGATATTCCAGCACCTGCAACTCTACCAAGCGGAGTATATATTTCAGGAAACGAATAGAAGGGATAAATATCAATTAATCCAAGATTTTTCCCAATTCTAAATTGATTATCACCCAAAATAAATCCGGGTTCACTTGAATCAAAACTAAGTACCTTTACACTATCTGTTATTCCATAAAATGTACTCTCAATTATTGTGTCTACTGTTGCTTCAATAGTTACCCCACTAGGGAATGTATACATGGTAAAAGATTCTCCAAGATTGGATTGTGTCTCAATCGTGATTGTATCACCAGCTTCATTAAAAAAAAGATTTGTTCCATCTGATTTGATAACTATTTTAGCCCCCATCCAAGAAGGGATATCCTTCAAATAGCCACTATCTTGTTCTTTAATTGATAAAAAAGGAAATAAGATAGTGTCTAATAATTCAACCTCGAAGTCTATAATTTCAGATGCTAAGATATTTCCAGTTGTGACTTCCTTAAAATAATGAACACTATTCGAACTAAAAGTTTGATAGTCTTGACAGAATGAAGATAACCAAGGCGCCACTATAAGAATAAGTACTAATATTGGTTTCATAAATAAAGGGTTAAAGGTTGCAATTGTATAAACGGGTTTTATTCTAAGAAGGTTGGTTATGAAAGTTATTAGACTTAATTCTTAACAAACCGATCAACCTCAATAGCTTCACCCAACATATTGAAAACCTTCAAAATATAACTACCCACTGCAAGTTGAGATACGTCCACCTCATAAGTAATATCATTAGCCGTTATCTCCCATTTCTGAACCATTTGTCCTGCCGAATTGTAGATATAAGCCGTACCACCTTTAAATTCATCTTGGTGGTGGTAATAGAAAAGACTCTTTGAGGTAGGGTTTGGATAAATCCAAGTTGTTGGTTCTTTAACTGGTGGTTTAACGTTAGTGTCATTCGGTTCAATTTCTACACCTATTAAATGGCAATTGGGAACTAGGCAACCGTATTTATCGGTTTTTAATAACCATCCTTTTTGACCTGTTTCGAATTCATTTTCGTGAAAATTAAAAGAATTACCAACCATAACAAAACCATTATCAGGAGTGATTTCTGCGTCATATAATTCATGTATAGCGTAGTTTGTTTCACCTTCAAAATGTGGAACTTTTAAGTGTCTTCGTTCCCATATTTTATTGCCATGAATATCAAATTTGACCAACCATCCATAATTACTTCTGTCGTCTAATGTCGTTCGATCATGCATAAAGCCAACAGCCACAAATTCTGAATCAGAAATTGTTAAGATTTTATTTAATCCAATTCTTGAAAAACCTGTAGAATCACCTAAAGTCAATTCCCAGTCAATGGAATAATCAGCGTTGATTTTAACAACCCTACCAATGTAACGAAAACCATTCGTTTCGGTATTATGACTTCCATTTCTACCACAGTATAAAAAACCTCCATCTTGGAGTTTCGTTAAACCATTGACATTTGAACATAATTTATCTTCCCAATAAGTATATTCATTTAAAAAATCACCATACTTATTTACTCGAATAAGTTTACTGTGTTTTCGTTCATCAGCATTTTCAACTCCAAGGGCACCAACAAGAGTTGCACCTATAACAAAGACACTATCGTTTTCTTTTGTTAAGCTACCTGGTCTTAATATGTGATAGTTTAAATCAGCAGGAGGATAAAAAGGAGTGTTAAATAATAAATCACCATTTTTATCGAGTTTATAAAAAATCACACCTGCTCTCAAATCTGATTTTCGTTGAACAGACATAATACCGAAGTAAGAACTGTCCGCTTCTTGTATTAAAGCATAAGGAGCAATTCCAAACTCCTCTCTTTCTTCATAAAAGTCATAAATATAATTGGTCGAAATTGTATCTCCATTCGGGTTAATCTTGAAAAACATGAAAGCAGATTCAGATTCAAGTCCACCCACAAGTGCCATTTGTGCAAAATTTCCGTCAAGCGTTGTTAGCATTTCTGATGTGTGCCAAAATATGATACCCAACGTATCATGTGCAAGCTCTTTTTGACTTGCCACGCTCCCGTCAAGATTAAATTTGGTATGGGAACTTTTAAAATTAACTGCACTTGGTGATGATGTATGCACACCATTTACATAATAGCAACTATCGGTAACAATTACACTTGAAAAAAACACATTCGTTTCATCTCCAATCCCATACCGTTCGTTCAAAATGGGCTGCGCATTACTAAAAGTGCTATGTAGACACAAAGTAAGAAAAAACAATATGGAGTTTACTTTTTTCATTTTTGGATAAGTCAAATTTACGCAATTTTGACCTGTAAATCAAACCCCTACCTAATCATGTTAACTTTTAGGTAGGGGTAGGTTTATTTTTTTTAGATTTAATGTTGAACAACTACCTTCTGAGTACCTAATGATTCAGTTTGATTCTCGTTCGTTATGGTAATCAGATATGTTCCATTTCCAACTAACTCGGTATCCCAAATAAATAGGCTTCGGTCAATAAGTTGATTGAATATAACACGTCCTGTAAGGTCAACAATGGTAACATTCATCAATAGATCAGATTCAGGTAAAACAATCGTCACCCAGTTATTCGCAGGATTTGGGTAAACCGCGAAACTCTGTGTTTCAGATTTTGGTTTGTCCTGCTCAAATGAAGGTGATAAACCACCCCCAACTTGCATTGTAACAACGGGATATTCGGCACATTCGTCATAATAAAAACATAACAATTCTTGCGCTTGGTATCGGGCAATTCCCTCACCATCATTCGCCAAATCGGTTAAGAATGTATGATCGGCGACCGCAAGGTTGTCAAATTCACTATTTGCTGATAAAATCGCTATCACCTTGTTTTTAAAGCTGACATAATCCGTTAATTCATCTTGCAAATGAATTGGATAAGTCTGAATAGCCGTGTTAAGCGTATTAACTTTGCTTTGTGCAGTTGTAAAATCTCCCTCTTGGATATACGCATCAATAATTCGAGTTTCAGCTAGAATTTCATCTTCCTGCTGAATCCAATGACGAATAGAATCCATATCGGTTAAAAGCGTATCATTTTTATAGGATTGTACAATAACATTTGCTAAATATGCTTTTTCACTTCTTAATTGCGCTAATTCTGATTGCTTTACGAGCATATCGGTTGTTAAACCACTATCGAGTTCTGCTTTAATATCATCAATCATCCATTGCTCCATTGGATAGGCTTTGGTCGATAAAAAATCTATAAAACCATCTTCATAAGCCACTTCTATATTATCGACAATCAATTCATACGCCCAAGCGTGTGGGTATTTACTTATTGGATTGTCAATAGTCGCTTCAACAGCTTCTCTTGTTAAGTAGGGGCTATTATTATTCAAAAGTGATCGCAATTGTTCTCGGTTTGCCACAATCAAATTGTCAATTTCGGTCATTAACGAATCCGTATTACCACCATTCACCAAACTTTGGTAAGTCGCTTCTTTGATGTCAAGGTCGTCAGCAATCATTCCAAAATCTGACTTAAAGGTTTGCAATGTACTACTCGTATGTCCTTGCGTTCCGTTATCCTCTAATTTCGAGGGGCATATATTCTCAAAGTCTATGGCTAAGGGTGTAAAAAGACCCGAATAATCGGTTGGTGTTTCAGGAACATCAAATTGACGGTGATAATAAAACACCTCATTGTCAGACACATTATCATAATGCTCTTCATCAGTAGCTAAAGGTAGCGTACTGAATATATTGCCTGAAGGATAATCATCCGCACCACTAATCCTTTTAACTCCATAGATCGGACTAATTGTGTCACCCCAAAGTGTCCCTAATACGAGATGATCTTTATAGTTGGTAACATTTGAATCACAGAAGAATTTCAAACCATCTAAACCGTCTAAATCTCGATTCTTACCTTGTGTGGTAATTCCAAATTTCATCCCTTCAAAATAGTTATTGTAAATTTCCTCATCTGATTCTCCTAAATCCGAACAAACAATGCCATAAACATCATTATCTCCAGTCAAATGAGTAAACTTATTCTCTTCAACTTTCACCCCTTTTGAACGTACTGCATGAACGCCATACTCCGCATGATCGAGGAAATTGTTAGTAGAATCATTATTAATGGTAAACTCATTACGCGTAACAATTGGAGAATTGACATTGATTAACTCTACACCATACAGGTTATTTTCGAATACAGAACGGTCAACCGTGATATTACGCTCGGTTGTAGAATTAGTGGCATAAATGCCAAAATCCAAGTTTTGGAATATACTTGGTGTCCAATCAGGATCATCTGAAATCCCACCCGAACAACCACCGCCATCTGTACAAATTGGTGCTACATAAAATTGTGCATCAATTGTATAAATTCCAGAATTCCGCACACTATAATCATTGTCGTGATAAGCGGAAAGTGGTGTGGTTCGAGCATCTTCAAATAAACACCCTTTAAACTGAATACCATCTACACGGTACATAGTAACATGACCTAATGGGTATTCTGCTCTAAAATCATCATCCCAAGTGAACGTCATATTTGTAAAGAAACTTTTATTGCCAAGCGGTTCATCTGAACCGTTGTAGTTTTGATAGGCTCTGAACTCAACATCCTTTTTGTTGTTTTTAAAAGTTGAAGATGAGGCAAAAATAAGTCCACCAGTTGAGTTATAGTCGCCATTTTTCCATGTGGCTATTCCAATTCGAGCGTGTTCGATCAAAGCGTTGTTTTTTAGAATGACTTTACCTTGGTTTGAGTGAGGGACTTGTATTTCGTCTTTATCTCCCCAAACTTCGATACCACCCCAAAACACATCACAAAGGCTTGTAATTGTTCCACCATCCACAATAAGTTGCGCACCTTGTTCAACAATTACCTTTTTACCTCCTGCCATTTCAAGCGTTCCGTTTAAGGTTAAAGTATTTCCTGATTCAATAAAAATATCGTTCTCAAATTGTTGCACCCCACCCCATGTAAGGTTAGTATCAACCACAATTGGCTCTGTATCTGGCATATCAATAAAAGAACTCCAAATCCCACGACCAAATGTACCTGCATAAAGTGCTTGTTGGCAATAGTTTATTTCGAGATCATTTGCAAAAGTTGCAGGCATCCCTTCTTGGAAACATTCCCACTGATCCATACTTGCATCTCGGTAAAAAATGCCAACATCTGTTGCAGCAAACAAACGGTCGTTTGTTGCTCTTTGATAAATTAAATCATTAACAGGGAAAGGTGGTAAACCTAAAGAATAGTCTTGCCATGTATTCCCCGTATCGCTTGAATGTAATACTCGGAATATACCACCGACTACTTCTCCATCAATTCTATTAACACCCGAAATTCCAATCCATAATTCGGTGAAATCTTCTGGATTTGTTTCAATAGTATTGGGATGTTTATAGCTTAAAATGTCCGCCAATGATTTACTTGTTGTAATACCATCTTCGTCCAGAATATCAGCCGTAGAACTAGCAGAAAGGTCGCTATAGGTTATACCCTGATCTACTGAAACGAATAACTTAGAAAATTCCAAAGCTGAACGATTATAACCTTCCGCAGCATAAATCACCTGCTCGTTATTGGGTGCAACTTCAATCGCTCCGATCTCAACGCTAGTGCCATCAAAACCGTCAAAATCATAAACATAAGGATCATCATAACCTCCTGTTGGATTTAAATCATGTTTGATAATTACAGCGTTTGGATGTAAAACATCATCATCTCCCTTTGCTCCTTCGTAGATGGCATTACCCGTTGAGGGTGAATATGTACTAGGTCTACCTAAATAAGCCGAATAACCTTCCCCTGCGCTTGATGCTTCATACACTTCAACCCAATCTCCCCCGCTAAGTTCTTGAACGACTGTTCTATTATTTATTTGAAAATAACGTTGCCCATTTCGTGTTGGATCAGGACTAAAGCCGTTTGAGTTTCCATCACCATTACCAATCATAGACCATTCACCTACCTGATCGCTAAAGAACGTTCCATTATCTTGTGTTCCACCTAAAACGGAAACATTATCATGGGGGTTTAGGGCGAAATCATAAAATTGCGTAATTGGGAGATTATTGCCATTTCTCGAAGTCCATGTCATACCATTGTCCTCTGAATAGGCTACCCCACCATCATCACCCACTACCAGATGATTATTGCCATCAACATTTTTGACAATTTGAATTGCTCTGACATCATCATGTTGACTGCATACTTGATAAAGGTCTTCTAATTCAGTATCGTATCTGATAAATTTAACCCCTCCAAAATAATAACCCTCTTCTGTTCCGTAACCTGCCACAAAATTATCTCGAGAAGCTAAACGGTCACCTTCAGATCCAATACCTGAAAAACCTGAACTAATACCAACACAATTCCATGTGATACCTTTATTAGTCGAATTGAGTATTGAAATTCGTTTTTTATTAAGAGTTGTATCATAATCTTGAAGTGCCAAATTAAGCTCATCTCCATTGGCAACAGAAATACCTATTGCGGTAGGTATGGTTTCTGACCCTGACCTTGAAAAATCGAACTCCCAATCGTCGAAAATAATTGGGGTTGTATCTGTATAACCAAAATCAGGTGCAATAAACGAAAAACGTGCAGCTATCATAGTCATAAAACCAGGCTCTGTAACTGTAAAGGTTTCTGAATAAGCCACAATGCCGTCTATGTCATCAGTATCGAATTGACCTATCAGTGTTCCATCCTCGGGAGCAAATCGTTCATCATAAACTAATTCGTCTGGGTCATTAACAATATAAAACTCGATTTTTGCACCAAACGGAATTCTAGCATTACAAGCAATAGATATATCTCCTGCACGGGTAGTTTCATCAAACTCGTAAAACAGGGCAAGACCTCCCCTTGTAGGTGGCGTTGGCCCATGAAAAGTTAATGGTGGAACGTAGAGATGCTCATCCGCATCTATATCGATTGATGTAATTTGAAAAATCGTGTCATCTGATACCCCCGACAACAATGTGTCTAAATGCGTATTTGTTGTAAGTACTTCCAGACCAGTTTCAAAATCGAAACTTTCTGCTATTTCTACGTCCAAACAAGAATGCCTTGCAGATAGAACAGCAGGGGTGATTTCTTCCCAATCAATATCCCCCGCATTTGTACGCCAAATCTTTGCACTTGTGCCAAAAGATGAAACATAGATTATGTTTTCAGTGCCATAGGTTGAACTTAATCCGTAGTAATTTTTCGCTCCTACCAATGAAGGTATAGATGTCATTTCGCTCCAACTAATACCTCTATTTGTAGAATAGAAAATATTATTATTTGACATTGCGAAGACAGAATCATTCTCGGCATAAGGTTTTGTGATTTTTCTAAGTGGAGACATTAACCCTGCATCATTAAGCGGTATGTCATGTCGTGTCCAACTTTCACCACCATTTGTAGAGCGCAGAACTCCAACACCAAAAGAATCGTGAAAATGTATTTTTCCTGTAACGGCTAAAAGTACACTTCCCACAGGTTCTGATGGTTTAGAAACATCAACAATGTCGAAAACACCTAAAGCTGGAATGCCTAAATTATCGGTTACACATTCCCAATCTACACCGCCATTTGTCGTACGCCAAATTCCTGCTGAATTTGAACCCGCTAAAATTAAATTGTTTACTACAGGGTGCATATAGATTGATCTAACAATACCCGCAGTGTGATCTCCAGTAAATGTGCATAGTCCATTAGTGTCCAGTGTTTCACCATCTAAAATAGGACTAGGGTCAAAAGCATATTGCCAGTGCGCCTTGTCTCCGTTAGAACAAGTAGGTGAATCCAAATAATCGCTTAATGCACGTGTGTATGCACCCGCCAAAGATTCTCCTGACGCATTATATTCGACACGATCGCGCCAAAAAGCCATGCTTCGCTGATATTCTTTATGGTATCGCGTGTATCGTTCATCTTCGGGTAAGGCATTAAAGAAATCGCCTAACGTACTGTCCAATGAATGAAAGCCAATGTTTCCATTTCCATATTCGGATTGATAAAACGCAAGTGTGTCAGCTACATTAATTTGACTGAATCCGCCAAATGATAATAGGCATAAAGCCAATGTGTAAAAATGTTTCATTTTGGGTGAAATTTTAGAATTAATAATTGCCCATTTTCGGGCGCGAATTGAATTTCGAGGACTTACACCTCGAATGTTGATTTTTGTTTTCATAAGTTTTGATTTTAGTTAATTTATGGTTGTAATTTATACTGGCAAAACGTAAGCTATTTACGTTCTGATAAAAAAAACAGACGGGAACTAAGGTGAGCAGGATTCCCAATCCAATGATTGTCACCTTTATGTTCCCATCCGCGCCATCAACCTAACTTGATTTCATTCGTGGTAATTACAAACTTCAAAGTTTGATATCTGGCACCCAAAACTTGAGGCAAGCCTTCGATTACAAAAGGTTATAATTATTCTATGGTCATTGACGTGTTTACTAATTGCCACTTTATAAATGAGAGGTGCTACGCAGATTATTGCGCCTAATAATTATTTTGTCATATCTTTTTTGGGTTAATTATAAGTTCATTGCCTTTGAACTACCATACAATATTAGAGAATATATGAATGAAAAATAGTGTTTTGATTTTGCAACGAAAAAAATACACCATTAGTACGTATTGTTTCTTATTTAGGACGGTTGATTGACTATAATGAGCTACGTAAAATATACGTCTTGAATCTATTATATTCCAATTCTCACGACTTGATATTATGCACGTTGCAGCTTTTAAGTATTAATACTTATGAAAATATATTGACTATGTTTGAATTACTCAAAATTGATAATAATGGAAATTAGTAAACAGGAATTAAAAGAGACAATAAATAAATTACGGCATAGATTGAGCGAACTTGAAAATCTTGAAAATTCGATCGAAAAAGAGATCGATTGCCTATCTGTTAATTCTGATTTCTTTAGAAAAAATTATATCCCAATTCAAACAAAAATTTTTGACGAAGAAGGATTTTCCACGGTTGATAACAATGATTTGGAAAAACTAGGAAACATTATGAGTTCAATTGCAAATTTGGATTTTACAGAAAAGGCAGAAATTTCAGATGAACGGAATGAATTCGATTTTTTAGGATTGAATCTTAATATAATGCAAATACACTTAGAAGATAGTTTCAAAGCTTTGTCTCGAATGCAAAACTATTTCGATAGCATTAATAGTCTTATACTAATAACTGATTCTAAAGGAAAGATTTTGGATACTAATGATTACATATCAAATTTAGGGTTTTCCAAAAAAGAAATAATATCAAGAGACACTTCAATAAAAGAATTTTTATTTAGCAAACCGTTACTTCACAAATACGGGTTAGACATCACTGGAACCATTATAGAACATGATATTGAAAGATTGTATTTAGCAAATTTGAAGTCTGAAATTGTACTGCGTGTTACAATTCGATCAACTCATTTCCCTCAATCAGGAACATCAGGATATTTCTACATTGTCGAACCAGTTAGTAAAGCGCTGTATGAAAATCAAAATTATGGCTCAATGTCTCCCGTAAAAAATTCAATTCAAAGCATTGCAAACTCGGATCAGATACAGAAATTTGAGCATTTAAAAGTGCTTAATTCAATTAAACAAACTTATTTAGATAAGGGCGATTTGAGTTTAATGGAAAAAATGATTTTAAATTCAGTCAGTAGTTTAATAGATGATAATTAATTCTCGTGAATTTCCATTAAATAAATATAGGCACTTCCTTTATCAGTGAAGTATTTTGTTGGCTTATAGGGTTTATCAACTTTAAACCAAAAATTCGCGAATATCTTACTCCAACGTTTGTCAGAATATACAGCAAGTTTTGATAGACAGGCAAAAGATTCTTCGGATGCAAAATATTTCATAGCCAGTACTTCCGCTTTTTTTAAGTTTCTAATATCAGCCAATCCCTTGTATGTATTGCCCTCGCAATAGGAAATTCGATCCTTTACAATTTGTTTAGCAAGTTCTAAAGTTAATACCAGATTAGTTGGGTAGGCAGTATGAACTATTCCCTTTTCAATCCACATTTCTACATAATCGGTTACAAATGGTTTCTTTTCGAGTAGCATCTAACGAAAATACAATATTTTTTCTAAGAATCTAATTCCTTAAATTGTCATAATTAATAACCTAAACACGAAATTATGTCTAAAAGAAACAATGAATACCCTGAATTAATTAATACAATTTATGAAAGTATTAATCATGGTGTTAGAAAAGGTGTACTCCATTTGACCGCCGATTATTCGAGGGAATTTGTGCTAAATGTAAAAGGTATAAATACAATAAATTTTTCGTCCTATAGTTATTTGGGGCTTGAAAATCATCCACAGTTGGTTGATGGAGGTAAAAAAGCACTAGATAATTACGGCACTCAATTTGGTTATTCACGGGCTTTTTTATCCTTAAACATTTATAATCAACTAGAGAAATCGTTGGGTGAAATATTTAAAAATGAAGTTCTAGTAGCACCCTCAACTACCCTTGCCCACCAAGCAGTGCTGCCTGTTCTAATAAATCAGAATGATTTGGTTATCGTGGATCAACACGCTCATGCTAGCATACATTACGCAGTGAAACCTTTAAAAGAAAAAAATATTCGTGTGGAATTGATTCGACATAATAGGATCGATTTAATTGAAGAAAAAATACTAAAGAATAGACAAAATGTGGGTCGGATTTGGTACTTGGCTGATGGCATTTATTCAATGTACGGTGACTTAGCTCCAGTAAAAGAATTGGAAAAACTGATGAACAAATACGATCAATTTTACACTTATGTTGATGATGCTCATGGAATGAGTTGGACTGGTACAAATGGTAAAGGCTATGTTCTAAGTGAAATTGATTTACATAATCAAATGGTATTAGTAACTTCTTTGAACAAATCATTTTGTGGAGCAGGAGGAGCAATTGTGCTACCCAATCAGCAATGGAAAGATAAAATTAGAACCTGTGGAGGTCCGTTAATTTTTTCCACTCCTATTCCACCTCCAATGTTAGGAATTGGTTGTTCTTCGGCTGAACTACATTTATCAGAGGAATTTATTGAAATTCAAGAAGAGGTACGAAAGAATATAGTTTATTGCAATGAAGAGTTAGCGAGGCTTGGCATAGCGGAAATATCTAAATCACATTCGCCCATATTCTACATTCCCACGAGTTATCCCAAGCTTAGTTACAATTTAGCGGAAAGAATGCTGAACAAAGGCTTTTTCGTTACACCCGCAGTTTTCCCTGCTGTATCCGCAAGAAAGGCGGGTATACGAATTTGTATAAGTGCGAAACATTCTTTCCATGAAATTACTGAGATGTTGGAATGTTTATTAGGAGAATATCAAGCCGCATTAAATGAAGAAAAAATAAATTTTGATAACATTCTTACTTCATTTAATCTTGAAATGGAATCCTATAATTCTATGAAAAATCGTCAGGAATCTAAGAAAAAATCATCCCGTAAATTACGAATTGAAAAATTTCAGACGGTTGAAGAATTAAACAGAGAAGAGTGGGATAGCATTTTTTCAACACAGGGCAATTTTGATTACAATGGCTTAAAGTTTTTAGAAAAATCCTATTCTAATAAAACGCTGGATAAAGAGAATTGGGGTTTTCACTATTTGATTATTCGGGACGTAAAACATAAAATCGTTGCCGCTACTTTCCTCACAGTTTCATTATGCAAAGATGATATGTTTAAACCTTATGAAATTTCAAAAGAAATTGAATTGGCCAGAAGATCAAATCCATTTTATTTATGTTCAAAAGCCTTAATGATGGGGTCAACAATGACAGAAGGGAATCATCTTTTTATTGATGATAACAATGTTCAAAGTAACGAAGCATTAAAACTATTACTAGATGAAATTGTTAAACTTAGTGTTGAACTTGATGTTGACAATGTTTATTTACGAGATTTTAAGCAGTTAGAAAAAGGCAGACATGATATTTTTATAGAAAATGGATTCGTCCGAATCGAGATTCCTGATTTCGCACATGAATTAGATTTGTCAAAAATTAAATCAATAGATGATTTGTTGCATTCGCTGACATCAAAAAAGCGGCAACAAATTAAAAAAGATGTTATTTACAACTTTGATAAATTTAAAATTTCAGTAAATCAATATGTTGATCCCAAAGAATTGGCTAAATATTATGATCTGTACCTCAGCGTTAAAAGAAAAAGCTTTTTGATAAATACATTTGACATTAATTATGAGACATTCCAAGAAATGAATCTATCTCAAGATTGGGAATTTATCGTACTGCATTTAAATAGCGAAAAGAATTCTATTGCTGACTCTAAACAACCAGTAGGCGTTGTTTTTTGTTATCGCAACACATCAGTCTATGTTCCACTATTTGTTGGTCTTGATTATGACTATCTACATAGCCATAAAAATTACAAACAGTCAATATTTCAAGTTGTGAAACGTGCTATTGAATTAGGAAAGGATTCGGTAAATTTTGGTTTCACAGCAACCACTGAAAAAAAGCGTATTGGCGCGAAGCCTGCAAAGAAATACGCCTATGTTCAAATTACGGATTCGTATAATATGGATATATTGGAGTATTCTAATGAACATTTGATGCAATTATAATTCTAATAAGATTTGTAAATCTTTAAAGGCAAGTTTGAGCGCATCTAAATTGTGAAAATTCATTTTTTTCCTAATGTTATGGGAATGTTTCGAAACTGTTTTTTCATGGATATATAAATTGCCTGCAATGTCTTTGTATGTTCTATTGGATAGAATAAAATAGAGGACAATTTTTTCTCTTTGAGTAAGAACCTTGATCTGTTCATGGAACAAGGTCAATAGAGGCGGATTGCCAAAAATTGATATTACTAGAAAACCACTTCTCATAATTGTACATTTAATTCAACCTATTCCGTGGGAAATGTCTTTTTATCGAATTATAGTTTCAGTATTAAACCTTGACATATCAATCCAATGCGACATCTATTTTTGGGTTAAAAATTTGATGTTATAAATTAAAGAAATAATAACCGAACAAATCCGAACATTGGTTATTTTTACCAATAAAAACTTTATGCCAGATAATTTTCGGAAGAAAAAAGTCATTGAATTGATTCTTGCACAAAAGAAATTGCAATCTTTAAGTTGGAATGAATTGGCGAGCAATTTGCCAATAAGTGGTGATTCGTTGAGAATCGCCTTTGCAAGGGAAAAGGTCAAGTTGAGCCACTTGATAACCACATGTGGAATTTTGGGTATTGAGAATCACAATCTTGCTAATACTGAAAATTTAGAAATACTCAATAAAAATGCATTAGCCTCTAAATATGTTTCTGTCCCTTTCATAAATAGATATTCTTACAAAAATTATTACACCAATATGGGGGACATTTATGCTCTCAATAGTTTGCCTCGAATTTCTTGGTATGCTGAAAATTTGAGTAGTATGGTTGCATCCGATTTTCTTTCACTCGAAGTCAAAAATCAATGCATGAATGATGGTTCAATTCAAAGTTTAATCAAATTCGATTTGCTCTTACTTCAAAAAATTTCAAAAGAAGCGTTAATTTCAGAGGCATTCGAAAATTCGAAAACCAATTTTGTCATAATGCATAATTCTCCTGATATAGGTATTCAAATTTGTAAAATCGTATTCGAGACAAACGGTAAACCTTGCAATTATGTTTCGTTTTTGAACAATGAATGTGAAAGATTTAGATTAATTCTAAACGATATATCACACTGTTATAAAGTTATTCGATTGATTCGAAATTCTACGTTGTAGATTGATATTTCTAACATTTCGCTATTATATACGCTAAAACAACCATTACGGAACGTGACGGAGCGTGAGAGATTCATTACCTTTAGATTAGCAAAACAGAATTATACAACTTAGATCATTAAGAATTAATGATGTTATAGATTTCTTTTTTTGCTTCTTTTTTTCTTTGTTGAAAAGCCTGTAAATTGTTAATAAAAAG
>WTCE01000011.1 GCA_013138735.1 Crocinitomix sp. | reverse complement strand
TGAAAGGCTAATTGCAAAATACGTAAAGGAGCAAGGAATTGAACAAGAGTATAAAAAGCTAAAAGAAAATCATCAATTGAAGCTATTTTAATGCCTCGCGGGCTTGCCCCGAGGATTATTTACTAATTTTTGGACTTGTAATTTCTGTTTCGGCACCATAGTATTCCGCGGCAATTGTATAAAATGCTTTAGCATATTCAATTGATAAATCTGATGCATAACAATCTCCCAAATCAATCATTAAAGAGGCCATTATTTGATTTGGACCAGGAGTGAAAGGAAATCGTTCTCTAATTTGAATTTCAAGTTGATGCCTGGTTTTATAGTTTGCTTTTTGTTCCGCCGTAAGTTCTAAAACAGAAGTGTTATTCAAATAATTCGGGTTTTCGATTTGTTTCAACTTGCATTCTAATACTTTTATATGGACCCACTCACTGCCTTCGTGTGCTTCCGGATTGAGTTCCATTCCACGATTAATATAGTGTATAGCACTGTCTAGTTCTCCATTTAGTTCATATGCTGTGCCTAAATTTGCTGCAATTTGATATTCATTTGGCAAGTTTCTATTCAGTTCAATAAGTAATGCTAAAGATGCTTCAATCTTTCCTGCCTTCATCAGTAACACAGCATAGTCAGAAAGTAAATAAGGTGATTTTTTGTTTTGAAAATCAGCTTCTAGATCAGGAAGCTTAGAGGCAATTAGCTTATAATTAAAGTTTTTATTAAACCCGATAAAACCATTTTCTGTCATCTCATGAAAATCACCGTCTTGATCAATCGTGTGATAATAATTTAAACAGCCGCGTACAGGTTGAACCGTAATAATAATAATTAGAATAAATAGCAGGCCTAATTGTTTCATGATGCTTGTGAACGTTTTTAAATTCAACTTATTTGGAATTAGCAAAGAAATTATAGAAAGTTATTTTTCACCCATATTTTGAATTAACTTTACGTAACCGCCCCTCACTTATGATCTTTTTCCCAGTTCAGGTGTTCTAAATTAAAAATACAATTCATTATGATAAAAAAATTAACTTTTCTAACCCTTATTTTTATGTCCTTAACTGCATTTAGCCAAACATCAATTCACGATTTTAAATTTAATTCTATTGATGGCGTTGAACAAAGCTTTTCCACTTTTAAAGGTAAAAAGATTTTAATCGTCAACACTGCTTCTGAATGTGGTTTTACGCCGCAGTATCAAGATTTACAGGCCTTGCATGGGTTATACACCGATAAGTTGGTGATTATTGGTTTTCCAGCCAACAACTTTGGAGCACAGGAGCCCGGAGAGAATAATGCGATTAAAACATTTTGCCAAGTAAATTACGGCGTTACATTTTTAATGGCCGAAAAAGTATCAGTTGCTGGGGATGATATTAACCCCATTTTTAAATGGTTATGCTCGCAAACTGGAGCCGATTTTGATGGTGCAATTCAATGGAATTTCGAGAAATTTTTATTAGATGAAAAGGGTAAATTAATAAACCGTTTTCGCAGCGCTGTCAAACCTAATTCAGAAAAGATCACGAGTTTGTTATAAACAGCCTCTTATTAGTGTCAAATTTTTGGTAAATTTGGCAGACTTTAAAAATTAACAATAAATTATATAGTATATGAAACTTTTAGTTTGTATCAGCAAGGCCCCTGATACGACCAGTAAAATTGAATTTACGGACAACGATACGAAGTTTAACGAATCTGGTGTACAGTATATCGTAAACCCTTATGACGAGTGGTATGCACTTGTTAGAGCATTAGAATTGAAAGAACAAAATGGAGGTTCTGTGACAACTATTACTGTTGGAACGGCAACTGACGATTCGATTATTCGAAAAGCTTTAGCAATTGGTGCAGATAACGCAGTCAGAATTGATTCAGAAGCAGGTGATGCTTATTATACAGCATTCCAAATTGCAGAATATGCAAAAAGTAACGGATTCGACATTGTGATTACAGGTAAAGAAACAATTAACTATAACGGTTCGCAAGTTGGCGGAATGATTGCAGAATTATTGGATCAACCATTTATTAGTTTAGCAACTAACCTTGAGATGGATGGAACAACGGCTACAATCAATATAGAAATGGTTGGCGGCGTTGAGGTAGTTGAATTAGACACACCATTTGTAGTTAGCGCTGCAAAAGGAATGGCTGAGCAAAGAATTCCAAATATGAGAGGAATTATGGCCGCAAGGACTAAACCTCTAGAGGTTCTTCCTGCTGCACCTTGTGATGCATTGGTTTCTTTTGAAGCCTATGAATTACCACCGGCAAAATCTGACTGCAAATATGTAGATCCAGAAAACATGGCCGAATTAGTTGATTTATTACATAACGAAGCAAAAGTTATTTAAAAACAAGAAAATGTCAGTATTAGTATATATAAATACACTTAACGGTAAAATTGCTAAAAACGCAATGGAAGCCGTGCAATACGGAAGTAAAATTGGAGCCACTACCGTTGTTACTAACGGAGCAATTGGTGAAAGTGAATTGGCGACATTAGGAAACGCTGGTGCATCAAAAGTTTTGGTAAACCGTGTGTTAACTTCAAATGATCCAGCACAAACAACACGCTTAATAAAAGCCGCAGCAGAATCTGTAAGTGCAAATACCATTGTGTTTTCGCAAGATATTACAGGTAAAGCTGTTGCACCACGTGTGTCAGCTGCTTTAAAGGCAGGTTTGGCTTCTGGAGCAATTGCATTACCTGATGCAGACGGTACAGTTAAAGTAAATGTCTTTTCAGGAAAAGCATTCGGAAAAGTTAAAATTAATTCAGCCATTAAAGTAATTGCCTTAACACCTAATTCAGTTGGTGTTGAAGAAGAAAGTGGTGTAGCGAGTGTTGAAGAGTTTTCTGCTGATTTAGGAAATGCTTCATACACAGTTAAAGAAGTTAAAAAGCAAGAAGGTGATATATTATTACCTGAAGCAGAATTAGTAGTTTCTGCTGGTAGAGGTTTAAAAGGACCAGAAAACTGGGGAATTGTTGAAGATTTGGCAGAGTCGCTAGGTGCTGCAACAGCTTGTTCAAGACCAGTAGCAGATATTGGTTGGCGTCCTCATCATGAGCATGTTGGTCAAACAGGTGTGGCTATTCGTCCTAATTTATACATTGCTGCTGGAATTTCTGGCGCAATTCAGCATTTAGCTGGTGTAAACGGGAGTAAGGTAATTGTTGTAATTAACACCGATCCTGAAGCACCATTTTTCAAGGCTGCTGATTATGGTATTGTTGGAGATGCATTTGAAGTGTTACCAAAATTAACTGCTGAAATTCAGAAACTGAAAGCACAAAATTAAAAACCTATAAAGGGGTCGATTTTAAATTGATCCCTTTTTCGTTTTATGGAAAAAATAGAGTTAAAAATTATTGGACTATCATACAGTCAAACACAATCTGGAGCATATGCTTTAGTATTGGCTGAAAAAAAGGGGTCGCGTAGATTACCAATTATTATTGGTGGTTTTGAGGCGCAATCAATTGCGATTGAATTAGAGAAAATGAAACCTTCTCGTCCATTAACGCATGATTTATTCAAAACCTTTGTAGAATCATTTGATGTTAAAATTAAAGAGGTTGTAATTTATAACCTGGTAGAAGGCGTTTTTTACGCTAAAATTGTTTGTGATAAACAAGGCGAAATCATAGAGATTGATTCAAGAACGAGTGACGCTATTGCAATTGGCATTAGAGCCGCAAGTCCTGTTTATACTTTTGAACATATATTGAGTTCGGCCGGTATTCAATTAGAAGACGAAGGAGAGGGCGGTGAAACCGCTCTTGAAACTGTTAAGGCAGACGAACCAGTCAAAGGGAATGAATTGTCGGCTGCTACTAAAGAGGAGCTAGAGCAACTATTGCAAGAAGCGATTGATCAAGAGGATTATGAAAGAGCGTCCGAAATAAGAGACGAATTGAATAAACGAAATTAAAACCACTGATAAAATCTAAATCGATACTGCTTTTAGTTGGGCTTTGCCTATTCTTTTTTTCATGTGGAAACGAAAAGGCAGATATTTTAGTAGGAAATTGGGTTGAAATTGATGCTGCCAAAGGAGATACAAGTGAATTAGCATTTACGTCTCAAGGTGCTGCTCAAAGATTCATTGTCACAGGTTGGTATCCAGATGAAATTAGAGGAGATTGGCATCATAAAGGTGATTCAATGACCCTTTCTTTTGTTGAACCAAAATCATACTCGGTCGATTCAATAGCAGTAAACAATGTTGCTGAAGATGAAGCTAACATTGATTTTTATGAAAACAATCAAGTTGTAGCAACTAGTGCAGACGGACAAATGATTCCAGGGATTAAATCCAACTTAGTATTATTAGAAACAGCAAACAATACGGAATTAGCCTTTATTCTCGAAGGAAAAACACATAATTACACACGCATTCAACCCGAAGAAAGGAGTCTTTCCTTTTGGTCTATTCTAAGAGGAGCTGTAGGTATAACGGCCCTAATTGTAATCACCTTTTTGTTTTCAAGCAATCGTAAACGTATTGATTGGGCTTTAGTAGCCAAAGGAACTGCATTACAAATTGTTATAGCAATTTTAGTATTAAAGGTCCCCTTTGTAGAAGGAGGCTTTCACTGGGTTAGTCAAAAATTTGTGGCTTTAATTAGTTATACAGATGCCGGAGTAGACTTTCTTTTCGGGCAAATGGGAATTGGAAAAGTGCAACCACCTTTAATTACTTTTGCGGTTAAAGTTTTACCAACGATTATTTTCTTTTCAGCTTTAATGAGCGCGCTATATTACCTAGGCGTATTGCAAAAAATAGTATACGTTTTTGCATGGGTTATGAAAAAATTTATGCGCCTATCTGGGGCAGAAAGTTTGGCTGCTGCAGGAAACGTATTCCTTGGTCAAACTGAGGCTCCACTGCTAGTCAAGCCGTACTTGTTAGGAATGACGAAGTCGGAAATGATGTGTTTGATGACAGGTGGAATGGCGACAATTGCTGGAGGTGTTCTAGCAGCATATGTCACTTTTTTAGGGGGAGATGATCCTGTTCAACAGGCTTTCTTCGCTAAACATCTTTTAACAGCTTCTATTATTTCTGCGCCAGCTGCGATTGTTGCCGCTAAAATTTTGATCCCAGAAACAGAAAAGATCAATGAAAATTTAGAAATCAAAAAAGAAAAAATCGGAACAAACTTATTAGAAGCCATATCTAACGGAACTACTGATGGACTAAAATTAGCGGTAAATGTTGGGGCAATGTTAATCGTCTTTACGGCATTAATGGCCTTAGGAAATGGAATTTTGGGCTGGACTGGTGATGTTACTGGATTAAATAGCGCGATTGCGGATAACACACCTTATGCAGATGGACTTTCATTTCAATTTATTTTGGGTTATATCGGCGCTCCTATTGTTTGGTTAATTGGAGTGGAAGGGCCTGATATTGTAGCTGTTGGAGAATTGTTGGGGCAAAAAACAGTCTTAAATGAATTTATTGCCTATCCGCGATTGGGCGAGATGAGAGAAGCAGGCACGCTTTCTCAAAAATCCATTATCATTAGTACATACATGCTCTGTGGTTTTGCAAACTTTGCTTCCATAGGCATTCAAATTGGTGGAATTGGCTCCTTGGTTCCTTCACGAAAAGGATTGCTTTCTAAGTTAGGTATGCGCGCGCTCTTGGCGGGTACAGTTGCCAGTCTAATGACTGCCGCAATTGTCGGTATGTTATACTAAACAATACACGTATCTCTTACCTTATTTTAAGGCCAGTTTTGCCTTAGTCGTATCATTTTGCTGATTGATATGGGGAAATGACTGTGTTAAAACGATTAAGCAGTGTTCTCTAGTAATATTATAGGTTTTCAATTGCTCGTTTTCAGTCAATTAGAAGAAAATTACAGTTGATTTTTGATAAACACGGTCCCAAACATCATAAAATCTTGATCGATAGAATAAGGGCTTTTATAGAGCTGTTTATGTTGTCTCATAGTTAATTATAGGGGTTTCCACTTATCCGAATATTCTAACATTTCACCGAGTAAAGACCTAGTTAAATCGATTAATGTATATCTTCGCTTTTCAAACATGCCGCAATTATTATAATTAACCTAATGATCATGAGAAAAACTTTACTATTGTTTTCTTTGTTTGTATGCACTTTTTTCTATACAGTTGGCGCATACAGTCAAACGGTAACACCCTTTTCATTGAGGTATTCAACCTCGTCAAAAGGTAGTATCGACTTCGTTTCAAACGCCATATTACAATGTGATGGAACCGGAGGAGGAGGAGCCAATTGTGCAGACTTAGATACGCAATTACCACCGACTTTTGCAAGTTGGAGTCAGAATAATGATCATGTCGCAGAGTTTATCGACATTGATGGTGACCCATCTACATTCAGCTCAAGTTCAGATAGTTTGGATTTAGCAAGTTGTAGTAATGTTGTGTTTGCTGGTATCTATTGGGGAGGCCGAGCTGATGATGATGACCTTGAGTTTTTAAACCGTGATGATATTCGAATTGATGCCAATGGAGGTGGATATACAGATGTAACAGCAGATCTTCTCATAGACGCTGGTGCAGCTGAAGGGTTGGGAAATAGAGTATATTACTGTTTTGCAGATATTACGACATTAATTCAAGACAATCCAATTCAATCGCTTTATACTATTGCGGATGTATATTGCCGTACTGGTGGTGGAGCAAATCGTTGGGGTGGTTGGAATATCGTTATTGTTTATGAAAACGATTTATTACCAATGCGTAACCTCAATGTTTTTGATGGTTTGGTAAACGTAAATAATTCAGGAACAGAGGTGGAAGTTGGAATTTCGGGATTCTTAACACCAGCTTCAGGCCCAGTTACTTTTGAAGTAGGGGTTTATGGATATGACGGAGATAGAGGTTTTATAGGAGATTCACTATTATTTGATGGTGGGTCTGGCTATGTTGCTATTTCAGATGCGTTGAATCCCGCTGATGATATCTTTAACTTTACACAATCTACACAGGGAGTTGTAAGTACTTCTCAAGATCCTTTAAAGCACAATAATATAAGTATTGATGCTGATATTTTTGCACCAGACAATTCTGGCTTCGCTTATATTGGTAATTCCGAAACAGCTGCAGACGTAAAAGTAACTACGAGTAATGAAACTGTTCAAGTTCAAGTAATTACTTTGGCCATTGATGTTTATGAACCTGACGTAAGAGCAGGGGTGCGAGTTGAAGATTTAAATGGAGGTATACTTGAACCGGGTGATACATTAAAATATACAGTTGTTGGTAGCAATATTGGATCCGATCCATCTATCGATACATATATAATAGACACGCTCGCGGATAATATTGAATACGTTCCTGAGACAATTGAAATTACATTTGGACCAAATTCAGGTACTAAGACAGATGCTACAGGTGATGATCAGGCTTTTTATGATCCTGTTGAGCACTTTGTTAGAGTAAATATTGGTGACTTTGCAGATGATGCAATGGGTGGTGAAGTAGATAACAGCCCAACTGGGGTAGATAGTACTGTCTTTACGTTTTGTGCCGTCGCGATTGATGACTGTGTGCATCTCTTCTGTGATAATGTTGTAGAAAATCAGGCTTATATATATGGTACTGGTGAGGTGTCAGGAAATGATTTTAATAATGAAAGCAATCCAGGCATTTTTGATGTGGATGGTTGCCCAATAGATGGAACAACAAGTATTGTAATTGATATTACAGATTGCGTTCTACCTCCAGATACAACAGTGGCAAGCTTTTGTGACGCAGTTGTTTTTGCAGATTTTCCTTATGATGAATCGGGATATGATTATTTTGATGACGTTTTTGCACCAGTAACTGAGGCTGATGGAGCCGGAACTTATTATGCAATTCGTGAGGCTTATGTCGGTTGTGCCGATACGGTAATAATTACAATTACTGATTATTTTGAAGAACCAACGACGTCAAATGCTGGCCCAGATCAAACAGCTTGCCTTTCTCCTGGAACTGCCACACTCGCTGGCAATAACCCGGGAGTCGGAACGGGATTATGGACTGTTACGGTCGGTGGAGCTACAGTAACTACTCCAACGGCATTCAATTCAGGTGTAACTGGATTAACGCTAGGTGTAAATACTTTTGTTTGGACTATTTCTAATGGTGCAGATTGCCCTACAAGTACAGACGAAATTACGATTAATGTTGATGCTGCACCAACTACTGCAAATGCAGGAGCAGATCAAGAATTATGTTTAACAACAACAGCAACCTTAGAAGGAAATGATCCTGCAGTAGGAACTGGTACTTGGACTGTAATTACTGGTGGTGGTACTATTACGGATCCTGCTGCCTTTGATACTGAAGTTACAGGCTTAACGCCTGATGTAAATACTTTCCGTTGGACAATTTCAAACGGTGCTTGCCCTGATAGTTTTGATGATGTTTCTATTACGTTGGATCCTGATTCTGATGGCGACGGGGTATGTGATGATGATGATTTAGATGATGATAATGATGGTATTCCAGATTTAGAAGAAGGAGATGGCGACACGGATGGCGACGGAATTCCAGACTCATTAGACCTTGATTCCGATAATGATGGAATCCCAGATATTATTGAGGCTGGTGGAGAAGATGAAGATGGAGATGGAGTTTGGGATGAATTTGAAGATGGTGATGGTGATGGATTGGATGATGGTGCTGATGATGATCCGCTTGACAATCCAGACTCGGATGGTGACGGAATTCCAGACACACAAGATTTAGATTCTGACAATGACGGTACACCTGATGTAATTGAGGCTGGAGGAACAGATGATAATGGTGATGGTATTATTGACGGCTATACAGATGTTGACGGTGACGGCTTTGCAGATGAGGTTGATTCAAATGATAATACAGTTCCAGGCCCAGATGATGGAGGAACACCGCTTGATAATCCAGACACGGATGATGATGGCGTTGATGATCGTTTAGATCTAGATTCAGATAACGACGGTATTCCAGATGTAATTGAAAATGGCGGAACGGATGATAATGGTGATGGTGTGATTGATGGTTATGCTGATGTAGATGGAGATGGTTTTGCAGATGAAGTAGATACAAATGATGATACGATTCCAGGTCCAGATGATGGTGGAACACCACTGCCAGGCGGAGACTTTGACATGGATGGTATTCCAAATTACTTAGACCTAGATTCTGATAATGACGGTATTCTTGATATTATAGAAGCTGGTGGAGAAGACACGGATGGCGACGGAATGGTGGACGACTTTGATGATGATGATGATGATGGATTTGATGACTCAATAGATACGGATGATAATACAGTACCTGGTCCTGATGATGGTGGAACGGCTTTGGATGTTCCAAATACAGACGGCACAGGTGGACCAGATTATTTAGATATTGATGCAGACGGAGATGGTATTGTTGATAATATAGAAGGTCAAGCTTCTGATGTTTATACAGCAGCTACTGGAACAGATACAGATGGAGATGGCATTGATGATGCTTATGATGTTGATGATGGAGGAACACCAATTGGCGATTATGACCATGATGGTGACGGTATGCCAGATTATGTTGATCTAGATTCAGATAATGACGGCGAAAGTGATTTAATAGAAGGTCATGATACAGATGGAGATGGTACTCCAGAAACTGTTCCTTCAGGAACTGATTCAGATGGAGATGGATTGGATGATGCTTTTGATACAATTGTATTAGATCCTGGAACAACATTCTCAAATGCTGGAAACAATACGGTTGATCCATTAACGGATGATGTTTTAGCAGATGCAGATGCACCAGATGTTGGCGATCTTGATTTTAGAGAAAATGATACAGATGGAGATGGGATTGATGATGCTGTTGATTTAGATGATGACAATGATGGTATTCCAGATTTGGAAGAAGGAGATGGTGACACAGATGGAGATGGTATACCAGATCGAATTGATTTAGATAGTGATAATGATGGTATTCCAGATATTATTGAGGCTGGCGGAACGGATGATGACGGTGACGGTGTATTGGATGATTTTGTTGATACTGATGGAGATGGTTTAGGTGATGAGGTTGATCCAGATGATGGTGGAACCCCATTGGATAACCCTGATTCTGATGGTGACGGCGTATTGGATATTCAAGATTTAGATTCAGATAACGACGGTACACCAGACGTGATTGAAGCAGGTGGAACGGATGATGATGGCGACGGTGTTATTGATGATTTTGTTGATGTTGATGGAGATGGTTTTGCTGATGAAGTTGACACAACTGAGGGTGGAACACCTTTAGATAATCCTGATACGGATAGTGACGGAGTTCCTGATGTATTGGATTTAGATTCAGACAATGATGGTATTCCAGATGTAATTGAAAATGGCGGAACGGATGATGACGGTGACGGAGTTATTGATGACTTTGTTGATGTTGATGGAGATGGATTTGCTGATGAAGTAGATACTACTGAAGGAGGAACACCACTTGATGGCGGAGACTTTGACATGGACGGTATTCCAAACTATTTGGATTTAGATTCAGACAACGACGGTATATTAGATATTACTGAGGCTGGCGGAACGGATGCAGATGGGGACGGTCAAATCGACGATTTTGCAGATGTTGATGGAGACGGATTTGATGATACGGTAGATACGGATGATAATACGGTACCTGGCACGGGTGATGGTGGAACTGCTTTTGATGTTCCTAACACTGACGGCACTGGCGGACCAGACTATTTAGATATTGATGCAGATGATGATGGTATTGTTGATAATATAGAAGGTCAACCATCAGACAGTTATACAGCTGCTACTGGAACAGATACAGATGGAGATGGAATTGATGATGCTTATGATGTTGATGAAGGTGGTGCTCCAATAGGAGATTACGATCATGACTCAGATGGCACACCAGATTATCAAGATTTAGATTCTGATAATGATGGCGAAAGCGATTTAATTGAAGGACATGATTTAGACGGTGATGGTATTCCTGAGACAGTTCCTTCTGGAACAGATGCTGATGGAGATGGATTAGATGATGCTTTTGATACGGTAGTATTAGATCCAGGAACAACATTCACAAATGCTGGAAACAATACAGTTGATCCATTAACGGATGATGTGTTGGCAGATGCTGATTCACCAGATGCTGGAAATCTTGATTTTAGAGAAAACGATACAGACGGAGACGGCATTGATGATTCGGTAGATTTAGATGATGATAATGATGGTATTCCAGATTTGGAAGAAGGAGCAGGCGATACTGATGGAGATGGTATTCCAGATTCATTAGATCTTGATAGTGACAATGATGGTATTCCAGATATTGTAGAAGGTGGCGGAACAGATGAAGATGGAGATGGTTTATTGGATGACTTTGTTGATACAGATGGAGATGGTTTAGGTGATGAAGTTGATCCAGATGATGGAGGAACACCTTTAGACAATCCAGATTCAGATGGCGACGGTATCCCAGATACGCAAGATTTAGATTCAGACAATGATGGCGTTCCGGATATTGTAGAAGCAGGTGGAGAAGATTTAGACGGTGACGGAGTTGTTGATGATTTAACAGATGTTGATGGAGATGGTTTAGTTGATCTCGTAGATACAGATGATAACACGGTTCCAGGTCCAGGAGATGGCGGAACAGCTTTAGAAAATCCTGATACAGATGGAGATGGTGTTGATGATCGTATCGATTTAGATTCAGATAATGACGGTATTCCAGATGTGATTGAAAATGGTGGAACGGATGACGACGGCGACGGTGTGATTGATGGTTATACTGACGCAGATGGAGATGGTTTTGCTGACGAGGTTGACACAACAGAAGGCGGAACACCGCTTCCAAGAGATGACTTTGATATGGATGGTATTCCAAATTCACTAGATCTTGATTCAGACAACGACGGTATTTTAGATATAGTTGAAGCTGGAGGAGAAGATACAGATGGAGATGGAATGGTAGATGACTTTGCTGATGTTGATGGAGATGGTTTTGATGATACAATAGATACGGATGATAACACAGTTCCTGGAACTGGAGATGGTGGTACAAGTTTGCCAACTCCAAACACAGACGGAACAGGCGGACCTGATTATTTAGATATCGATTCAGATGATGATGGTATTGTAGATAATGTTGAAGGTCAACCTTCAAATGATTATACAGGACCAACTGGAACAGATACAGATGGCGACGGAATTGATGACGCTTATGATATTGATTCAGGTGGCGATCCAATTGATCCAGAAGATACAGATGGCGACGGTGAACCAGATTATCAAGATTTAGATTCTGATAATGATGGTGAATCTGATTTGATTGAAGGACATGATTTAGATGGTGATGGTACTCCAGATACAGTTCCAACTGGAACAGATTCTGATGGAGACGGATTGGATGATGCATTCGATACAATCTTTTTAGATGATGCCACTAGTGGCACGAATGCTGGAAATGGCACAGTTGATCCATTAACAGACGGCACATTTGCAGATGCAGATGCACCAGGAGTTGGTGATCTAGATTTTAGAGAGCTTGACAACGATATGGATGGTATTCCAGATTCTGTTGATTTAGATGATGACAATGATGGTATTCCAGATCTAGTTGAAGATTTAGATGAAGATGGTGATGGCGATCCAAATACGAATCCTTCTGATACAGACGGTGATGGCATCCCAGACATCTTTGATCTAGATTCAGACAATGATGGTATTCCAGATATTGTCGAAGCAGGTGGAACAGATGATAACGGTGACGGACGAGTAGATGACTTGAATGAAGACGGAACATTAGTTAACGATACCGACAATGACGGATTAGATGATCTTTATGATGCTGATAATGGCGGAGAAGATATTCCAAATCCAGATACAGATGGAGATGGTCATTTCGACTTCCAAGATCTTGATTCAGACAACGACGGAATCTACGACAGAGTAGAAGATGGCGGAGTAGATGAAGACAATGATGGAGAAGTTGATGATTGGGCAGATGAAGATGGAGATGGTATTCCTGATTATGCAGATGTTGACCAAACGGGTGGAGAAGATTTAGATGGCGACGGCATTGATGATGCATTGCAAATTGGAGATGATGAAGATGGAGATGGCATTGCAGATGATTTTGATGAAGATGCCAACGGCGACGGATGGGATGATGATGACGCAACAGACGGATCGGAAGATACAGATGGCGACGGCGTAGAAGATCGAATCGATCTTGATTCAGATAATGACGGTGTTCCAGATATCATTGAAGACGGAGGAGTTGATGAAGATGGAGATGGAATGATTGATGACTTCACGGATGAAGATGGAGATGGTGCAGATGATGATGACATGACAGACGGATTAGATGATTTTGATGGGGACGGTGTTCCAGATCATGAAGATTTAGATTCAGATAATGATGGTATCACAGATGCAGAAGAGAATGGTGTTCCAGATGAAGATGGAGATGGTGTGATTGATGATTTCAATGATGAAGACGGAGATGGTTGGGATGATGATGATCAAGTAACTGATCCAGTTGATACAGATGGAGATGGAAACCCTGATTATACAGATCTAGACAGTGATGATGATGGTATTGATGATATCATAGAAGGTGGTGGAGATGATGAAGATGGAGATGGAACGATCGACGACTTCGAAGATGACAATGGTGATGGACTAGATGATGATGGTGGAGTAAATCCTCCTGATACTGATGGAGACGGAATAGATGATTATCAAGATACCGATTCAGATAATGATGAAGTATTAGATGAAGACGAGAATGATCCTGATGGAGATGGTTCTGGTCCAGATGATACAGATGGCGACGGAATTCCAGATTATCAAGACACAGATGATGATAATGATGGTGTATTGACAATTGATGAAGGTGATGAAGATGGTGATGGTCAATATGATGATTGTGACTTAGATGGAATTCCAGACTATTTAGATCCGGATCCATGTTTACTAACAATTCCTAGCGGATTCTCTCCTAATGGTGATGGCAGAAATGATTGGTTTATAATTGAAGGAATTGAAGCTTATCCAGATGCTACCTTGAAAATTATCAACAGATGGGGGAATAGAGTATACGAAGTAGCTGGTGGATATCCGAACGATTGGGACGGAACCAGCCAGTTTGGTGTCAATGCAGGCAATGGAGTGCTTCCGGTTGGAACTTACTTCTACATACTCGATTTAGGTGACGGAAGTGAAATCATTAAAGGATACGTATTCATTAATAAATAAAGAAATTTACAAAGTGGGCTGAGGTCAATGAGCTTGTCGAAATGCCGAAAGCCCACTTTTAATTTTTTCAATTCATAAAGACATGAAAAAAGTAATAATTGCAATGTTGATCTTAGGAGGTGCTTTTCAAGCATCAGGGCAACAAGAAGCTATGTTTACACATTATTCTTTCAACACATTAGGGGTTAACCCTGGTTACGCAGGAAGTAGAAATGCATTAACAGTAACGGGCTTGCACCGCTCTCAGTGGGTAAGCTTTCCAGGCGCGCCAACAACACAAACCTTAACATTACACGCGCCAGTTTTTAATGAAAAAGTAGGTTTAGGCCTTTCTTTCATTAACGATAAAATTGGACCAACAACTAATACAGGAATCTTCGCTGATTTTGCATATAAAATTCAAGTTGGCGACGAAGGCAAGTTGGCTTTTGGTTTAAAAGCAGGATTAAATGTTCGCGGAGATGATTTAACTGGATTAACAATAATTGATGATAATGACCCTAGCTTTCAAGCAAATATTCAAAGTCAATTAATGCCCAATTTTGGTTTTGGATTATATTATTCTTTACCACGATTTTATGCAGGTATTTCAACACCTCGTTTATTGCAAAACACAATTGAAATCAGTAATGCACCTGGTGCAGCAAGCTTAGCTGCCGAGGCACGTCACTATTATGTGATTGCAGGTACCATCTTTGATTTGACTGAAAATGGAAATGTAAAACTGAAACCAACAACTTTCTTAAAAGTTACTGCTGGTGCACCCATAGAGTTGGATATAACAGCCTTGTTTTATTTTAAAGACATGCTTTGGGCTGGACCAATGTTAAGAACAGGTGATGCGGTTGGCGTGTTGGCAGGTGTAAATTTAACAGATCAATTTTCATTAGGTTATTCGTTTGATTGGTCTTTTGCCAACAGCACAGGAAGATATAATGCAGGTTCACACGAACTAATGTTGCGTTATGATTTCATCTTCAATAACAAAGCGAAAATTGAATCACCAAGATATTTCTAAACCAGAATAGATAAAATTTAGTCAAATGAAAAAGTTAATTTTATTAAGTGCTGCATTAAGTCTCGTGTTCGTTTCAACGGCACAAGAATCTACTGGGAAAGAGAAAAAAGCCCATGCTGCATTCGAAAGTTTTGCTTACAATAAGGCCATTGATAAATACAGTGAATTAGACGCTTCATCCTTAGTAATAAAAAGGAATAAGGCTTTAAGTTATATGCGTATGCACGAAAGTGTTGCCGCAGAATCCTTATTTCGTGAAATTGTAAACACAGATGGTCATACGGCGGATGATGTTTATAATTATGTATGTGTATTGCGCGAAAACGAAAAATACGAAGATTCGGAAGAGTGGATGAAGAAATATGCTAACATGAACGTGACGGATTCACGCGGAATTATGCACATGAAAGCATTAGGTTCGTACCAAAGGTTGCAAAAAGAAAGCCCTGATTTTACTGTTCAGAACCTTGACATTAATTCAGAACAGCAAGATTTTGCTGCTATGTTTTATAAAGATCAAGTGGTATTTGCATCTAGCCGAGAAGGTACGAAACCAGTACGCAGAAAATGGAACTGGAATACCCTACCATTTTTAGATGTTTACATTGCGAATAAAAATGCCGATAATTCATTGACAAGCCCAAGCTTGTTGGACGGTAAAGTAAATAAGAAATTTCACGAAGGCCCAGTAGCATTTAACCCCGCTGGTAATAAGATGATTTTTACACGAAACAATTATGATGGCGAAAGCTCTAAAGGTGTAGTTCGTTTGCAGTTGTTCTCGTCGCAATTGGCAGATGGCAAATGGGGGAAACCTGAAGCGCTTCCTTTTAATGATAACGAATATTCAGTTGGTCATGCCACAATAAGTAATAATGGTAAATGGCTTTATTTTGCTTCTAACATGCCAGGTGGTTTGGGTGGAGTTGATATTTATCGTGCCGAAATTAAAGAAGATGGTTCTTATGGAAACGCAATTAATTTAGGAGAACGTGTAAATACTGAAGGAGACGAAATGTTCCCATTCATACACGCTGGAAGTGAAATGTTATTCTTTTCATCAAATGGCCGCGTTGGCTTGGGCGGATTAGATGTGTTTTTGGCGCAAGTGAAACCAGAAGACTTATCCATAGGAAAAGTGATGAATTTGGGTGCGCCTATTAATGGTAGTTCAGATGATTTTTCTTTAATCCTTAATGAGGAGCAAACAATGGGTTACTTTTCTTCAAACCGAGAAGGTGGTAAAGGAAGTGATGATATTTATAGTTTTGATTTAGCAAAACCATTCACGTTTGGTAAATTGATAAAAGGTGTGGCGAAAGATAAACAAGGAGAGGTTTTAGCCGCTACCGAAGTTACCTTGTTTGACCTGTTAACGGGTCAAGATGAAGTTGTTGTGACGGGTGAAGATGGGAGTTATGAGTTTATTGTTGAAGAGGATAAAACCTTTAACCTACGTGGACAAAAACCGAAGTATTTTGACGGAACTAATGCAGCTGATACGCATACTAAAGAGGAGGTTGTTATTGTGAATTTGGAATTGGAGAAAGATCCTGGATTATCACTTTATGCGTTGGTAACAGATAAGCAAACTGGTGCACCGCTAGATAGTGTTAAAATGATTGTGATTGATAATATTACAGGAAGACAAGAAACATTATATACTCCTAAATCAGGTGACTATTTCAAACCTTTAGTTGATAAAAAATTAAATGATCGTGGAAGCTATAATATCATCTTAGAGAAAAACGGTTACTTAGGTAAAACAGTTACGTATAATACCGAGTTCGATCGTGAAGGGAAGTATGAAGTGCATGCGAATTTAGATTTGACCTTAGAGCCAATTCAAGTTGGAGCAGATTTATCGAAAATCATTGACATTAATCCAATCTATTTTGATTTGAATAAATCAAGGATTAGACCAGATGCCGCAATTGAATTAGACAAGATTGTAAAAGTAATGAACGAAAACCCAACAATGGTTATTGAGTTAGGATCTCATACCGATTCACGAGGTAGTGATAATTCAAACCGTTCCTTATCAGATCGCCGTGCAAAAGCTTCAGCCAAATATGTTTCGGAGCGCATTACAAATCCTGATCGTATTTACGGAAAAGGTTTTGGTGAATCTACTCCAAATACCGTTGATGCAACAGCAGATGGTGGAACAGAAAAACAGGTCATAACAGAAGACTTTGTAAACGCCTTCAAATCTAAAAATAGAAAACTATTTGATAAATACCACCAGTTTAATAGACGGACAGAATTTATCATTATCAAGATGTAAAAAATATTCAATTTAATTAAGCCGCGCCGTACATTTCAATGCACGACGCGGCTTTTTGTTTCTTTATTCCCGACTAATCGTCAAATTTATCCGCCCAGTAACATGTTCACCTAAAAGGTTTTAGATTTGACCTTATTTAGACCAAGTTGGCAACGTTTTTGATTAACAAAACTTAAAGCGTATATTTGAATAAGGTAAATTAGATTTTTTATGCTCAAAGTAGTGATATTGGATGATGATAAGGTTTCGAGAGAAATTATAAGGTCCTACATTAATTTTACAGATTTTCTTGAATTCGAGGCAGAATTTGACAACCCACTTGTTGCCTTAAAAGAAATTGGCAATATTGATGTTGACTTATTGTTCTTAGATATTGAAATGCCCGAAATGTCGGGGATTGATTTTATTGAAAACGTCAAGAACATTCCACAAGTAATTATTATTAGTTCTAAGGCAGAATATGCGGCTGAATCATATAATTATGATGTAACGGACTATTTGGTAAAACCAATTGAATACAAACGCTTTTTAAAAGGTGCACAACGCGCAAAATCCATTAGCGAATCCATTTCTTTAAAATCACCTGAGGACGAAAAATTCATTTTTGTAAAAACGGGGAGTGAATTGCTAAAACTTAATTTTTCTAGCATTCATTATATAGAGGCTTTTGCAGATTATGTGCAAATTCATACCGCCGAGAAAAGATATACTGTACTTTCTACAATGAAAGCCATTCATGCCAAACTAGGTGAAGAAGATTTCTTGCGTGTACACCGATCATTTATTGTGGCCATTAATAGAATTGATGCTATGCAAGAAAATGGATTAACCGTAGGCAACAAAATGGTGAAAGTAAGTCGTAAGTATAAAAAAGAACTCAAGGAGCGCTTAAAAAGCCAAGCAGATAAGTAAATGAGTCAATAGTCTCAAGTTTCAGTGCAAAAGGTACAAGTCATGAGGCAATACCACGTCAAACAGCCAAGCGCTCTACTATTTTTTTACAATAAGCAAACGTCTTTGTTCTTTAATCTATCAGCGCAGCGGTCTAAATACTAGGAGCGCTCAGCGCTCCAAACCTCCTTAATCGGATAATTGCGACCAATTAGCGAATTCAAGTTTCGAGGGCCTAAGAAAATCATACCTTAGTAAAACCAAAACAACTCATGTAAATATTATGAGCGTAAGCAACGAGGAGTTCGATATATCAAAATTTACAGCCGGAGATAACTTCTTTGGTCAAATGAAAGAAGCCGGCGTGGCAGATGACGCATTTATTCGAGAAATCGTTGAAATGTTTTTAAATGAAAGCGCGGCAAGTTTGAAGACCATAGTTGAAGCGTTCGAAATTAATGAACAAGAGACAATTCGGTTATTTGCCCATAAAATGAAATCAAGTTTTTTAATGTTTGATATGGACGAAGCACATGCGTTAGCTGTGAAATTAGAGCAAATTGAAGCACCTGTGTCTTCAGGCCTTGAATCACTCACCGAATTACAAAATATTTGCACAAGAAGCTTTAAATTACTCCGATTGAAATATTTGAGTTAAGCGAACTCAAGTTACTAATCCAATAATTTTCTCAACTCCGTAATTTGACTAATCGTTAAGGGTTTAGAGTAGAATTCAATATGGCTATATAAACTTTTACAACGCGCCTTGTCAACACTTTCTTCTGAAGAGGTTAAGATGACAATTAATGGCTTTGGACATCCTAATTTTTCAAGTGGAGCGTGCACCAAGCTCAAAAATTCAAACCCATCAATAACTGGCATGTTTAAATCCAGAAAAATTAAATCAGGACACTGTTTTGCTTTGGATAGAAAATCTAAACCCTCTTGCCCGTTCGTGCAGATTGAAATGGTTTTTGCAAATTTTAATCTGCCTAATAAACGGTTGTGAAAATTGTTTGTGGCTTCACTATCATCAATCAAAAGAAGATGCTCAATAGGATTCATAGTTGCTAAAATGTAGGTTGTTAAATTTACACCTTTTCAAACGGAATAACAACAGTAAAGATCGAACCTTTTCCTAATTCGCTCTCTAATGCAAGCGTGCCGCCATAGTTTTCTAAAAATTTATTTACAATATACATTCCAATTCCAGAGCCACTTTCGTCGTTTTGTACCCTTTTAAATAGTCCAAAAACTTTAGATTCATTAGCAGTTAAATCAATTCCAGCGCCATTGTCCTCTACCGAAATGTGAACTTCATTATTTACTTTTAGCGTTGTTACTTTGATCTCAGGATGCTCAGTTGCGCCTGAATATTGTATGGCGTTTGAGATTATGTTTTGTAAAATACTCCTTAAAGCTACTGGGTAATACATGAAGTCATTGATCTCGGTAAAATCGCAGATGAAAATCACTTTAGCTGCCAAAATTCTTGAACGCATACCCGATAATACACTTTCTACCAGGTCTTCTAAATTAATGGCCTTGCGTAATTCTTCTTTATTGTTTCTAGCTTTTAACGCATTGGTTAATTCACGAATCACCTGTTGGGCTTCTTCAACTGAATATTTTAACCATTTTAAAGAATCCAATACATCAGGCGAGGGATTTTCTAAATCCATTTCAAGCAAATCTAAATAACCTTGAATATTGGCCAAAGGCGACTTTAAATCGTGGGTAGCAACATATGTAAACTGCTCCAATTCCTTATTGTATTTTACCAATTTCGCGTGTTGACTTTCAATTGTTTTTTTTGTGTTTGATGCGGGGACTTTATTTAATGCTTGGTTTGATTCGCGCAAGGCTTTGTTTTCAGCTGCTAGGGTCGTCAATTGTTTTTGAAGATCCCTTATAGAATCAGATTTTTTTGGTGCAGAAGGTTGATCTGACACAGCCTTTATTTTGATAAAATATTCGTGGCCATTTGAATAAAAGCAGACTCTACATTGTCGCCTTTTTTTGCACTGGTTAAAAAGTCAAACTCAAAAGCAGATAAATAAGTAGTTGGATCCTCAGTTATCAAATCCGATTTATTCATGATCACAGCCGTTTCTGTGCCTTGAAAATCTTTTGATAAAATATTCTCCCTTTCATTCATTATGCTTTCATAAGTTTCAGGACGCATTGCGTCACAAACTAAAAACACTCCATGCGCGCCTCGTAAATAATTATTGTAGAGGGTTTTGCTCATCATATTTCCAGCAATATCCCAAAGCATTAAATTGACTTTCACATCACCAACTTCAACTACTTTTTTAGAAATCTTTATTCCAATTGTGGTTAAGTATTCATCATTAAATATACTATGTACATAGCGTTTCACAAGGGATGTTTTACCTACACCTTCATTTCCTAGTAACACAATTTTTTTACTTACCGTTTTCATCCAACTCTCCTATATTTAATTCTGGGTTACCTAAATATTTGTCCGAAAAAGTTGCAATCAAGGCTTCTTCAACCGTTTTTTTAAGCTTATCGTCAATATCCTTTAATGGAATTGAACCCAATGTTTTATCCGTTAAATCTAAAAAATCATCCTGTAGATTCGCACGGGTTTCGGCATCTACGTAACCTTCCATGACACAGGCAAAGTAGAATCGATTAAAGTTATACAATAAAATTTTATAACTACTATATTCTAAACTTTCCAATTCAGAATTTTCCTCCCCAAAGGCACTTTCAACAAAAGATTTAATAGCGGATAACATTCCCGCGACCATGTCTGGCTCTAAAACATTTATATGAGAGTATTCCCCAATGAGTAAGCCCGTTTCTTGTTCAATTACAAATATTTGCAGCAGTGAACTATCAACGGCTTCATTTATCGCAGCATCTCCCTTAGAAACACCTGCCATTTTGTTTTTGAGGCGTTGTTTAAAAAATTTAAATGAAAAAAGAGCTTTACTTTTATTTTCAATGCTCTGTTTTAAGCGACTCATTTCGCTGGAAATAAATTTTTTGATCATCTTACCCATAACTGGGCCAAGTACATCTATAATTTCTGCTTTTGATTGTTGAATTACAGCAGCAAATTTTTCGGGGTCATTTAGTTCTTTTTCAAGTTCGTCTAATTTGTCCAGTATTTGCTCATTTTGATGCGCATAATTCTCCCTGTCACTCTCTAAAATTAAGTTCCGCAATTCCTCGAAATGATCCTTTTCAGCAGGCATTTTCGTATGATACTGGATTAATTATCTTGCAATTTTTCGCCGATTTGAATAAGCATTTTGCCCAATTTAGCACGGTCGGCCTTTTTATTGTCTAATACCGCAAGCTTCTTCATTAAATCAGCCTCTAAACGATCAATGCGAGCAGTAATTGCCTTTTCTAATTGGCTGAGTGCTTTTTGCTGATTTAAGGTGTCCTCAATGTTTTGGGCTTTGTTTTCACCAATTTCTTTGTGAATTTCTTTGAATTCGGCATCATAATTTATAATTTCTTGTCCAAAGATAAGTTCTTTTACTGCCTGTAATTTTGATAATTCTGAATCGCTAGCCATAGCCTTACGTAAATTTAATGTTATAAGTTAATTTAACAAATATATTAATTCTATGGTCACAAGTCCTAGTTTATATTGTACGAGTGAAATTATTTTGCATCAAAACTTGCGTTTATTTTTGAAAACGCGTAATTTAATCATCACTTAGTTAGATATACTTATAAGTACTGAATCGCCCCTAAATAATTTTAGTTTAACCCAAACAATAACCACGAAATGTATACATGGAAGGAGATAGAGATTTCTGAACTCTCAAAAAACAGAAATAATTTAGATATTCAAAAAATGTACAAACGCGGAGCCATAACAAATGGTGGACGTTATCGCATTTTAGAACTTGAAGTAGGAAATGATCATGTTGAAGTATTAGCGCGTTTAGAACCTGGATTTGAGGAGTATTTGACGTTTTCTAGAAAGGATTATGATCTTATTCCTGAAGGTCTATCTGTGTCGGCTTAGGGTGAATTCTTTCGCGATTAAAGATAACGGATAAGCCACTGCTGATAGTACTCTCTCTGTCCAAGGATAAATCTTCGACACCAGTTATTTCCGTTTCTTCAGCTAATAATTCAAATTCAAAAGAATTTAGAGCAAGTGCGTCTATTGAATTATTTTCAAAATTGTCTATTGTTAAATTGACTGGAGCTTCTGCCTCAATAACTGGTGATATCTTACGTTCCCGAATTTCAATAGCCGTTTTAACATTAAAAGCCAATAAATCATTAGAACTTGCTTCCATTGCATTAGTATGATAACGCATTGCTAAGTTATCTTCAACATAAGTTCGATCGGCTGAACGCTGATAGCGATCACTGAGATCCGATTGCTCTTCAATTGTAGCAGCCCTAACGATTACCATAGCCGTTAAAAGCGCTGCGCCGTATGTCGAAATTTGTTTAATCATGGAATTAATGTGAACATTACTTACTATTTAAACGAGTATAAAACTCAATAGAAGCCTGTTTCTAGACGAATATAGGTATTTAGTGCTAACATTCATAGCTCAAATCGACAAAGCCTTCAAAACTGGCGATCAACGGGTTTAAAATCGTGAAATCAACTGTGAGCGTTTGATATAGTCGAACTCAGATTTATTCCTGAATTTCCATAAAAAAAGCGAAGTTCATTGAACTTCGCTTTCTTAATTTTATATTATGCTCCAGTCTATGTAAAAATAGCTTGGTAGGTATTTGTCGCACTAATTGGATTCACAACCAATACAGGGATTTTCGCCTCATTAGTGATCATATACTGCTCATGTGACGCTCCAAAAACACCTAATAATTGGTTCTTTTGGATGTTCATAATTGCAATTAAATCCGCATTTACCTTAACGGCAATCTCTACAACCTCTTTATCAAATTCCTTAGCAGAAGCCAATGTTGTTGTAACTTCTATATTACGTTCACCAAAAAATTTATTGGCAAATATGATGTTCGCTTTAACAGTATGTTGTAAAAATTCATCCGTTTCATCCGGAATTACAACATGAACGCGCGAGTTAAAGTACTTGGCCATATTGGCAACTAAAGTTAACTTTTGCTTAGTTTCTTTATGTAAATCTAAAGGTACAATGATGTCATCATAACCTGAAGCGTTAATACGCGTTTCTTGAACTATAACAAATGGCGTAGGCGAATTTGTAACAACTTTTAAGGCATGACTGCCTGTAATGTGTTGCCAACCATGTGCACCGTGAGTTCCCATAAAAATTAGCTCAGCACCAATTTCCAAAGCAAACTCAGCAATATCGTCAAAGATATTTCCAACGCGAACGTGGGAAATTATTTCAACGCCTGTAGCTTGTGTAGATCCTTGCGCTTTATCCACAGCAGAAACCAATTTTTCTTTGGCCTCTTTTATCATTTCTTTTTTAGCAACAACATGAAGCAGATGAACATCAGCTCCAACAACTTGTGCCGTAATCATTGCATGCTCAATAGCACTCTCCGCAACTTCGGTAAAATCGAATGGCACAATAAATTTTTTCTTGGTCATAGTTTAAAGATTTGTTCTGCTTTTATAATTATGCAAATTTATACTTTTTTAAGGTGTTAAGGGCTACAAAGTAGTAATAAATAATGTAATTTTTAAGGTTTATAAGTAAAAAATTAGGCGCGCGATTTTTTCATTTTCACATACGCGTTTATAAATATTGATCCAATTATAATGCAAGTTCCTACATAAAACCCAACTGACATGTTTTCGGTACGCTCTCCTCTCGAATAATCCAAAACTAATGCAATTAAAATAGCATAAATGGGCTCCATGTTTAAACCCATGCTCACCGTAAAAGGAGAAAGAAATTTCATGAGCCAAACACTGATCATAAAAGCGGCCGTAGTGCAAACAAGGCCCAGTATCAATAAAAAGATCCAATCATTATTGCTGATCACGAATAATTGATCATCTAAAGCATTTGTTCCAGCTAAAATAAGCGCCATGGTTATAAACCCACCCAACATTTCATATTTGGTAATTTGAAAAGAGGGCATACTCCGGATATGTTTTCCGTTTAACACGCCAAACAAAGCGGCCAAAAATGCCGAAATCAACCCCACTATTATTCCCAAAATATACTGTGGCTCAAATCCAATAATTAGAATAATTCCACCTACTATAACCAAACTTAAAACGAACTCTGAAACCAGCCATTGCCTTTTTAATATCAGGGGTTCTAAAATTGCAGTAAATAAAGTTGCGCTAGACATGCACACTACGCCAATAGATACTGTGCTTAACTTAATGGATTCGAAAAAAGCGAACCAATGCAAACCTACCACAACTCCTGTGCTTAATAATATGGCCAATTGTCGCGGAGTAATACTGCGTTTGTTTTTTAGAAAAACCCCAATCAATAAAAGTGAGGTAAAAGCAATGCCCATTCTAAAGAAAACAATTTTATCGGCCGCTAAGTCTATTTCTTTGCCCAATACGCCAGTAAACCCCCACACAAAAACGGTGAGGTTAAGGATTAAATAATGCTTAAGAGTTCCGCCCATAAAAAAATCACGACGTAACTGCATAAATTGCAGTTTGTCGTGATCAAAATTACTTAGTTTTATTGAGCCTATTATTTAACAGCCTCTTTTTTCTTAATAACAGTTTTTACCTTCTCCTCTTGTTCGGTAATTTCTCCTTTTTTAGCTTCTTGGCTTTTCTTTCCTTCTTCTATTGATTTTTCTGTTTCTTCGATTTTCTTTTTGTAGTCTTCAATCGCCTTTTCCATTTTTTCCTCTTCTTTTTCCAAATCCTCTAACTCCTTTTGACGCTCTTTTAGTATTTTTTCTTCTGCCTTTACTTCTTCACCTACTACACTTTTAGCTGCATTCACACCAAATTTCTGTAAACGAACTTCAATGAATTTGGCTTTAGCGCCATCACCAGCTGAACTTAAAAAGACACCGCCTAAATCAATTGCAACCGACACATAAGCGCCACCTTCTGGATTCTCTTCAATTTTTGCATACACATCAAATGTGTTTTTGCCCATTTCTTTTAATTTGCAATCGTCCACAAAAATAGTAGCTCCGTTTTTATATTTTCCTTTCCAACCCTTTAACTCGTCTTTTAATTCTTTTTCAATTTGTTTGGCTGTGCCATAAGGAATTGAGACGTAGAACCCGTCTTTTGTTCCATCAACATTTACCTTTTTTTGGTCTACTGAAACTTGCGCAAATGCACCGAAAGTCATTAGTGCAACTAATAGTGTAATTATCTTTTTCATGTTATTCGTTTTAATTTTTGGTCGTTCGGGAGATTAATTCATCCTTTTTCAAAGTTTTACTAAAAATAAGCATTTGTAACCGTACAGACATGACCCATCCTGTGAAAATGACTATTTTTACGACGAAATGCAGTTTAAGGACGTTGTAGGAAATAGCGATATAAAAAAAGCCCTCATTCATGAGGTGAAAGCAGGTAGAGTAAGCCATGCGCAAATGCTTTTAGGGCCAGAAGGTTCCGGGAAGTTGCCTTTGGCAATTGCTTTTGCGCAATATCTCTTGTGCGATCAACCCACTAAAACCGATTCTTGTGGTCAATGTCCTAATTGTTTAAAAGCAAGTAGCCTTACGCACCCAGATTTGCATTTTGTTTTTCCTGTAGTTGCCAATAAAACCAATAAAGTTGGCTCTTCTAAAGATCGGCTGAAAGAGTGGAATGAGTTTGTGTTAAAGCAAAAATATTTCAACCTGAAACAATGGCAACAGTCCCTGGATGAAATGGGAAAAAATGCGGCCATTGGAGTGGAGGAAAGCCGCCAAATAATGAAACGCTTAGCGCTAAAGTCATACAGCGGTAAGTTTAAAATTATGATCATTTGGCTGCCAGAAAAAATGAATGCACAATCGGCCAATAAATTGCTGAAATTGCTGGAAGAGCCGCCAGAAAGTACTTTGTTTTTTCTAGTGAGCGACAATGCCGAATATATTTTGCCGACAATTATGTCGCGAACGCAATTAATTCGCATTCCAAGTTTATCAACTGATGATGTTCAAGATTATTTAACGAAAACATACAAGGTTGAATCCGACGCGGCAGGAGCAGCGGCTGGACTAAGCCAAGGAAATTTGGCTGAGGCGATTGAAATTTTGCAAGGCGCCAAGTCGCAGCATTTATTTTTTGATCTTTTTGTAAAAGTGATGCGAGCTGCTTATACGGCTAATCCAATTGAACTCATGAATGTGAGTGATGAGGCCGCAGCGCTTGATAAGGAAAGCCAAAAGAATTTTGTGAAATATGGTCTGCATATTTTTAGAGAAAGTATCATCCTTAATTATATGAAAGGTGAATTAGGCAATTTAAGAGCTGAGGAGCGCGATTTCTTGAACAAATTTGCCCGCTTTATCAATAATCACAACATTTCAGAGCTAATAACTGAATTTAACGAAGCGCATTACCATTTAGAAAGAAATGCCAATGCTAAAATTCTTTTTGCAGATTTGATGATTAAGTTGACAAAACTGATAAAAAAAGGGGTGTGATGAAAAATATTTTAAGCGTCTTATTATTATTTACTGGCTTTCTTAGTTTGCTTTCCAGTTGCACTGGCGATCCAATACCTGATGACGAAATCATAATTGTAGAACAACCTGTTTACACGTTCGTAGCAGCTGGTCATGCTTACGGAAATCCTGACACTTATACTTCATCCGTTTATCCGCCTTTATTAAATAAACTCGATAGTTTAATTGCTGTTCGACCTTTAGATCAATTGGTATTAATGGGAGATGTTGTCGCGCATCCAACCGAAGAGAATTGGGAAACGGTAAGACATGAATTAGATAGTTTGGATATTACTGAATGGAATATTGCGCCGGGAAATCATGACATTAGTCCGTATATGGATCAACATATCCAACCCGTAAAATACATGGCTTTGGAACGCGCCAATAATTTGTTTTTACTCTTAAATACGTCACATCCTGGTTGGACAGTTGATTCTGTTCAAGCCAATTTTATTGATACCACTTTGGCGAATGCTGCTGGTTTTGATCAAATTTTTGTATTTACGCATCAATTGTGGTGGGAGAAAAATCCTCCAGCACATTTTGAGTTAGATTCATTGCGGCCCAATTCTTTTGCTTTATTAGATGGTGAGAACGATTTTTGGCAAGACGCTTTTCCATATTTTGAGGATTTGGAGCAAGAGGTTTTCTTTTTCGCTGGTGATATGGGTTGTTATTTAGGCTTACCCGGTTATTATGAAGATCATTATGAAAATTATCATTTCTATGGAAGCGGCATGGGCGGGGCTGTTGAGGATAATTTAATCTACGGGCAAATTTTTCAAGACGGAACTGTTAAAATTGAGCGGGTCGATTTCTGAATCGTTTAAAAGTAAACACCTATCTTTACAAGTTCATAAATTAACTAGTGGTGGCTCGTAAATATTTATTTGCGACTAGACACTAAATACTACGGAAAATGGGATGCAGTAATTGTTCAAATGGAGGAGGCGTGCCTAATGGTTGCAAAAGCAATGGTTCGTGTGCGACAGGCAGTTGTGGTAAATTATCCGTATTTGATTGGTTGGCAGACGTTGAATTACCAAATGGCCAAAGCACTTATGACGTTGTTGAGCTTCGTTTTAAGAGTAGCCGTAAAGGTTTTTACAGAAATATAAAAGGAATAAACTTACAAGTTGGAGATGTTGTTGCAGTAGACACAGCTCCGGGATATGACATTGGCGTGGTATCAATTGTAGGAGAATTAGCCAGAATTCAAGTAAGGAAAAAAACACAGAATTTTAAAGCGCATGAAGCGCGATCGATTATAAGAAAAGCAACAAAAGAAGACGTTGATAAGTGGATTAAATTCCGCGATAGAGAGTCTGAAACTATGTTTGCTTCAAGAAGGTTAGCCTCAGAATTGGGCTTACAAATGAAAATTTCTGATGTCGAGTATCAAGGAGACGGAAGTAAAGCAACGTTTTATTATACCGCAGAAGAAAGAGTGGACTTTAGAATGTTGATTCGCAGTTTGGCGGATGAGTTTAAGGTCAAAATTGAAATGAAACAGATTGGTGTTCGGCAAGAAGCTGCTCGTTTGGGCGGAATTGGTTCTTGTGGGCGTGAATTATGTTGTTCAACTTGGTTGACGGATTTTAGATCTGTTTCGACCGCATCTGCAAGGTATCAGCAGCTTTCATTAAATCCGCAAAAATTGGCGGGTCAATGTGGAAAATTAAAGTGCTGTTTGAATTTTGAATTAGATGCTTATTTGGAAGCATTAAAGAAATTTCCACGCTCAGATGTGCGTTTAAAAACGGAAAAAGGCGTTGCTTTTCACGTTAAAACAGATGTGTTCAAAGAGCAAATGTGGTATATCCAAGAGGATAAAAAGAATCCTGGCGCTGGTGGATTTATTCCATTAACTCCTGATCGGGTTCACGAAATTATTAAGCTCAACAAGGCGGGTGAGACTCCTGCTGATTTGAAAGACTTCATGATTGAGGTTGAAGTAGAAGTTCCGGATTATACAGATGTGGTTGGTCAAGATGATTTGAATCGTTTTGAGCATGTTTTCAAACGCGGAAAAAAGAAAAAGAAGAAGAAAAAACCAAGTGGAGGCGGGCAACAAACGCAAAACAGTAACAAGCCTAATGCACAAGGAAATAAGCCAAATCCGCAAAAACGCAAGCCAAATCCTAATCAGAAAAAGAAGGTAAACCCCAACCAAGTAAAAACGGAGGGCAATAGCAGTCCGAATAAGCCTAATCCGCAAAAGAAAAAACGCCCTAATAACAATCCAAATCGGAAAAAACCGAATCCGCAAGGAGAAAAAACGGGTAACGAAAATAAGAACCCGCGTTCTGAAACTGGTGAAACTAAAAAACCAGCGAATAACCGTAATAAAAGCAGAAATAAAAAAGGTCCGAACAGCACCAAAACAGGTGGAGAGAATAATGAAAAGAAAGACGCTTAATAGCACGCGCAACTTTGGCGCATTCATACTTTTGGCAATATCGCTAAGCTTTGCTTCATGCGATAGCAACATGATTTATGAAGAGAATTTGGCTGTAACCGATAATATTTGGAACAGTGATGATATTAAAACGTTCGAATTTGATGTAACAGACACCATGTCGCCCGTAAATATTTTTGTGAATTTGCGGACAACGATAGATTATCAATACAGCAATATCTACGTTTTTCTATATAGTGAATATCCAAACGGAACTACAAATAAAGACACCTTAGAGTTTTTATTAGCCAAGTCTGATGGAGAATGGTATGGTGATAATTCTGGTACAGTGGTTGAATTTAAAGGCCTTATTGCAAGCGGTGGACGTTTTTCTACTGCTGGTCAATACCAGTTTCAAATTCAACACGCCATGCGCGAAAAGGATTTGGCAGAGGTTATTGATGTAGGCATGCGGATTGAGATAACAGAAGATTAAAACTGACATGGAAGGGTCAAAAAAAATTCATTTTCACTCTTTTGATGCCTTTCGCTTTTTTGCTTTTTTCAAAGTTTTCATCTTTCATTTACCATTGTTTGCAGTAACTGCAGACGTTTCTTTTAAGGCTTTTTTTTACGATCATATTAAGCACGGAGGAGGTGTTGGGGTAAGTTTCTTTTTTGTACTTAGTGGTTTTTTAATCACCTATATCCTAACCCATGAAAAGCTGAAAACGGGGCGTATTAATTTAAGGCGGTTTTTTGTGAGAAGGGCTTTTAGAATTTGGCCACTTTTTTATTTGATAGTCATCATGGCTTTACTCATTCCACCAGATATTGCACAATCAATTGGATTTCATACAAATGGTGGCGGCTATGATCCTGACTGGCGATTTTCTTTAACTTTTACGGAGAATTATAAGTCAATTATTATGGGAGCCGGTCCAAAAACTACTCCTTTATCTGTGTTTTGGTCGCTCTGTATTGAGGAACATTTTTACATTTTATGGATGCTAGTTTTCTTTTTTATTCGACGAAAATGGATTCCATACTTCTTAGTATTCTCAGTATTTTTTGCCATTTTTATGCGCGTTTTTTCAATGGATATTTACAATACTGCAGAGATTTCAAATGGTGATTTATTTACCAATTTGGACTATTTTTCAATTAGCGGATTATTGGGTTATTTTGTCGCAACTAATTATCAAAAGATCTCCAATTTTGTGAGTCGTATCAACCTAGGTTATAGGGTCATTTATATTTTGCTTATACTAACTTTCTTGTATTTTCAAAAGGATTTGTTTGTGAATGACTTGTGGTTTTTAAAAATATTTAAGCACACCTTTGTGGCAATCATGTTTACTGGTTTATTATTGGTTTTTATTCCAAAAAACAGCCCCTTACGTTTTTCCGAAACCAATGTTTTCACGCGACTGGGTAAAATTAGTTATGGGCTATACGTCTACCATTTAATCTGGATTCATGTGCTGATTAAAATCTGTAAAAACTATGATGTGGTAATTGACACATGGACAGAGATGATCAGTTTTGGCCTAATAACCCTAGTTGCAACCATAGGATTAAGCATCCTTTCCTACCATCTTTTTGAAATGCCGATTCTAAAATTACGCGAACGATTTTTCTCGAATAAATAGTGCTTGGTAGGAAATACAGCTAAAGCAATTCGTCTAACTTCTTATTTTGATTAAAATAATTGATAGCATCTTGTTTCGAACAGTCAAAATAATTATCCAACATCCAATCTGCCAAATAATTGCGATAAGCCGTTTTACTCACTAAGGCAAAATAGATAAAACCTCTCCCTTTCTTTTTATGCCCTATGAATTTTTTTCGCTCAAGAATGCGAACTATGGTTGAAGTTGTATTATATGCAGGTTTAGGTACTGGGTAAAATTGAATAATGTCTTTTACAGTGGCTTCTTTTAGTCCCCATAGTCTTAACATTACTTGTTCTTCTGCCTGCGTTAATCGTTGCATAATACTGTAAAACTAAAAAATTAATTTTAAAGAGCTTGTATTCCTATCATGAAACAAAAAAAATCAGTGAGCATCTGCCCAATCCAGATTCTAAGTGTTCGATTGACTGACATATTTTCATCTTTAGGGATACTGACTGGTATGCTGTTTTGACAATTAAATCAAACCCAAAAATCGTTTCCGACATACAGAAGTCCGAAACATATCGACCTTTTCTGAATGGTTTGCCTTCTTTAATCTACGGGTTAAGACAGTGGCAGAATTTCTAATTTTATAATCCAATTCACCCTGAGAAATGGGTACAATTCCTAAAAAGCGAATATCTAATACCTCCCAAATTTTATTTTCAAAAAAAGGTGCTAGGCGAATGGGCTCTACTAACATAAAATGATTGGCTTCAAAGCGGTCTGATAAATACATTGGAGGATTTCCAGCTGGAATTGTGTCGCCAGGACCAAACCAAGTATTGTTTTTTTGCGGAAGACAAGCCAATTTTTCTAACCATTCTATTGGCCATTTATCAGTGTCTAATTTCCAGTAATCAGGTAGACAAAAATAAAGTTCTATTTTTTTAAAGGATTCAAAACCTTCTTTTACATTTTGAATATTATTTGACAAACCCTCTGTGAATAAAAAGTGACAATTGTATTCTGGTAAATGAACCCAATGAATATTAAAACCGTATTGCTGATTTGTACGCAAAGTGGAAATTTCTGATGTTGGAGCTAAGATGGATAAGTTTTGCTGAATCATGCGTTAAAAGTAAAAGACCCCAAGTTCTAATGAACTTGGGGTCTTAAATTTAATTCTATTTTTTTATTGAATCACAACTTTTTCTTCAGATGTTTGCTCTTGCTCAATTTTAATAATTCCTTCTCCGTATAAAGTGTCTCCACTTCTAACTTCAATATCTAACACTGCAACACCGGCTTGGCCAAGGTTGAAGTGATCAGAAAAATCAAAAGCAGCAATTCCATCTATTTCCGTCCAAGCAGTATCGTCAATTACGATTGCGCCATGTTCCTCAATAGTTGGACTTGGATATAAACGAACCATTGCGCCAGGAAATACAACACCACCAGTGTCTACAACCGTAATTTTCGCAACTGTTTCTCCTTCTTTTCTACAAGATCCTGCTGTAAGAGCAATAAATGCCGCTCCCATTAATACTAATCCTGCTTTTCCAATTAATTTATTCATTTTCATCTGTTTTATATCATTCCCAATAAGAACGACCTCTACAAAAATACGTTTTTTTTATAAAAAGGTTCCCTATTACTTGTTTTTCATGCTGTTGTTACCACTCATTTATGCTATTAATTAGCAAATTATTGAACGATTACTGTTTCACTATTCGTTGTTTCTTCTTCTATCTTAATAATTCCAGTTCCTACAAAAGTTTCATAATTTACCTCAATATCTAATACTGCAAAACCTGATTGGCCTAGTTTAAAATAGTCTGTATAATCAAAATTCGCAAAACCATCCGCATTGGTATAAACGGTATCGTCTAAAATATTTGCGCGTGGCGGAGTTGTTGTTGAAGTACCATATAAACACACAAATGCGCCAGAAATTGCTTCACCTTCAGTATTTACAACCTTGACACTTGCTACAGTTGGGGCCTCTTTTTTACAAGCAGAAATCCCAAAGCTAAAACTTACACTAAGTAGCAATAAGAGCATTAATTTAATGTTTTTCATCTTCAATTTAAATTAGCTTAACTATAAGCTAGAACAATCCGCAGCTGTAAAGGTTGTCTGGCCGTCTGTTTTAATTTGACGGACACCCTTTTTACGCAATTCTTTCCGCGTTTTTTTCGTAATTTCGCAGGACGTTAAAAGCGGCGTGCAATAGTTATAACAGTTAAGCATTAACAAAAGTTACAGGCCTACCATGGGTTTAAAAGAAAAAATAGAGGAAATTAAAGCTGAAATGAGCCAAGTAAAGGTGAAGTCGGCTGAGGAATTAGAAGCTTTTCGGATTAAGTTTTTAGGGTCAAAGAATATTATTAAAGGACTTTATCAAGAATTAAAAGAAGTTCCTGGTGAATTTAAAAAAGACTTTGGACAAAAAATTAATGCTTTAAAGCAAGAGGGAGAAAAAGCCTTCGAACGCTTTAAAGCAAGTATTGGTGGTGGTCAAAAAGCGGCTGCTTCAAACGCGATTGATTTAACAAGACCAGCTGAGGCCTTGGCTTTAGGTTCGCGTCATCCGTTAGCAATAATTCGCAATGAGATTATTGAAATATTTAATCGTATTGGTTTTAATGTTTCAGAAGGACCAGAGATTGAGGATGATTGGCATAACTTTTCAGCACTCAATTTTCCACCAGAACACCCGGCGCGAGATATGCAGGATACTTTTTTCATTGAGAAAGGTGAAAATGATATGGCATTGCGAACACATACATCATCTGTTCAAGTGCGTGTTATGGAAAACAGTGAACCTCCAATACGAACTATTTCTCCGGGACGTGTTTATCGGAACGAAGCAATTTCGGCTCGAGCGCATTGTTTCTTCCATCAGGTTGAAGGATTATTTATAGATAAAGACGTTTCGTTCGCTGACCTAAAACAAACCTTAGATTATTTTTCAAAGGAGATGTTTGGTGATAAGACGAAGATTAGATTACGACCATCATACTTTCCTTTTACCGAACCAAGTGCTGAGGTGGATGTTTCTTGCACGATATGCAATGGCAAAGGATGCAATGTTTGCAAATATAGCGGATGGTTAGAGATTTTAGGATGCGGCATGGTTGACCCTGCGGTTTTAGAATCTGCAAATATTGATAGTAAAGTTTATTCAGGTTTTGCTTTCGGAATGGGAGTGGAAAGAATTGCACAATTAAAATATCGCGTAGGTGATCTACGTTTATATTCTGAAAACGATATTCGTTTTTTAAATCAATTTAAATCAGCATACTAATGGGATTTTTTGGATTTGGCAAAAAAAATAGTGAAGACAACGCAAGCGTTAAGTGGCTGCGGGTAAAAGAAAGTGAAGATTTGGACCAACTCATTAAAAAGGAATCTTTTGAAAAGCCGGTACTTTTGTTTAAGCATAGTACAAGATGTTCAATAAGCTCAATGGCATTAAACCGTTTAGAAAACTATTGGGACATTGATGAGGAAACGTTGCAACCTGTTTATATTGACTTAATTGCTTATCGTGAGCTTTCAAATAAAATTGCGGCCGATTTAGGAGTTGCACATCAATCGCCCCAAATACTGCTTGTGAAGAACGGAAAATGTACCTACCAAGCATCACATAACCAAATTGATATAGCTGACATAAAACAAAACTTATGATAAACGCAATAATCATTGATGATATTCCAGAAGCAAGAACGGTCTTAAAAGCTGATCTTGAAAACTATTGTGTGAATATTAGTGTTGTTGGTGAGGCAGAAGGCGTTGTTTCTGGAGCAAAAATCATTAAAGAGTTAAAACCTGATCTTGTATTTTTAGACATCCAAATGCAAGACGGAACGGGCTTTGATTTATTAGAGATTTTGCCAGAAAAAGATTTTAAGTTGATTTTTACCACGGCTTCGGACGAATTTGCCGTTAAGGCTTTTAAGTTTAGTGCGGTGGATTATTTGTTAAAACCGATCGATCCGGATGAATTAATGGATGCCGTGAGCAAGGTTGAACAGCAAGACAAACCAGCCGAACGAATAGACTTATTGCGAGAAAATTTTGATAAACCAAAGCGAATTGCTTTGAATACATTGGATAAAATTCATATTGTTGAGGTAGCCGAAATCTTGCGTTGCGAATCCAATATCAATTATACCATGTTCTATTTTCTAGACGGAACTAAATTATTAGTTACAAAAACGTTAAAAGAGTTTGACAAATTATTAACCGATCATTATTTCATTCGTGTGCATCAGTCACACTTAGTCAACGCTCGGTTTATTAAAGAATTTACAAAGTCTGATGGCTATATTATCATGAAGGACGGAACGAAAGTTCCTGTTTCTACGCGTAAGAAACAAGTGCTTATGGAAATGATCCAAAATTTTTAATCCCAACTATGAAAAGACTTTTGTCCTTACTGGTTTCTACAACTGCATTGGTATTTATACTCGTGCAATGCAATGGTGATGATCCTATAAAGGATCCAATCGATAAACCAGTGAAAAATGTAGTGCCTGCACAATTAACTACTCCGTTTAATGAGGCACAATATACAATTGGAGAGGCCGTTGAGGTTGCAATTAAAATCAATGCCCCCGAAGGAATTTCAAACCTTGAGCTTTTTGTGGACGATACGTTATACGCGGGAGAATTGAGCATAGAAGATCAAAATATAACTATTATAACAGATAGCTTAAGCAAAGTTGGATGGACAAAAATTTTATTATCCTATACAGATGCTGACGGTAAAAGAAGATCAGATTTTCGCAAAATAGTTTACTTCAGTAATTTATTTCCAAGTCAGAAAAACGCGACAATCGTAAATACTTACACACACGATAAAGGTTCGTATACACAAGGTTTAGAATTTTATGAAGGAGCATTATATGAAGGTACAGGACAATACAATCGTTCGGTCTTATCAGAAGTTGAATTAACAACCGGAACTCAAATAAGAAAACACGACTTAGACGGGTCAATATTTGGAGAAGGCATTACAATTTTGAACGATACCATTTATCAAATTACTTACCGCGCACAAACTTGTTATATGTATGACATGGATTTTAATCAAATCGGCATGTTCAAATATGATGGAGAAGGATGGGGCTTATGTAATGATGGCGAAAACTTGATTATGTCTAACGGTGATTCAGAAATTGTATGGCGCAATCCACGTACGTTCGAAGTTGTAAAATCAATTGAAGTGTTTGATGATGACCAATCTGTGGATCAACTCAACGAACTAGAATTAATCAATGGTCGCTTATTCATGAATATTTACCGAGCCAATAAAATTGCGGAGGTTGATACCGCAACAGGTAAAGTAATGGCCTATATCAATTGCCAAAATTTAGCAAATGACGCAAATGATTTTGGTAATGATGTTCTAAATGGAATTGCATATAATCCTGCAACAGGAAAAATCTATGTTACAGGCAAGTTATGGCCAAAACTCTACGAAGTCAAATTTGAATAATGAGTAAACTATTTGTCGTACCAACACCAATCGGTAATTTAGAGGACATCACCTTTAGAGCCATTCGGATTTTAAAAGAAGTGGATGCTGTTTTAGCCGAGGACACGAGAACCACGGTTAAATTATTTCAGAAGTTTGAAATTCAAAATAAACTCATTTCGCATCATCTCAATAATGAACATAAAACGGTAGATCGCATTGTCAGTGAATTGGAAAGCGGCCTTACCTATGCGCTAGTTTCTGATGCAGGCACACCTGCCATTTCTGACCCTGGATTTTTATTGGTGCGCGAATGTGTGCGTAAAGGAATTGAGGTTGATTGTTTACCTGGAGCAACAGCGTTTGTTCCGGCTTTGGTAAACTCTGGTTTCCCCTGCGAAAAATTTGTTTACGAAGGTTTTTTGCCGACTAAAAAAGGACGCCAAACACGCATCATGCAAATTGCTGAAGAGCAACGCACAGTTGTTTTATACGAATCTCCACACCGCATTTTAAAAGCCCTCAAACAATTTCAAGAGCACTTTGCCGCTGATCGTCAAATCTCTATTTCGCGCGAAATTTCTAAAAAGTTTGAAGAAACCGTGAGAGGAACCAGCGCCGAATTATTCGAGCATTTTACCAATAACCCAATTAAAGGTGAGTTTGTTGTGGTGGTTGATGGAAAATCGAAGTGATTGATTATTTAAATCAAATTTTAACATGAGAATTTATTGGATTAACGATCTGGAAACGGGTAGTATTGGTATGATGCCACGTCCACGCGGTAACGACTGGTTATCGGATGAAATCAAACACTTAAAACAAATTGGGGTGAATCAAGTTGTTTCCTTGTTAGAATCTCATGAAATGGCTGAATTAGAGCTTGAAATGGAACGTGCAAACTGCGAAGAACAAGGAATTGTATTTAGCAATTTCCCAATTGTAGATTGTGCTGTTCCCGAAAGTAAAGCTGCATTTAATGCATTTGCCGAAAAATTAATTGAAGCAATTCAAAACGGAAGTAAAATAGTTGTGCATTGCCGCATGGGAATAGGTAGAACTTCAACTTTGGTAGCTACCATTTTAATTAAGTTGGGCTTGCATAAGGCAGATGTTTTCGAATACCTCAGTGAAATAAGAACATTACAAGTTCCAGACACGCAACAGCAAAAGGATTGGGTAATCAATAATTTCATTGATTAAGAAAGAGCTTGAATTATCGTTCACCCATATCGGTTAGTAGTAGAATTAATACTGATAAACAATCGCGTTAATATTCATCCCTGCACCAACACTTGCTAAAAGTATGATGTCACCTTTATTAATCTCTTGATTTTTAACCAGCTTTTTTCGAATTAGGTCGAGCAAAGTGGGAACGGTAGCAACAGAACTATTTCCTAATTTTTTAATACTCATTGGCATGATACCTTCTGGTGGCGTCATATTAAATAAGCGATAGAAGCGTTTTATAATTGCTTCGTCCATTTTTTCGTTCGCCTGATGAATTAATATTTTTTTGATAGCCATTATGTCAACGCCACTTTTGTCTAAGCAAATTTTCATTGCGTTTGGAACGTGATTTAATGCAAACTCATAAATTTTTCGGCCATGCATTTTGATATAGCGCGTGTCCGCTGGCAAGTCTTTATTATTGGATTTCCCGAAAAATAAATAATAAGCTTCATCATAAGTGTAGGAAACTGTCTCGTGCGCCAGTATTCCACCAGCATCTGCTGTAGCTTGAATGATAGCAGCGCCTGCTCCGTCTGAATAAATCATAGAGTCTCGGTCGTGCTTATCAACAACACGTGATAAGGCTTCTGTTCCAATAACCAAACATGTTTTTGCAATACCTGCTTTTATAAAAGCATTGGCTTGAATTACACCTTCGATCCAACCAGGACAACCAAAGAGAATGTCGTATGCTACGCATTTGGGGTTTTTAATACGTAGACTGTTTTTAATTCGTGCTGCTAAGCAAGGTAATATATCACTTTGAATGGTGTTGTGTTTTACATCTCCAAAATTATGTGCAACAATTATATAATCGACTGTTTCAGGATCAATTTTAGCGTCCTCAAGCGCTTTTTGTGCAGCGAAATAACCTAAGTCGGATGTGTTTAACTTTGAGGCCGCGTAACGCCGTTCCGCAATACCCGTAATTGCTTTGAACTTTTCAATAATTGCTTTATTTTCAGAAGGTATAAAAGTCCCGTCTTCATTTAAGAATTCGTGTTGATCGAATTTTTGATTTTTCTCAATCCCGTCAGGAATATACGCCCCTGTTCCTATAATCTTAATTTGCATACCTTAAAATCTCTTGTTTTAATATATAAGATGGCAAGCTGCATCAAAAAAACGGATGAAATAGTTGATAAAAAAGAAAGTATCTGATGTTCAGCAGCCTATAAAAAGACTTAGATGTCTAAAAATAAGGAGATAGAGCCTCTTATTTATTCGCTACCCAAGGCAATTAATTGGAACAGAAAATAAGTTGGACAGTACGTTCAAGTCATACAAAAGCAAAAAGATTGAATCATAAGCAACAGTCTCGTTTCAAACACCTAATTTTATCCGGAACAAGAAATTATTATGCAAGCAGTTTACTTAGTTAAAAACGGAGAAGCTTCCGCGGCTTTTGAATTACGCGATCATCAAGTGTCTGACCCGCAAGCGAAAGAAGCGCGCATCAAAGTGGAAGCATTTGGCTTAAACTATGCGGATGTCATGGCACGAAATGGGCTGTATCGCGAAGCTCCTCCAATTCCATCCGTAATAGGTTACGAAGTGGTGGGTGTAATTGACAAAGTTGGTCCAGAAATGGATGCCAATTTAATTGGTAAACGTGTGGTTGCTTTTACGCGCTTTGGCGGTTATGCTCAATATGCCATTACGAAAGATTTTGCTTTTACTATAATTAACGATTTAGATGCGGGAAAAGCACTAAGTATTGCCACGCAGTATGTTACGGCTTATTATATGGCCAATTATGTGACTAATTTTTTCGAGGGCGATCGTGTTTTAATTCATGCTGGAGCAGGAGGAGTAGGAACTGCATTAATTCAATTGTGTAAACTAAAAGGATGCGAAGTTTTTGCTACAGCCGGATCGCAAGAAAAATTGGATTATATGAAAAGTCATGGTGCCGATCATGTGATCAATTATCGCAATGCGGATTATGAAACCGAAGTGTTTAAAATGTTGGGTAATGAGCGCTTAGATGCCACATTTAATCCAATAGCAGGTTCAACTTTTAAAAAAGACTTTAAGTTAATAGGCTCAGGTGGCCGAATTATTTTATTCGGAGGTTCAGAGCGTTCGGGTAAAAAGTGGGGAATTCTTTCAACCCTCAATTTTGTGCGTAAAATGGGTATGGTTCTGCCAATTGGCACTATGATGCGTTCAAAATCAATTATCGGAGTTAATATGCTTAAAATTGGGGATAACCGTCCCGTGGTTTTACAGCGTTGCATGAACGAAGTCGCCAAAATGGTGATGAGTGGTGAGCTTGACCCGCATGTTGGAGGACGATATGATGTTTCAAAAATTGCGGAGGCGCACGCCTTTTTAGAATCACGCAAATCTATTGGTAAAATTATTGTTACTTGGTAAATCAACACGGCAATAAAAGGTTTAAAAAAAGCTACTTCCAGTTTTGGATAAAATTGGTTTTTGCAGTTGCTATTTTGACCTATTTATCGTGGAAAATTTCTGCCTCACTCGGCGAGGGTCATGCGCTCTATCACTTTGAATTCAATAATATTGGAATACTCTTAACGGCTGTTTTATTACTCATGGTCCTTAATTGGTCAATTGAGGCTTTAAAGTGGAAACGTTTAATGAATGAATTACAGCCACTCTCATTTTCAACCGCTTTAACCGGAGTTTTGGCAGGTGTATCCACGGGTTTAATCACACCCAATCGGGTTGGTAATTTTATTGGGCGTGTTGTCGTTTTAGATAAAGAACACCGAACCAAAGCAACGCTATTGACCTTGCTTTCAAACTTGGCACAATTTGTACCAAGCATCTTTTTTGGATGTTGGGGTTTATTGTTTATTAATGCTGATTTTTTTAATGATTCTCGTGTAATTTTATTCGGTGGCGGTTTAGTCCTAATTATTTTGGCTATGTCGTTATACCTCAATCCAAAATTGATCAATCGTAAACCTTTCAATCTTTGGTTTTCTGATAAAATTATAGATGCTATTGCCTTTGTGCAAAGCACTTCACTTTATTTAAAACTGCACATTATTGGCTTGAGTGCAGGGCGTTATTTTGTGTTCGTAACGCAATACGTTTTAATCTTGCTCCTGTTTAACCAGCCGCAGCACTTAGTGCACTTATTTGCGGGGGTGTCTGTCGTTTATTTGCTAATGACAATAATCCCTGGATTCTTTTTCGGAAAACTATTTGTGCGCGAAGCAGCTGGTCTGTTGGTATTAGGTGAAATGGGAATTCCAAATGAGGTAATTTTAGTAACAGGTTTTATTTTGTGGTTAATTAACATTGCCTTACCTTCATTAGCAGGAGCAATAATTCTCTTAGGTAAAAAATGATGGCAATTTTCTGCATAGCTATTTTTAGTATCGAACTACTTGCAGCAATCGTATTGCAATTAGCCAAATTTCGTTTGCCAAAGTCATCCAAAAACAATCCAATTAAAGCCATTTCATTTATCATTCCTTTTCATAACGAGGCGGAGCGAATCTTACCCCTAATTCAATCCATTAATGCCAGTCAATTTACTGGAAAGTGCGAGTTCATTTTTGTAGACGATTATTCGAATGATAGAACGGTGCAATTGCTAAAAGAGCAACTTAAAGTTCCATTTCAAGCCATTCAGAATAAGTATAAAAAAGGAAAAAAACGAGCTATTCATAGTGGTGTTTTAGCTGCGACTCATGATTTTATAATTACATGGGATGCAGACATAAATTTTAAGCCCGATTATATTCAAAGTTTGTTTGAGGAATTAAAAATAGCAGATTTAATCATCCTCCCAGTTAAAATGACGACTAAATCATTCGTGAGCAAACTAGCAACAATTGAATTTGCTTTTATTGAAACTTTCAACCAAGGATTGGCGGGCTTTCATAATCCAATTGCTTGTAATGGGGCTAACTTAGGTTTTCGTAAAGCTGTATTTCTAGAGTTAAGTGAGTCGAGAACAGATTATAAAACGCCCTCCGGAGATGATATGTTTTTAATGTGGAAAATGCTGGAGAAGAACAAGAATATTGTGCTTTATAAAAATAAGGCTTTGGCCGTTTCTACTCCTGCACCAAGCAGCTTTTCGGCAGTTATACGTCAGCGTCAGCGTTGGAAAGGTAAAATGAAATCACCCATACCCATGACTTTTGCAACAGTTTTACCGTTAATGCTGCAATTTTTAGTAGTGGGGGCTAGTATAGCTACGGTTTTATTGGCAGTCGATCAACCTCTATTTTATTTACTTTTCGCTCTAAAATTTCTGGCAGAGATGGTGGCATCTTGGTCATTTATTAAACAGCACTTTTCTCATGTTATTGTGCTACTCATTCATCAAATTTGGTATCCACTTTACGCAATTTTTTTGGTCGGCATTCCATTAAGGAAAGAAGAGCGTTGGAGCTAAAGATTAATTGCTAATCCAACAATCACCACTACCACCACCACCTTCAAAATAAAATTCACGATCATCACATAATTCTTCTGCCTTTGCTCGGTTCTGTGCCTCTATAGTTGTTTTACCGCCTGAAAGACAATCGCAATGATATTTTCGTGTGCATGATCCAACAAAAAAAGTAAAAAGAATTCCGATAGATAGTTGGGTTAGTCGTTTCATAATCTATTGCATTAATAATAAGTTCAATGCTGTAAACGTGTTTTTTCAATAATGCGTTGGGTAATTCAACAACATGGCTTTTTTGGGCAAGTCCCTCCGGGTCGGGCTTTCCATTGTAGTTTTTGCCTGCGGCAAAAAGCTGTCATTACTATCCCTCTTGCAGTTTAATTAACATAACAATTTAACGCTTCATTTATTGTGCATGAATGCGGTCGGTTATTCATATTCAAAAAAACTGGTTTTTTTGGTGGACTATAAAGTATAATTCCGTTAACGATTTTAATTGTTCCTCAGAGTTAAAATAGTCATAGTTCCATTAATATTAGTAAACTCAAGATTTAAAAAACCGTGGGTAAAATTGAATAATGAAACAAGTTTTGTTGAACCAATTTCATTTTTGGCTATCGCTGTAATTTCATAGCAATACAGCGATCCAAAATCCGTTTCGTACAGGTCGTAATTTGATATCTCATAGAAATATTCGTTTCGCAACAATCCTGGCCAAGTGGCCCACCTTTCATCTCCCCATTGTTTTCCAATATCAAGTGACCAAGCCCAAGTGTTTCCAACTTCGTATGGCGCTTGAATATAAGGGAAGGGTGCTAGTTCTAAAATTTCTAAATAACTTGTTCTTGGGGGGTGCATCCATATGTTTTGCTCATTTTCTATAAGACCACTTTCGCCAGCATCAATCCACTTATTTTTATTATTAACATAATAAAATCTTATAACCGTTTGGTCATAATTCTCAATATCTTTAAAGTAACTAAGTCCCTTCTGAACTTCTACAACGATTCGCTTTACTGTTTGATAGTTAGTGTCAGTGATTGGAACAAATTTCCAATCTTTACTCATTGGCTCTTTATGATAATGCGCAGAATCACCATCCTGATCAATATGACAATAATCAAACGAATAATGATTTCCAGTTTGATAAACTGAATTATTGTCTGTATATCTATTATCATTATCACTAGACGTGGAGTAATATTCATAATAAATTCCATCACTGCCCCTTTTTAATTCGTATGATTCAAACTCTGTTTCAGAATCACAAGATAAACACACAATAACTGAGGTCAGAATGACAACATTAAATCTTATTTTCATATGTACTAAAAAATATAACCTCCCGAATAAAGTATTACTCAGGAGGTTTTTTATTCTAATTATTAACCTACCCCATGTGGAGGCTTAGCTCCAACACCGTCAGTGAACCAATCAGCAGCAGGTATCCAAGGCGTTTCAGTGAGTTTAACATCTCTTGTTAAACCTGAGGCTACTCCACCTTTTACTTTTAAATCATCATTCAAGGCCGATTCTTCAAATTTGTCTAATTTACTCTTCTTCAAACTTTCCATTAATTTAAGTTTTAATTTATTTGCCTACTCTATGTGGTTTTCAGCTTCCCCAACACTCTATCGTTCACTCCTCCCATATCATACTTTCTGGGTTATAATTACATTTTTTTGGCTTTGCCGTTGACATATCTGAATCGTGAAATGCCCGACAATCTGTACAGATATATCGAAATTCACACGTTTTACATGTGTCAATCTGTTCTTTAGTTACCTTCCAAAGCTTTTGAAAAAGTGGAAGGAGGGCAACGCTGTTCAATGATGTTTCCTTTACGTTTCCATATGATTTTTGCATGCTTGGACAATTTTTAATCTCACCATGTACATCAATTGAAATCTTCCGATTTAAACAGCTGTTATAACTTAGTGATTCAAGAATTGAGTCTTGGGAAATAGAGAATTGGTGCGTACCAACATGACCACAATGATCAGAAGAATTAACCTCCTCTGTCGTAAGCATAAAATCAAACGCAGAATTTTCGCCACTTTTACAAATGGATACATCTTCTGGAGCCGAGTGCACAATGAAATTTGAAATACGAGAATTATTTTTGCACAAAAAAATGACATCTTCATTTTTCAATGCTGAATGATATTTAAATAATATCTCCATTGATTGTATTCGAGATTTTGATATACAAACTAAATGTTCATCAAGTTTTGAAATATTGCTTACATCAAAAAAACGGAGAAGCAAATGTTTGCAGCCCAAATTTGAATATTCAGTTAATATTTTACTCAAATTATGCTCAGAATATTTATTAAAATCTATTATTCCATTTATAATTTGATTAGGGGACTCCCATAACATATCCGTTTCAGGAAATAATTCAGGGGTGTCCGTAAAAAAACCAAATTCATTTTCAAGTAAAAAATCAAAATACTCAATAATTGTGTCTCTATGTTGTTCTCCTTTACTCACAACAATCTCTTCAACAGTAGGGCTTTCAAATTCATTCAACATATCAAACATAGAATTGGGAATGAATCGAACGACCCCACGCTGCATGTCATAAATAGTACTTCGTTTAGCCCCTTTCACGGGCAGACAAGAATTATATAAAATAAAATGCTCTAACATGGTCGTTTTTTTAAGGTCATAGCAATAGGTTTCTCCGAACGATCAACATAATATGAACCCGTTTGATGAAAGACACTTTCAACCTTACGAATTACACTGAGTTCTTCTTTTGACAAATCTCTTTCATGAATCAATCCATAACCAAGCGGAAGATTTTCATTATTTAAAGAGTTTTTCGTTTTTTGTTTCTTCATTGTGTATCAAATATTGAGCAATTTTTTTTTCTAATTTATAATTACAAGGGTCGGAAACCATTCCAAATTGCCCTACGGGATTAACTTCCAAGAAAACAAATTTATTATCTTTAGTTACCACAAAATCAATAGAACCCGTATCGAGATTTACGTTCTCCATTAGTTCATTCAATTTATTTTTTATTTCTAATGGAAGGATTATTGGGCATGTTCTATTTGGGGTAATTCGATTATATTTTCTGAAATCAGTCTTAGTTTTATCATCCGCCTGGGAGAAAATAGCCATAGAATATACTTCACCTGCCAAATAAAAACTTCGAACTTCAAATTTTTTATCCAGTTTTTCTTGAATAAGCGAAGGGAAAAAGTTTTCCCTCGTATTCTCCACCTTAACTTCCTCTGTATACATGGTATAAGTGCGCAATTCTCCATTAGAAAATTCTTCTGAAATATTCAAGTTTTCGGAAATAGACTTTGTTATAATAGGAACTGAAAATTCACCCTTTACATTATCTAATGATATGTGAACAGATGTATGAGGAACATCTAAGCCAACATTTTTAGCTTCCCAAAGCATCTTTAACTTATTGACTCCTTTTTTAGCGTAAGATCCTAAACTATGACTTTTTTCAAAAACTGAATGAAGTAATTCACGCACAGTATCAAGCTCTTGGTTTAACTGAACTTTTACACTTTCTGCAAATGAACTTTCCCATTCATCAAATGGAATGTCCCCAATGTCAAACCAAACATTTCCCCTTCTATACCAGAATGCACTTATTTCATGAGTAGAGATTAATTTATTTTTATGAATAAAATTTACGACTGGCGTTCCAGTATCTTGGAAAATAATTTGTTGAAGTCGAACATTGGAAGAGCCATTAATCCGTGTGCAAGTTGCGCCAAAATCATGAAGCCAATCAATGACTTCTGAAGTCGATTGATCTTCTTCAGTGCTTAAAATCACAATCATATAATAGTAACGAATTTTGGGTTCTGAATATAGGTTATATTATAAAATTAGCATTAAAATCGAGTAATATTGCATTGTCTATGGTAAAAAACATAAAAATGTTAAATAGCCGTAATGATATATGTCACATGCTTCATTTACGGAAACAGTCCCTTTAATCGTCCTAAACGATTTTCGTTAAAAAACCCGAAGGGAGGATCATTACTGCAAGTGCAAAAACAAAACGATATAATTCGTAAACTTAATTATCATCCTTCTTGCAAAAATCACTCAGATCTTATATTTACCTTTTTCCATTGCGCCAATGCTTGATTATAAAAGTCATATGTGGCAACACTGTCAGCGTCAACATTAACATTAAATAGCGAGCTATCATTTACATGCACCTCTAAATAAGAGGCATAACTCAAATCTTTGACTCTATCAATAAGTATTATCGTGTCAATACTTTGGTAATATGCAAAGGTTGCATGATCCTCATGAGGTTTGTCATTCTGCCAATAACTGGCCATCCGTTTATTGGTAAAAAAATTGCCGCTCACTTCAAAACTGCTTTGCGAATCAAATAAAATGATTGTTTCACCTTCATCCAATAAGCCTAATTCTTGAATGTAATGCAGTTCTGTTGCAGTAATTTCATTCCCTTCTCGCATTTTACTTCCGCAACTTGTCACAGAAAAGAAAACAGCTAAACAATAGATCAATTTCATTTTCATCCTAAAAAACAATTAGTCCGAGTAAGAAAATAATACCACCCACCAAAAACAACAACAAAGTATAGGGCAAAATATCTTTTGCCTTCAGCCCAGTAATCCCTAACAGTGGCAAGGCCCAAAATGGCTGAATCATATTCGTCAATTGGTCGCCATAAGCCAAGGCCATAATCGCCTTAGGGTATGAAACACCCAATTCTTGAGCAGATGCGATAATAATTGGTCCTTGAACTGCCCATTGTCCGCCACCACTCGGTACAAATACATTCACTAATCCGGCAGAGAAAAAACTAAAAATCGGAAAACTTTCGGCAGATGAAAAGGTCACAAATGCGTCTGATATTTGCCCAATTAAACCTGAGCCTACCATAATTCCAAGAATCCCAAAGTAGAGGGGGAATTGCAATAAAATTCCTGTTGCCCCCGAAATAGCATTACCCGCAGCAGCCAAAAATTTACTGATGGTTGTATGCAGTAGAATAGCAAAACCTAGAAGGGAAAAGTTGATGAAATTAGGATTTAGGAATTTTAAATTGAGTTCTTCTGGTAAAATTACTGCTTTATAAAAGGCATATAGTAAAATTAATCCACCAATTATATAACTGAAGATAGCTGAATGGTCTAATTTCTCGGCTCCTTCATAAGCTGTTTCTTCAGTCGTAACAGGAAGGATAGGTTGCGGTAATTTATTAAAAGTAAACTTCCGTTTCCCAATCCAATACATAAATAACGGCACACAAATTAACAAGGTTAATGTCACCGTTATATTCATGCTTGAAAATATTGTTTCATTCATACCAACTTGATCGGGAAGCGCAACTAAATCAATCCCAGGCATGTTTTCAACTAAGTTTTTAAGATTTCCAGCCTCAGCAGCTTTTATAGGTGCCGATCCTGAAATTCCGCCATGCCAAACCATCAATCCAACATAGGCTGCCGCACCAATCAAAGGATAATTTAAAGGCTTGTTTTCTCTAAAGAATTTTTCACCAACTTTTCGAGCTAAAATAGCTCCAAAAATGAGCCCCAACCCCCAATTAAAAAGACTTACCAAAATTGTTGCAAATGTGACAATAAACGCAGTGTTTGCGGTATTGGTGCAAGGGGTTAAAAGAACATCAATAACATTTGAAACTGGGCGAGAAAGCGCAATAATATGGCCCAACACCAGCATCAACATCATTTGAAAAGCAAAATATAAGCCTCCCTTTCCATCATTCCATAAGCCGTTTTCCCAATAACCAGCAATGTCTAAAACATAGGCACCAGTTCCTGTATCTGCAGGTTTGGTAAAAATAAGTGCTAATAAAAATGTAAGAAGCGTCAGTAAGATCGCAATCGTAAATGGCGTTGGTAATAGTTTTTTATATGTCGTTGCGAACTTTTCTGTAAATGACATGCTTCTAAATTAATTAACAATTGTGAAATAACAGTCAACTTTGATGAATAGACAATAACAACTCCTAATAAACCGACCGCTGCCGCGAGATTGTATCTCGTGGTTCGGTCAAATCGCAAGTTCCTTATGTAATTCTAATGACTATTATTAATTTATTTTTTGGAGTGCGTTCATAAATTTGAAATTGCGTAAAATCTGTAATTCAATTGAGTTTGGAAAGTTGAGGTACACACGAGATATAATCTCGCGGTAGCGCCTTGTACTAAGCTTTCATCAATTAACAATGGTCAATACAATTTGAATTAATGTTTCATGTAATTATGAATATTTCTAAATCGTTCGCATATTTCATAATTGAACATTGAAAAATTGCAAATTCAAACATTCTCCTTATTATTGTATAAATTACACAAAATAAAATTATGAGTAAACCTACAATTCGATTAAGTGTGGACGCCGTAGTTTTTGGTTACGATTCTAAACAGGGTTTATCTGTTTTATTAATAAAAAGGAAATTTGATCCCTTTCAAGGACAATGGGCTATTCCAGGCGGATTGGTATTGGAGAATGAATCTCTAGAAACTGCTGTTGAGCGTGAGTTGAATGAAGAAACGGGTGTTCATGTCAATTACTTAGAGCAGCTTTATACTTTTGGTAAACCTGGGCGTGACCCAAGAAACAGGGTGGTTACAGTTGCTTATTATGGATTAGTTAATCCAAATAATTTCGAGCTTTTTGCAGACACTGATGCGGAAGAAGCACAATGGTTTAATGTGGCTGACTTACCTGCGTTGGCATTTGATCATGATACTATTTTAGACGTGGCTCTTGAGCGCCTAAGAGGTAAAATTTCTTATGAACCAATTGGTTTTGAGCTATTGGGAGAAAAATTTCCATTTTCTGATTTGCACAAGCTTTACGAAACTGTTTATGGCATGTCTATCGACCGCCGTAACTTCAAGAAAAAATTCTTGGTATTAAATATTTTGGAAGAGTTAGACGAGAAAATTTCGCAGGGTAAAGGTCGTCCGGGTTCTTTATTTAGATTCAATCAGAAAAAATATTTCGAGCTTAAAAAGAATGGAATGAGCTTTGAAGTATAGGTATAGTGAGCCTTTCTGACAATTTTAATGGACTAGTTTTGAGATAAAAATATCTATTTGTGTAAAATAAACACATAATAATTTGTTCATTCTATTTTCTTAATCTATATTTGTGTCCAAATTACACAATATAAGAAATGAAATACAGTCTAGAAATATTAAAAGAACAATTCCAAAAAGGAGAAAGAATAAAGTACCTCTTCTTTTGGGGACATCAACCAAGCAAGGATGGGTCGGTTTCGGCTACTTGTTTTAGTCAATGGTGGAAGGCATCTTTTGAAGTAGACGGAAATGTATTTCGTACTGCTGAACATTGGATGATGTATCAAAAAGCAATTTTGTTTGCTGATCAAGAAATAGCTAAAGAAGTATTAACCGTTGGGGCACCAATGCAAGCAAAAGCGCTAGGACGCAAAGTAAATAATTTTGACGCTGATATATGGGATCAGCACAAGTTTCAAATTGTGATAGATGGAAACTTACATAAGTTTAAGCAACATATAGAGTTGAAAGAGTATTTGATTAAAACTGGAAAAAGAACAATTGTTGAAGCAAGTCCACGGGATCGAATTTGGGGAATTGGAATGGGAAAGGATAACGAAAAAGCTCAAAATCCATTGATGTGGAGAGGCCAAAACTTATTAGGTTTTGCATTAATGGAAGTAAGAGATAAGCTTAAATAGAATCTGTCTATAGAGTCAGGAGTTTGAGCTAGATAGTTCGAATTCAAGGCTGGTGCAGTCCAGAAATTGTGAGTTTACATTTGTAAATGAACGATTTATGGGCAAGCGTAACGCCGAAATCGTACTTTATAGACAAACACTAAAAGAAATGAAAACACAAACATTATATCGACCAATAGGTAAAGGAGAATTAATTCTCATTGAGGAATTAAACTTTGATGCTTTTCCTCCACGATTAGATTGGCAACCGATTTTTTATCCTGTTCTAAATCAGGCTTACGCAGAAAATATTGCGCTTGATTGGAATACGAAAGATGAATTTTCTGGATATGTAGGACTTGTAACGAAGTTTAACGTAAATGCTGAATATGCGGCGTCTTTTAAAGTAGAAAATGTTGGTGACAAGCATCATAATGAGTTGTGGGTGCCTGCAGAGCAAATGAAAACATTTAACGAAAATATAATCGGAAAAATAGAGATTGTAAAAGTATTCTTTGGAGAGAAGTTTGAATCTGGTGTTCATAGTCTATTGGATAAATTACTAACAGAGAGCGTAGCGAACGATCTAAATACTAAAGAAAAATGAGCTGGGAAATAGTAGAACGTAAAATTGGCAAAGCCGGCAACCTAAAACAAAGGGAGAAAAGGCAACGCGAATGGGATAAAAAATATGATGAAAATTGGATGATAGGTTATACGATTGAAGGTGAGTTTGTTTCACAAATGGATGCGCTAGAAAGTGTTTATTATGAAAGTTACAAGGCTCATTTTATTGCACATCCAGCTGATTTGAAAGAATTAATTGAAACCGCCAAAAAATTAGACAATCCGCATTCAAAATTAACCGGTGGAGTTGATTTGCAAGTGCCGGCGATCATGAAATATTTAGAACGGCATGAATTAAAGTTAGAAGGCAAGGAAGTAGTAGATATTGGCACTTTTGGCAGCCGATCGCATAAAATTAGTGTGCGCCTTAGCCCATTAACAATTAAAGTAATAGGAAATCCTAAAATGACTTTGGAAAAGTTTTGGCAAGAAAAAAAATGTTTAGCCGTTTGGGAAGATTAAAAATTTAAATAGTGAAAAAAGAAAGAATAAATATAGCCAGCAATACCCTACAGATTATTGAGAAGGGGTTTTATGAAAAAGACAATGAGCGAATTGAAGTGGCGAAACAAGTAACGGCTTCAATTGCAAATGCAATATTGTATACACCAGATCAGCTAAATGATTTTGTGGAACAAACGGAATGGAATAAGAGTTTCGCAACGCAGCTGAAAGTAACAAATGAATCAACTATGGATGCGGCAATTACTTATGCTGGCAAATCAAAAAACTTAGGTGTCCTCAATTTTGCCTCTGCAAAAAATCCGGGAGGTGGATTTTTAAATGGCGCACAATCGCAAGAAGAAAGCATTGCTCGTTCTTCATCTTTGTATCCGTCAATTGATCAGTTTCAAGAGATGTATAAGCACAACCGTAAACATAAGACCTATTTATACTCGGATTATATGATCTATTCTCCGAAAGTAGTCGTTTTTAAAAATGATGATGGAGCTCTTTTGGAACAACCTTATTTGGCGGATGTGCTAACAAGTCCAGCGGTTAATATTGGCGCAATTCTCAGTAATAAGCCAAAAGAAATGAAATCCGTTGAAGGCGTGATGTTGCAAAGGATTGATAAAATGCTAGGTCTATTTGCGTCAAAAGGATGTGACAATTTAATTTTAGGCGCATGGGGATGTGGTGTTTTCAGAAATAATCCTGAGGATATGTGCAATTACTTTTTGCACTTTCTAAAGGCTGGTGCAAAATACGACGGAGTTTTTAATACAATTGTTTTTGCAGTATTAGATCGAAATGATCGAGGTATATACCGTGCCTTTAAAAAGTTAGCCGAATGACCGAATTGAAAGAGAAAATAATAGCCGGAATTTATGGAGGAGCAATAGGAGACGCGCTGGGTGTTCCCGTTGAATTCACAAACAGGGAGGTATTGGATAAAAACCCAGTGACAGATATGCGTGAATATGGAACATATCAACAACCAAAGGGTACTTGGTCTGATGACAGTTCATTGACTTTTTGTTTGATGGAGGGTTTATGCAATGGATATGATTTAGAAGATATAGCTTCGAAATTTGCAGATTGGAAGTACCATAGCTATTGGACGCCTCATGGTTCTGTTTTTGATATCGGAATGGCAACCAGGAAAGCCATTTATGAAATACAAAAAGGCACAAAACCTGTGCTGTGTGGTGGAATGGATGAGTGGAGTAATGGAAACGGATCATTGATGCGGATTTTGCCAATGGCTTTTTATTTATATAATGAAGCAGATATTAATGTCCGTTTTGAAAAAGTTAAAGCGGTTTCGTCAATCACGCATGCACACGCTAGGTCAGTTATTGCTTGTTTCATTTATGTGGAATATGCCATAAAATTAATTGAAGGCTTTGATAAATTAGAAGCTTTTCAAATCACCCAAAAAACAGTGACTAAATATTTAGTTGATTATGAAATGAATACTGCCGAAGTAAACTTATTTCACCGCGTATTAAAAGGTAATATTGGTGATTTGGATAGAGGTTCAATAAGTGGGTCAGGTTATGTTTTACATTCTTTGGAGGCCAGTTTATGGGCCTTGCTTTCTTCCGATTCTTATGAAGAAGCAGTACTTAAAGCCGTCAACTTAGGAGAAGACACAGATACTACCGCAGCAATCACCGGTGGAATTGCAGGAATCTATTTTGGACGCAATAATCAATTCGATTTCTGGAGGGCACATTTGGCCAGATTCGAGGATATTGAACATTTAATTGAACGGTTTGCCAAGGCGATATTGACTTGATCAAGCAATCATAAAATTTAATTAATAAGAATAAAAGTGGAAATCACAAATAGGCAAACAACAGACTAATTACAAAAAAACTCGTGACTAAAGACTAGTTACTAATGACTAAAAACATGAAAAGCATAGGGAAACTAATGAGTCTTGCACTGAGGCATAACCCAAAAGTGCTAGATATAGAATTAGATGAAAACGGATGGGCATCCGTTAATGAATTAATAAATGGATTGAATAATAAGGATATTCCAATGGATTTGGAACGTTTAACAGAATTGGTTGAAACGAATGATAAGAAAAGGTATCGTTTCAATGCCGATAAAACAAAAATATGTGCCAATCAGGGCCATTCGGTTGAAGTGAATTTAGATTTAAAAGCACTTGAACCACCGCACACATTATATCACGGAACGGTTCAGAAATTTATGGCGTCCATTCGTGAAAAAGGATTGATTAAAGGAAGTCGTCATCACGTTCATTTAAGCGAAACGAAGGAAACAGCTATAGCAGTTGGATCCAGAAGAGGTAAACCAATTATTTTAAAGATAGAAGCAAAGTTTATGCATGCCCAAGGTTTCGAATTTTATCAATCAGAAAATGGCGTATGGTTAATTGATCATATTCCTCCAAAGTTTATTGGATAATGAGAAATATTGAATACATAAAGGGAGATGCTACTTCTCCACAGGCAAAAGGGCCGAAATTGATTGGTCATATTTGCAATGACCTTGGTGGTTGGGGCAAAGGTTTTGTTTTGGCTATATCGAAAAGGTGGTCGGAGCCGGAAAAAGAATATCGTCAATGGCATAGAGAAAGAGCAAAGAATGATTTCGAATTAGGGAATATTCAAATTATCCAAGTTTCCGCAGATATTTATGTTGCCAATATGATTGGTCAGCATGGAGTGAAAACAGGAAGTAACGGCGCTCCCATAAGATATAATGCAGTTGACAAATGTTTGGAAAAATTGCAGGTTGAAGCAAATAAAATAGGAGCCAGTGTTCATTTACCTAGAATAGGTTGTGGCTTGGCTGGAGGAAAATGGTCCAAAATAGAAACGTTGATTCAGGCAAGATTATCAGATAAAAATGTTTCTACTATTGTATATGATTTTGAGTAATCTAACAAACCAGAAGATTAAGAATGCCAAGGCAAAATTAATCTAAGTACTAAAAGCGAGCGAAGTATGTGGTCTAACTACTAATTACTTTAATATGTATAAAGAACAAATAAGCGAAAACGTCTGGATCATTGATAATTTCTTGTCAGAAGAAGAATGTGTATTCCACATTAAGGCAAGCGAAATGATGGGTTATGAATTTGCAAAGGTAAATATTAATGGCAAGCAAACCGTAATGGCTTCCGTTCGAAATAATCAACGTGTTTTAATGTTGGATGATGATTTGGCTAATGAGATTTGGGAGAGGTTAATTCCATTTATTGACCAATATCCTGAAGCGAAACCGATTGGCTTGAATGAAATGTTTCGCTATTATAAATATGTACCAGGTGAAAGGTTCAAAATGCACCGAGACGGCAGTCATAGAAGGGATGAAAATGAACGGAGTTTCTTAACGTTAATCATTTACTTAAATGATGACTTTGAGGGAGGCGCAACTGGTTTTATGCGTGAATTTGATATTCAGCCGAAAGCTGGACGTGCAGTAATTTTTGATCACAAAGTAAGGCATGAAGGGAAGAATTTGCAACTGGGAACAAAGTATGTGTTAAGAACAGATATTATGTTTCGAACAACAGCATAAATAGCTATTTTTGATTCGAATTGAGCTACCAAGCGGTGAAAATGGCGTTGAATTCCAAAATATCAAATAAAATTAAATCTAACAGTGAGTACGGCGAACGATCCAAGTACTAATAGCGATCCGACTCAGTGGGAGAGTGATCTAAATACTAACAAATGAGAACCATAGCCATAGGCGATATTCACGGAGGATTAAAAGGCTTGAAGCAAGTATTAGAGCGTGCAAAAGTTACGTCTCAAGATGAGCTCATATTTATGGGTGATTATGTTGACGGATGGAGTGAATCGGCACAATTGATTGATTTTTTAATTGAACTTTCTTATGGGAACAACTGTCATTTTATTTTTGGTAATCATGATGCGTGGTGTTATGATTGGCTAACGCGGGGAACTGAGAATCACATCTGGCTAAAACATGGTGGAAAAGAAACTGTGATGAGTTATGAAGGTTATTCGAGTGATCAAAAAGATGAGCATATTGCACTTTTCATGAAAATGAAAAACTATTATGTCGATTCAAAAAACAGATTATTTATTCATGCTGGATACACATCAATGCACGGGCCGGCTAAAGAGCATTACGCTTCTAATTATGGATGGGATAGAACCCTTTGGGAAATGGCCGTTGCGGTTCATGGGAGAATTGACGATACGGACGAAGCTTATCCAGATCGTTTAAAGTTATTCTCGGAAATTTATATTGGCCATACACCTACTACAAAATGGGGAATCGATTATCCCTGGAATCGTGCAAACGTTTGGAACTTGGATACAGGTGCCGCTTTTAAAGGAAAATTATCCGCCTTGGATATCGACACAAAGGAATTTTGGCAAAGTGATCCAGTCATGGAACTCTATCCAAAAGAAGTTGGTCGAAATAAGTTAATAAAATAATGAACGCAGATAAAAATAATGTCCGCGCAGTATTTGATGCTGAAACGATAACTGTATATCAAGCATATTCTAAAGAAATTGCTTTGCCAGCAGTGAAACATCAAAAATTTGTTTCTCCTTTCAAAATGGAACGAATGACTTGGATTAAACCTTCCTTTTTATGGATGATGTACAGAAGCGGTTGGTCTTCAAAAAAAGATCAAGAGCATGTACTTGCTATTAAAATTAAACGAGAAGGTTGGGATTGGGCTGTTAAAAATGCTTGTCTCTCTCATTTTGTTGCAGAAGTGCACGAATCAAATGAAGCTTGGAAATTGGAATTGGTAAAATCACCCGTTCGTGTACAATGGGATCCTGAAAAAGACATTCATCTCAATGGCTTAGATTATAAATCAATTCAAATTGGTTTGAGTGGAATAGCGGTGGAGAAATATGTGAATGATTGGATTGTTTCAATTGAGGATATTGGTCAGAAATGTAGAAACATTCATGATTTAATTTTAAACGGTAGGCTAGCGGAAGCCGAGTATCAATTGCCCAATGAAGAGCTCTATCAAACACCTGATTCTATAGATGGACATTAATTAGTGAAAGGTTTACTTGTTTGCTTTTATTAGTGCGGTCATCACATTTAAAAGGGCCTCTAACTCTTCGGTTTGCTCCTCTTTTCTCAAACCGCCCATAAAATAATGTTCAAATTTTTCAGCATCAGCAGAAATACCTGTACCCAAATAAGCATTTGCTAATTTGAGATTATTAATAACTTCTGAGTTTAGAAGATTTCGAAATTTATCTGCGTCATTGGTGACAAAGATGAAAAGGTCGTCAATTGATGCCTCGCCAACTTCAAAATTACTTATACCACCCGAACTTTTTCTTGAGATATCAAATTCAAAGTTAAAAGGGCTTGGTTCAAATTGAATAAACGTGTGCAAGTATTGGCTTTTATTATTACTTCCCGTTATTTTTTCAAAAATTTTGACGTCACAACCTTCAAGCTTACCACTAACGGTATTGAGTTGCGCCATTAAATACTTTTCAGAACTATGCGCCAAACGCATTTTTAATGCCCAATTATTATACCACACCACTTTTTTTAAACTGGCCTTTTTCCCATTTTGAAAAAGCAGGTAGAGAAGGACCACCGCAACTAAAATCCCTATGGCAATGTATACGTTAGTCATGCTTGAATTAACGCAAGTTTTTGATTAATGCGCGCATAAAACCTATGACACGTTCAAATTCTTCCAGTTTTGCTTGTTTATTAAATCCCCCGGCTAAACTATAAGTAAAACCAGCATTAGAACTTTGAATGGCACCCTTCAATTGTTTTTCAATATTGCGTAATTCTTGTTGCATTCTAAAATCCATTAAGTTTCTAAAACGACCCTCTTCGTCCTTGCATTTTAATAAGAATTTTTTGTCGAATTCTTCGTCTCCAAACTCAATGTCCTTTGAGCCAAAAGATTTTCCAACCTTACTAAAAAAGCCTTCTTTTCCAATTTTGAAGTCAAAATCAAAGGGGTTCGGAGCAAAGGTTACCGTAGTGTATAAAACTTGATTTTTACCTGATCCTACGATATGCTCATAAATCACAACAGGTACTCCATCTAATTCGCCAGATAGCATGTTTAACTTTGCTAAGAGTTGCTTTTTATGTTCGTGCTGCAAATTCAACCTGAGCGCCCATTGTTGAAATAATTCAATTTTCTTATTGTTCTGTTTTTTGACAAAACGAACAGCAAATACAATAATCCCAATAAGTAAGGCAAAAAAGCCAACCAGTATAACTATTTCCATAATGGTTTAAATATAGAAATTTTTGCTTAGAGCAATCTAAAATTGAGCAACTTCTTCCACTTGCCCGGGTTGCATATCGTTTAACCACCTTTCACCAATACGCACACGCACTAAACGCAAGGTTGGGAATCCCGCTGCTGCCGTCATTTTGCGCACTTGTCTGAACTTTCCTTCTCTTAATATAATGGCTACCCAAGTGGTGGGGCCATGTCTTTCGTCTCGAATAGGTTTGGCGCGAGGAGGAAAGATGGGCGTGTCAATAATTTTCGCTTGACAGGGTTTGGTCAAATATTTTATGCCTTCAATTCCTATTTCGATACCGCTTCGCATCAACTCAATAGCTTCATCCGTTATAATACCATCTACTTGAACGTGGTACTCCTTTTCATATTTCTGACTTAAAATGGCGTAGCTTTCTTTTCCATCTGTTGTCAAAAAAATGAGCCCTTCTGAATCCTCATCTAAACGGCCAACTGCCATTGTCCCTTCTACAAAATCATGTAATTCGCCCAATAGCTTTTTACGGCTAGCACGTTTCCCATTATAAATGAATTGACTCAAATAGCCATGTGGTTTAAAAAGGATATAATGTTGGTGGTTCATGTTTTAATTAGTCGTTAGTCTCTAGTATATCATAACACTTAAAACATAACACTATTCACTAAGCATCAACTCACAGTAAAAATTCACGGTAACTACGTTGCCAGCTCCCGAAATTTCTTCCATACCATATTCAATTCGGTCAAAAACAAAGCGTCCCTCAAAGGCCTCGAAAGCTTGTCCAGCCTTGTTGGTGCCATTTCCTAAATGCTTAAAAGGAACATCAATTGGTTTTGTATTGCTTAAGAGTGTTAGGTCGCCTTTGGCCACGTGGCTTGTGTCGCCATCTTCAATTGAAGTGGACAAGAAAGCAATGGTAGGATATTTTTCAACATCAAAAAAGTCGGCTTCAGCTAAATGTTCATCCCGCATGCCGTTTCCTGTATTTAAAGAGGCGGACTCAATGCTAACAGTTAAAGTTGACTGGTGATAGTCCGTTGCAATATCAAAATCAACACTAAATTTCTCGAAAGCACCTTTAGCTGTTTTCATTCCATCTGCGTTAAATAGCAATTCTGCTTGAACAGCCTCACCGCTGGTTACCTGATAAAGTCCTTGAATCAAAGACAATGAGGGAACTTCGATACCCGTAGAGTCTATGACTACTCCTGTTTCAATATCTGACTTCTCTAATTTACTCTCGTATTCGCCTGAAAGTGCATAAAGTAAAATTCCTCCGCCGATTACGGCTACAATTACAAGTGCTATTATTATCTTTTTTATCATTTTTTAAAGCTTTAGACTACAAATATATGTTGCAACATCTAATTCGACAACTATTTCGACTTAATTCTTTTTAAAATCGCAGATTGGTACGCTACGCTTGCATAGGAATATACCAGAGGAATGGACTCATCATTGTCTTCTGAAGGTTTTATATCTCCTGTTTCAGTACGAGCTGAAGAAGAGGTCAATTTAAAATAGATTTTGTTTTTCTTAAAAGTATAGGTGGCATGAATTAAATTTCCTTGCACCTCAAACACGCTAATAAAAGTATTTTGGATCAAATTGGTGGACAGAACAATGCCATTTTGTTCATCTACGGTATATTGATATGTGTCAATTTTCCGTAATAAATACTTGCGCTCTTGTCGTAAACTATCTTGGCCATAAACAATTGTCCAATTATAGGTGGAGTCATTTAATTGCTTAAAAATGATTTCCATGTGATAACTATTTGTTCCACCTTTTGAATTGCTCGTCAACTCACCAGAATAGTGCCCCTCCCATTTATCTGAAATTTGACCAAAGCTTAGCAATGGTAAAAAGAATAATAATATGAAATGTATTTTTTTCATAAGCCCAAAAAAGGCATTTGTCACTGACAAATGCCTTTTTAAAATTCAATGTTTTTGTTCAATTAAAATGGTAAATCGTCATCTCCTTCTGCTACGAAAGTCTCAGCGTTATCTGCAGTTGCAGCAGTTCCACCACCAATTGGTTCAATTTTCCAACAGTCTAATGAGTTAAAATAACGAACAGCACCGTCTTTAGGGTTTGTCCATTCACGTCCTCTTAAAAAGAACGTTACTTCTACGTTATCACCCAATTTAAAATTGTTCAATAGATCCGTTCTGTCTTGCACGGCTTGAAACATAATTGTTTGTGCGTATTGTCCGGAAGCGTCCACTACCACAAATTCTCTCTTCTTAAATGAATCAGAAATTTGTTGAACATCTCCAATCACTTTTAGCTCTCCTTTTAATGTGTACATAATCTTGGTTTGTTTAGTTGTTGTTGAAGGATAGAAGCGTCATCCAGGCTTCATCCAGTTTATTTTCAGTTAATAATTGCTTTGCTCGTTTATGGAGTTCTAATTCCAATTTTGCTTGTTCGTCTTCCAAAGAAACAAATAAATCGCTTAATTCAAGTAATTTATATTCATTTACATCAGTTTCATTTGGAAATTCTTCAATTCCGCCCAACTGTCCTAAATCATTTTTAGATAAAAGTACGCTATTTCTAATGTCCTCAGGAATAGCATCAAATCCTATTCCGCAGGTAGTAATTGGCTTTGTAATTTCAAACATTGAGTTTTTATCTGCACGGCAATACCAATTACCGCCCATTCTAGAAACTAGGTCAATTTTGTGTTGATCAATTTTACCGTCAGCATCCAATACCGCTTCATTAATGTGAATTTTTTTCACTTCACAAATCACTAAATTTCCTGCGCCACCATTTTGGCCTAATTCAACCACTTCATTTACCACACATTCAAATTGAACGGGCGATTCTGCCACACGAAAAGGTCTGATAGTATCAGAAGCTATTTTATTGAAACCGGCTTTTGCAAATTCATCCACGCCAGGCGCATAAGGCGAACTGGCTAAAGACATTTGGTGTACCATCTCATGACTCACAACATTTATTACAACCTCTGCAATGTTTTTAACATTGTTAAAGGTGTCTTTAGTTGTATTCGTTCTGCCAGATCGCGCTGGAGAAAAAATCAAGATAGGTGGATTTGCGCTAAATACATTGAAGAAACTAAAGGGCGCTAAATTAGGATTTCCATCAGCATCAATTGTACTGGCAAAAGCAATAGGTCTTGGGCCAACGGCGCCCAACAAATAGCCATGCAATTTTGGAATCGGAAGTTCTTTAGGATCGATACTTAACATGCCACAAAACTAAGAATTATTGTGCGGTTTTTGGGTCTGATTCTTGCCTTTTAATCGTTGAATAAAGAAAAATCGCTTTTGATTGGACAAAGCGATTTTCAAAATAAATTACAATTATGCTCCTTGATCTTTAATTACGCTACTGTTTCGCAATTAAAAAAGGAGTGGCCCTGTTAAGACGCACTCCACTATTTTATTCTTAAAATTGGATTAAGTAGGCCCAATTTTTTCACCTTTTGGACCATCATCATGTCCTAGTTCTTGAAATTGTTCATCCCCAAGCTTATTGGGAATGTTTGCCTCCCAAGCTGGTACCACGCCAATCTGACCAGCCCAATTAAATTGATTATAGTCTGAGTAATGTGCTTTGATTTTCTTTTTATCTTCTTCACTAATTTCTCCTCTTTCACGAAGGATAAACCATTGATTATTGCCAAAAGCAGTTGCAAAACGAGTAAACCATCCGTGCCAATCGCCATGCGCTTCGCCACTATTCACGTGCACTACTTCATTTTTGCTCGATTCAAAAAGCATGACTTTTCCATTCTCAAAGGCCGTAATTCTAAATTTATTATTTCGTTTATTCGTTTCACCTTGTCCAATCCATGAAGGTGAACGACCTGTTTCAACCTGCCAAAGTTTGTTCATGTTGTCCTTTTTACAGCCAATACTAACCGTTCCGTCAGGATTACATAAAAAGTAAAACCGTTGCTGATCGCCACCATGAGGTTTCTCGCGGTGAACCCATTGGCCCATTCCGTCGGTCAAATCAGCCACTTTGAACTTGTCCAATTCACTATGGTTTTCCGGAGCTTCTGTTGGCTCTAATATTTCATACCACTTGTTTGAATCAATCGTTGGTCTCAAGCTGCTTAATAACATATAATTTGTTAAGTAATTAGCAACCGTATAAGGTGCATTAACAGTCGAAGCATGGATCAATGGATCGGCCTCTGATGCACGCCAATACCCTTCAAACATTATTGGAATACCTGCAATTTCATAAAAGACTTTCTTTTTTAAAACGGGTAAGAATAGGCTATCAAATGTGTTTTTAGATGTCAGCGCAACTTGATGAATATACATGCCAATACTATTTTTTGGAAACGCTGCTAAATGATGATCTTCGAGTGGCTTAAGATCATTTAACAATCCGCGTTCAATTGCATTATCCGTGTAAATTTCAAAACCAGCATGTCTGAGATCTGGACGAGGCACTTCATTCCCTTCATCTCCTAAAAGGTTGGTGAAATTTGCAGCATGCATTGGTTGGGTTAAGTCGGTTAAAAAATGGAGAGATAAACCCATATAATAACCAGCATTTTTGTACAATTGTGCGCCTGGTTTTAAGCCGCTTTCATTAAAATGTCGAATTCTTTGTGCATAATGTTCGCTTAGCTTAAAGTATCTTCTAGCTTCACTATGGGCAGTTGTTTTTTTATCTTTATTGTACGTCTTTTTTGTTTTTGGATTATAAAAGTGATAAGCCCAATAATGATCATTCCAAGGCGCTTTATCGTCCGCATCTTTTAACCCTTGATAAAGACAGCTCATAAAATCACTGTTTTTATGGAAGATAGTTAGGAAGTCGTTTACATTTTTATTGGTACCATTTGGTACATATACACTCATTAATTCTAGCGCTTTTTCAATAATCGCTTTATGTGTTTTTTCCTCCCATAAAGGTTCTTGAGTCGTTTTATCTAATACTTGTTCTTGAATCATCTTTTGTGTTTTAAGTTTTATTAAGAAATGAAAAGAGGTTGCTTTTTTTATCACAACCTCTATTAGTTGATTGGATCTATAAGCGCATAAAACGTCCTTTTCCTCCGCCAGCACCACCAAAGGCAGATGCACCTGGGCCCGCAAATGATCCGATTGGGCGGTCATTGTAATACCAGTTTATTAATAATGGTGAGGCAATACCAGGTCCTGCCGCAAGGGTAAAAGTGACATCTTTACCAGGTAAAGTTGTTGGGTCCATATTGAATATTCCTGCTCCGGCAAACACTCCTCCGCCAAAAACAAATCCGAATCCATCTCCTTTAAAGGTGAGTTGTACTCCATTCGTGAATTCCATTGGAGTAACCGAATTGAGTGCTAAATAAATGGCGCCTGCCACAGTAAATGTTCCTCCGTACGGGTAAAGTGTGGCACTTTCCGAATCGCTAGTGCCGCTTTTTTCTTGTAGGCTAATTAATTCTTGTTTAGCCATTTCTTGGTATTTAGCAGTTTCTTCTGCACTTAATTCTATTGCTTCGTTTTCTTGATTGTTAGTTGTCATTTTATTTGTCTTAAATATAAATCCTACTCTTTTAAGGTTTTTCGGATAACACCTATTGGTTGATCAACAGGACAAATTTGAGGAGAATGGGTGGCTAAAAACAGACCATAATTACGGGAATTGTAATATGTGGAAAATACGGGTCTCGAAAATTTTCGCTATTATTAGGTTGTATTTTTAACCTAAAAACCCTAATCCCATGTCTCAAAATAATGATTTCGTTTTGTACACTCAAAACTGGTGCAATGAACCTATTCTTAACCTAGCAGATCATTTCCACTTATTAAACTCTCAAGTAGGCCAACAAAAGCGCTTAAGTGAATATCGTATGGAAGGTGAAAATGACTTGGCCCGTTTTAATACAATTGTTGCTGATGACAGTATTAGTCGAATAGAAATGCATTTAGGTTTAACCGCTGCTTCAAATTGCAATGAATTTACATCCTGCTTTTATATGAAGGTGTATCATGGAGTTAACGCAATTGATTATTTTAAATTATCGCCTTTTGAAAAGCCACCTGTAATTCCAACAAACGACATACCCATTTCTGATATTGTTCCGCAAATTTTTAAAGAGATGATTGCGAATAATTGGGATGAGGTCGAAAATCATTTGATTGATGACTTATTTATAGCAAAGGACGGACCTATTATTGAACGTGTGCATTATTTTTTGATTGGAGATACAATGACCACATTTATAAAAGAATTGCTTAACGGATGTTCATACGGAATAGAAGGAATTAAAATTTACGCAGGGATCGATCTCAATAAGTTTTCGAATAAAAAAACGATTTCCTTTACACCTGTTTTAGGAATTAAATTACCTGATGCTATCATTGATTCAATGTTAATGGCTGGTAATGTCAATTGTTTGCTGGGAGAAGTTTTGCTTGAATATTCAATGCCATGTCCGCCGGTGTGTAAACCTATAGAAGAGAATTATTAAGTGGAGGACTATTCGCTTTTTTGGTATCTCGCACATATCTCAACATTCATTTCGATAGTTCCTATTGTCGTTGGTCTTTTTATTTTTAAAAGATTAACGCCTATTCAACGAGTTCTTTTTACTCTTGTTTTATTGGTGTTTACAACGGAAGTTACCGCATATGTCTTTTGGCAAAAGGAGCTAAATAATAACCCCATATATCATGTTTACGCAATTATAGAGTTCTTCTTGATTTTACAGATTTTTAAAATAGAATTAACCAACTTGTTGTTCCACAAGACATTCAATATAGTGTTTGTTTTATTTTTAATGTTTGGTGTGGTAAACGCTGTGTTGTGGCAAAATGTTTTCATTTTCAATTCAAATGTCACAACAGTTTTGTCGTTATTAGTTATTGTTTTGGTGCTGATTTACTATTATTCACTTTTACAAAAAGCGAAATTAGAACCTCTCGATAAGATGCCTATATTTTGGATCAGTTCAGGAATGATGCTCTATTTTTCCACAAATTTGATTTTGTTTTTCATTTCAAAAAACGAAATTTTTATTAACAAAAATGGATATACGATTTGGAGTATTCACTCTGTTGTCAACATATTATCAATTTGTTTTTATACCTACGCCTTATGGATCAAGCCCAAAACGGAATAGCCTTGCAAGCTTTTATAGCGAGTATGGCAATTGTATTTATACTCTCAATTTTCGTGATACTTTTTTTTGTCAAGTATCAACGGAGGTTGTTAGCGCAACAAGAGGAACGGCAAAAAGCCGCGGCGGATTATCAACGCGATCTTTTAAAAACTACCATCAATAGTCAAGAGGCAGAGCGCAATAGAATTGCCAAAGAATTGCATGATGAAATTGGGGCAATGCTTACCACCACCAAATTATATGCAGGTCAAATTAATCCGCAATTAAGTAATACAAAATTAAATGTGGTGACAGATAAAATGAATCTATTATTTGACGATATGATTCAGAATACGCGCCGAATTTCGCAAGATTTACGGCCAGTAATTTTAGAGAAATTGGGCTTAATTGAAGGCATTGAAAATCTAATAGGCACCATTAATGAAACAGGTAAATTGACCGTGGTTTTTAAACAGACTACAATTCAAATTAGCGATAAGCAAATGGAATTAAACGTTTACCGCATCATTCAAGAATTATTGAATAATGCATTAAAACATGCTGAGGCAAGTGAAGTTGAAATAAGTTTGGTCACCGTTGAGGATATAAATAAGCTGCATTATCGCGATAACGGTAAAGGAATTGACCACATAAAATTGAGGCAAAAGATTGGAATCGGCTTAAAGAATATGGAAAGCCGCGTTTCTATTCTAAATGGAACTTTGCATTTTAACCCTGTTAATAAAGGGACGGAAATTGAGATTGAATTTCCAAACAATGCAGATTCAAATAATTAGGGAATATGGAAACTATAAAAATTGGCTTGGTTGATGACCACACCCTTTTTCGAGAAGGAATAAAATCACTTTTAGCAAATGTGAAAAACGTTGAATTGGTTTTAGAGGCTAGTAGCGGTAGTGAGCTTTTTGTTCAATTGAAGGATCATGTACCCAACGTATTGTTGTTGGACTTGGACATGGAAGATGGCAATGGCATGGAAGCGACGGTGCGACTTTCAGAAGAATATCCAGACATTAAAATTATTATTTTAACCATGCATAAAGAAGACCGCATGATTTCTTATATGATGGAAATAGGGGCACATGGCTATCTGTTAAAAGATACCAACCAAAAAGAATTATCAGAGGCTATTGAAAAGGTGCACGAACAAGGCTTTTATTTTAATCCAAGAATTGCCGCCGCCATGTTAAAAGGATTGAAGAACAAATCGAAAACAACCCCTGATTTAGGTATTGGACCCAATTTAACCAGTCGAGAAAAAGAGGTGCTGCAGTTTATCTCTCAAGAATTCACAACTGCCGAAATAGCAGAAAAACTGTTTTTAAGCGAACGCACAATTGAAGGTTATCGCAAAAATTTATTGCTAAAAATGGGTGTAAAAAATACCGCCGGATTAGTATTGAAAGCGATTAAAGAAGGCTTATTGCAAGTTTGATTTGTAATCCGTGAAATTACGAAGCCTTGCTTCTTGTTTCCTGAATAGCCAACTGCAGGTGTTTTAAGAGCTCCATTGTTTTTGTATGATCTTCTCTTTCTGAATTAACAGCTTGCATAACTTGCAATGCGATTGCATTGACTTTTCCTGTAGTTGAGATTGTAATATTCATGACAGTGTATTTTGAGGTTTATAATTTAGTTATGGATAATGGTTTCATGGCCCATCCGTAACTAATACTTACTATTATTACAAATGGTTGCCTTTATTCCCCCAAAATTTATTGAATAAATATTTCTTAGGTCTATCTATCATAAATTTATATTCTCTTAAGCCGTTGTATATCAATGATTAATATGTTTATTTTTGATATACTGTAACAAAACCAACAAAATTAATGTCCTATCATCAAACCAATTTAAAAATCAATAAAATGAAAAATATAATCGCCCTTACATTATTTGCTCTTATCAATTTAACAGCATTTGCTGGAAATGAAAACCACGGAATTGACCCCGCAAAAAAGTTATTTGAAAAATGGACAAAAGAATTTGTTGCCTATCCAAGTCAACCCACGATAGAAATGGAAGAAGGAGTTGTACTTGTTTCTTTCGAAATTGATGAATACGGTAAGATGAAAAACATTCTTGTTGAATCTGAAGTATCAGCAGCGTTGAATGAAAAAGCAATTGAAATGGTGCAAACAATGCCAATTGAGCATTTATATTCAAACGGATTTATTGAAGGAACACGCTTTGTATTACCAGTTAAATTCAACTTACAATAAAGCATATAGGTTACATAACTGGCTAAAAAGCAAAGATTTATGAAAAACATGAATAAAAGTTTAGTTTTAGCTGTAACTTATAGAACAAATGTGCGTCCCACAATTGAGACCTAAGAAAGATGACAACAAAAGAGTACAATAACTGCGTTGACAATTATGCCGATAATATTTATCGGTTTGTGTTGAAACACATTAAAAATGTGGATGCCGCAAAAGACATTGTGCAAGAAACGTTTGCGAAGGTTTGGGTAAAAAGAGATGGAATTGATTTTACGAAAGCGCGTTCTTACTTTTTTACAACAGCCCACCATACTTTAATAGATTTGGTTCGGAAAGAAAAGTACATGGATGACGAAGCAAGTATTGATAAACAATACAGTCAAAGTCCAATAAAAAATATGGATTTACAGGCGCAACTGCACGAAGCCTTGGATCAATTGCCCGAAATACACCGTACGGTTGTTCTTTTAAGAGATTATGAAGGTTATGCTTATGATGAAATAGGTGAAATAACCAACTTGAAAGAAAGCCAAGTAAAGGTTTATATTTTTAGAGCAAGAAAAAAATTAAAGGAAATTTTAGTGAGCATAGAAGCAGTGCTAGATTGATAGAAGCAAAATGGAGAAGATAGATTTAAATAATTACGAAGCATACTTCCTAGATTTAATGGAAGGCACTTTGAGCGTGGAAGAGAGACATGATTTGTTTGCTTTTTTAGAATTACACCCGGAATTAAAAGCGGAGATGGAAGCGGACTTTGGTGCTTTAGAATTAAATCCTGCACCAATTACTTTTGATGGCAAAGCTCAATTAAAAATTGACGAAGCACAATTGATCTTAACGCCAAATACAATTGATGACATTATGATTGCTTCGGTAGAAGGGCAATTGTCAACTGAACATGATGCACAGCTTACAACTTATATCGCTGCAAATAATTTGGAAAAAACATTCGCTTATTATAAAGCAACATTACTTAAAGCAGATACAAGCGTAGTATATACTGAAAAGAAAAAACTAAAAGTAAAAACGGGCATTGTAATTTCATTGCCACTAATTATGCGCTTTAGTGCAATTGCTGCAGTTGGAGTGATTCTTTTAACAGTAGCGTTTAGAAATTGGGATGGACAAGATGTTGTTAATACAGATGGACCAAGTAATCAATTTGCTACGGTTCGAAGTAACTCAAACTTTAATTTTTCCAAAACTAGAATATTGAATGATGCTGTAGATCCTACGATTGAAAATGGAGATGGGTTCAATTATACACCAACGCAAAACGAGCAATACTTACCTGATGTTAATGACGATAATATTGCAATGGAAGACGCCCCTGTTTTAATTGATACGGCGACAACACGCCCATTTGATTTTGAACTGCCGAAGGATGATATAGAAGAAATGAATAATGATGATATTGTAGAGGAAAATCAAAATGACCCGACTCCAATTATTCCAATTGAAATGGAGGAAGATCCAGGTGTGGTTTTAGCTTCAGTAACAACAGAAGAGCCCTATAAAATAGTAACAGATGCAGCTTCAAATTTGATGAACAGAGACGTGAAATTCACACGTGACCGTAGCACAGCATCTAATGATTACGTGGCTTATGGATTCAAATTAGGAAAATTCGAATTTGAAAGAAAAAAATCACGATAAACTGTAACAAATCTAAACCTTGTAACGTCCTACTATCGAACACAAACTAAAAGAAGTTTGATTCCAAAAAAACAAATTAAATAAAAAAGAAACAGATCAAAAACAAGACGTCAGTTCGAGTGATCCCCAATTCATTGGGGATAGTATCGAGAACAAGTCTAAGCTCTAAAAACATAAAATATGAAACGATTATTACTAATAGCACTAACAATTTTCGCAGGAACTGCGGTAACAGCGCAGGAAGAGCCTGATACAACTCGATTTAGAATCGGGAACCAAGAAATAATTATTACACGTGGGGATACCACAATAGTAAATACCGGAGAAGAGGACGAAGATGATTTTCGCAAATACGGAGATGATGATGATTTGACATACTGGTCAGGGTTTGAGGTAGGAATTAACTTACCTGTAACGGGTGATTTTGGAACTTCATTTGATTCAAAACATTTACAAATTGATCCGTCGCAATCGTTCGTGTATAACATTAACCTTTTAGAAAAACGCATTAAAATTATTAATGATTATTTCGGTATTGTAACGGGCATTGGTTTTACCAATAGTCGCTATGGATTTAAAGATAATAGCATGCGTTTAGCCTCCAATGCCGATTCAACTTTCGGGGTGGTTGACACGAATTTATTTAACGGGTTTTCTAAAAACCAGTTGCGTGTAAATACATTCAATGTGCCTTTATTATTTCAAATAAATACTTCTAAAAACGAGGATAAAAACTTTCACTTGGCCTTTGGAGCAATTGGTGGAGTAAGAATTGGATCGAATGTGAAATATAAGTATGATTTAGCTGGCGGAGGCGATACGAAGAACAAAGAAAAGGGCCGTTACAACCTAAATGCTTTTCAAGTTTTGGGAACAGTTAGAATGGGATATAACGACTTTGGTTTATTTGCAAATTATAACATTCTTTCATTATATGAAAAAGACAAATCGGAATTGGCTTACCCTTTAACATTTGGATTAAGCCTCCACTTTTAGAAAATAATTTTAACAAGATTTAACGTAAATCAAGGTGAGTTTAACTTTTCGTTAACAGAATATTAGATGAAAAGGAACGATCTTTGATACAGCATTAAGCAAGTCGCAGATTAACGAATCGGGCTTATTAATAAAAGAAACTATTTAATTAAGTAAGCGTAAGAAAATAGTAGATTTTTTCATGGGATCCCGATCACTCGCCAAAGTGATCGGGATTTATTTTTTCTACCCCAGCTCATTCGATTTCTTCGGGGACTATTTTATTCCTGCACATCCTGAATAAAATATCCTCAGGGATTTTTTAAAAAACTCTAAGTTTTCATAAACGACTATATTTTTCAGCTGAATATACACCAACGGCACATACCGATTTTAATAAGGTGGGTAAATCTAGATATCAAAAATCACTTAGTTACCTTCTTAATCACTTTCGTACTGCTTTGCATGAATTAACGCACTATTATGATGAGATCATCCGAGGAACAATCGCTAGTCAAAAATCAATCAAACACAATACTGGTGCGGATTATTTTTTTAAACCACTAATACATAACAAATGTGCTCTAGTTGTTTTTCCTTCAGAAAGAAATTGTTCCTATCTTTAGACTCGGTTTCTAATTCATAGAAATAAGAGAATATGGGCAAGCATTTTTTGGTTTTCTTTTTGATTTTTATTGGTGTTTTTCAGGTCAATGGACAGTTGAAGTATCAAAACAGATTGGAATTTGAAACAAAAAATGATGAGAGCGTTGATGTAAAGTCGCTGCGGGGTGATGGTTTAATGGTGATGTTTACGGGCAGGGACGAATATACCTATATCCATTATAGAATCTTTGATAATGATTTAAACATCATTATGGAAGAAAAGGTAACATTTGACTTTCAATTGTATTTAAAGAACTTCGATTATGATGACGGAATCATTCGTTTATTATTCTGCAATGACGAGGGTAATGCACTTATTCAAGAATTAAATATCAAAAATAAGTTGATTGAAGACAATTACTTTGAATTTGGGAAAGGCGAAGTATTAGAAACAGGTATGATTGACGAATATGTTTATGTTATCGCGCGGCAACTTCCAGAATTATTTGTTATGACTGTTTATAATACCATTAATGATACACTAATTACTGGGGAATGCGAGATTAAGTATCATATGGATTATTATTATCTTAACCTGCTTTGTACTGCTTTAAATAAAGAAAATGATACATTTTCAGCTGCAATACATGCGCGCACGAAATCAAAGCAGGAATATATGACCGTATTGCCAAGTAGTGACAAAATTTTAACGTTTGAATTCGATTTTGAACAGGCTAAAGTGAAAAGTAATATAGTCGAGATTAACAAAGCAGACGAACATATTGTCTCGGTAAAGGGTCGGTTTAGTGGAGGCGGAGAGTTGGTTTTGGTCTCATCCTATAGGACGAATTATAATGCATCAAGAAAAAATAGAGAAAGTGGGATACAAAGTCAAATAATTAATGGAAGTGAATTAAAAAATAATATAAGGTACCCATTCAATGAGCTGCTTAATCGAGAAGATTTTAAAGAAGGGTTTCAGCAAGCATTAATACGAGATGGGAATAAGATTAGCTATGCGGGATTAACCGATTTACATGGTATTAGTTTAATTGAAAAGTCAAATGGTGAAGTTTATGTGTTAGGGTTCGTAACATTTAATGAGCACCTTCCGCTTTATTTTAACTCGGTCCTTTATAAAATTGTTCACTTGTTCGTTGCAAAATTGAATACAGAAAATGAAATAGTTTGGGATAAGCAAATGAAATTTAATTTGTTGGGGTATGATGAAAAAAAGTTTGATCAGTCAATTATCATTGGCTTTTCAGATGGTGAATATGAAGAGGCAATTTCAATTTTGTTGTTTGAAAATGATAAAGTCACACTTTATGGAGGTTTGAATGATGAAGAAATAGTTAGAATATATAATCGAGAGGAAGTAGTGCCCTACTATCCAAAAGACAAAGTTAAAACTTCAAATTCAAGAATGATGTATTTGTATGAAAACGTCTATCTTCATTATGGTATTCAGAAAATAAAACCGGGTAAAAGGCGACTTCCTCAAAGCGAATATCTCTTTTTTATTGAAAAAGTCCAAATATAGACTCAATTTTTCTTGTATTATTGAATGATATAAAATGGTCATTAGGTGATCATACGGGATTCCAGACACAAGATTTCATGCAACTTTTATTTTGGTAGACATCAAATAATCCTCACCAAACAAATGGAATCAAACGCCTAGTAACACGACTAGCATACTGCGCATAATAAGGACTTTTGAACAATAAGTTTTCCTCTGCCCGAATTCTCAAAATAATGCCAGGAACAAAAAGCGCAAATACTAGAATTGACCAATAATTTTCTGCCGAAATAAGGCAGGCAATAACCATCAATGATTCGCCTAAATAAGCTGGGTGTCGCACTAGCCGATACATTCCTTTTGAAACCACGATCCGCATACCTGGTAAAATTGCAAAGCTCTTGCCTAAAAACAAAAAAGAAAGAATTGTTATGACACCACCAGCTATGAAAATGGTCTCCGCCGTATAAGTCCATTCTAATGCGGGTTTTGCTAATTTAAAAAGCAAACCAGCGGCAATAAATGCAGGCAAACTAATTAATAAAGCAGTGGAAGTTGCCGCTTTTATGAGCGGCATTCTAAAAATAATTAAAAGTCCAACCGTTAAGTTCAACAGGCTAATGAGTATTGCAATGCGCGTTATTTGAGCAGTCGAATAAGCGGCATAAAATCCTGCAATTGACCAATAAATGAGACTTAATCCGAGTAAGATGTTAAGAATCCGCTCTTTGGAATCCATTTTTAATAAAGCCAAAAGTTCCAGTTAAACAAATAGCTCAATAAATTGATGAGTCCTAGTGCCAATATCCAAATGGCCCATCCCCACATACCATTTCCTTCTTTTTTTTCTTTTTGACCAGAATAACTAGACTGACCTGATGCAGAAAGAGTAGTAGCGTTTGCACGAGAAATAACTTTACGGGCTTCTTCTTGATTTAAGCCTTTCATTAATAAGGCCTGCTCGATTGCATAATCGTCCTTCCCTTCTTTTTTCAATGTCGTAGCAATACGATACAGTTCTAAGGTGCCTGGCTTTTCCATAAAATTATTTTTACTGTGAATTGAGTTAAAAATAGAGTTTAATTTTTGATATACGGTAAATTTTGGAAAAATCTTGAATAGGTTGCATTGTTTAGCGGGAATTACATGACATTTTAAGCTATATTTGATTTGACACCGGCGTGTACATGTTAATAGATGGTATCAATGACTCAAACTTTTCGCATAATTATCCTGACTTTCTTTTTAGGGAAGATTTCCCTTGGCCATACACAGGATAGTTTGTCCTATTCTTATCAGCCAGTTTCAGTCGGAATACATTCCTCAATATTTGATATTAGGCCGCATGTTACCTTTAATTTTAAACGGCACCAATTAGGTGCAGGAATGGTTATTCGGAAGCCTCAGCAGTATTATTGGTATGTTTCGCCTAGTGGTAGTTCATATTCGCTGGGTCCATCACAAAAAGGAATTTCTCTCAATGGTGCAAACCTGTTTTATCGCTTTTATCCACTCAAACCAAAGGAATCGTTCACCTTTTGTTTTGAGAATTATTTGGGTTTAAAACATAATCGCTTAGATTTTAACGGCGCCTTTTATCAACGGAATTTTCGATTGACGGAAGCGATCCACATTCATGGACGGTATAAATTTTTAGAACGTTATGCTGTTTTCATAGGTTTTGGACCTGCTATGTCTCTGCATTTTGCGAAAGACACCGAAGGGCTGCCTTTTTTCTTACCAGCTGCTGAGAAATATCCTAGATTAGACTTTCATTTTAATCTAATTTTGGGAATTGAATTTGGAATTAATTAAGGATATGAGTCATATTCGGGGAAGCAGAATACGGTTTACAATGACTTTAGCTCATCACCCAGTCAATAATTCCAGATCCGAGATAAACATAGCACGTCACCAAAATGAGTTCACCAACGCCAACTCCAAGCAACAAATACTTTAAAGGCATTTTTACAATTCCGGCGATATAGCAGATTAAATCAGTTGGCACAAGCGGGAAAAAGGACCATGCTAGCACAATCCAAATGGCATGTTTTGAACGCAAACGATCCTCCCAAGTTTTCATTTTATGCGGGAATTTTTTCTCTAAGGTTTTACTGAATCCAAGTAAATCTGAAAAGTAATAAAGCATAATGGTAGTGAGTAGAATGCCACCCATTGAAACGCAAATAACAAAAATAGGATTGAATGGAAAGAGGATGACTCCCGCTAGAACAAATGGGGTACTTGGAATTAAAAACAAACCTCTAAGGCTTGAAATGAGAATATAAACAACCATTAATTGTGTCTCAAATCTTCGAATAAAATTGACTAGATTTTCTACACTGAAAAATAAAGGATTTACGATAAGAATCCCGATAATGGCGAGCACAACAGCTATCCACAAGCCATAGATGATTCTTTTAAACACGGTTATTTCTTTTTTTGCCATTGCCGCTCAAAAATAGTCAGGTTTTGTCTATTTCAGACCAAGGACGCGTTCGGAATTTAAATGATCTTATGAATTAATGCATTAACGATACGCATCACATTTTGGAAAACTCTTACCAAAGCCGCCCTTGCGATCACTGCCAAATGCTCTACTATTGCCACATTTTGGATTTCGAAATAAAGGCACTTTTAAATGGAAATAAAAGTCGGCGCCATAAATGTCTGATGGCACAAAAAAGTTTAACAATTTGTCTGTACCAATGGTTAAAACATAGAAACGCAAACTTAAGCCGAGTTGTAATTTTTGGTATTCGTATAATGAAATTGGTAATGCGGCATCAAACCATTTGGTTTCAATTCGTGGTGTTACGGCCAAAGAATGTGCCCTGCGCGGTCCAAAAGCTCCTTTTGTAGGCGGAATACCATGAATTAAAGTGGCGTTAACATAAAAGAAATGTGGTAAAATATTGCGATCATATTGAATTGAAATAGAAGTGGGTAAACTCATCCGGTTTGGGTCGCGAATTTCACCATCATTGGGTGTTGCTTCTTGTGCTGCCAAAACCTCTGGAAATGTAGCTGCTTCTGCGGTCAAATCAGCATAATTCAAAATGTCTACGTTGGACAAATTATAACCTACATAACTGACATTGTCTGGATTGAACTTGGCGTAACCCAAATCATTAATTGAAACAGCAATTTTGTATTTATAAAATAAATTTGTACATCCCCCTTTTCGCGAATTTGGATAATAAGATTCGCAACCACTATACATGCGTTGATAGGTAAAACCTAGGTCAAATCCCCAGCCGCCTTTCATTGAAAATTCGGGTTGGACATTTGCCATAGCATCCCCTGTAAAGTCATCAATATGCAAAACAGTATCGTTATACACATTGTATTCTAAGTTGCGAATGCTTGCAGCACCTCCGGCCAATGGAAAGATTTTTTTATAAGAGATTCCGCCCATAAACATGTTACGGCGGCGTTTATGAAAAGTATAAGCATAACTTATTTTAGCTTCGCCATAAGCCAAACTATTGGCTCTAAATCTACGCATTTGATAATCGGTTAAATGCTGTGCCGTGTATTGTGTAATGCCGTTTTCAATAAACCGACCCATTGGTTCGTCAATCCGTCGTGCATCTGTATAAGAGTAGGCTCCAAAGCTTAAACCAGCAGCATGGTCTCCTTGGCTCCAAACACCTGAAAGCACTTGTACAAAGTTTCGATTGTAAGCATGATAATTTGCCGTACCTGTTTGAAATTCAAAATTTTCTTGAGAAAAGTCGCGTTCGCGTAATAAGCGAATTAGCGTTGTTTTTTCGCCATAAGCGAAATCATTATTGATATAAGCACCAGCCCCAACTACGTGAATATCTAACCACGTTTTTGCATCCAACATTGAAGATGGATTGATGTGCACACTATTCGTTGGCGAAAAATTGGTGTTTAATGCACCATAGGTTTCTTGCGCCTGTGTTGGAATTAGCATGCAACACATCATTAATATGAAAATCAGTTTTTTCATTTATTCATGGTGTGGGTTGTGTCCATTTCATACTAGACACTATCTAGCGCTTGGTCGGATACACAGCAAAATCAAAATCGCTTCTTTTTAGTTTATTTCCAGTTTTTTCTTGTCGTCTGATGCTTAGGCATCTCCTAAAGTAAAAAATGAAACTAATTCTCAAAATCTATTCGATTTTTGAAATTCCCTCTATTTCCAACCAAGCACTATGTAATCGTTTTTGCTGAGGTGCAAATTAGCCGTCTTTTGTTGAGACCACTACTAAACTAACGTTAAAAAAGCTATTATTATTGCTTAAGACTGAGAGGTTATTAACATTAAGCGTTCGGGAGGGCCTTAAATTGATATCCTTCTTCGGTCCATTTGTTGAGTAGGAGTGGGAGTTCATGCTGCAATTGTGGAAAGGCTTTTGTGGAGTCATGGAAAACAACAATTGCTTGGTTTTTTACTCTTTTTAAAGCCATTTCTATTCTTTTAGCTGATGCAAGGCTCGGATCAAAATCATAGGTTATATGACTCCAAAAAACAGTTTTGAATCCCTTTTCTGTCAAAATCTTATGTTGTTTCGTTGTCATTCTTCCGTAAGGCGGTCGAAATAACTTAGAATCGATTAACGCCTGCGCTTTTTCAACATCCGCAACATAGGTTTGTGAATTGCTATGAATTCCATTCAGATGCGAATAGGTATGATTTGCAACTTGGTGCTTATTGGTAACTAATTTTTGAAACAAAAGTGGATGCTGCTCAACGTTTTTTCCTAGACAAAAGAAGGTGGCTTTGGCGGCATGTTTGTCAAGCAAATCTAAGATCCAATCCGTTGAGTCTGGATTGGGGCCATCATCAAAGGTGAGGTAAATGGTTTTTTGAGAAGTGTCAGACAAAAAAAAATCCCAAACGGCACCCGGGTAAAACCGTTTCAGCCATTTGGGAAATTTATAATATCTCACGCTTTTATTTATTCCGGTCCATTAATTCTTTTAAAGAAGGCGTCAAATGTATCTTCAATACGTTTTAGCGTACTGTAGTTTTTCGCTTTTCTATTGTACTTTTTCATGTCATCTAATCCGTTTTGAACGTTTTGTGTAATACGGAAGAAATCAGCACTTACTTTTTCTTGATGTACTTTATCTGTTCCGAAAACAGCTGAAGCTTGATATAAACTAAAGATACTTCGGTATGCCGAGTACATATCCTCAATCATATTTGAGCTGAACGCTGGATCAACATCTAAATAGTAATTCATTTCCTCTTCAAATAAAACAAACATAGTGTCTGAATATTCTTGCGCTTTTGCTTCGTTTCCACCAACATAATAAGCCGAAACGTATGAAGGCATTACTTTACCAAACGGAACGTTATGATGCGGCATCACTTCGATACTCTTATTAATTACTTCCGTAATTTTTTGTTGAGCATCCGCAATCTCAGCTTCAGCTTTTTTCATATCCGCGTCAATTTGACTTGGAATGAAATCACCTAAAGGCGTTTTAATTGGAATATCAGCAGTTAATATGTCACCACCTTGTCCTTGAATTTGTTTCATGAAATCAATGCGTTGTTGGTTGGTTTCAATGCTAGATCCATAAGCATCTGCCAATACGCTAAATTGTACACGGTAGTTGTTCGTTAATCTTCTTGTGTAATAATCAACAAGTACACCGTCAACATTCATGTTACCCCATTTAAATGTGGACATTAAGTTTTCATACATTCTTGTTTTATTCACCTCACCTAAAGAGTTCGGATTTCTACTTCCGTCCACTTGAACAGGAACTAGTTTGTAAACCAGTCCTTCAGCAAAGAAGTATTTATCTAATCCTAAATAAGTAGCACGATCTGCAGAACTAGCAAAATAAATTGGGCGATCCCAATCAAAATGTGCTACCATATCTACAATCATTAGATCGGCTTTATAAAGTGTTGTCTTAGGCAATTTCCAAGTAATCTTATCGACAATACGATCAGCATATTCAGCAGAAACCATTCCGTTGTCCAATACTTTTTGCTTGTCAACAGTTACACTTAGTCCAGTACTAGGAAGCACTAAGAATTTTTGGCTATAACCCATGTCAATCGGATCGTCTTTTGCCAAAAATGCCATTGCATAGTCTGCTGGCAAATAATCAAATGCATCATTGAAGGTAACAAGTGTGTTTTGAACAGCTTGTTGTGTTTGCTCAGTTAAACTATATTCCTGTGACGTTTTCAAGATGTTGAATACAACCTCTCTAAAGTCAAAGTAAGTATGAGACGAATCCATTGTAGGAATGAAGTTCAAAAAGTCAGGCTTGAGCGCTGCAAATTTAGTCGTAGACAAAATTGAATATAAATTATCCGTCGCTAATTCAAAAGCAGGTTGGAATAACTCTGGATTAGAATCAATTTTCTTTTGGATAACAGCCGTCCACTTTGGTTCTAACTCTTGTTGTCTCATGGTTAACTGGTTGGTTCCAGCAACTAGCATGAAATCACGCAAGCCATTTTGACGATATTGCTCTTCAGTAAATGAAATTGGCAAAGGTTCAGAATCATACGCTTTCCGCGTCATTTGCTCTGTATACCAATCTGTATTTAAAAGGCTCAAGTTACAAACACGAACACTCGTTTTGGTTCCTTCAACTTCTTGCAAATACCATAAAGGGAACGTATCATTATCTCCATTGGTGAAGATGATGGCGTTATCATCACAACTATTTAAATAATTTTGTGCTAAAGCTTGCGCCGTATAACGGTTACTTCTGTCGTGATCATCCCAAGCTTGCGCTCCCATTAAAATTGGAACAGGAATAGTTAATACAATAGCAATTACAGCTCCTTGCATTTCTTTTTTGATCACTTCTCTCATTAAAATCATGAGGGCGAATGCAACCGTAATAACTCCTGCCATGTAGAACATACTCACAGCAGCTGCGATATCTCCAATAGATAAGGCAATGCCTAATAATACGAGTGCACCTGTTATATACGCCAGTTCTTTCCAAATCATTGATTTAAACGCCTGGTATAATGCCAAGACTGACATCCCTATAAAAATGGAGAAGGCGTAGAAGGAGGCCGCATAAGCATAATCACGTTCACGTGGCTCAATTGGTTTTTGATTCAGGTAAATAATAATTGCAAAACCTGTCAGCAAGAAGAGCAGCATTATAAGCCACCAGCCGCGGGTTGATTTTGTCAGCATAAAGATGAAGCCAATTAATCCTAAAATGAAAGGCAACATATAGTATTTATTGTGCGCAGGATTATCTGTAATGATAGATGGCGCATTGGTTTGATCTCCAATATGCAATTTGTCAATAAAGTTTAAACCAGAAATCCAGTTTCCGTCTCTTGCATTACCATGTCCTTGTTCGTCACTTTGTCGACCTGAGAAGTTCCACATAAAGTAACGCCAATACATCCAGTCTACCTGATAGGTTGCAAAGTAGGTTAAGTTTTCCCCCATGGTTGGTGTTCGATCACCGGTATGACCAGACCAACTTTTATAGCCACTTACGTGACGTGGTTCGGCACTATACATCCTTGGAAAGAAGGTACTACTCTTCGATTCGTAGGTATATTTTTTATTGGTACCGTCAAAGGTTTTAAAATATTTTTCGGTTACAGTAAACCCAAGTGGCTTAGCAAAATCAGTTGCTTCTTTCTCGGTTTTAAATCCTTTTACTTCTTTATCTGTCTTGTTAATAACAACAAAACGTCTCAAATAAACATCACTTCTATCTCCCCATTTTTCTTCAGGATTTCTTTGAGAATTAAAGTATTGTCCGTATAAAATTGGCCAATCTCCATATTGCTCACGCTTTAGGTATGATTCTAAACTTACTAAGTTTTCTGGATCATTTTCATCTAAAGGTGTATTTGCATTTGATCGAATAACAATCATTGCAAAACAAGAATACCCTAAAAAGATCATTGTTGCACTCCAAGTAATGGTGTTTACAATTGACTTCCCATTTCGTTTAGACCACATGAGTACAACTACGATAATGGTGAGCATTAAAAGGAAAAAGAACACGGTTCCAGCATTGAAACTCATGCCTAAACTGTTGACGAAGAAACGCTCAAACCAACCAGCAATCTGAATCGTTTTCGGAATCAATACCGCTTGAATTATACCTAAAGCAACCACACCAGTAACACCCGTTAAGATGAATCCCAATGGTGTAACTTCTTTGTATTTTCTGAAATAAATAACGTAGGCAATAACCGGTACACATAATAAGTTCAAAAGGTGAACCCCAATAGATAAACCAATCATGAAAAAGATTAAAATAATCCAGCGATCAGCATTTGTGGCTTGCAATTCTTCATCCTCAGGATTAGCATCTTGTTCAGCCAATTCATGATCCCATTTAAAAATAGCCCAAACTACAATTGCAGTAAAGAAAGAAGACATGGCGTAAACCTCACCCTCAACGGCCGAGAACCAAAATGAATCTGTAAAAGTATAAGCAATTGCACCAATTAAACCACTCCCTAAAATGGCCCATTGTTGCCCTTGTGATAATGTACGTGATTTTTTAGTCTCAATTTTATTAGCTGACTTGTCTTCAATTTCATCAAAATCAGCCTTAGCTGGAGAACTTGCAAATAAAGAGAGGCCTGGGTTTAAGATTGTTTTTTTGCCCAACATTGTGATGGTCCAAAACAAAAACAATATTGTAAAGGAGCTGGATAAGGCCGACATGAGGTTAACCATCATTGCAGCACCTTCAGGCCCAGAGAACATGGTAAACAAACGGCCTAACATCATAAAGAGTGGTGCTCCCGGTGGGTGACCAACTTCTAATTTATAAGCAGTAGTAATGTACTCTCCACAATCCCACAAACTTGTAGTGGGTTCAACCGTCATGAAATAAACGGTAGTGGCGAAGATGAAGACCATCCACCCGACAATTGTATTGATTCTTTTATAATCCATAGGTAATAATTATAGCAGTTCGCAATCGGCATAACTTTTTTGACGAAGGCTCTGCGAATTTAAAAATATATTTTGATCAATTTTCCTAAAAAACTGTAATTCCTGCAAGTTGGTTGCTTTGGATTGGAAATATTAAGGTTTTTTAGGATTTATAGGATGCGCTAAAAAACCCAAAACGTGGGTAATAGCCACCTTTTTCTTGATTTTTTAAATTTTAAACGATTGAATTATTTGTTGTATCAAAAAAAGTACTTAAATTTGCGCTCGCATTAAATAAATGCTACTGTCCCATGGTGTAACTGGCAACACGCTTGTTTTTGGTACAAGAGAGTCTAGGTTCGAGCCCTAGTGGGACAACTTTTAAAAACGATAAACCGCTTTAGATCAATGGTTTAAAGCGGTTTTTTTGTATCTCGGCACGAAATTCGGCACTAATTGGAAGGCTAGAGGGGGTTGAGGTTCATTTAGTTTGTTTGAGGTTCATATCCACTTAAAGTGGGCTTTTGTAGACTGATAGGACTTGGGAACTCAAGGAAACACTTTCGAAATTCTTGTTGGTCAATTGTTCTGTTTTCGAAAACATAGTAAAGGTTAAATGTTTTTCTTCTAAAAAGAACCATCAATTGTTTAACCTTTTCTTCGTGTTTTTCACTTAGTTTATTTCGAGTAATCTCCAGTTCAAAGCAATTTTCTTTATCAGCGTATTTTTCAAAAAAATCCGATTCTGATTCAACATCAAAACTTTGTTCTGAATATTCAGGAGGACGAGTAATTCTGGATCAAGTACAATTGTTGTTGTTATCTGAGTGTTAAGCAAAAATTTTCTCTAATCTAAAAAGGAAATAATTGACATCTCTAACGCCTCTAAATTGAGATCTAAAAGCTTTAATTTTTGAATTAA
>WTCE01000002.1 GCA_013138735.1 Crocinitomix sp. | reverse complement strand
ATGATAAAGAAGAACCGAAACATTATGACTTTTATGGATATATTTACTATTCTGTGACATCTAGTCACAAAATAGTAAAATTTGACGAGGCAAGCCTCGAGGTATTAAACCTGAAAGCGAATAAAATTAGTAAATTTTCATTGCAATTAACTGTATCATGTGCCCACCAAAAATAATTCACATCTTCAATTTCTTCATTCCAATACAGTTGAACGGAATCAATTGATTTATTAATATTTGATAACAAATTATTGAATATTGCTGAGTAAAAACGGTAGCCAAATTTACTGTCGACTATTTCGTTACTTTCATAAAAGTATTCTTCCAAAATTGCATCAAATTTCGCACCACCACACACGTCCGCATACATCTTATTTGTTTCAATTTGAGCCAATGAATAAGAGCTTACTTCCTTTGTACAAGAAATATATATCACCAAAGAGCTGAGTAGCAAATAATTTTTGAGCATCATTAGTTTCTGCATTTAGTTATTGTGTGAACTTTATGTGTATGGCTAATGCTAACGTTTAATTAAATATAAGCATTTATGCTGTCGGCGCTTTGGGCTGATATTTATTTTATGTTATCTGCTTATTTTATTATTCATCTGAAATTCTCACTTCCATTTCTTCCTTTAGCGCCACTTCCAAAAAAGTCAATAAATCTACCATACATTTAAACTTAATTATTGATTCCTTCCCTTTTCTCTTATAGTCCTCGATCACTATTTTAATCTGATTAATGAACCAATTTAATTCTTGTTCAGTTATTAAATACGGCATTAAATCATCCCAACGCCATCCTTTAACCTCAATCCAATCTTTTATAACTTTTGGTAAATCAGTATAGTTTGATCTATCAATAATGTTCATCAATGAATCGAAATAGCCTTCCCATAAACTAAAGAAATGTATCCCGAACTCGCCTTGATGAATTTGAACATCAAAATATCCACCAGAGCTATTTGGACAGCGCTTTAATTGAAATTTAGTGCTTTTAGAATTAGCATAGAATCGAATTTCATTTTCCCCCTCAAATCCACTATAATAATCCAGATTTTGTAATTTGATGTTCATAGGGTTTTACCTAATTTTCATTTAATCTTTTTTCAAATTCCAACAATCCTGCAAGCAAATCATCATCTTCTTGATAAAATACAGCAGGACATGGCTCCTTTGGTTTTGTAGCAATAACAATCAATTGACCTAATCTATAATCCGGATTATCTTTCCAGATTCTTTCAAGGTGCTTTAATGTTTCGGATATTCGATTTGGATCTCTCATTATTTCATTTTTCTAAAAGTCAAACTCATTCTTCCCTTTTCTGTATCCGACTTGGGAATTGAATGTTGCCATTCATCCTGAATTTCATTTGTCATATAGATGAGTGACCCAGAAGGCAAAATATAATCCCTTATCAATTCTTTATTTTCAATATTTCTAAATCTTAAAGTGCGCGTTTCCCCTATAGACACAATCGCAACTCCAGTTCCCTCAAAAAGAATGTCAGTTTGGTCAGAATGAAATCCCATCTTAGATTTCCCGTCCAAATAGTAGTTTATTAAACAATTGTTAGGTTCAAAATTTAATGTCTTATTAATAGAGTCAACGACATGTTTCAAATCTCTTGTAAACTCTTGATACGGATAACTTATTTGAGAGTAGTTGTATGCTTTTCCAAAACTTGCAGTTTTACGAGCAGACATTCTTTCATCCCATTCAACGCTAGTTTTCAAAGAATCGAATAATTCGAAAGGATTATCGATAAATCGCTCAATAAAGGTTATTCCATTCATTTTTCTTAATTGTAGTTAGCAGTTAAGTAAATATAGCCATTTTTTATGGCGCCTGAGGTGTGGTAGCCGAGCGACTCCTCCGCTATGGCACACCAGGATATTGGACAGATAAATGAGAGGGAAGAGTGATGGACAAGGGACGTGATTTTACTTAATCTGTTGTTGCCCGTTTTTCACTTAACCAACAGAATACAATTGCTATTAAGCAGAGCAGTATCGCACAGGAAATCATTACAATTCCGAAAGAGTGCGAGAATAAGTTTAAGTCTTGCTGAAGTGATAGAGGAATTAAAGAAACCGTATTTCCTAGTAAGGCAAATAAAGCCAATTTTTTAATGACGTTATTCCTCCTATTAATTCCCCAGACAATTACAAGAATTAAAAAGGCAAACGCAAGAAAAATATACTGAACTCCGTACCCCATTATTTGTCCGCCGGGCGCAACAAACATTAATGCAATAGATGAAGATAAAAGAGCTAATACTATTAAAACTGTATTGATGACTTTCTTTTCAGTACTCATTCCGTTAATGGGCTACACGTTTGAGTAAATGTAGCTATTTATATAGCGTCGTTGCTTCGCAACTACATTTACTTTGTATTAGCAGCCGTTTTCTGGGTAATTTATTTTTCTTTAATATAGCTCTATGACTCTGTCTTCGCAAAGTGAATATTCCATGTAGAAACTGGTGTCGTTTGATTGAAAAAGAATTGTCAATTGATGACCGCTGTAATGATGTATTATGTAATCTTGTGCCTCAATTGAAAACTTAAGATTTGATTTAAGATTGAGATCTGATGAGTTAAAGTCTAATTCACGAGGAAAATAATCAGCTCCAATAGAATCGTACAAATTTTTAGTTATTTGGCTGTTTTCAGATGAAAGGTGTCTTTCTATATTAGCTACATCATCTCTGCACCAACTTCCAATTGAAAGTTGATAGTGATTTATGGAATCTTGGGTGAGGATTTTTTCTATAACGTATTCATATTCCATCCTTTTATAGGTTGCACTTTCCCAAAACTTACATCCCCGTATCGTATTATAACCTTCCAACTCAAGGAGGCCATTGTTCAAGCTAAAATGATATTTAGGATTTTCTTCCATTAAGAATTCGATTGAATCATCCTCAATTTTATACTTAGTCTGATTACCCTTAAAAAACTGGTCTTCAAAAATTAAAACACTGTCTTCTTTAAAAAAAATAGTGCTCCAAAGGTGGCCCTGCGAATTAGTGAAGTTTCCAGTGACGGAGGCGCTTGTCCTATCCCAAGCACCTTCAATTTGATCTGAATTATTTGCACATGAAATGAGGAATAAGAATATGAGGAAAGGAATTTGTTTCATTTAATTAATTCTAACGTTGTTATTAAACCCTCGTTTTAATGGAGTCTGTTTTTTTTTATGCTTATCATTCTAACTGTTTTTCAGGGTGGAACATCCATCCAACGCAAGCAATTGAATTTAGGTGCTCAACATGCTCAAACAGAGTTTTTGACTTATTCTCAAATTCCAAATATGTCGTTTCGTATTTTTTATATTTCACGTAATTCAGTTGTTCTTTGTCCAAAGCATTCTCAATTTCGTTCATTGTTATTCCGTATTCAAAAATCCAAAAGTCCAAGTGTACGCTCTTTTTAAAATACCCTTCCCATGCGTTTTGATATTGATATGAGTCATTTTGAAATGCTGACAACTTATACGCTTTACTTGAATCATAGTACTTAATAAACCAAAATTCATAACTATCATAGGTTAGAAACCTTACCGTAAATTCATCTTTGGCTCGGTTTGAATCGCTAAAAGAATCCCAAGCAGGCTCACCTAAAATCTTCTTAACTTCTTCAATACTCTGACCAAGCTGCACTTCACCAAACTTACTTTTGGTAAAAATATCTCGAAGATTAATAACCATCATGGGCGAGTTCTAGTCTTAGTTACTTTCATTAGGTAATACTTAGTGCATTTTCAGTTAAGTCCATTGCAAATTTGTCAACATCCTTGTAAAGTTGTTTTTTACCAGGGTAAGGATTATGGAGTGAAACAGTAGGTAATGTTGCTTTTAATATTTTATTCATGTAATCCATTTCGACTGGATATTCATAAAACAGTTGACCTTTAGGATAATTGTTTTCTTTCTGCCATAACTCGAACTCTTCTGAAAAAGAATGATGTTTTGGAACTGAAATTTTATTAAAAACAGCCTGATCAACAATTCTTGCAAATCTATACAGGCCATGTACTTCCCAGGCAAAATATTTCGCTAGTTTGTTATTTAGTTTCATTACGGAATGCTCCATTTTTTGATAGGCTGAGCATAATTCTTGCAAGCAAATGCTAGCTTCTTCTGGATTCTGGTGAATCAATGATTTAAAATATGAAACAACATACTTTTCCCAGCGGGTGATTTTTTTTGACAGAAATTTTTCGGCCTTACTTAATGCTTCATCAGTCAAATTTGTTTCTTTGAAATATAGCACTTTCAGGAGGTTCACAGATACTTCAGTATAATATGTTCCTTTTGAATGTTCTAGTTCCTTTGGGAAGAAATGATCAATTACCTCAAAGTCATTACAAGCAAATGAGTTTAAAGCGTCAAATAAAACATTGCAATGGTCTCTTCCGCCAGCTAGCATTCCTTGCTTAAGTAGTTTATGTCTCGAAGTTTGAAAAAGAACATTGTTGAGCAACTCGAAATTCTGTTTTTGAAATGTATTGTAAAAACCAAAGTCAATTATAGTCTTTAATAGAGTTATATACGCCTATGTTTTTTAAATCAAGCGGTTTGTCCTTTAGGTATTTTTCAAACGATTTCTTTTCCCAAGCATGGAATTCATCCCAAGTTTTTGGTGGGTAATAATATCCCCATTTATTGAAGCTTTCTACCGCAATTTCATCATATACTTCTAAATACTTAATTACATTCTTCATCTGATGTGAAAATTGGTGATTTTGTTTAATTATGGCTCGCGGGTTGTTCCACTAATGTACCGATTCAAATGAACTTTTCAATGGTTATTGTTAATTATCAGCAGCGTTTGAATTGTGTAAAACTAAATTAATCGAGGGCTTTTAATTATCAAAATAATCATCAATAAAATCGCCTTGAATGAAACCAAAGCCTTCTTCTGTTTCATCATCTTCTTCAACTTCACATTTCAATATTAAATCCTTTATCGAATTAGTCACAGTAAAGGTGTCCTCATCTTCAGGAGCGTCATGTTGCCAGAAATGGATACTTTTCGTTTTTATATGATAACACCAATAATCTCCAGTTGGATCACCCATTGCAAATGCAATAAAACCTGTAGGAATATTGTCTTCTATTAATTCATCAATTTCTATAATACCGAAGGCACCTTTAACAAATCCTAATAAAGTTGATAATGGTATCTTTCTAGAAGGGAAGCCTGGTACTTCTTTTACGTCACAACAGCAGACTGCTTTGTTGAATGATCTCCCACCATATCTATCTATAAAATCAATAAATTCTTTATGTTCAGCTATATCGTAAAGTTCTATAAAATCTAGTCTTTCATCTTCACTAAGCTTTGTCGATTTGGTAAAAAAATCTAGTCCACCGAGCTCTTCTATTTTTTTGTCTACTTCCATTTCCAATCTTCAAATTCATCTAAACCTACCTCAACACATTAGATTCTTTCCCAAACTGCTTAAACGAAATAAAGACGGCAAGTGCAGAAAGTAAAATCAGCGAAGCGAAAGTTATAATCAAGGGGCCTATTTCCGCATTACCGGCAATAATTGCTTTAGAGGACATGACCACGTTCACAATTGGAATCCATGCGGTAGTATAGTTCAACTCTAAACCTGGCAAAAAACCGAGTATGGCTGGGATGATTACGGCCATGTTCAAAGGTGTCAAAATACTTTGTGCTTCTTTAAATGATCGAGCATAAACAGAAACTGGAATCATGATGCCTGCAAAGAAAATGGCTACTGGAATTAGCAATAAATAAAGTGTAATTACTAATTGCGGTGTGACTATTCCGGCAATCGCTTCTGATAATTGTCCGCCATCTCCCATTAAATAAACACTCCCTATCAAACCAACTAAAGCTATAGTTGCACTCAATAATCCAAACGCTGTAACAACAATCATTTTGCCAACTAAAATATGCACGCGACTTACTGGTGTGACTAATAAGGTTTCTATCGTGCCGCGCTCTTTTTCTCCTGCAAATAAATCAATTGCTGGTAGCATAGACCCCATAAAACAAAATGACATAAATATATAGGGAAGGAATCCTCCCGCATACTTGCCAATCACTTCTTGCGGTGTACTTTTGTTAGTTGCAATCCGATTTAATGGTTCTGTATAATCCGCTGGCAACTCATTTTGTGCCAATCGTTCTTGTAACAGATGTTCTTTTTGCTGTGCGAGTAAATTTTTAAAACGATCATATTCTTCGTCATTCGCTCTTCTAAAATGCACGCCATACGTGGCTTGTTCGCCTGCCGCATATTGTTGATCAAAATCCGGTGCAAACCAAATTCCCAAATTAATCGTGTGATTTTTCACATCTGCAGAAAGCGCAACTGTATCCTGATACTCCACAAAATTAAAGTTCTTAGTGGTATCCATTCGAGCAATCATATCGTTGGATTGTTCATTCAAAACATATCCAATAGTTAATTCTTTTCCTGCCTCTTTTTCAGATTGAGACTCTTGAACCGTTGTCATCAAGTATATAATCAACGGAAAAACCAATAATGGAATCAGAATCATTCGAATCAACGTTCGTTTGTCACGAAACATGTCTAAAAACTCCTTTTTTGCAATTAAAATTATCTTTTTCATCTGGGTTGGATTAGGCGTTTATGATTTCGTTTGCGTTGACAATTCTGATAAATTCTCCGGTTAAAGAATCGGCTTGCATATTTGCTCTAAAATTGGCCATTGTATCATTGTAGAGTAATTTTCCTTTATTGATAATCGCTAAATCATCACAAAGCAAATCCACTTCAGACATAATGTGCGAAGAAAAAATAACCGTTTTGCCCTGCGTTTTACAATCGCGAATGAGTTTTATAATATTCTCGGCTGTGATCACATCTAAACCTGAAGTTGGTTCATCAAAAACCACCACATCTGGGTCGTGAATCATTGTTCGGGTGATGGATACTTTTTGTTTCATTCCTGTCGACAATTGTCCAATTCGCTTTCCTGCAAAATCGTGCATGTCTAATAAATCATAATAATGCTTTTTCCGCGCCTCAAAATCGGCAGTTGGGACATCATTCAAATCGGCAAAATATTTTAAAACCTCATCTGCCGTTAGGCGCTCATATAATCCTGTTGATCCTGTTAAAAACCCAATGCTTTGCCTTACTTCTCTTGACTGCTTCACAACATCAAAACCGTTCACTTCAATTTTTCCGCTTGTTGGTTTTATAATAGTTGAGATCATTCGAAGCGTTGTCGTTTTCCCGGCGCCATTTGGTCCTAATAAGGAAAATATTCTGCCCGGCTCACACTTGAACGAGATCTGGTCAACTGGCACGGCTTCGTTGTCTGTAGTATTGTATTCTTTCTTTTGTTTTTTAGACAATTTGAAAGATTTATAGAGGTTTTCGACTTTTATCATGCTTGGATTTTTGGCTAATACACTTTTTATTTTGGTTTTTTGCTAATATAATTGGCTCAATAATGGCTTTTTATCATTAGTATGCGTTTTTACTGAAATGTTACAGATTGGTGTTAGGGTCTTTTGCCAATGCCCATTACAAATTGTAATAAAAGGCCTCCTCTTTTTTCATTCAAGTCAACAACAGCAGAATAATAACTGTTAAGTCTTAACCGAATATGTGGCGAAAATGAATAGGTAAAACTGGCAGCAGCCGTATAGTTAAAATGGTAGAGGGAAGAATTGAAAGAATTCAAATAATTTCCCGCTACTGAGGTACTTATAAAAAATCGATTTAGGACGAATAAATCTACACTAGATTGATAATGAAAAGAGGCAAAATTACCTTCAAGATCAGAATACGTATGCCCAAAAGTAATTTGATTTGTAAATTTAAATTTTTCATAATGCTTATGCACCCAATCACCTCCAATACGATTTATTTGGACAAAGTCATTCGGGATAAGTGTGTTGTTTATTTTTCCCGAAACAATATTAATTCCAAATTCATCTTTTTTATATGTAGGGTTTCCGATATGTGAAGTCACCAACCATGTATTATTATATGCGTAATTAGAAAAGGAAAAAGATGGTTTAACTCCTGTCGACGGGTCACTAATTAAATTATCGCAAACTAATACAGGTTTATTTAAGGCTCCTCCAGAAGTGACTGACAATTCCATATCGAAATTATTTGAAATTGGGGTTTTTAAAAAAATACCTATATCTTGAACGAAACCAATATCCATCTTTATCAAATTCGTCATAAAACTTGAAACAGGATCCAATTTTGGGTTATGTCCGTATGGAATCGATTTGTTCCCAATCCAGAGTGTTGTGCGGTCCCATTTAGTTGAAAACTTTAACCAAGTATCCAAGATTTGCAATTTAAAATCAGCCTCACTTTGACCTTGGAAATTAATTGATTTATCAAATGGTATTGAGAAGCGAATTTGTGAAGAGTTTAAGCTCAGTGTGCGCACATAACCCTTTTGCAATTGTTTTTTATTGATAGAAAAAAATTGAAATGCCAATTGATTTTTTGGAGCACGATTAGTTAAATCAAATCGCCCACCATTTAAATCGTTAATATATCCTCCATGCAAATTCAGCTGAGTATAAAAAAACTTGGTTTGCTGTTTATCCTGTTTCACCGCATTTTGACTCCAAGCTGAAACCGAAAAGGCAAAAAGACATAATATGATAATTCTTAATTTCATTTAGTAGTTATATAGCCCTTTTCGGATTCGAACTTTCTCACGCATATCATTTGGAAGCTTAATACGAGTCATCCAAACTGGCGTAATTCGCTCGTAAGACAGCACATATAAAACCAATACATCTCTTTCCAAAGATTCATAAGTCAAATAAACTTTTTCTATTCCTTTATATTGATTATTAACCCATTTACCATCTTCTTTATTTGTCAACCAAACGTATGGTTTAATTTCATTTGGAAGCAAATCAGCATCAAAATTTATCGTGCTTTGAACGGGGTTGTACCTTCTATTTTTCGGGTATGTATTTAGCCCAAATAACAAACCCAATAATTTTTGCTCGCTCAATTGCGCTAAGTCAATATTACCAATTGTGATTTCATAAGGCGCCCATTGCCCACTTATTTTTAATTCTACATATGATTCAGTTCCTTTTACGTCGATCACATCTACATAAACTGAATCTAAGTACTTCATCCAATTAAGATCAAACGCTTTTGGAGTAAGTTCCGAATAAAACCCAGCATCCTTAAACTGAGTAGTTTTTATAGGGGTTTCTAAAATGGAAGTATATGTTTGGTCGGTTCCCTCTAAAAAAAGCTTTGATTCTTTTTTATAAAACTGCTCATTGTCCAAAGGCTCAATCAATCTACCAGATTTATAACCAATTTCAAGTACTTCAGCCTTTGAACGATATTTAATTGGTTTTCTAAGTTGAGAAAAGTCAACGACTACATCCTCCGCTAGATTCGACAATGAATCATAATTCATATTAAAATCGACCTTTAACTCAGGGTTCTTAAGATGAATCAATTCGGTATAGAGTCCTAAGTCAAAATAGAACCAACTATGCGATAAAATTCTGTTTTGATTCAAGTTATCAGTAGCCCTCAGTCGGCTATCAAAATCAGAATAATCTTCCGTGGTCAAGGTAAACTCCCATTTTGTAGGCGCTAAGCAATTGTTAACAATTTGGCACCTATATGCCCGATTTTCAATCTGACTTAATTGTTCTTGCTTTTCTTTGTTAATTTGAATCGCAAATTCACCGTGTTCTTTTCTAAAAGTATAGCCAAACCGATTAAACTCCTCTTCTATAATCTCTGCGTAGATTAAATCATCCAAAGCATCAAACTTTGGGATCAGTCGCATCAAATCGACTCCAGCAATTACAATCTTATTTTCATGATTATCAATAAATACAATGTCCGTTATTACTTTACCTACGGGCATTTTTGGATCAAGTACAATTGTTGTTGTTATCTGAGTGTTAAGCAAAAATTTTCTCTAATCTAAAAAGGAAATAATTGACATCTCTAACGCCTCTAAATTGAGATCTAAAAGCTTTAATTTTTGAATT
>WTCE01000130.1 GCA_013138735.1 Crocinitomix sp. | reverse complement strand
TCTTGTTTGTTAGCAGGACAATAATCTTCAACGTCATTCATACTTTTGTTTATACTTTTTTTAATGGCTTACGATTAGTATATGGTGCGTTTTAACACGTATTATACATAGTTCTCTGCTGGCTTTTCATCCGTATTCTTTAAGTCAGCATTGTTAATATTAGTATAAATGTCAGAATTCCAATGACATTTCCTCCATATTATTTAATTATGTTCATTTCTCTTTATGATTCAGTTTCTCTGTTTATTGTACTTTATCAATTTTTTGACTTTTCTCCATTGATGCGTTCACTTCAGTTTGATATACTCTGTAAATTTCTGATGCATTCAGTTTTTTATTGACTTCTTCGAGTTCGAAATTATGCTCGCAATATGTGCAAACTATTGGAATATTTCTAAGTGCGTTCCGTGATCTGATCTCACCAATAATGTCAATAATCAATTCAACAATTTTGTCGTAGGATTTTTTGTCAACTTTATCACTTACTTCTATGTTCATTCTTCTATTAATGCTAACGTTTAGTATTAGAAACGTAGGGCAATAAATAAGCACTTACGTTCCGGTTTATTACTTAGCTAAATATAAAAACTTTGCTTTTATTTTTTGTCTTAAATGCCAAATATTATATTTAGCGGACTTCATTAATATTTACAGAACTTTGGGTTTAGCACAAGTGCCCTATGTTTTTTATCCAGTATGTGTGCCTCGAATGGCAAATATAGTTCCTTTTCGGAACATCCCAAAAGGTGAAAGTCCTTAATGCGAGGGAGTAACGACCCTAAGCAAAGCAAGTGGCAAGGTTGTTAGCCGTGAGGTTAGGACTGAAGTAAGCCAGACTGCGTGAGCTGTACGGACGAACATAAACTGGAAAAGAAAAAGCGCAGCTTTTGAAGGATAAGGTTGGAAGGGAAGCACATCTTTGCGAAGTCCAAAACTTTATTTTTTTTACAAGGTTAACCGAAATAGTAGATTCAGCAGTAATAGCTCAAAAGGGTATTTGTCTTACCGAGGGAGATTTCCAAAGTCACGACTTACTCAATGAGTTGGATAAAGAACTAGAGAAACGAGGACACCACTACGTACGTTATGCTGATGATTTTAGTATCTATGTTAAAAGCAAGCAGAAAAACGAGTAGGTAATAGTATTTACAAGTTTCTGCGAGAAGAATTCCAGCTTCCAATCAATCGAGAGAAGAGTGGTGTGCGTAACCCCTCAACATTTAATCTTTTAGGTTATGGTTTTGTACCAACTTACAAGAAAGGTGAAAGAGGCAAATATCAATTGGTGGTTAAATTGTCCAAATGGAAAGAACTTAAGCGAAAACTTAAATACCTGACCAGAAAGACCATTCCCGCTAGTTTTGATGAACGTATAAAACGAATCAATCAGTTAATTAGAGGTTGGATAAATTACTTTAAGCTTGCCTCCATTCAAGGGAAACTTAAGAAGTTAGAAGAAATGGAGCTTTTGCGGAATTCATGATTACCATTGAAAATAAACAACTATGAATAATGGTTAAGAAATCGGCTAAGGTATTGCATTTGGCATCATTGGAAGAATTGGAGCAAAGCGGAAATCACGAACACCAATAAAAAAAAGATTAATTATGAGCTAAACCAGAGCGAAAAAGGAAAAACTTTATTCGTTTAGGAAGAAAACAAGGTCAAGCCTATGCATGGAGTAGAACTAGAATGGGAGGATGGGCTGTTGCTCAAAGCCCCATTTTTGGCACTACGATTACTATAAAACGGTTAAAGATGAAGGGTTATGTTAGTTTATCAGAGTACTACAAACGATCAAGTATCATTATCGAACGGCTGTATACGAGACCCGTACGCTTGGTGGTGTGAGAGGCGAACTCTGCTCAATTATGGGTAGAGCCGTCTACTCGATTAGCATATGTTATTCTTGTTTTACACCTTCAATATAAGTTTCAGTATTTGTTAATTTTCCATTTTCGTCATAGAACTTCCATTCTCCAGTATACATTCCAAATTCATCAAATTCTTTAATACTGCTTAATTGTCCATTTTCGTAATACTCTTTACATACTCCCGTTACGTTTCCATTTCCCCATTTAATTACAGCACTTAATTGTCCATTTTCGTGATAGTATTTCCATACTCCTTTTTCGCTCCCATTTTCATAAATACCAATAGCTTTTAATTTTCCATTTTCGTGATACTCTTTACCTGTTCCATTATCAAAATTCACAATTCCGCTTAATTGTCCATTTGCATAATACCATTTCCATTCCCCTATTTTAGTTCCATTCTCAAACTCTCCAACACTGGCTGCTTGCCCATTTTCATGATACTCTTTACTTACTCCTGTTTCACTTCCATTTTCATAATTCACAACAGAACCTAATTGTCCGTTTTCATGAAATATTTTTGATAAACCATGCATTAATCCATTACTGAAGGTAGCAATAGCACCTAATTGACCATTCTCATAATAGGATTTCCATTCACCTATTTGGAGCCCGTTTTTTGTGCTTCCAATTATTTTTAATTGACCATTATCATAATAATCACTGAATTTTTCTACTTCTTCAGAAGGTGTTTTCGTCTCAATTAGTTTTCCTTCACCCCATAATTCTGTTTTTACAATTTCTCCTTCATCATTATAGTAAATCCATTCACCAGCTTTTATTTCTCCATATTCATAACTGCCATTACTTTCTATTGAACCATTTTCATGAAAGTATTTCCATTCGGAAATTCGCAAGCCACTTATAAAGTTCCCTATACTTTTTAATTGTCCATTTTCGTAATAGTATTTCCAATCTCCATTCTCTGTCCCTCCATAACTCTCATAATTACCAATACTTTTCAGTTGTCCATCTTCATAATAATTTTTCCATTCTCCCGATTGAAATCCTTCATCATATTGGCCTTCTACTTTTAACGTACCGTCATTATAATATTCTTTATGATCTTGAGCAATTATTAGGGTCGTGAATAATGATAATGCTAAAAATAAGATTGTTTTTTTCATAAAAAAAAATTGTCTTTTAATATTTGCTAACGTTTAGGATTTTATCCTTTGTTAAAACGTAAAATAGTAATAAAACAGCTATTAAATTTCAAATAAATGATAAAATCATGTTGGACTATGACGCGGAATCGAAGCTATGCAATTTCAACAAGGCAGGATTGGACAATTGTTTTTTTTTTTAGGATCATTTTTTCAAAATCTAATTTTCATTTTTAAACAAATTTGATTCAACTTATTCCCCGTTTAAACATACCTTTCCCAGTCCCATTTGTGTGGATTGAAGTAAAAGATAGACACAGCAAAGAACGTATTATCATTAATCCAATTATCCAGTAGCAAAGTATCCCTCAAAAACCTTGATTGTTTGCATTTTTTTACTCTTGCATTTGGGACATTTTAAAGCATTAAATCCTGTGAGTCTAAGTAATTGTTGTTGCCAAGTTTCGAGATCACCAAAATGCTTTTTCAAACTGATTTTTAGGATTTTGCGTATTAAGACTAGATTCTTCTTTCTTATTCATTAAACATAAACTATTCAGTTCTTGAGGAATTGTAAATACAAGATGAAAATAGCCAATGGGTAACATCTCATTCACCCGTTTATCAATCCATTTGAGCTGATTCATCCCCTGACATTTTGGGCAATGCCTGTTTCTGCAAGAGTTATAAGCATTTTTTGTGTAATCACATTTTGCACATTTATCTAAATGTCCTCCTAAAGCCTCAGTTCGACAGCTTTCAATAGCATTCATTACTTTATGATCCGATAAGGGTAATTTTCTACTATTTCTGTAAGCTGACCCATACTTTGAAAAGACATCAGCCATTTCGTATTTGGGTTTTATATAGGGCTTCATAAAACAATATCCATTGGGCTAATAACCTGATCGAGTCGATATTGCTGTACATGCAAGTACATAGTAGTAGTACTTATATTTGCATGACCAAGAAGCTGCTGAATAATTTGAATGCTAGTTCCTTGGTCTAGTAAATGAGTAGCAAAACAATGTCGCAAAGTATGGTAAGTGACAACTTTACTAATATTCGCTTTAGTGCAAGCCCTTGCCAAAACCTTATTAATACTCGAGGCACTATATTGTTTTGCGGCATTATAACCATAGAATAACCAGTCCTTTGGCTGATAAGCTTTGTAATAATCCCGTAGTAAATCTAAGGTGGATTGGGATAACACCGTGTAACGATCTTTTTTTCCTTTTCCGCCAACAATTCTGATTTGCATTCGTTTTGAATCGATATGATCAACTTTCAAATTGATCACTTCACCAATTCTAAGTCCACCAGAATAACCTAAATTCAATATAGCTCTGTGTTTTAGATTTGAAAGTACTGTGACTATTGATTTGACCTCTTGCTGAGAAAGAATAACGGGTAATTTCTTTTCTTTTCGAGGTCGCTTTATAGACAGCGGTTCCCACTTTTGTTTCAATACTCCCTCATGAAGCACTCTAACGGCGCTTATTGTTTGGTTTACAAATGAAACACTACATCCATTTATGACCGAATTATGCAAAAGAGTTTTCACTTTTTCCAAGTTTATCTTATCCGGAGATTCATTATAATGCTTTGAAAGTCCTGTTAAGCAACTTAGATATGTGGCTATTGTCCGAGGACTATAATTTCTGAACTGCATCTCTTGCAGAAGCCTTTCTCGTAAAGTTTTCATAATTAAACATTTTTTGTTTAATTACTCCTACGGAGAATCTGTTAAATCATCTCGAAACCAACGCGATAGCGTTTTAGTTCAACATCCGGCTAAAGTACACAAATGTGTAACAATTTACTGAAAAACTATGGATGTTGTTGCGATACGTGTTACACACTTTGTGAAGTATTTATAGCTGAAATATGGATTTCAAGATTTCTGCGGAAATTTGGTGTTACCGAACTAAGGTTTACCGCAAACTCTTCACTTTAAAATAATAACTAATGAGATCGTATAATATATCGTCTTGCCTGTAAATGTAATATTGATTGCCTGGATTTGGATCTTGTTCAGCGCCATGAAAAGCAGTTAAAAAGGCTAAATAATTATTTGTGGCAATTACTAAACTATCGTCTGAATATGATAGGCCATCTCTGTTAGGTGCTGACAGTTGTTTGATTTGGTAAAAGATGGAATCTACGTAAACCTCATATAGATTGATAGTATCAGAATTATGAGTTTCAAGTATGGAATTGATATAGCGAATTTTATCATATTCAAAATCACCTTTTCTTTTATCGCTAAACCAATAATCAATCGATCTGTTTTCAATAAGCTCCTCGGTTATGGGTTCAGCTGATTTTGTTTCGGAGCAAGAGCAGAAAGAAATCACTGTAAATATTAAGCAAACAATATTTAAAAAACTCATACTTTGTTTTAATATTCCGATCTTTTAATAAGTCACCTGAGCAAAAATGGCTTTATTTTGAACTGGCTTAAACTCACTTCCACCCCACTCAATTAAAGTAAATCCTTTGCGTTCAAATTTCGGGAGTTCAGGGGTTGATAAGCGAAAGGGACTTGCCGAAAGTTCGGTTCCTTGAAAAATCATATAAACTCTTAATTGTGCATCTGGCTTTGGTGAGACATTAATTGCTGCCACACTATTCGCATATTTCTCTCCTACAAAAAACTGAACAGTTGCATAATTATGTGCCGTTAAGCGTGGCCCCCAATAGGTAATGAAATCTGTTCTTTCTGTACTGTTAAAGCCCAGTTTTTCTAAAGTAGCTTCTAAAAACTGAATGGTAGAATCTGTTTTAATAAAGTAACCTGAAAGTTCACCTGCTGTCGTATTAAAACTCAAATCTTTGCTAGTGCCATCCCAAAATAAATAAGGATATTGAACATTGTCAACTTCTAATCCTTTTGAGGATACGTTTACATTCCATCCATTTTCATAGGTTGGATAGGTAAACAGAAACTCTCCTTTTGGTTGAAGTGAGATGTTGGCGGCAATTTCGGCATCTGAATAAAGGTAAATCACTGGTTTTTCTGCCATGGGATAAATATCTTCTGGCGTTCTTTTTTGCGCCATAAAATTGATGGTGATTATATGTTGGCTCTTGAATTCATAATCCCAACATACAATTTCTTCATAGTTTTGATGAAAGAAATAGAAACTTGAATCTTTGGCACTTAATTTCAACTTGAATTTACCCTCAGCATCCGTTAGGATATACCGTGTACGGCTTGTTTCACCTACGACACCACCAGAGATTCCAAGTTCTGTTAATTGATCGTATGCCGTGCCTTGAATAATACAGGTTCCTGCAGGTACAGCTTCTGAAAACTTATCCGAGACAACTGTATAAGATCCCTGTGGTAATGTTTCTGCAAATGAACTAGATATTCCAAGCAAACTCAAAAATAGTGTTGTAAATAGTTTCATAATTAAAGTGTTGTTATTGTTGATATTTCTGATCCGCCCCATTCAATTAATGTAAATCCATTCCGTTGAAACGATTCAAATACTTGTGGCGTAAACCAAAGATCAGGGATTTCATCAAACTCAGTAAAAAGTAAATAAACCCGCTTGAGTGATTCTGGCTTCGGATTGACGGTTAATTCAGCGACTTTATTTGCATATAAATCATCCAATAAAAACTGCACGAATACATATTCACTATTCGCCATTTTTGGTACCCAAAAGGTGATGAAGTCGGTTTGCTCTTGACGGTTTAAGCCAATTGCCGTTAATTGATTCTCTAGAAATTCAACTAAGGTATCACATGCTATCATTTGACCTTCAAGACTTCCATCTTTCTTTTCATATTCTAAATCATCCATGTCACCCTCCCAAAATAAATAAGGGTAAGCGCGTTCCGTAAGAGGATCACTAATTCCATTTGAATCAACATTGACGTTCCACCCTTCATTATAAACGGGATAAGTAAATGTCAAGTCTCCCAAATAATCTAAGTCCAAGGAAACATTAATTGCCACATCTGAATATAAATAAATGACAGGTTTATAAGTGTAAATAAGTTCTGGTTCGAGCTCAGGGTCGGGCACAATTATTTCTGGTATCAATTGAGGCATAAAATCTATTTCAACAGTATGCCCTGGCATAAAATCGTAACGTGCTATAGCTACTTCTTTATAGCCATCCTTAAAAATAAAGATTGAAGTATCTGAATCGTGAATTATCATTTCATAAGCCCCTGATAAATCCGTCAATGCAGACATTCGTTCGTCAATTGTACTTACCATAACACCAGCCAATCCATTGCCAGTAGCATCAAAGACGTGTCCTTTAACGAGAACCTGACCAGATAAAAGGTCATTGGTATATTTATCAGACTTGATTGTATATGTCACCGGTTCACTTCTGTAAATATCAACAGCTTTTGTTGCTAAAGTACTTGCGAATAATAGGATTGTTAAGAATGTCTTCATAATCGAAAGGGATTGAGTTTTATTTCGCTTCCGCCCCATTCTATCACCGTAAAACCTGCGCGTTTGAATGGTTTAAATGCTTGCGGTGAAAATTCAATATTTGGTATTTCTTGAAATGGTGTATAGAGCAAATAGACTCGTTTTAACGCCTCAGGTGCTGGATTAATGGTTAATTCAGCTACTTTGCTCGCGTACAAATCATCCAGTAAGAATTGAACGAATACATATTCACTATTTGCCATTTTTGGCGCCCAAAAGGTAATAAAGTCGGTTTGCTCTTGACGGTTTAAGCCAATTGCCGTCAATTGATGCTCTAAAAACGCAACTAAGGTGTCCGTTGCGATTACTTGACCTGAGACATTGCCAGCTTCTTTTTCGTATACTAAACCATCCATTTCTCCTTCCCAAAACAAGTAGGGATAACTTCTTTCCGTAAGAGGATCACTAATTCCGTTTTGATCAACTGTCACATTCCAACCTGCATTATATTCAGGATACGTAAATGTTAAATCGCCCAAATAATCTAAGGTCAAGGAAACTTCAAGTGGCGCATCAGAATATAGATATATGACAGGTTTCAGGGATTCGTATCCACTTCCACCAGTATTAACGGGAGTCCTTTTCACATTCTCAGTTGGAGGCCTAAAAATTATTTCAACGGTGTGACCAGCTTGAAAATCATAATGATCGATCGCGATTTCTTGAAAACCATATCTGTACATGTAAAGCGAGGTGTCGGAATCTCGAATAATCAGTTCATAATTTCCGTACGCATCTGTATAGGTTGATATTAGCCCATCAATTGTAGCGATCATTGCTGCTTCAATTGGATTTCCAGCTTTATAAGGTTCAAGAACTTGCCCCTTTACACGAACCTCTCCAGGTTGTAGGTCATTGCTTAGTGTGTCCGATTTAATGGTGTATGCATCTGGTCTTTGCAGAATTTTTTCTTTAGCGATCAAAGTTAGACTGCTTGTAAAAAACAGTATTGTTAAGAAGGTTTTCATAATTGAATTGCATTAAAATTCATTTCACTTCCACCCCATTCTATCACTGTGAATCCAGTACGCTTAATAGACTCAAAGCTTTGTGACTTGATCTCAAAATCAGGCAAATCATTCATTGCAGTATACAAAACATATACACGACGCATATTATCCGGGTTGGGACTTATCTCAATCTCAGCTACATTTTCTGAATAGGCTTCATCTACCAAAAATTGAATAAATACATGTTCATTTTCAAGGATGCGAGGTGCCCAATACGTAATAAAATCGGTCTGTTCATTTCGGTTTAACCCTAATGCAGTTAGTTGTGCCTCTAAAAAGTTGGTCACTGAATCGGTTTGGATATAAAAGCCATCATAAGAACCGTTTTGATTGGCTTGAAAATTAAGTTCAGTTGTTTCTCCTTCCCAAAAAAGATAGGGATATGCTTTTCCATTTTCCGTTTTTAAAAGTCCAGATTCTTCAACTTCTATTTGCCAGCCGTTATTATAAGCAGGATAAGAAAATATGAAATCACCCTTAAAATTAAGTTCAATTGTAGCAGTTAGGGGTTGATCTGAATAACAATATATGACTGGTTTGTCTACATTCATCATCATACCAGCTTCAATTGGATAAAAGTTGAGTATCACTTCATGACCACTTTGAAAATCATAAGGATTAATGATGATTTCGCCGTATAAAGCGGAATAGAAAAACACAACACTATCTGTATCAGGGATTAGGAGTTCAAAACTCCCCTCATCTATCTTAGTCTTATGCGTCATTCCATAATTGGCTACAATTCCATCTCGAATAATACTTGTATCACTCGAAATTATTGAACCTTTTATTTTACAAAAGCCTTTTGGCACTTGCGCAGCAACCGAATCGCTGATAATAGTATAAGGAACGATTAACCTTAATTCGGCATGAGCAGCTAGGCTACCAATTGACATAATAAACACTATTGCAATGATCTGTTTCATGCTTAAAATTTAAGGTCTAAAAAATTTAATTCCGTTCCGCCCCACTCTAACACCGTAAAACCTTTGCGTTGAAAGGGCTCAAATGTTTGCGGAACCATATTTAATCCGATAAAGGCATTATCAAGCGGTGACATTAATAAATAAACACGGCGCATAGCATCTGGCTTTGGTGTAATTTGTATTTCAGCTATTTTATTTTGATAAGCATCATCCAACAAAAATTGTACCACAGCATATTCATTTTTTGACAGAATTGGTGCCCAAAAAGTGATGAAATCTGTTTGTTCAACCTCATTGAGTCCTAAAGCAGTCAATTGATTTTCTAGAAAGGATACGCAAGTATCAGTTTTAATGATCCAACCTTCCATTTGCTTTTCAGTAAAGTCAAAGAATAAATCCTGTGTTTCGGCTTCCCAAAAGAGATAAGGGAATTCCTTATTCGATTTCAAACCAAGTAAACCTCCATTTGGCTGAATAGCAACGCTCCACCCCTTATCATGTTTAGGATAGGTAAAGGTGAATTCACCTTTGGGCACAATTTTAACTTCAGCTTCTATAGGTGCGTCATTATATAAATAGATAACTGGTTTTTTCATCAATTGGCGTTCCTGATTCAGGTAAACGCTAACGGTGATTCTATGTTGACTTTCAAAATTAGGATTGAGCTCGTAAATTTCGTACCAACCAGAACGGTAACAATAAAAAACGGTATCTGTTGCTTTTGCATTCAATGTGAAATTCCCTAGGCTATCAGATAAGGTTTCGTTAGAGTTCGTTCCTACCCGCACTTCTGATAAAGGATTGGCACTAGAAAACATCTTGATATTGCCTTCAATTATAACATCTCCCGCTGGGATTGAGTCATCTTTAACATCAGACGTGATAGTCCAGCCGGGTAAACCAGCCATTGATTCATCAAGTCCATAAACAATTCCTGACAAATTAAAAAGTACGCAGATTAACAGATATTTCATATTCCTTTTTTATTAAATACACTTTACGATTGAAAAGGTTCAATTTTTCAATGAGGATACTCAAACTATTATCTCGTACCAAATGCAATCTAAGAGCGAAGCGAACTATGTTCTAATAACGAAGTGATCTAAAAGCGCAGCGGTCTAAGTACTATTGACTAAAATCCTTCTTTTATTTTTTGAAAATGTTCAAACTTAGCTTTGATATAGGTTACTAAGTCATAGTCTGAGGCAGATTTAAGAAATTCAACATTCAAATTTATAAATCGAATAAATTCATCAAAATCATCCTCAGTTAAGTCAAAAATATCATTGTGAACATAAACTCTTAGAATCTCTTTGACGACATCATATTGTTGATCCTTATATTCCATTTCAGCAACAAAGCGTTTTGTTTTTTCTCGTTTGCTAAAAGCCATGTATAATGCGGTAATAGGACTCTCAATTGCATTAACGACTGTAACAGTTGCTACTTCTCGTTTAGCAATGCTAGCACGTTCCTCCTTTAATTCTTCTAAGGTTTTAAGGGGACGTACAATAACTTCTTCAGCAACAATTGATAATTCTTTAATATAGAATTTAGTATTATACACCTTTTTGTAAGCACTATCAGCAAATGAAATGTACATGGTTTGGTATCCATGAACAGAAACGCCAATGGTATCTGTTTTTTTAAACGTGATGTTAAATTTGCCGGTATAATCCCCAAAAATACCTTTGCCTACTGTTTTATTCAAAACAACAACATTGTAAAATCCAACGCTATAATTGGTATCAATTACAGTTCCTTTTAACGTAATTAAAGAGTCGTTATAATTAACACTTTGACCATAGGCAAAAGAGGAAACGAATAAGGCGATTAAAATAAGTGCTTTCATCTGTTTTACGAAGTAACAAAAATTAGACCAATTTGAACGTTAAATAGTGTTAATTGAAACATAATCCTGCGTTAGATTATACCAAATTACCGCAGAAGTCTTGCAAAAGGTGATTATAGTGATAGCTGATTAGGAAGCAGTGACCCTGATTTTAGCAAATAAGCAAAAACCAATAAAAGATTTAGCAACTCAAAATGACATTTCAGAAGTTGATTCCTAAGATTCAGAAATTGAGGCGAAATTTCATAAAGAACTGCGCTATATTTGGAATAGAAAATAATTCAAATCATAATATAATTTAAAAGTAAAAGATGAAAAAATCAATCAAGAATTTCGAAGTAAAAGCTGTAAAAAATTTAAACACAGTAAAAGGTGGTAATAATATACATACTGGCAGACAAGAGCCAGAGCCGGAAGTATGGATTTATGTATGCAAATAGTAAATTTTGCTTAAAAAGAACTTGATAGAAGGGTTTGTGTCGTTAAGATACAGGCCCTTTTGTGTTTTGGGGTTTAATAACCCTAATCCCTTAATCATTCCAGAGCATAATTTTTTTTCTATAAATTGTACCATCAGCTGTTTTGAATAAACCAATGTAATTTCCTGGCAGTAAATCTCTCATTTCGAAACTGTTTTTACTGCTTCCGCTATATCTTGTAATTTCTTTTCCATCCGAATAATAAATAATAATTTGTGTGCAAGGCTTCGAAAAGTACATTGTCTGATTATTAAAATACCAAGTAAATGGGCTTAATGGAGTTTCAGACAGTTCAGTTACGCAATCGTTAAGTGTGACGCAATCTGAGGTGTCGCGACAACCGTATGAGTCTATTACAACGGCAGCATAAGATCCAGCGCAGAATAATAATTCTGGTGGAGCAGCGTCTTCGAAAACAGGGGTGAACGAATCACAATAAACCCAATAGGTTACGTATGAAGGAGTCCCTCCGGTTATCTCGGCGCTCAATTGTCCATTGCAGCAGTCTGCAGGACAGGGACTCGATCCAGTAAGGACAGTTGCCTCAGGTTTTGGATTCGCTGTAACAACAAATGGTTCCACGATAGTATCCCCAGCAGTATCAGATATAGTTAGCATATATTCTCCTGAACATAGACTATCAATAAAACTAGTAGTGTCCCCATTGTCCCAACTGTAGCTGTAAGGTGGACTTCCTCCCGTTGCCCAAGCATCTATAACAGCTGTGCATTGTCCTTCGCAGGTAGATCCTGCTGAACCACCAACAGTAAGTTGCGCATAAGATACTAGTGAACAAAAGGATAAGAATACTATTAGGGAGTGTCGCATTAACTAAAAGACGAGAAAATCGAATGAAAAGTGACACTAGTTAATACAAAACAATTTTCTTTGTCTCAGCATTAATGCGCACCAAATACATGCCTTTAGCCCAATTGGATACATCCAATTGAAAATGCGTATCAACCGAGTTTGTTTGACACAAAACTTTCCCATTTAGATCAAAGATCCAAACAGTACTTGCTACCGAAATATCTGTTATGTATAGGCTCCTATTTGTTTGCTGATAGGTTAATGCAAAAGATGCTTCAGCGGCAGGAATAGCTTTTAACCAAAACATTTCTTTGGATCGATTAAAGGATTCATCTAAACCAGCAATAAAGTATGCACCAAAATAAGGAACTGCCGCCGAAGCCATTCCCCGCCGATTAGACATGGGCGGATTTGGAAGCTGTGACCATGATTTTAACAAGGGGTCATAAGCCCAGAAGTCGCTTAATATTTGCCCCAACTCATTTTGGCCCGAACCCACTATTCCAAATCCATTAAAAGCTTCAGCTTTGGCATAGTACCTGGCATCAGAAGGAAAGTCTGCTTCTTGCGACCATTGGTCATCTTGAGGCAAATAACTCCAAAAGTCATTGAGATAGACTCCTGTGCAATCGCGCCCTAATCCTAAATAGCCTTTATCATATAATTCAAAGGAAATTGTTTCATAACAAGGTAGTTTTGGTAAATCGCTGATTTGTTCCCACACATTTAATACCGGATCAAAGCACCAAAAATCTTTGTAAATCACATCCCATCCGCGTCCTGAACCATAATAGAGTTTGCCGTTTAAAACAAAACTTGCAGCTTGCCAACGCTCCGCAGCCGGAAATACCGCTAATTCTGTCCAAGTATCACTTGCAGGATCATATTCCCATAAATCATTTAACGGATTGCTAAAAAGATCGATTCCACCACATACATAACCTTTATTACCAATTGTAGCTGCAGTTGAATATTGACGCGCAAGACCTGGGAAGGATGCAATAGGCGTCCAAGTATTGGTTGAAACCTGGTATTTATAAAAGATATTGCTATTTGCAAAACCGCCATGATTGCCAGAACCATAATAAATGGTATCCGCAATTGCAAATGCAATCGCGTCATCACGGGCAATGTGCGGATAACTAAAGCTACTCTCCCATTCCCATTCGAATGCCTGCCCAATTCCGTTTGATGAGAGGCTTAAACTAAATACTATGAATAGAAACTTGAGGACCTTCATCAATAGTTTTCCATCACTTTATATGAAGGTTCATTTCTGTAAATCACCATCAGATCCCAACACCAACTTTCACCAATTACTTTGTCAAATGATTGAATGACATCTTTAAGCCGCTTATCTCCATCTCTATATTTTGGCTGATAATCTTTCATTACGTCAACAAAGCGCATATCGCGTTCTTTTCGCAAACGTTTATCAATTGTAAATAAAAAGGTTGAACTGCCCCAATACATGTTGCCGTAGCTATGGTTATCCATTAAACTGTCTGACACTTCTATAAAAGTTTTGGTGCTTGAATTATAATAGGGTTTTGCGTCTGTTATTTTGCTGTGGTATAAGGAGTCAAATTCAGTTTGAGTGTACAATCCCTGATCCATCATTGTTTGGCGGCTCAGGAATGTTGCAAAGCCTTCTGAAAACCATTTATTTCTCTTTCCTAGGTAAAGGAGGGACAAATGACTGAATTCGTGTTGAGCAGTCCAGTCTAGTAAAAGTTCGTCGTAGCTTGCTGTTGGATTTACATATAAATGGACTTGATTTTGCCCATTACTTCTGCGTGCAAAGCCAAACGGTACTGGTCGATTTTTAGAATCGGAACGAATGATATTGACATAGACATCAAATCGATATTGTCCTAAGGTCTTGTTGGTAGCACTGTGTATTTCCGTAATCCAAGCTTTAACCTTTTCTTGTTCTTCATTTGTAAACTCCCCTTCCCATGAAAAAATTAAGTCGTATGTCTCCTGTATTGTTTCGGTGGGTTCAGAATCGGCCCTCATGTCAACATTTTCTGGTGAAATGGCATTGTTTTGGTCCTTTGTAGTGCACGATAAAAAAGCGGAAATAAAAAGGCTGAATATAAAGATTGACTTCATCAAAAAGGATTAGAATTGAATAATACGCACATTATCTGTTATGTAAAGCTATTAATAAATGCGCTATAATAGTTCGTAGAAGGTTCAAATAATTACTCGGCGGTACTAAACTCCTTTTCGCAAAGTAAATTCACCCAATTATCTTCGCTTACGGCCATCATTGTTATGTTGTAGATTTTGTTGGGTAATAATGCTGGAGCGGGTTCAACGTCTTTGATATTTAAAACGACATTGCTCAAATCATAGAACGTAAAATTCTTCTCGTAAGTATAGGTTCCAGAAATCAGGTTTCCATCCAAATCTGAAATTACTTGAAAATAAATAACACTTTCATTGATGAGTCCATCCTCCCACTCAAATTCTGGGTTAATTCCATTTTCAGTTACGGTCAATAAACCCGGATTAATTTCAGTTGGTTTGGGATTTGTTTTCATACGGATTGGTGTGCAAACATGAATTTTGCCATCCGTTTTAAAGGTTACTACCCCCATTCGTTCAGCGATAAAAGCAGTATTATTAAATTTCCATAAATAACCATTAAACACGGGTGAGTCGGTCATGAACTTCTGTGTATATTTTGAAAAGTCAAGGGAATCCGCCAAGTTAGTTGCTTCAAAATATCTAAAATCTGTTGCGCCATCAACAGGATAAAAGAATACGGAGGTTGGGAAATCCCCAGTACCATCTAAACCAGTCGCTGTTCCTGCTGCACACGCAATTAAGTCAGCTCTTTCTAAAGCACCGTTTTCTGCTAAATATTCGGCCAAATTATCTGTTTCATATTCCTTTTTACAGGAGGATAATGCTAAAGCACCAAATAAAATGAAAAGAGAATAGTATTTAGTTGACATGGTATATAAATTATAACGTCAGACGTTACGGACTTAAATCAATTACAAAACAACGTATTATTTGTCAAGGCGGTCCAAATTGTTTTTGGTTAAATGATTTGTTACTTCTCCTGTGTTAAGCGTACTGGCGGGTTCAAACAAAAGCACCTTTACCTTTTCTGGCGCATAGGGTTTGTGATTTACTCCTTTTGGTATGATCACAAATTCGCCTGCATTTAATTCGAGTGTTTTCTCTTCTAATTCTATAAAAAGGGTGCCTTCAATCACTAAAAAAAGCTCGTCTTCATTGTCATGCTTGTGCATCACAAAATCGCCTTTTAGTTTGGCCAACTTTACTTGTTGTTGATTTAAGTCTCCTACTATTTTCGGGCTCCAATGCTCTGAAAACAAAGAAAATTTGTCTGCAATATTAATTTTTTCAATTCCCATGAGCCTATTTTTCAGTCCAATTAAAACTATTGATAATTTCATCAAAAAGCGTTTGATAAGCCTCTTTTTGGTGCTTTTCGGCGCTCAATGTTACGGTGTACAATAAATTATTATTGCTAATGAATACTGCCGTATTATTCAAATTTAGACCACTCGTTTCGTAAGTCACGTCTATTTCAATACAATCAATTCCGTTTTCATTCGTAAATTTCTCTTCTTTAATTTCTGGATTATCAAAATACAAATTTGTCATCTTAACATTCTCGTCTACAATAGATTGTAAGGAAACACCTTGATTGTCGAAAACCGAAACGCTAAACCCTTCACCAAACATGTCGGTTGAATCTTTAAAATCTTCACGGGCCATAAATGACATGCGCGCATCCATATTGGTGGTGTCCCAATCAATGGGATAATCAATTTGGAAACCATTTTCATTATCTGTAAAAGTGTTGAATTCATTGCCGCCACATGACACCATGATTAAAGTAAGTGCTATGAACGTGAGTTTGGTCAGAATTTTCATTTTTTATATTTTCAAGTTTAGAATTGATTATTTAGAGTAGCAGCGGGTTCCTCTTTTTTAGCATAAATGTGCATTGCTAGTTTAACAATGACGTTAATAACGATTAATCCGAAGAATATGTATGCACCAAACCAAAAATAAAATTTTGTGACATGGTGTGTGTAAGCATCTGCGATCAAATACAAATTAATGCCAATAGCAATTAGCAAAAATACATAAGTTCTGTAATGGTTTAAAAAAATTCCAACTTTTTGGAGTGGCGCTTTGTTTTTCAATAGTATAATTCCCTGAATTACAATAGCTAATGGTATAACTATAACCTCTGGATGAAAACCAAAGAGAAAATTAATGTCATCCCAATGTTCTGTGAAACTATTCCAAAGATCAATCCCTATTCCCTGATCATTTGGCCCGGAATAACCATTTGAATGGCGGTACCGATACTTCACCTCCACTATAGGTATTGCAAGGCATAGCACAAATCCAACAAACGTTATTTTATCTAATTTTTTAAGCACAGTTTAAGATAAATCTAAAATAGAAAGATCTGAAGAAATTGTTTTCATAGATCTCCTCACGCTTTATTTTTTACTTTTTTATAAAGTCTAGCAATAACATTCAAACAGATTAAGCTAAAGTATATATATGCACCCACTCGTAAATAAAATGTCACATGATGTTTTGGGTAACTCAAATCAATCAGAAATAAATTAATAGCTACTGCTACTATAATAACATAATAGGTTCTAATATGGTCTAAATAATCACCTATTTTTTGAAACGCTTTTATTTTTTTTGCGACAATCAACAATTGTACAAGAATTATCAAAGGAAGAAGGAACATTGCAAGATCATATCCTTTGATCCATTTTATGCCAAGCATCCTATGCGTAACCATGTCAATATTGCCGAATCCTAAGGAATAAAAGGGTTTATCATTGCCATGTAAATATTCATATTCCAATTCAAACATTGGGAAAATCAAACATAAGACAAGCCCTATTAAGGTCAATAAATTTAAATTCTTTATCACTATTCTTGTAAAAATAGGAAAGATGAACTAAGAATACTCGTACGACTTGTTATTTAATTAGTTTTACCGAAACATTTATTGTGACTAAGAGAGAAATAAAGAAAAAGGGATATCAAGAAATCATCAAGAACGGCAGAACGCATCAGTCGGTTTATGAAGAATTAAAAACAACTCGCCCTGCGTTTAATAAAACAATTGCGGAACATTTAGGCGAAACTCCTTCAGTAGCAGTGCGCTCTAAATGGCAAATTTGGCTGACAATTTATATTGCATTAACAGGTGTTACTGTATTAATTCGAGTTTTGGGGGTATTTGTACTATTAGAACAAAAAGTAGCTCCTTTGGTTATTTTAATAGCTGTCTTACTTTCTTTGGTCCTGCCGGGACTGGGTATTTATGGAGCGCTCAAATATAAATTAGAGCTTTTAAAAACAACTTCCATCATTATTTTATTATTCACATTTCGCGGCATTGGTAAAATGGAAATGGATATAACCGGCATTATTGTCTTAAGTTTAGTGGGTACCATTGTCTTTTTAGGACTTTTTCTACCTTATAAAATGAAAACGTCATTCAAAACAACAATTGTTAAGAAGGAAGTAGATGGCAAGATGTTGACGGATTATGACATTCAATTTGAGGACGGACAAGCCTATAATAATGATGATTTATTAGATAGTGATCTTGTCTAGTTCTTTATTGAGGAATTTTCCTTAATATAATTTCCAAATGCAATAAAATCATCAGCACTTACTCCGTTGGCTCGTGCGAAGGCGATTTCTTGACCTGAACGGCACTTAATTACAATAGTGGCTGTCCATTTTGTGAATTTTAAGGTGTATAGCTAACAATGTCTGAATAAGGAATGAAATTAAACTGTTCTGTTTGGATTCCGTCTTTCACAACTATTACTTTTTCTTTAATACTAAACCTCAAATTATAAATGATAAACCCAAAATGGATTATCCCAAAAATTGAATAAGCAATAATTTTATTGGTGGTATCATCTTTCGTAAACCACGCTGCAACTGTAGCCCAAACCAGTAAACCTACTACTAAGAATAGTATTCCGAAATAAATGCGAAGGTTCTTTTTTATTAAAGTTTTGTTGGCCACTTTTAGCGTGATTTCCATGAGTTCTCGTATCGTTAGTGTCTGGTTACTTAACACTGTACTTAGTTTAGGTTAAAGAACTAAGGTGTTATTTTTTTCCATAAAAAAAGCCCCCTTGGAAAATCCAAGAGGGCTTTTTAATAATTAGTTACTCAGTTACTACTGAATAGAAATTTTTCTTGTGATAACAGCACCTTCAACTTCGATAGCTACAATGTAGATACCAGCAGAAAGGTTGTTTAATTCAACGATTGAAGTTCCAGTTGCTAAAGCAAAGTTTTCAGTTTGAACAGTTTGTCCATTCATGTTAACAATGTTTAAGTTCGCTTGAACGTCATCATTAGCTCCTTCGTTAACGATCATTAACTGACCAGCAGCAACATAAACGTTAGATAAAACTAAGTTCAAATCTTCGATACCAGTATCGTCGATTGGAGCATCAGGAAGCTCATAAGTGATACATTGACTGTTGTCAGATGGATCAGAGTCACCAGTAAAATCTGGAACTGCTAATGCACCTACTCCGTAAGCTGTAGCACAAATCTCAACATCAATTCCTAATGCAGCCCAAGCTAAAGCATCAGAACCGAAAGATAAAGTAGTACCAGAAACGAATGTTTCTTCAGTTACGAAAAAGTTGTAGAAACCAGCATCTAAAGCTAAAGAATAAGCATCACCATCAATAATGAATCCGAATGTTAATGTATCTCCAATTGGAATATCACCACCTTCGTTAGTAATTACGATAGTTCCGTCCATAGGATCGTCATCTACTGTAGAACCAGCAGTGTAAGCAGCAAATTCGCAAGACAGGTCAAACTGAGCTGAAGCGCTAAATGTAAAAGCCATAATGGCAATCAAAGTGTAAATTTTTTTCATATTTTTCTTTATTAAATTTATATTAGTCAAATGTAAGAAAAAAAAACTAAGACTTTGTTCGTAAATGAACAATTAGCGTTTTAAGTTGTTAAAAAGCGCTTGAAACAGGTGTTAATTTTCAACAATTGCCTGTTTAAAATCCAAAAATGCGATTGAATTCAAATAATGGATGAATTTTTGAAGGTTTGTGTATTGCTTAAGACTACTGATTGATTACAAATTTTTCGCTAATCTGGACTTCCTCTGAAATAAGGCGACCAATATAGATGCCATTATTTAAAGTGGGTAAATCGATCTGAGTTGTGCCCCAGTTCATATTGATCAATTCAGTATAAAGCAATTTACCTGTAATGGAGTAAATTTCCAATCTTGCAGTTTCTTCCTGCAATAGCGTTTTATTGAAGATGAATGCTTTTTGGTTTGAAAAGCTAATTGAAATATCAGCACCCTCATTCTCTTCACTAATCCCTACAACATATTCAGGTAAAATTGCTGATACGCAATCCGTATTATTAGAATCAACATCATCTCCTGTGTAGAATTCACCTGTATAGGATTCGTATCCAACACCATAAACAACGGCACACATTTCTACTGTTATACCTGAACCAAATAATGGCCACCAAAAGTTATTGATAATTACAATTTCGCCACCGGGTTCAAAATCTTCTTCTAAAACCTCGCCAGAAACGGCATCAGAATTTAAGGCAATATCATAGATTGCGTCATTAATGAAGTAACCATACCAAATAGTATCTCCTGCATTTATAGTTGACTCACCCACATTACTAACTGTAAAACTGCCATTAAAAGGGTCTTCCTCAATAGTTTCACCCGTGGTATATGCATTCCAAGATACTTGAAAGTCATGTTGACCATAGGCAAATCCCACAACTGAGAATAAAGCCAGTAGAATTGAAATTCCTTTAATATTTATTGATTTAAACACGATATTCTTAATTAACGTTGAAATTAGCCATTTTATTTTAAATTCATACGGATTTAAAATAAAGACAAATTCCATGCCTAGTTCTTTATTAAGGTATAATTTAAAATTTCCATTGTTCCATTACGGCCCAATAATGCCACTCTCTCATCTGTTACAAAGCACGAATAATACGCGCGGTCGACTAAAACATCCCAAGTTTGACCTTTGTTAGTTGTGTAGAATGTTCCCATGCGTCCCGTGGCAACAATAAACTCACCATTTGCCGTACCATGAATGGAAGAACAATATCCTAAAAGTCCATTGGTGCGTACTTGCCATGAATCGCCACCATTGTTGGTGTATTGGCAAATATCTTTTTTATAGGTAGAATCTTTATAGCTGCCCCCTACTATTATACCTTCGTTTTGTGTCCAAAAGTACATGGCGTAAATCCCGTAAGAATCACCCGCTCGCATTGGTGTGTTTTTAACAATCCAGTTTTCGCCTTGATCATAACTACAAAATAAACGTGAGCTAGCTCCCATTCCTGTTCCAAAATAAACTGTTGAATCACCCACGGCTTGAATACTAGTTCCACTTGCGGCAAACCCAGCTTCATTCTCCAAGGCATTTGGCATTGAATTAGGTGTTATAGGTTCCCATAATGCTCCAGCAGTTTCTGTTTTAGCCAAAAAGAATTTCCCGTTGATGGGATCTCCAAAAACAATTCCGTTTCTATCATTCCAAAAAGCCATACCATCAAAGAAAACGCCTGCGGTATCATATAAAACTCGTCTAAATGAACCACGAGAAATGCCGTATATCATTCCGTTTTCGCCTGAGTTCATTAGCAAACAATTACCATCTGCATTTAAACGTACATCACGAAAATCTTCTATACCAGGAATAGAATCTTGAATATGAGGTCTATTGAATGCGGTATCCAAGATATGAACACCCATGTTTCCATTTTGTCCAGCAGCAATTATGTATAAGTCGCCTACAAAAAGTGCTCGTGCATGCGCACCATTCGCGGAAGTACCTTTGAATTGAGTTTTATAAGAGATTGCCTGATTTGATGGTGCACAAGCACTCATGAAACCAGCAAATAACACGAATAAAGCAAAGTAATTAAAAAAGTGAGCCTTGGCTGTCATCATCTTCTTCTTTTATTGGATTTGGTTTATCCTTCTTGTCTTTGGTAAGGTCCCATTCAACCTCAATAGCTTTGTCATCCTCTGTTGACTTTGCCTCTTCTTCAGTAGCTGCATCCACTACTTCAACAGCCTCAACTTCTTCAACCTCTGGTTCTGGCCATGGAATATCCCCAGCTATTGCATGGTTCAATTCTATCTCCTTTACCTTTAGTTTGGTTAATTGATTTCCTTGTGACTTCATTCCTTTAATATCAATGAAGCTATTCAAGTCAATTATTTTGTCCGGCAGATTTTTTGTTTCTTTCAAACGTTTATTATAAATCAGTTTGATTTTTGGTTCATAGGCAGTTGAAACAACTTCTAATCGTGAATTCTCAGACTCTGAAATGAACAATGCTTTTTTATCAGACCTAATGTCGATTAAAAAACGTTTTACAAAATACAAATCCCTATCGCCATCATAGTATACTGCACTAATAGAATGATCTGGGTGCCATTTTTCAATGTGAACTAAATCATCTGAAAAACGATTTGAAATATCAAAATTGGTTAAACGTAATTCACCTGAAGCATAAAGCGTTAACAACTTATCGTCTCCTTTAAAGCTTCCCAACAATGTTCCACGATCATCTACATTCAAACGACTTACAACAGGATCCCACCATATTTTACGTGCGGCTAATGTTGATTCCCCAACTTCCTTTTGAATAATTTTCGAAATTATTTCTTTGCTTACTCTATTTCCACCAGAAGCTCTTCCTTTAATTAGCAAATCACCAAAATCAATATCAAAACGAACTCGTTTTAAATGCGGTCTTGGTCTTAATTGTACATTTACTATTTCACGCTCGCCATTTGGATGAACAGAGAAATAATACATCTTACTTCCTTTAGTTCCTTTGGTAATTGGATATTCCTTATCTCGTGTTATGCTTTTCACGGCAAAACGCTTCATATAAGTGGCATTACCTTCGGGCCCATCTCTATAAATTAGATGATAGATTGTTCTTATGTCTCCCTTTTTCCAGATTCCGCAATAAACAATGCCTTTACCAACGAATTTTTTATCGCTGATTTTGGTCACCATCATTTTACCTGTTTTAAAGAAAACGATTACATCATCAATATCACTACATTCTGCAATGAATTCTTCTTTTTTCAATCCCCAACCAATAAATCCTTCTGCTTTGTCAACATATAGTTTTTTATTGGCAACAATTACTTTTTTAGCAGAAATGGTATCAAATATTTTAATCTCAGTTTTTCTTTCTTTTCCTTTTGAATATCGTTTTTTAAGGTCTTTATAATAATCAATTGCAAAGTCGGTCAAGTTTGCTAAATTAAACTTGATGCGCTCCATTTCTTCTTCTAAAGAAGTAATATAATTATCTGCTTTATCCGAATCGTGTTTGGTAATTCGACGCATTTTAATTTCAAGCAAACGCTTTATATCATCATCTGTTACCGCACGTCTTAAATGTTTGATGTGTGGTTTTAATAATTTATGCGTTACTTCAATGGCTTCTTCATAGGTTTTTCCATCAAAATCGATATAGATTTTATTTTCTATAAAGATTTTTTCTAGCGAAGAAAAATGCCATGATTCTAATAGCTCAGCCAAACGAATTTGCAGCTCAAGCTTCAATAATTGAACTGTATTTTCAGTATTAATTTTTAAAATTTCATTGACACCAAGGAAATACGGTTTGTTATCTAAAATCACCGAACTATTTGGCGAAATAGACATTTCACAATTGGTGAATGCGTACAAGGCGTCAATTGACTTATCTGGTGAAACCCCTGGCGCTAGAAAAATCATTATTTCTACTTCCGCCGCGGTGTTATCCTCTACCCTTTTAATTTTTATTTTTCCCTTTTCATTTGCTTTAAGAATAGAATCAATTAGTGTGGAGGTATTCGTTCCAAACGGAATTTCAACAATGCGCAAGGTTTTAGAATCAACCTTTTCAATCTTCGCACGCACTCTAACTTTCCCTCCTCTTAACCCATCATTATAGCCAGAAAAATCGGCCATTCCGCCATTCTGAAAATCGGGTAAAATATTCGTTTTTTTTCCACGCAATATATCAATAGATGCTTCTATTAATTCTATAAAATTATGTGGTAAAATCTTGCAGGCCATACCAACCGCAATTCCTTCAGCACCTTGTGCTAAAAGCAATGGAAACTTTACTGGTAATAAAACCGGCTCGTTATTTCTACCATCATAAGATGGCGCCCATTTTGTTGTTTTCGCATTAAACGTGACATGGTTTGCAAACTTAGACAAACGTGCCTCAATATATCGAGGGGCAGCTGCACGATCACCCGTTAAGGTATTACCCCAGTTCCCCTGCATGTCAATCAATAAATCTTTTTGTCCCAACTGAACCAAAGCGTCACCAATTGAAGCATCACCGTGCGGGTGATATTTCATGGTATTACCAATGATATTGGCAACTTTATTATAACGCCCATCATCCATTTCCTTCATGGAATGAAGAATTCTACGCTGTACCGGCTTAAAACCATCTGTTAAGGCAGGAACGGCTCTTTCTAGAATTACATAGGAAGCATAATCCAAAAACCAATCCTTATACATTCCAGAAAGTGGAATGATTTGGTCACCGTTATCGTCGTGCCCCATTTCAGCCCCAGCATTGCGCTTGGGGTCGAATTGTTGTTGCTCTTCGGGTTCTTGGTTCTCTTCTGACATAATTGTTGTTCTGCAACCAACAAAAATAATGAGAAGTCGTTTAATTTAGACAGGATAAGTGCCTGAGTTATCAACATTTTGGTTTTAGTTTACAAAGTGGATAACTATGAAGGATTATAGAGCGTGTTAATTGTTATGAGGAGTGAATTAGTTACACTAATTCGGTATTTCTTTTCGAAATTATTATAAATCTAAGCTCATTCTCTCTGAAGGAGATGCTGATGTTGGGGAAATATCGAATTTCGAACAAGGAATGTTCAATTTAGATTTGGAATAGACGGCATGTTTCTTAATCAAAATCAATTCCATGTACTGTGCATTAGAAATTAAAAGGAGCGTTTTCAGGAATATGATAAGAAAAAGAACATTGATGTTCTCTAAATATTCTCTTTGTCACGCATATAAGTAATTGTAAATTTGCTACGTTACGCTTGGTTCAGTTGTTTCTCCATTATCTCAAATACAGAAAAGATTGGGGTGGCTTTACGCCATATCTACTCATGAGACAATAATCTTTTGCATATCTCTTTGAATTCTTAACCTTAATCGCATATCCTTTTTCTTTACCCACAAAATATGATTCATAATAGTCTTTAGTAATTCCTGAATGTTCTTTAGTATCATTCCATAAGTCATCAATATCTCTGTACAGCACTTCGTCAACATCAAATTCACCTATAACTTTACTTATCGGTGCCGAAGCATAGACCACTATTTTTTTTACATCCTTATTCTTAAAGACAAGTCTTCTGAATTCAAATTTTTTACTACCATCAAATATTTTATTTGCAAACTCTGGTTTTATAGATAAGAGGACTTTCATAATAATTTTTGATATAAATTTAGCTTGGTAGAACGTAAACTATTTACGCCGCTGCCGCGAGATTGTATCTCGTGTGCACGTCGACTTTCGATTTGACTTTACCACGAGATACAATCTCGCGGTAGCAAATGGGAAAAATGTCGAATTTCGAACAAGGAATGTAGAATTAATATTTATAGGTAAGCATAGCGGTGAAATCGGACTTTAAAGACAAACACTATTTAAAGTATGATACACGTCTCAAATAAATTAATGGTCTCATCTTCATCTTCGAGATAGATCCCTAATGTGATACAGTATTCACCAGGAGAAACATAAGGCAAATCAATTGCACGCTCAAAATCTCCACCAGGTGTTAAAGGGTAATCGATCACGCCTTCTGGCAAGCCATCTCCAGAAACAAAAATTTTAATATTACTAGGCACCAAGCCAGGAAGATTTGCTTTTGGAATCCAAGTATATAAGCGGGCCTTAATTTGTCCCAAATCATTAGTCACCTGCTCAATGTCTTTTATAACATACCAAACATCACCAGCATATTCACGATCGAATATATTGGTGTTTATTTCGTCAATGCCCTCTACCTTCTTCAAACAACTCCCTAAGAATAAAGGAAGCATGATTAATAAAGCTAATTTAAGTACTATAGTTTTATTGCTAAACTGCATCCGTATGGTGTTAAGTTTAATGAAAATTTATCCTTAAAAGGACTGTCTTTTGAGTAATCAGGTTCTATATTATTTTTCTTGAAGTTCATGTAGGACCATATTGTACCCCCTACGAACAAAAATGTAAAACCAGAATTTATATAAAATGCGCTTCGGTGAAAATTATATTTTTTATTGTTTTCAGCAATTCTAAGTTTAATTTCTCCAATTTCGCTTGTAACAGGTGAAAGATGATAATCCTCTATATCTGCGATTACTTTCTTTTTATAATTGTAGGCATTTACCATAAACACGCCTGAAGTAACAGCACTCGTTAAAGTTAGTGCTAATGGTGCAGTCAATTGTTTATGAAACTGCATGCGGTACTTCTTGTAATCTCGCTCGTACTCGTTAAAGTTGTTATTTTTCACCATGTCAACGCGCTTTTCCGTCATCTTTCCTGCTACAACGGTGAATTCAATCCGATTCATTATATAGCCTGGAGACCAAACCTTAGCGGAATAGTCACCTGCAGGCAGGCTATCTTTATAGCGCTTAAGCAGCATAGTGTCGTTAATCTCAATTTCGAAATAGCTGTTATCAACGTTGACAAGGAATCGCACCTCGCCCATGTTGTTATTTTGTGCGTATGTAACTTGCCCTACGAATGTTAAAAGGGTTGATAATATCAGTAATTTAAGTGCCTTCACGTTTTTTAATTTATGTTTTAGAAGATGTTTAAATTTATTCTTTAGCTTTTTCGAAAATGCTTAATGTCTCAATATCAAAAAAATCTTTGAATGCTACATTAGAATAATGCTCATCCTTGTCTTTGATTGATTGAATTGTTACTATGGTCGTTTTAGCAGTATTGGCTTACGCCGTTCAGTACCTAATCCTCTTAGCGTTTATGCAACAGCTTCGTCAAACTTTAAATTGTCAATAATGAAATCTTGTCTGTCGGGTGTGTTTTTACCCATATAAAAAGTTAAGACATCCTCTATTTTAGCATCATTCCCAATTAACACAGGATCTAAACGAATATCTTCTCCAATAAAATTGGCGAATTCATCTGGCGAGATTTCTCCTAATCCCTTAAAACGTGTTATTTCAACTGTTTTCCCACATATTTCAACCGCTTTCACACGTTCTTCCTCTGTGTAGCAATAAAAAGTTTGTTTTTTATTTCTAACTCTAAAAAGTGGTGTTTGTAAAATAAAAACATGTCCCTTTCTTACCAAATCGGGGAAAAACTGTAAGAAAAACGTCAATAATAACAAACGAATGTGCATGCCATCAACATCAGCATCTGTTGCTATTACAATGTTTTTATAACGTAAGTCATCAATTCCATCCTCAATGTTTAAGGCTGCTTGAAGGAGATTAAATTCCTCATTTTCGTAAACAATTTTTTTGGTCAAGCCAAAACTATTCAAAGGTTTCCCTCTCAAACTAAATACTGCTTGCGTATCTACTCGGCGAGATTTCGTGATTGATCCACTGGCCGAATCTCCCTCCGTTATAAAAAGGGTTGTTGCATCCTTCTTTTCGTTATTTCCCTTATCGTTAAAATGTACCCGACAATCGCGCAATTTTTTATTATGTAGACTTGACTTTTTAGCACGATCACGCGCAAGTTTTCGTATACCCGATAGTTCTTTCCGTTCTTTTTCAGATTGTTTAATCTTCTTTTCTAAGATTTCGGCAGTTTCAGGATTTTTATGCAAATAATTATCCAATTTTTCTTTCAAAAAATCGGTCATAAATGCCCGCATTGATTTACCACCCTTCTCTACTTCCTGCGAACCTAATTTTGTTTTCGTTTGTGATTCAAAAACGGGCTCCATTACTTTTACAGCTACCGCCGCCACTATGGATTGGCGAATATCTATGGCGTCATAATTTTTACCGTAAAAGTCTCTAATAACTTTAGCAACTGCGGCCCTGAATTCAGTTAAATGCGTTCCACCTTGTGTTGTATGTTGCCCGTTAACAAATGAATAGTAATTCTCACCATATGATCGGATGTGCGTTATTGCTACCTCAATATCATCTCCCTCTATATGAATGATTGGATATAATGGATCGCTTTCCATATTGTCTTCCAACAAATCTTTTAATCCGTTTTCTGAAACGAATTTTTCTCCGTTAAAATAAATGGCTAAACCTCTATTTAAATAACAATAATTCCAGAAAAGTTTCTGTAAGTATGGGATTTTGTATTGGTAGTTTTTAAAGATGCTTGCATCAGGCGTAAAATTAATATAGGTCCCGTTTCGTTCGGTAGATTTTTCTACCTTTTTATCATCCATTAAATTTCCTTGCTCGAAAAAGGCCGATTTTTGTTCACCATCACGAATTGACATTACGTGAAAACGTTGACTTAAAGCATTAACTGCTTTTGTACCAACTCCATTCAATCCAACTGATTTTTTAAAGGCTCTAGAATCGTACTTTGCCCCTGTGTTCATTTTCGATACACAATCAACAACTGATCCTAATGGAATTCCACGACCATAATCACGAATAGTGGCAACACCATCTTTAATTTTGATGTCAATTCTTCTCCCATTCCCCATCACAAACTCATCAATGCAATTATCTACTATCTCTTTAATCAAAACATAGATTCCATCATCAGCAGATGCACCGTCACCCAACTTCCCAATGTACATACCTGGTCTATGCCGAATATGCTCATTCCACTCTAAGGATTTAATATTCCCCTCGTCATAATTCACTTGCTCTTCTTCTGCCATGCTTTAATCGTTTTTTGCACCATTCAACCTATGAACAGCAGCACCTACAAAAATAAGTGGAATGAACGTATGATTTGCATGAGTAAGCAAGAGGATATTAACATTTTGCGGTTAGTTATTCATTAATAAGCTGTATTCGAGTAGATTTTCATTAAATCAATCCATTAACAGGCGATTCGAGGAATCCTACGCGGTACAATTCTTATTCAAATTTGTAAGTACCTGAAATATTATCGAATAAAATGCGTTTTGAATTAGAACTGAATGCTTAATTTTGGCGCACATTGGAATTACTTAAAAAATATCTCTTACTCTTAGTTCTCTTCACTACTTTCTTGTCTGTTCAGGCACAGGATGTTACTGTTTCAGGAGAAGTCTCAAACGAAGATGGCAAACCTTTATCAGGTGTTGCTATTACTGTTGATGATATGGGAGAAGTTGGTCGTACCAATAAAGAAGGATACTTTTCCATTTCAATTAAACCCAATAATAGCTACACGATAAGGTTCAGTTATATTGGGCGCGCCACAAAGAAAAGAATCTCAGTTCAAACCACAGATATTACTGGACTTCGGATTTCGATAAAAGATAAAACATTAGGCCCTGTTTTAGTTGAAGAAATTAGGCCAAGTGATTTTATGGATGGAATTCCATTGGTTGATTTAACTCGAATTAGCACACCATCACAAAATTTTGAAGATTTAATTAAGGTAGTTGGCTTGGGTGTGAATTCGAATAACGAGTTAACCGCTAATTATAATGTACGCGGTGGAAACTATGACGAGAATTTAATTTACGTTAACGGGATTCAAATTTACCGTCCCTTTTTAGCTCGCTCAGGTCAGCAAGAAGGGCTAAGCTTTATAAACCCTGCTTTTGTCAACAATATTTTCTTTTCTGCAGGTGGATTTGATTCTTATTATGGTGATAAACTAAGCTCAGTGTTAGATATTCGTTATCGACAACCAACTGAGTTTGGAGGTTCTGCTCAGATAAGTTTAATGGGTGGCCAAGCGCATGTTGAAGGAAACTTTGCAGGTAGACGTGGCTCGTACATGACTGGAGCACGTTATCGCGCCAATTCTTATCTGCTAAACAGCTTACCAACACAGGGCGATTATAATCCTACTTTTTTCGATTATCAGTTTTTAACCAATTTCTATTTGGACTATGATGACCCTGGTAATTATAAGAAGTGGTATACATTAGGGCATTTTTCAACCAATAATTACCGCTTTGAACCGCAAACGCGAAACACTTCTTGGGGAACAGTTAATGAGGCCTATCAATTACGTGTATTCTTTGAAGGGCAAGAAGAAACTAAATTCCAAACTTTTACAGCTGCAACAGGTATAGAGAATATGTATAATGATAATTTAAAATTGTCGTTTACCTCTTCTGTATTCCACTCTGTAGAAAGTGAGTATTTTGATATTTTGGGTGAATATTGGATTAATGAACTCGAAACAGATCCCTCTAAAGAGGATTTTGGAGATTCTACAAGCAACGTTGGTGTTGGTGGATTACTTGACCATGCAAGAAACAATTTAAATGTATGGATTGGGAATGTTTATCATGATGGTAAATATACATTTGATCGTAAATTAGATACGATTACCAAAAATTCTAAAACTGCCAATTTATTTTGGGGAGCCAAATTACAATACGAGCAGTTTAATGATCACTTAAGTGAATGGCATTTGATTGATTCTGCTGGTTATTCTATTCCACAAGGATCTCCTACTATTGTCGAACTAAAGGAAGTCATTAAACAAGACAATTTTGTAGAAAGCTATAGAGCAACTTCATACATTCAGTTTAATAGAGGATTAATCCGCTACAAACCTGTTTATTTAGATTTAAAGCGTAAGATTAAGACGGATACAGGAAATATATTTATCTACTTTAAGGATACGCTTGATAGAAGTCCTGCCAAACTCTCATTCAACATTGGAACAAGAGCAGGGTTTCGTTCTTATAATGACGAATGGTGGTTGACACCACGTGCCAGCATTACTTATACACCGCGTAAATATTTCATCACAGAAGACACTACCTTATTGCGCCGAAACATGAAATTACGTTTGGCTAGTGGTTTATATTATCAGCCACCATTGTACCGAACAATGCGAAGTATAAATGGAGAGATAAATCCAAACATTATTTCACAAAAATCATGGCATAATGTAGTTGGTGCTGATGTGTTTTTCCAACTTTGGGGACGCGATTTTAAATTCATTTCAGAAGCATATTACAAATATATGTGGGATGTAGTTCCTTATGAAATTGACAATGTAAGAATTAGATATTATGGCGATAATAATGCCATTGCTTATTCCTACGGAGCAGATGCGAAAATAAATGGTGAATTTGTAAAGGGCGTTGAATCCTTTTTTAGAATTGGTTATTTGAATACGAAAGAGGATATTTTAGATGACTTTTATTATACCTATTACAATTCAGACGGCGATACCATATTCCCAGGTTATACATTTAATGACGCTGCAGTCGATTCAGCCTATACCGAACCAGGTTGGTTACCAAGACCGTCTGATCAGCGGATGACATTTTCTGTGTTTTTCCAAGATAAAATGCCACGCTTTGAGAATTTAAAAGTATCTGCAAATATGATAATGGGAACTCCCCTACCTTACGGTCCGCCAACCTATGAACGTTATAAAGATGTCTTGCGCACAAAATCTTATTTGCGCTTAGATTTGGGCTTTATGTATGATATCATAAATCCAGACAGTTTGCATTTATATACGGACAAAAAAGTATTGAAACATTTTAACCAAATGACGGTTAGTTTGGACGCCTTTAATTTATTGGGTGTTAACAATATTATTTCTTACCAATGGCTGCAAGATATTGCCGGGCGATACTATGCCATTCCAAACCATTTAACTGGGAGAAGAATTAATGTGCGCTTAATTGTTAAATTTTAAGTTTGGTTCTTTAATTAATCATCCCTTTTTCTTAATTTAGACACAGAAAAAAATTGTACCATGAAAAAAAACATCATTTATAGTTTCGCCATTCTTGCTTTTGGCTTCGCGGTTTTAACTAGTTGTGAAAAAGATAAAGAGCCTGCAGTTACTATGTCAGGAACTTATACAGGATCTTTTGAAGGTTCTTTTGACGACCATGATACGTTGACTTCAAGTGGCTATCAAGTTTTGGTTACGGCCTTAAATGATAATAAAGTTACTGTAGCGGGGAATGATTTTGTGAATTTTGATGTTTTAGTGACTTCAAATGGAATCAATGTTGAGCCAGTTTCTCAAGCGGATCCTTATTTAAGCGATTTTATCTTTATTTCAGATGAAAATAAGTTGAAGTTCACTTATAATAAAGGAATTAATACTGCTGAGTTTATTGGAGTAAGATAATTTCATTACAGTTTTGAGTTTGGAGCAAGCGTTTTGAGCTGATGCAACTTCCTTTTTCTAGGATTTCTTTTTTGTTGTTTATGCCACGTCATTTAATTATAACGACTTTTACATTTCTGTTCGTCCCTTTTTTTTTCGCTTGTGAGGAAACAACGTGCATTGAAGTTGTTGACGTTTCTTCTGTTCCTTTAGGTAATGAACTAACCGAAAAAGATTTTTTAAAGACAAGTTTACGCAACTCGTTAGCTCTGGACAGTTCCGACTGTTTTGAAACGAAGCCATTCAAAGCTTTTGAATCAGGATTTTTATTAAATGACTCCGTTCAAAATGCTATATACGTTGAGCAATTGGATTCAACTTGTAACATCCATTTGTATGAGCTAAAAATGAACGAATGGGTTTTGGTTTTTCAAAAATTCGATTTAGCATTTAACAGCTTATACTTCGATTTAAATTATATTGATTTCAATTTTGATGGCACCAAAGATCTCTTTATGCGTATGACTTGCAGCAATGGCTATGCGATTAGTCGTGGTCATCTATTTGAATATGATCCAATAGAAAAAGAGCTGATTTTACATACGGAAGTTGAACATTTAGGGAATTTTAGTGCGGACAATGATAATAAATACCTTGTAGCGGAAGATTCAGAAGAATGTAAAGTTGGATTTAAGCGTTCGCCCGTTCAAATACAATTCAAACTAATAAACGGAACATTGACTGAAGTTGGTCGAATTAGTGAGTGTGATTAAGCTTTGCTCTTCACCTCCGTCAACTCTTTCACAATATCACTAATTGGTCTAATAGCAGTAACATGTTCAATTGTTGGACCAGCGCACCAAACGGTTTTATAAGTTGCACTAAAGGCAGATTTTTCCAAGGCTTTCATTCCCTTAGCAAAGGTCAACATCTTAACCCATTTCTTTAGTTTTTTGTTTTTGCTTAGAACTCTTTCAAGCCAGCTTTGTTTTGTGCCAATCTTTTGAACGTAGGGTGTATTAATAACTGTGCATGGTGTTCCAGACACTTTTGTGCTCATCACAATATCTTCGGCGCCATAATCAACACAGGCTTGTTTATATTCATCTGAAACGTCTGATTCATCACTTGCAATAAAAACACTCCCTATTGAAGCGCCGCATGCGCCTAATGCCAGTATTTCTTGTAATTCCTCATAATTCCCGACTCCACCTGCTGAAATGACTGGAATAGTACATTTTTCAACCAATAATGGAATCAATACTTCGCGAGAAGTCGGTCCAGCATGTCCCCCAGCCTCTTTATTTACTGCAATTACAGCATCCGCTCCCATTTCTTCCACTTTGAGCGCAAACTTCAAGTCAACTACATCACAAAACACTTTAATGCCTTTTGGTTTACATTGCTTAATCACCTCTCTTGGACTACCTAAAGAAGTAATGATATAATCTACTCCTAATTCAACTGAGGTTTTGAGTTGCTGCGGTACTTTTGGGTTGGATTTATTAACGATTAAGTTAACGCCAATTGGTCCTTTGGTATTTGCGCGTACTTCTTTGATGGCTTCGCGAAACGCTTCATCTGTTCGATAGTTTAAAGCTGGTACAGCTCCTGTTATTCCACTGTTACCTGCAGCAATTAACATCTTTGCATTCGATACAAGGAACATAGGCGCCATAATAATGGGGTGTTCAATGTTTAAAATATCGGATAATGATTTACGTTCAGCCATTCTTTTATTCTGTTTCTAACAAAAATACAGGAAATTATGTAAGCGTTAGTGATTTGGGTTGAATATTTTATGCGTGCATAGGATTTTCTCAATTTTCAATGTGCAATTATCAATGTGCAATTCTCTATGTGTTTTGACTTGGGTTTATTTGGATCAAGACCAATTGTTGAGGACTATATGTAAAAGTTATGACATCCTTTCATATTCAAATTTAATGATGAATTAATACTTATTCTTACAATGAAACTATCGTACTTTTTGCTCGACCAAAAAGTACCAAAAAAGTCTCCTAGCAGGGCTTAAATTCGGAGGGCACATTCTCAAATCAATTTTCACTGCCCACATTATAAGTGCGGTCGGGTGATCTCCCTGCTCTGCGACGGGAGCTTCCCGATCTTTCTAATAATGTGCTTTGATAAAATCAATTCTCCGACGAACGCCTATGACCGCTTTAACTCCTTATCGAAGTTTTTCATAACTCAAAATCCTGAATTTAGACAATCAGTATATTACGAATAACCAATTCTTCCCTGATTTCTGTAACTGATCCTCAATTTTGACCTGATCAATTGGAACTTAACAATGCGCCGCGCCGAACTAGTCGAAGTGTAGAATTATCAATACGTTTTGACTTTGTTTTTTCCATTTGAATTGTTGTGTTTTTCACAGGGGTTGTCAATTAATAGAATGCTGATGCTGCCGATCGGGCAGATAGTTCGCAGATTAAAATAAATGAAAAGGCTTTAATGGATAGGTATGAAATCAGGAGGGATCCATTTTATTTTATGCAAGTTTCGTTGGGTTTTCAAATAACAAGTGTTCGGAACTGTGTCATCTGCGTTCTATTGACTAAACTTCAATTCATGGATTAATGTTTTCCAAATCAAATCGATTTTTTAACATTCAAGTGGCGCAGGACTTGTTATTGTGATTGATTGATCTTTTTACTAGATGTGTGAATTTGTGGCCGTTGGGATTTAAAAAGAAAGCACATCTTCCGCTTCAATCCTAGAAAGCTCTTCTAGCTGATTTGTCTCCAGTAAGATGGGTAAACTATCTAAAGGAGTGCCAACCGGAGCACCATAGTTGATATAATCTTGAAAGCGCATGCCATCAATCATTCTTGAATTGTAAGCGGATCTGAATCGCACTCCTCCTCCATTCACAGCATAACTATAGGCCATATAATCCATAATATGTGTTTCAGTATTGAACCAATAATAAAAAACATCATCATGATCTGTTCCGCCACCTTCTTCATCAAAGGTTACTTCCATAACGTCATATGATTTACCATGAATTTTGACCGAAGGTTTCAAGCTTCTGTTTACAGCGGGATCAGATAGGTTAAGGGGTAAACAAGTGAAATAGATCACAGAGTTTAGAGACTCTGAATATCGATCAACGTCTTCTTGACTCAAATTCAGCAATTCACCATTTTCATAGCGTTCAAAAGCATCATTTGTTAACGCATCTTCACGCAGCGTTGAATCATTGCGTACGACTTTAGTGTACTTGTAAGTAGAATCAGTAATTTCAAAGGAATAGCCATTTTCCCTGAAAGTGAAAACATAATTCCCTAATTCTCCATGCGCTCCAATAACGTTTTCCATTAATTGGGCTGTAGAATCAAGTGGGGTTTCATCCATATCATTCACAGAAGCACTTCCGCATGAATAGATTAATAACAATAAAATGAAGGGAGAAAATTTGCCGTATAAAGTCATAATTGATATTTTACCCTATTAAGGACAAGCGTTATCAACTACTCTTCCTCGTCCTTTGCATCTTCCTCTTCCTTAGCATCCGCCTCAGCAGTTGGTGCAGGTTTCGGTGCTGGTTTTGGCTCATTCTTAACAATTGAAACTTTCACAGCAACTGGGCCTTTTGGTCCAGACTCCAATTCGAAAGAAACTTTATTGCCTTCGGAAATAGGTTCTTTTGTATTGTTAATATGAACAAAATAACTGTCTTGAGATTCAAGATCTTTTATAAAGCCATATCCTTTTTCGTCATTAAAGAATGCAACAATTCCTTGGTGTACTGGATCAATTTCAATATCCTCACGTTTTGGAACGCCAATTTCAATTGAACTTGCTTTAATCACTTTTTTCTTTTTTGTCGGATCCGGCGGAGTATCTGTAATTACACCATTTTCATCAACATAAGCGATCATATCGTCTAAGCTACCGCTAGTCGCGTTTTCTTTTCTAGCCTCTTTTTTGGCTAACTTTTCTTTACGCTTAGCAATTTTTTTCTTTTCTTTTTCTTTTTTACTAAAGGTTTCGTTCGATCTTCCCATTAATTCTATTTCGTTTATAAATATTATCGCACCTAGGCGTTTTAGCCATTGAAGAAGGAAAAACAATCAGAGAATGAAACGAGGATTCGCTTCTTTTTAGGATTAACCTGGAACAATAACTAGCGTCTTAACCCCTTAAGACGGCACAAATGTACATTCTTATTCTCAGAAATCAATGCGTTTTAGGTAATAACTTGTGAACAATGGTTTCTTTATTTAAATTAAACTGATAATGAATCACTAGATAAGGAGTCTTTAAATGACTTTATATTACATTTAATCCAGTTAATTCAGTACCTTTTTCAGACTTTTGCGTTTATTAATTATGAGGCCCTATTTACAATTGATCTTTTTGATTTTGACCTTTTCGAATTATATAGGGTTTGGGCAGCAGAACAATGAAATTATAAAACATTCTTACTTCAACAATATTTACGGATTATCTCTTGAAGCTCGTCAATTAATACCGCACATTTATACATGCATCTTCCAGAATCAATTACGGGATACTGCCAACACTTATCATACGCGTTATTATTATGCAAGGAAACAAGGCAAATTTGGAATGATCAATGCTGATAATGAAGTGATAATTCCTTTCTTGTATGATTCATTAGCACATGGTAATCAGACTTATATTCAGTTTCAATTAAATAATAAATGGGGCTTAATAGATCGTGACAATAATATAGTTCTTCCTGCCGGTTATCAAAGTCTTACGTTGAAAAACAACGCCACGATCATTTTCGAGCAAAACAATTTATATGGCTTAATGGATTTGGACTTCACAACTACAGTAATACCACGTTTTTCGCATCTAAAAGAGGTTGAGTCAAGTCTTTGGGAAGAGGGCTCGGCGGTTGTGTATTCTGACCATTTGTTTGAAGCTACTGATAAAGGTGTTAAGGGAATTTACGATCTGAATAAAGACTTATTCATTCCAAATGTAAAAAACGCCTATTTATCCATTCAATATCATTATGAATTTGATCCTTCAAGCGAGGCCAACTATCGATTTCAACACAGCGACGGAAATGGGGAAACGATTTATAATTCCAATGGAGAACTTGTTTTCCAACAAAACGAACCAGTACCGCAAGTCGAATTTTATAATTATCGACCTGTAGTAGAAGATTGTTCTATCCAAGAATTTATTGCAACGACTGTATCGCACGATTACCTTATTGTAACTAATTCGGATCACTCTAAAACTGTTTATAATTTGCGCACCAAACAACAATCCCAAAAATATAAAGAAGTGACATTTTTGTTCGATAAAGTTGTTGCGATAGACAAGAACGGTTGGTCAATTTTAGACGATTCGTTCAAAAAAATTTTTCGTAGTAAAAACAATTTACCAATCGTCAGCACCTATTCAGGATTAACCATTCATTATGATAACGTAAATGTTGATCAATTTTATGAAGAAACTGGTGCCGAAAATAAATCGAATAAATTGGTTCAGAAAGAACCCTTTATTTTTCTATACAGAAAAATAAAAGCGGTAAAAAAAGAAGCTGAAGATGAGCCTCAGTATCACACCTGTAAGTTAGGACTTTTAAACTATGAAACGGGTCAAAAAATACCGCCAAATTACAACCAAATAAACTGGAAAACGCATCATAATGCACTCGTTTTTTATGCTTTTAAACATGTTTATGACAAGGATAAAAGAGCAGCGATTGCTGTTCAATTAGATGTGTACAATTCTAACTACAAAAAAATTAAATCAATTGAAATTTATGATGAAGGTGGCGTTAGGACAATGGATTGGTGGATAGATGTTCATTTTTTTCAAGATAAAAACGGAAAATTTGGTGGATTGAATCCAAATGGAGAAGTTATTTTTAATTTTGAATATGATAACGTTAGACCACTTCAACGAAACTACAAATATGCCACACATTCTGAATTGGCTTACTTTATTTTGGGAAAAGGCAGCAAAAAAGGATTGTTTGATCTTGAAGGCAATGAACTATTCCCGATTATCTATGATAATTTCCGGACCACATTCGATAGTAGTCTAATTGCGCATCATGGTTATTATCATGATTGGTATAATAAAAACCTCGAACTTGTAGCCGATAGTTGCACTTCCTATGATGTGAATACAAAACAAATCATTCGGAAAGGATTTATGTTTCAAATCAACAACAATAAGCTAATACAAATCGATAGTAGTACAGTTAGTTTTGATGGAGAAAAAGTAAAACTTGTAGGCAAATACATTATCAATACAGACGGTAAGATGCTATTCCAATCTAATTATCCAATAAAAATAGATGAAAAGGGTTATTACGTAATTCAAAAAACCGGATGTCATCAACGTATAAATTTAGATTGAATGAAAACCCTCTTGCCTCTTCTATTTCTTGTTGCGAATTTCAGTTCGAAGTCTTTTGGATCAAGTACAATTGTTGTTGTTATCTGAGTGTTAAGCAAAAATTTTCTCTAATCTAAAAAGGAAATAATTGACATCTCTAACGCCTCTAAATTGAGATCTAAAAGCTTTAATTTTTGAATT
>WTCE01000149.1 GCA_013138735.1 Crocinitomix sp. | reverse complement strand
TTAATTCAAAAATTAAAGCTTTTAGATCTCAATTTAGAGGCGTTAGAGATGTCAATTATTTCCTTTTTAGATTAGAGAAAATTTTTGCTTAACACTCAGATAACAACAACAATTGTACTTGATCCGTTCTAAAGAAACAAAAAAAGCACCACTTATAAAAATAAGCAGTGCTTTGTTGAGCGAGAGACGAGACTCAAACTCGCGACCCTCAGCTTGGAAGGCTGACGCTCTATCAACTGAGCTACTCTCGCTTGTAATATTCGTTAAGCTTAATATTTGCGAAGTTGCTTGTGCGCCAACTGGCGTAAGCTACTCTCGCATTTTGCCAGGATAAATCCTGATTGGTATTTGAATAAATTAATATTCGCTGCAAAGATATGTTCTTTTATTTAAAACACAATCAATTTCCAAATGAATTGCAAGCTTTTTTTAATTCATTAGATTTGCACGATAATAATGAACACAAAGCAATAGCGTAAAAGCATGTTATGGAGAATTTTAGAGAACTTTTAATCAAGACCTATCAACAAACCAATCAATACGGTAAAATGTTGGGAATGGAATTGACAAAGTTTGAGGAAGACGGGATTGAATACAAATTATTGGTAAAACCCGAGCATTTGGCAACACCAACAACTGCGCATGGTGGTTTAGTCGCGGGATATATGGATGGAGTTTTAGGCTTAGCCGCATTATATGTCTCGTCCGAAAACTCGAACTTGGTATCAACAGTTGAATTTAAAATCAATTATATTTCTCCAGTAAGAATTGGGGATGTTTTAATTGGACAAGGAAAAACCATTTCAGCAGGGAAGCGAATTATTATAACTGAAGGAAAGATTTTTCAAGAAGGTTCAGGTAAATTGGTAGCAATCGCTACTGGAACATTCAATGCTTATCCCTATCAAAAAGCGGGGATGAGCTTCTAAAAAATCTGCTAAAATAGTTGAGATAAAAAGATGCAATTTGTTTTCAAAAACAGAGTTATGCATCCCATAAAATATTTAACTTTGCAAAACATTAAAGCAGTAACAATGATCCAAATTTCGGAAAGAGTTAAAGACCTTGCAGAATCAGCTACTATAGCAATGGCTTCAAAAAGTCGCGAACTTAAATTGGCTGGAAAAGATATTATTTCTTTAAGCCTTGGCGAACCAGATTTTAATACGCCTGATTTTATTAAAGCTGCAGGCAAAGAAGGTATTGACGAAAATTTCTCAAAATACATGCCAGTTCCAGGTTATTTGGATCTACGCGAAGCAATTTCTGAAAAGTTTAAGCGCGATAATGACTTGGATTATGCTGCGGATCAAATTGTGGTTTCAACTGGAGCAAAACAAAGTTTAATCAACGTGATACTAAGTTTGGTTAATCCAGGAGATGAGGTAATTGTACCCGCTCCATATTGGGTGACTTATGTTGAGCAGGTTAGAATGGCTGGTGGAATACCGGTAATAATAGAAACTTCTATAGATAACGACTTCAAAATTACGAGTGATCAATTGGCCAATGCTTTAACGGCAAAATCTAAATTGATGATTTTTAGTAATCCCTGTAATCCCACGGGTTCGGTTTATACAAAAGCTGAATTAGAGGATGTGGCGAAAGTTGTCGCTGGAACTGAAAATTTTTATGTGATTTCTGATGAGATCTACGAACATATCGTTTTCAATCAAAAAAATGTCAGTTTTGCGACTCTTCCAGGAGTTTACGATAAAACAATTACCATAAACGGAGTTTCTAAAGCTTTTGCAATGACGGGTTGGCGTGTAGGATATATTGGCGCCCCAAAAGCTATTGCTGCTGCTTGTGGAAAAATTCAAGGACAATATACTTCGGGTACTTGTTCTATTGGTCAACGTGCTGCGAAAAAAGCGGTCGAAACTGATCCAACCGAAATACAATTCATGGTTGACGCTTTTAAAAGTCGTCGTGATTTAGTGTTAAGACTTTTAGGTGAAATAGATGGCGTGAAGATTAACGTGCCAGAAGGAGCTTTTTATGTTTTCCCTGACATTTCTAGCTTTTTTGGGAAATCAGTAAATGGCAGAACGATTGCAAATGCGAACGATATGTCATTATATTTATTAGATGAAGCATTGGTTGCATTAGTAACGGGGGATGCTTTTGGAGATCCTGATTGCATTCGTTTATCTTATGCTACCTCCGAAGAAATATTGACTGAAGCAATTGCACGGATAAAAAGAGCACTAGAAAAATTGAGCTAATGATTGATTTGAGATATACTTTTAACGCATTTGCTAGCAAGAAGATTATTGTTGTTGGAGATGTGATGATTGATACTTATTTAAAAGGTTCGGTGAATCGCATTTCTCCCGAGGCTCCAGTTCCAATAGTACAATTCAAATCAAGAGAACACCGGCTCGGTGGAGCTGCAAACGTGGCCCTAAATATCAAAGCTTTGGGTGCACAGCCCTTTATTTGTTCTGTTATTGGTAAGGATGAAGAGGGAGATTTGTTTCAACGCTTAATAGCTGAGAGCAATTTAGCTGATTGGGGTGTTTTAGCGAGCGACGACCGTGTGACAACGGTTAAAACGAGAGTGATTGGTAATAATCAGCAATTATTAAGAGTTGATAATGAACGCACTGATCCGATTAATTCGTTGACAGAATTTGCTCTGATTGAACGGGTAAAAAAAGTGGCAGAAAAGGAAAAAGTTGACGCCATAATTTTTGAAGATTATAATAAGGGAATATTAACTGAAAATGTTATTCAATCAATTATTGAATTTGCAAAAGAAAATGACATCATTACGACTGTAGATCCAAAGAAGGAAAACTTTTTCGCCTATTCAGATGTTACATTATTTAAACCAAACTTAAAGGAGTTTAAAGAAGGTTTAGGGGTGCATTTTGAAATGGAAGAGCGCGAAGTTTTTATTGCGGCGGTTGAAGAATTACAGGCAAAAATAGCACCCGAACATACATTTATTACCTTGTCAGAATATGGGGTGTATATGGGAGTCGAGAAGGAACATCATTTTGTACCTGCACATGCGCGCGTAATAGCTGATGTTTCTGGCGCTGGAGATACAGTAATAAGTGTAGCCACCTTATGTTTGACGTGTGATCTGCCTCCCAAATTGGTGGCTGAAATCGCGAATTTGGCTGGCGGTTTAGTTTGTGAACAAATAGGAGTAACCACAGTTGATAAGGAGCAGTTGATGAGCGAGGTTTTGGCATTATAAAATAAAGTAAACCATAAATACGATAAGTTTTGGGTACAAAAGTAAAGCCGTACAATAAGGCTAATGCTACTAAAAAGGAAGAAGTAGAAGAAATGTTTGACAACATTTCAGGAAAATACGATTTTCTAAATCATTTTTTATCTCTTGGTATTGACAAAGTATGGCGGAAAAAGGCCATTAAAATTCTGAAAGAATATCAACCAAAGGTCATTATGGACATGGCTACTGGTACGGGTGATTTTGCGATTGAAGCGCTCAAGTTAAATCCGGATCGAGTGGTGGGCGTAGACCTTTCTAACGGGATGTTAGAAGTGGGGCGTAAAAAAATGAAAAAGAAAGGAGTCGACCAAATCGTTGAAATGGTACAGGGAGATTCTGAAAACTTAAGTTTTGAAACGGCTACGTTTGATGCATTTACGGTTGGGTTTGGTGTCCGAAATTTTCAGAATTTAGACGCTGGATTATCAGAAATGCTGCGTGTATTAAAAACAGGTGGAATAGGGGTAATCTTAGAATTTTCTAAACCGAAAAAATTTCCAGTTAAACAATATTTTAAATTTCATTCTAAATATATTATACCCACAATAGGGAAGGCTATTTCTAAAGACAAGGCCGCATATACTTATTTGCCCGAATCTGTTGAAGCATTTCCAGAAGGTCAAGCCTTTATGGATATTATGACTGATGTGGGCTATAAAAATGTCAAATCTAAGATTGTTGGTGGTGGAATTGCCACAATATATTACGGAGTAAAATAAACCATGTAACTTTATCCGCCGTATGTTTTATACTTTGGGTATAGAATTTGCGGAATAAATTCAAGAAAAAAACGTTTTATAAATTGTGCAAGTGAAGATTAGATTGATTTGGTTAGTATTGTTACTGTTGTTCTCTCAGGGTTTGAGTGCACAACGCTATGGTAAAAACTACCCAAGTTTTGAACATAAAAAATGGCATTTTGGTACTGCACTTGGTGGTAATACCACAAGCTATCGTTATGTTTTAAAAACAAATTTCTCGAAATTTGATTCGGTTTATCAAGTAAGTATTAACTCAGGACCGGGTTTTGCAATTCATTTGCCATTAATTTCTTGGAACATCCATTCAACTTTCCATTTACGGACAATTCCTTCACTCACTTTCCATGAAACAGAGTTTGCATATTCCTATTGGAGAAATGGAGAACGTAAAACATTGTCGACAAGAACGGAACCTACTTTATTGAATTTTCCAATTCTTTTAAAGGCCAATACCAAACGAATTAATAATTTTGCGGCCTACGCGATTACAGGAATTTCTTATAGTTATGACTTGGCCAGTCAAGATGATGTGGAGCAAACGTTGAGCGAACCCATTGTGAAATTAAAGAAACACGATTTTGCATATCATGTTGGTGGTGGATTCGATTTCTATTTGCCTTATTTTAAATTCGGAATTGAAATTAAATTAACCAACGGATTAAAAAACCTATTAATTCAAGACGACACATTCTTTGCCTCACCTTTGGAGAGTTTAAAATCACAAACATGGTGGTTTTCCATTACCTTTGAAGGATAAATGATAAAAACAGTTGATTTAAGAATACCGTCAAACTTCATCAATAATGAGGCTTATATCCATGCACGCATTGTTGCTGAATTAGATATTAGAATTGATGCCATAAATCATCTTGAATTATTGAAGCGCTCAATTGATGCGCGAAAGAAAACTATTCAATACAACTTGCGATACGCAGTATATATTGGAGAAGATTTTCAAGAACCAGCACCCTCTTTTACAGCGCAAGATGTTTCCTCGGCGCCAGAAGTGGCTATTATTGGTTCTGGTCCTGCTGGTTTATTTGCTGCATTAAATGCCATTGAAAGCAAGTTGAAACCTATCATTTTTGAACGCGGAAAAGATGTGCGCGCTCGAAGAAGGGATTTAGCCAAGATTCATAAAGAACATTTAGTAGATCCGGATTCGAATTATTGTTTTGGTGAAGGTGGAGCAGGAACCTATTCTGATGGGAAATTATATACCCGCTCAAAGAAAAGAGGGAATTTAAAAAAGGTATTAGAGTGGTTCGTTCATTTTGGAGCGGATAAAGATATATTGGTAGATGCCCATCCGCATATTGGGACAAATAAATTGCCTAAGATCATTCAAGCCATGCGCGAGGAGATTATTAAATGCGGTGGAGAAGTTCGTTTTGAAGAAAAACTAACTGATTTGAAAATTGCAGATGGTAAAATAACCGCCTTGCAAATAAATAATGACACTTGGAATAATTTTGATCGGGTCATTTTAGCAACAGGACATTCAGCGCGTGATATTTTTGAATTATTGCATAAACGCAATGTTGCTATGGAAGCTAAGCCCTTTGCAATTGGTGTGCGAATTGAACATTCACAAGACTTAATTGACGAAATTCAATACCATGGTCAATTGAGTGGAGAAGAATTACCTCCGGCTTCTTATTCCTTAGTGGCACAAGTTGATGGAATGGGCGTTTATTCGTTTTGCATGTGTCCTGGTGGAATTATAGCACCTTGCGCAACCAAGCAGAATGAGGTTGTTACAAACGGTTGGTCACCTTCTAAGCGAAATAATCCTTACGCCAACTCAGGAATTGTTGTACAGGTGGAACCGAAAGATTTACCCAATTATTCATCTGAAGATCCATTTGTATCACTCAATTTTCAACGCCAAGTAGAACATGATTGTTGGGAAGCCGCTGGCAAAACACAGGCTGTTCCAGCACAACGATTACTAGATTTTATCGACGGGAAAGTTTCAACTAATTTGCCCGAAACATCTTATCAGCCTGGGTTAACAGCAGTAGATTTAAATAAAGTTTTACCTGATTTGGTCGCTAAAAGATTGCGAAAAGCATTTCTAGAATTTGGTAAAAAAATGAACGGTTTTTTAACCAATACAGCAGTTTTACATGCGCCAGAATCTCGTACATCATCTCCCGTAAAAATCCCAAGAGATATCGAAACATTGGAACATCCAACAGTTGCAGGGCTTTATCCTTGTGGTGAAGGAGCAGGCTATGCTGGCGGAATTATATCGGCAGCTATTGATGGTATGCGTTGTATTGATGTGATTGCTGCGCAAAGCAATTTGAATCAATAAATTTCCTGGAATTTTTCTAATGGTTTTTTATATATCTTCGGACTAGCTGTTCTGCTACGACTTTCATTAATTAGTAATACTTTCTTGTGAGTGCGCCTAGGTCAAAAACACTCACAGTTAATGTGCAGAAAAAGTGTTTAATGGTATTTCAAAGTTGAATTATGAAATTTAGATTAACAAGTGAAAAAATAAATGAAAGTGATCTCAAAGGTTTTGAGACTCAATACGGTATCAAATTGCCAAAATCCTTTAAAGATTTTTATTTAGAGCATAATGGAGGGATACCAAGTCTAAGATATTATAAAGATCAGAGGATAGCAGCGTTTACATCTATTAAATATGGCAGAGAGTCGGGGAGGACAGGGATTATTATGGAAGTACATCAATTAGGTGATTTATTGCCTGAAGGCTATATTCCGTTCGCATTTGATAGTGGCGGCTGGAATTTTTGTATTAACACAAATGACATTGATTATGGACATATTTATATTTTACCGAACGGTGTTGTAGATAACAAACCTATCTTTTTATCCGAATCTTTTGAGAGTTTCATTGGTGGCTTAAAGGCGGAAGATACATATGAATAATAGTAGGAAATAATTCCCTTGCTCCCACACGAAATGAAATTGGACAAAGTCAATCCTTTTGCATACTATATAAATCCCTCAACTGACTTTTGTCATTTTTTTTCTCAATAGATTTCAATACATTCAAAAAATCTAATTCACTCATCTTGCCATTTAATAAAAAGGAACATAAAAATGTAATTGAAATTCGACCGCGATTTAGGTTGATAACTGAGTATTCTATACCAGAAGTACTTGACCTTTTGAAAGAGTCGGTGCATAAAGATAATTCTGTAATAGGAAAGCAAGTTCACGATATTTTTTATTTAGATGTTCCGCCAAGCGAACAGCATTATTGGTCACCAGAGCTGCGTGTTTCATTAGAGAAGAACGAGGCAGGTGAAGGAACATTTATTCGTTGTGTATTAGGTCCTCGTCACAGTGTTTGGCTAATGTTTATTTTCATTTATGGTTTTTTGGGCGTCTTAACTCTTTTTGGAGGGATGTATGGTATGGCCCAATGGAATGTAGGAAACGGAACAGGTTGGTTATGGTGTTTTCCGATCGCATTCATACTAATATTGAGTGTTTATATAATTGCAAAGTTGGGTCAGCGCACTGGACGCGATCAAATGTTGCACCTAATTAGCGTTTTATATCATTCATTGGGAGATCATATAACTGAAAGAAAGTAACCTTTTCTGTCTTTAGACATTATTGGATAGAAATTGTATCTTCACAGTTAAATTTATTCTGCATGCGAAAAGTCATCATAACCCTTCTTTTTACTGTTTTGCCACTATTGAATGGGTTTAGTTTGGACACCCTCTATACCAATCCCAATTACCCACCAATAGTATATAGTAAAACGGAATATAAATTTTATAAATACACCGCTAAATACATTCCATCTAACTTATTTCATGCCTTTAAAATTTTAGGTTCAAATGACTCTCATATAATTGAGCGCTTTAAAAGGCGTACCATTCCTGCAGTTGTTAATAAAGGGATTTACTATCCAAGCGCTCGTCTGCGCAAAGAATTTTGTCTAGAAGGATATTCAGGTTTTGTTTTAGGATTTCATAAAATGGGAATTTATTATCCTAAAGCAATGGAAACATTTGTCTTACTTTCTTTCCATCAATATTTAAATCAAGAAAAAATTGAATGGATCCACAATAAAGGTTTGGCCTTAGATGGACATAAAAAATCTAACCGTATTTGGAAAAAAAGAAAAAGAAAGATTTTTAAGCGGGGTGAAGTGCGAGTGAAAGATACGAGAAGAAAAAATAAAAAGAAGAAAAGCGAAAGCGAAACAGAAAACCCTGATCAAAAGTACTGGGGAGAATTTGAAAAGAAATAGACACTAAGTTAGCGCTATGCTAAGTAAGCGATTTCATTAGCGCCTAGTTCCACAATTATATTATCCTTTAGTGTCGTAGAGATATTTAAACCAACAAAATCTGCCTGAACAGGATATCTACGGTGCGTTCTATTCACGAGTGTAGCAACCTTTAAAACATTCAATTTATTATCTAGAATTCTTCGTACAGCATGAATCATTGTTCTGCCAGAGTTGATGACATCATCAAAGATGATTACTGTACGTTTTGATAAATCGCTATCCGCTATTGAAAGTTTAATCTCTTCATCTAATGGGTTGTCTTTATTTACGGTTACTTCGAATAAGCGCACATCTTGATCTGATATTTTAGCCAAGAGACTTACCATACGCTCAGCCAAAAGAAAGCCATTTCCAGAAATTCCAGCTACAAAAAGCACATCCTCTTCAAAGGTGTTTTCGTAAATTTCATAGGCAATGCGCTCAATCTTTTGTTGAATTTGTTGCTGATCCAATACAATTGATTTATCCTTCATGTCAAGCTGTTTTTATAGGCCAATTTCACTGTTTATTCAAAGATAAACTATTTCCATTTCGATAAACCCAATGCGCCACATTTTTTTAAAGAAAAACTACCAAGTTAACACCATAAATTCAAAAGTTAAAATTATGTGAATAACATTCAAATATTGTTAATCAATTGTAGAATTTTCTGTGTAATTTTGACGGCAATTAACTGCAAATATATCTAAGTATGCCGAAAGATAATAGTATAAAATCCATCTTAATAATAGGAAGTGGACCGATTGTGATTGGACAAGCGTGTGAGTTCGATTATGCAGGTTCACAAGCGGCCAGATCATTAAGAGAAGAGGGAATTGAGGTTACATTAATAAATAGTAACCCAGCGACTATTATGACCGATCCAGTAATGGCAGATAATATTTATCTGAAACCGTTAGAGGTTGAATCCATTCGCGAAATTTTGGAAACGCATAACATTGATGCTGTGCTCCCTACTATGGGCGGGCAAACGGCATTAAACTTGGCCATTAAATGTGATGAACAAGGTGTTTGGGAAGAGTTTGGTGTAAGAATTATAGGTGTTGATATTGATGCCATTGAAATTACAGAAAATAGAGAAGCTTTTAGAGATTTAATGTTGGAGATTGACATCCCAATGGCTCCACAAGCCTCTGCAAAATCTTTTCTTGAAGGAAAAGAAGTTGCACAAGAGTTTGGATTCCCGCTATGTATTAGAGCATCTTATACCTTAGGAGGTGCAGGTGCAGCAGTTGTATACGAAGAAGAAGAATTTGATAAATTATTGACAAGAGGTTTGCATCTTTCTCCTATCAAGGAAGTAATGATTGACAAAGCCTTATTGGGTTGGAAAGAATTTGAGTTGGAATTATTGAGAGATGCGAATAACAACGTTGTTATTGTTTGCTCAATCGAAAACTTTGATCCTATGGGTGTGCATACTGGTGACTCGATCACAGTTGCGCCTGCAATGACTTTATCTGACACGACATTCCAAAAAATGCGTGACATGGCCATCAAGATGATGCGAAAAATTGGAAATTTTGCCGGAGGGTGTAATGTTCAATTTGCCGTTAGTCCAGATGAGAATGAAGATGTTATTGCAATTGAAATTAATCCGCGAGTTTCACGCTCGTCTGCATTAGCATCAAAAGCAACAGGTTATCCTATTGCAAAAATTGCAGCGAAATTAGCAATTGGTTATCACTTGGACGAATTGAAAAACCAAATTACGAAAACAACTTCGGCTTTATTTGAGCCAACATTGGATTATGTAATTGTAAAAATTCCTCGTTGGAATTTTGCGAAGTTTGAAGGAGCAGATACTAAATTAGGACTTCAAATGAAGTCGGTTGGTGAAGTAATGGCAATTGGACGTAGCTTCCAAGAAGCATTACAAAAAGCCTGTCAATCATTAGAGATTGGTAGAAATGGATTAGGTGCTGATGGACGTGAATTGACTGATCAAGACAAAATTTTAGATAGTTTAGAACATCCAAGTTGGGATCGACTTTTCCATATTTATGACGCCATTAAATTGGGGATTCCGTTTAAAAGAATCCAAGAAAAAACAAAGATTGACAATTGGTTCTTAAGACAAATTGAAGAGTTGGTGAGCATGGAAAAAGTAATTGAACGTTATTCAATTACTACCATTTCAAAAGATCTATTATTTGAAGCCAAACAAAAAGGATATGCCGATAGACAAGTTGCCCACTTATTAAGATGTTTAGAATCTGAAGTTTACAATAAACGAAGCGATTATGGCATTAACCGTGTTTATAAATTGGTTGATACCTGTGCGGCTGAATTTGCCGCTCAAACGCCTTATTATTACTCAACGTTCGAGTATGAAAACGAATCTGTTGTAACAGACAAACCTAAAATTGTAGTACTTGGTTCTGGTCCAAATAGAATTGGTCAAGGAATTGAATTTGATTATTCTTGTGTGCATGGCGTATTAGCTGCACAAGAGTGTGGTTATGAAACCATCATGATCAACTGTAATCCTGAAACGGTTTCTACCGATTTTGATACAGCCGATAAATTGTATTTTGAACCTGTTTTTTGGGAGCATATTTACGACATCATTCGCCATGAAAAACCAGTTGGGGTAATTGTTCAATTAGGAGGACAAACAGCTCTTAAATTGGCTGAGAAACTAGAGCGTTACGGAATTCGTGTAATGGGAACTTCTTGGGATGCCTTAGATTTGGCTGAAGATAGAGGGCGTTTTTCAAACCTATTAAAAGAGTATAAAATTCCTTATCCTGAATTTGGTATTGTTGAAAGTGCTGAGCAGGCTTTAGACTTGGCTGATGAATTAGGTTTTCCTTTATTAGTTCGTCCATCTTATGTTTTGGGTGGTCAGAAAATGAAAATTGTCATCAATAAAGAAGATTTGGAACATCACGTAGTTGATATTTTGAATGAATTACCTGACAATCAAATCTTATTGGATCATTTCTTAGGTGGTGCGATTGAAGCTGAAGCTGATGCAATTTGTGATGGTGAGAATGTTCATATCATTGGTATTATGCAACATATTGAACCTGCCGGAATTCACTCTGGAGATTCATATGCGCTCTTACCGCCTTACAACCTTGGTGATTTGGTAATGGATCAGATTATTGACATCACGAATAAAATTGCCGTAGCATTACGAACAGTTGGTTTAATCAATGTCCAGTTTGCTATTAAAGATGATAAGGTTTATGTGATTGAGGCCAATCCACGTGCTTCTAGAACAGTTCCTTTTATTGCAAAAGCGTATCGCGAACCTTATGTGAACTATGCTACTAAGGTAATGTTGGGTGAGAAAAAAGTAACGGATTTTGATTTTAAACCGCACAAAGAAGGTTATGCAATCAAAGTACCTGTTTTCTCGTTTGAAAAATTTCCAAATGTGAACAAAGAATTAGGACCTGAGATGAAATCGACTGGAGAAGGTATTCTATTCATTAAAGATTTGAAAGATCCTTATTTCCGTAAGATTTATAGCGAACGTAACCTTTATTTGAGTAAATAATGGTTTTACTGAGTATAGCAGGGTTTTTAAAAATGGTGCTGATTATACTCGGCGTGTTTGTATTGTTGCGTTTAGTAGGCAAAATGATGATTGCTAAACGCACTATGGATGAGCACAATCAAGTCCAACGTAAACAAAATGCGTCAGACGAAATGGTGCGAGATGCCAAGGAGAATTTTGGCAAAACTACCATATCAAAAATTGGTAAGTCCAAAAAGTCAGATGGTGATTTTGTTGATTTCGAAGAGATTAAAGAAGATTAGTTAAAATCTGCGGTACGAACTTCCTCAAAGCAAGTCGACCAAGCACTAAGTATCACATTTGATCACCGAATAATCTGTTAATTCTGCTTAATTAATAGCTTATTGAGGTGCGCGATTTCAATAAAAAATCCTATTTTAGCAGCAGCTTTTTTTGAAGTGAATAATCCTATTATTTACAACAGAAACAATTTGAATCAGAGGACTAAAACAAAACGATAATAGATGAATTTGAAAGACAGAATCTTTAGAAAATCAAATCTTTGGCATTTAGGTGCCATTTTGTTGTTTGTAACAATAGCGTGTGCTTATTTTTCACCAGCATTAAAAGGCTATTCATTGAAACAAGGGGATATTGTGCGCTACGTTGGAATGTCGCGTGAGGTGCAAGATTTCCGAACAAATGATGGCGAGCAAATCTTATGGACAGGCTCAATGTTCTCAGGAATGCCGACTACGCAAATTTCAATGAAGTATGAAGGTACTTGGCTGAACACTGTCATTACTAAGATTGTGCGATTTGGATTGCCAGCGCCTATTTTCTTCATGTTCGTCTACTTTTTAAGTTTTTATATACTGGCCTTAAGTCTCAAGATTAAACCCTACTTAGGCATCATTGGTGCCATAGCTTTCGGTTTATCATCCTATTTTATTGTGATTTTAGAGGCGGGGCACAATTCCAAGGCCGCCGCAATTGGTCTAGCACCGCTCATGATTGCAGGTTTTATAATGTCCTATCGCTTTAAAAATTGGATTTTGGGTGTTGCCCTTTCCTCGGTTTTTATGATGATTAACTTAGGCGCGAACCATATTCAAATTACCTATTATATGGCTTTGATTTTGATCCTTTTAGGATTTGTGGAGTTGGTAAGACATGTTAAGGCTGGTAATTTGCCCAAATTTTTCAAGGTAACGGGTTTATTAACCGTTGGGTATATCTTCGCTTTAATGGTCAATTATGGTAACTTATTTGGAACAATTGATTATGCAAAACAAACCATTCGTGGTGGTACAGAATTAACTATTAATCCTGATGGAACGGCAAATGACAGCATTACAACGGGCGGTTTAGATCGAGAGTATGTAACCAGCTGGAGTTATGGGCATGCAGAAACATTTGCTATGGTTGTGCCGAACTTTAAAGGAGGCGAATCACAACGAATTGGAACGAACGAAGCCAATGAAGAAATTTTAGATAATGTTGAGTCTAACTTTCAAAATAATGTCGCACAAAGTAATCAGTATTGGGGTGATCAACCGATTGTCTCTGGTCCGGTTTACATTGGAATCATTGTCATGTTCTTAGCCTTTTTAGGTTTAGTTTATGTACAAGATAAGTATAAGTGGGCCTTGCTCTCTATAACGCTCTTAACTATCATGCTCAGTTGGGGGAGTAATTATGTCTCAGCCTTAGTGCTAATCCCAATTCTGCTCTATACTGTTAACATGTTCCTAGACGGCAAAAAGCAAATTATATTTACAGCGATTAATTCATTACTCTTATTGTTTGCTTTAACAAGAGGCGGTATAATTTGGTCATCTAGCTTAACTGACTTTTTCTTAGATTACATGCCAGGTTATGATAAGTTCAGAGCCGTAACAATCATTTTAGTAGTGGCACAATTATGTGTACCGCTAATGGGAATTTTGTTCTTGCAACGTGTGATAAAAAACCGACAAGAAATTGCGGATAATATGAAAGGCTTTTATATTGTAACAGGTGTTTTCGCTTTGATTTTGATCATCTTTATAATTGCGCCAGATATGTTTAATACCTTCTTAAGCAATGGCGAATTAGCCGGGCTAGAAGGAATAACAGATCCGCAATATCAAATGCAATATTTAGAATTTTATGATGCACTTGAATTGGCGCGAAAAGAAATCTATAGCCAAGATGTTTTACGTTCATTAGGCTTCTTTGTTTTAGGCGCTGGTTTAGTCTTCTCTTTTATCCGTTTTGGATATTCTAAAATTATATTTGGCGGAGGCTTAGCACTTTTCATTTTATTAGACTTAATTTTTATCGATCTACGTTATGTAAATAATGATGGTCGTGGTAAAAATTATGACATGTGGGTTGAAAACTACGAGATGGAATATCCTTTTGCCGCTGGCGACGGTGAAAAGCAAATTTTGGAAATAGAAAGCCAATTAAATCCTGCAATTACTGTGCAAATTGATTCTGCGTTAAACGTGTTAAACGCACAAATGAAAGAAGAGGATGATGTAAGTGCAAGAGAGAAGCAAGTACGTAGAGATTTCTTAACCTTCCGTATTTTAAATAGAAATACAAACTTTAGAGTTTATGAAGTAGGTAGTCACTATAACAGTGCTTATGCTTCTTATTTTAATAAATCTATTGGAGGTTATCATGGTGCAAAACTAGGCAGATATCAAGATTTGATTGCTTTCCATATTATGGGGAACAATCCTTCTGTGCTTGACATGTTAAATACGAAATATTACATACAACCTGTAGGAGGTCCAAATGGTCAAATTGGAAACACGAAGTTTGTAAAGACCAACAAAAATGCCATGGGTAATGTCTGGTTTGCTAAAAACATTGAAGTTGTTGAAAGTGCAAATGAAGAGATTTTAGCCTTAAACTCTTACAATGAAGCCATGCTTCAGCAAAAAGGTGATGCACAAGTTTTTGTTAATGGTGAGGAGATTCAGACTGCAATATTGAATGGAACTGAAGTAATAACAATGTTATTACCTAATATGGAGGTTCCAATGACTGTAACCAATATCCCATTTGAAGCCACCTTGGATCAACCAATTGCTTTGATAGTTGAAGGGGAAGAATTAAGGTGGATTCCTGATTCTGCACCAGATTCATTAGTGTATAAACTAATGAGTTTGACCTCAAATGGACGAAATGGTTGGGAGCCAAGGAAAACAACTATTATGGATTCAAGGTTTTCTGAAAACTTGTCGTCAACCACTTATTCTGGAAGCGGAAGTATTGAAATGACTTCTTACCATCCAGATAAAATGGCCTATAAATCTTCTTCGAGTGAAACACAATTGGCTGTTTTCTCTGAAATGTATTATGAAGGTGGTTGGAAAGCTTATGTTGATAATGAGGAAGTTCCTATTTCACGTGTGAATTATGTATTACGTGCCATTGAAGTTCCGGCAGGTGATCATACCATTACAATGGAATTCAAACTTGATTCGTATGCGAAAGCAACAACAATGGCTACTATCGGTTCAGGTGCAATATTATTGCTCTTATTAGCAGGGTTGTATTTAGAATCAAAACGTGAAGGAGAACCTGAAGAATTAGATACTGAAATTCCAAATGAGTTCGAAGACTAGTAAAGGAAAGCGTGTATTAATTATTAGCTATTATTGGCCTCCGAGTGGAGGTGCGGGTGTACACCGTTGGCTTAAAATTTCAAAATATTTGGCCGAAAATAATGAGGTTTTTGTTTATACACCAGCCAATCCTGACTTTGCATTGAAAGATGAAAGTTTGTTGGAAAAAGTATCGCCAAAAATTAAAGTGCTAAAGCGTAAAATTTTTGAACCTTACTTTATCTATCGTGCCTTTATAAAAAAAAAGGATCGCAGTCAAGTGAACCAACCTTCATCAGTTGATGCTTCAAAAAGTCCGATTAAACGAGTAGGCAAATGGGCCAGGGGAAATATCTTTATTCCTGATCCGCGTGTATTTTGGGTTAAGCCTTCTTTTCGATACCTTAAAAGAATAATTCAAGAAGAAAATATAGAAGTTGTTATTAGCACAGGTCCACCGCACAGTATGCATTTGATTGGTTTAAAGCTGAAGAATTATTTTGGCGATAAAATTAATTGGATTGCTGATTTTCGTGATCCATGGACCAATATTGACTTTTACGACATGTTGAGTGTGGGCAAAAAGGCTGACAATAAAAATAAGAGCTTAGAAAAACAAGTTATTCAAACGTGCAATACACTGGTGACGGTAAGTAAGAGTTGGGCAGGCAGTTTTGAAGAATTGGGTGCGAGTAGAAGAAAAGTCATTACGAACGGATTTGATAGCACGGATTATAAACAAGCGCACGAAAAAAACAATCCGCATTTTGCAATTACCCATTTAGGATCAATTAATGCTGATCGAAATCCTGAGGCCTTGTGGATAGCTTTAAGTGAGTTATGCAAGACTAAAGAAGGATTCAAAGCTAATTTACGTGTAAGGTTGGTTGGTAATGTGCATTCAAATGTCAACAGAGACGTGGCTAAATATGGATTGACAGATAATGTCACTTTTGTTCCAAATATGGCCCATAAGGACGCTATTGAGGAATTGTATAATAGTTCACTTTCTTTGCTTTTGTTGAATGATGCAAAAAATATTGATGGTATTATTCCAGGAAAAGTATTTGAATATATGGGGGTTGGAAATCCGATTTTGGCTATTGGAAAACCAGACGGAGATGCAGGAAACATTATTACTGAAAACAGTTTAGGTGCAATTACAAATTTTGGAGATTCGGAAGCTGCTCAAAATGCAGTAAATATTTTTTACGAAGCCTATCTCAATAATAATTTGAAAGGATTTAAAAAAGATAACCTTGAAAAGTTCTCAATTAAGAAAATAAGTGAATCATTTGAGGCAATTTTTTAATGCGTATGGAGAATAAGTTAGAGAAAGTAGTGATGGTAGGGTTGGGGTACATTGGTTTGCCTACAGCAGCATTAATGGCCAGCAAAAAATTCACCGTATTAGGAGTAGATATTACGCAATCAGTGGTTGATACGATCAACAATGGTGAAATCCATATTGTAGAACCAGATTTATCAGGAATCGTAAAAGATGTTGTCAGTAAAAAGACATTAAAAGCGGACACAGTTCCTGATTATGCTGATGTTTTTATGATTGCCGTTCCCACTCCTTTTAAAGAAGGATTTCAACCCGATATTTCTTATGTTGAAAATGCAACAAGGGCTGTTATTCCATTTTTAAGAGAAGGAAATCTTTTCATTATTGAATCGACATCACCTATTGGTACGACGCAGAAAATGCGCGACATTATATTTGAAGAACGGCCAGAACTCATCAATAAAATCTATATTTCTTATTGTCCTGAGCGTGTTTTACCCGGTAAGGTAATTTATGAATTAGAGCATAATGATCGTGTTATTGGCGGTATAAATGAAGCTTCTTCTCAAATTACAAAAGAGTTTTATCGCAAAATTGTGTCGTCTAATTTGTACGTCACCAATTCGCAAACGGCCGAGATGTGTAAACTCGTTGAGAATTCATCTAGAGACGTTTCCATTGCATTTGCCAATGAACTTTCAATCATTTGCGAACAGGCAAACATTAATGTTTGGGAACTTATTCAACTAGCGAATAAGCATCCGCGTGTAAACATTCTCAATCCTGGAACTGGTGTTGGTGGACATTGTATCGCAGTAGATCCTTGGTTTATCGTTGCCGATTATCCTAAAGAGGCCAAAATGATTCGCACAGCGCGCGAAATCAATTCCTATAAAACGCTTTGGGTAATTGAAAAAGTGAAAAACGAAATTTTAACTTTTAGTCAAAAAGAAAATCGTCCACCAAAAGTGGCTTTAATGGGCTTGGCCTTTAAGCCAAATATTGACGATTTAAGAGAGTCACCGGCAATTCAAGTGGTAAAGGCTTTAAAAACAGCAAATCTAAATGCGGAGTATAGCATTGTAGAACCTAATCTTTCTAGCGGAAAAGAAAATCATTATTTAAATGTAGATTTGTCTACTTATAAAGATGCTTATCAAACGGCTGACATTGTTGTGTTTTTGGTTGGGCATAAAGAGTTTAAAGATTTAATTGCAAATGAATCTACCCTAGAATTAGATTTTTGCGGAATAAGAGAATGACTTTGAAAAGAAAAATATTGATTGTATTTGGAACCCGACCAGAAGCCATAAAAATGGCACCCTTGGTTAAAGCCTTTGAAAATCATAAAGCAGATTTTGAAACAAAAGTTTGCGTCACCGCTCAGCATAGAGAAATGTTGGATCAAGTACTCGACATTTTTGAAATCCAACCTGAATATGATTTGGATTTAATGAAAAAGGATCAAGATCTATATGATGTTACAAGTAATATTTTATTGTCTTTCAAAAGCGTATTAGATGACTTTTCGCCAGACTTAGTTTTGGTGCATGGTGATACAACAACTACTTTTTCGGTGTCATTATCCTGTTATTATAAAAAAATTGCTGTTGGGCATGTTGAGGCAGGTTTACGTACAGGTGATATTTATTCGCCTTGGCCAGAAGAGGTGAACCGTAAATTAACAGGAGCAATTGCGAATTACCATTTTGCACCAACAGAAAAATCAAAAGAAAATTTACTCAAAGAAAATGTGAGTGCTGATCAAATTGTGGTAACAGGTAATACTGTTGTAGATGCGCTGTTTTTAGCTTTGAATAAAATTGAGCAAAACGAATCCATAAAAGAAAGACTAGCCGCAGAAACAGTATCTCTTTTACCAAACGTGAACCTTGAGCAAGATAAAATTGTACTAATTACCGGGCACAGGCGTGAGAATTTTGGAGAAGGATTTCGAAATATTTGTGCGGCAATAAAGGACTTGGCAAAGAAGTTTCCGGCAACTACGTTTGTTTATCCCGTTCATTTAAATCCGAACGTAAAAGGACCTGTAAATGAATTGTTAACGGGCATTTCAAATGTTCGGTTAATCGCACCATTGGGCTATTTGTCCTTTATTCATTTAATGAGTAAGTCATACTTAATTCTAACCGATTCAGGAGGGATTCAAGAAGAAGCACCGAGTTTAGGAAAACCCGTTTTAGTCATGCGCGACACGACTGAGCGTCCAGAAGCCGTGCATGCTGGGACCGTTAAATTAGTTGGAACGGATAAGGACTTGATCATTGCAGAGGTATCTAGACTAATAGAAGATAAAGCTTATCACGCGCAAATGTCGAATGCCATTAACCCTTATGGAGATGGAAAAGCTTGTGAACGGATTATTGACCATTTGAAATAGTCCGAAAAGGTCTCATTGTTTCAATAATTTATAAACGGATTCGTTTTCAGAATTCGAGACAGTCACGAGATACAAACCTGCATTTAAGTGTGAAATATCAAATGATTCCATTTCAAAGCTTGGAAAAAAAGCTTCAAAAACAATTTTACCTGATATGTCATGTATCTTTATTTCTGTATCGAGTAATTGTGTTGCGGCTTTAATTTGCAATTCTAAGAGCTTATTTATGAACTGAATTTGTGGTTCATTTTCAATAATGGCCGCCTCAATAGCCATGTCGTTTGAGATAAAGATGCAATCGGCAACAGTAAAATTTGATGTTGATCCAAGCAACTCAAAATTCATAAGTGTTCCATCTAACCCAAGAGTTACGCTGCCATTATCTAGAATTGTTAAGCCCGTATTGTCTCCATCTGGTGTCCCTTCGTTAAAATTATAATACGCAATTAAGTAAGGCTCAGCTCCAGTTAATTCTTCATCCTTAAAAATATTGAGTATGACCTCTGAAATGGTTTTGTTCCAAATTCTGAATTCATCAATTTCACCTTCGTAAAAATCAGAAGTGATCATGCCTAAATCATACTCTTGACCTAAACTATAGAGATCACCAGTTTCAAATTCGATCGTTCTATTTGCAGTTACATCCAAAACACCATCTACATAAAGTGAGCAAATGCCTTCTTCATAAGTTAATGCAATATGATGGCAACGTCCGTCACCAACAAGAATGTCACCTCTTATGTATTGATTCTCTCCAAACTCATTTATATAGATTACAATTCCATCAGTATCGTCAATTGGCCCAGCGGCTCTTATTAAAAATCTATTACCTCCTGTTGAGTCATTTGCACTGAAAATAACTCCATAGTCATAATTATCCTCGCCATTATAGTTACACCAAAATTCAATACTAAAATTGTCGTTTGCATCCTCGATATGGGATGATATCGCGTCAAGGTTTACATAATCATCAACGCCATCAAAATGCATGTCATTGCCAATTTGCCCAAAAAGAGCTTGCCCAAAAAATAGAAAGATAGAGAAGTAGAGAATAGTTTTCATAGCCTTAATTTAGTCATATTATTGTTTTAAATCAGGAAAAAAAGAAGGACTTTTCAAGCGATAAAATTTTTAGCAGTCAATCAAAGCAAGCTAAATATTAAAAAAAATAATAAAAATTTGTAAAACATAAACCGCTTAAAGCTAGCTGATTGTTGTTGTTTTTGATCGCCAATTGAAAAATAATTGGAGCTTGCTGTAACCTTTTAATCAAATAAGCCTCTTATGTATAGAACCCTTTATAAAACTAAACCGAGGGCAAAAAATAGAACTACTTTGATAGGCGCCATTGAAGTAGGGAACTGAAAATTTAATCTATAAAACTATTAATTATGTTAGGAAGTATTTTTGCGGCTATTACAGTTGCCGCTATGTTAAACACAGGAGAAAATCAAACTATTGGCGCCGAAACGCAGAACGAAATCACGCGGACCGAAGTTATTAAAAAAGAAAAAGTATTAAATGATAATGAATTGGGACTAATGGGTTCAAGCAATTATGAGAGTCTTGGTGAATTTCACTCGATTAACCTAAACTTGAATGTGAACGTTGTGGTTGTTGCAGGAAATGAAACTGATGTTATATTTGATGGAGATACAGAAATCGCAAGTCTAGTAGACATTACAGTTGAAGGTAAAGCATTGAAAATCAATGCTAAAGAAGGCGGAGAAGCTGAGTTTCTTAGTAAAATGCAAGACGAAAAGTTCACAATAATTGTAACTATGAAAGAGGTGAAAGGTATTGTGATCAATGGCAGTGGTAACATTCAATGTCATGATGCTGTGAAGACAAACAAAGTGGCTATTGAAATTAATGGCTCAGGAAAAGTTCATACAAAATTGATTGATGTTTCTGTTCCAGCCGAGACCCCTTCAAGTGTTACTACCGCTTCTACCGAGCTATAAGAGGTAGCGAAAAAAAGGCACATTAGATATCCTCCTAAATTGAGGTAAATCTAAATTGAGATAAAAATTTAAAAAAAGACCGAAGCTATTTATTAGCGCGGTCTTTTTTTGTTTGTGACATGGAAAGATGAGTTAAGCTTACTTCCAACAATTCAAAAATCACCGACCTTGATATTTATTTAGCTTGATTCGAGACGCACTGAATTATTATCGCAAAGCTGTGAACGCGCTTGTCGAAATAAATTAGTTTAAAATACTATCTTCGTGCTATGGAATTGGTGCATTATATATGGAAACAACTGGCGAAAATTAAAAACCCGTCCTGTACCATTCGCACCGCTCGGTTAGGGAAAAACGTCAAATTAGGGAAACAAGTTACCTTGGAATATGGTTCTTCTATTCTAGCGCATCAAATTGGCGATTATACCTATATCAATAAGTTTTGTTTGGTAGACAAAAATGTAAGTTCAATCGGTAAATTTTGTTCCATTGCATATAACGTTCGAATTGGTTTAGGTGGTCATCCTACGGATTGGCTTTCAACCCATCCATTTGCCTATAATAAAAGTTACGGTTTTACTAATGAGGACAAACCATGGACGACTGATAGCGAAGAAACCATTATCGGAAATGATGTTTGGATTGGCGCTAATTCAACCGTGTTGGCTGGTGTTAAAATTGGAGACGGAGCTATTATTGGTGCACATTCATTAGTAAACAAGGATGTTGAACCTTATAGTATTGTGGTTGGTATGCCTGCAAAGCATTTACGTTATCGACATACAGATGAGGTGATTAAGAAGCTATTAAAAACTGAATGGTGGAATTTGTCCAAAGAAGAACTGTCTAAAAGAATGGAACATTTGCATGACGCAGAAGCCTTTTTGAATTCACTTTAGAATTTGTTATCTTTGTGCTATGGGCATACGTCTAATTTTCTTACTATTTGTTATCCTAATTGGTCAATCAGTGCAAGCGCAATGTCCTTTAAATCTCGAAGAAGCACCGGTCCCCGTTACAGATAATTTATTACTATATTTTCCTTTTGACGGCACATTAGATAATTTAGGAGATCCAACTTACAGCGCCACAGTATCAGGTGCTACTTATACCAGTTCAACTTGTGGCGAAGGACTTTCATTTGACGGAGTTGATGACTATGTATTGGTTTCACCCAATATGGTCTTAAATGATGATTATACCGTTACAGCTTGGATCACACCAACCGATTCAGATGATCCAATGGGAATTTTTTCAATCCGCGAGCAATGCGCCACAACATTTAGAGGTTATTCAAAAGTTCAATTCGGAATGGGTGAGTATGGAGTAGCCCCCTTAAGTAATCAAATTAATCAGCATATCGGCTGCACCGGTTGGTCTGGTGGAGATCGTTATACGAATCCGGGAATTGTAATTCCTGATCTTGAACCAACATTTGTGGCCTTAACCGTTGAAAATAATAATACGGAGGATCGAATCGTTAAACTCTATATAAACTGTGTGGAATATGAAACTGAGATGACCTTGGATATGGCCTCTCTCGTAAGTTTTGAGCCTGGGATTGCTTATTTGACAACAATTGGAGCTTCTTCCAGTATTGCAGGTTATACCAATACTTTTGATGGAATTGTAGATGAAGTTCGGGTCTATGAAGACATTCTAACACATGAAGAAATTTTGGATGTTTATCATACCTGTGCCTTATTGGACATGGAGGTAGAGCGATTTCCGAACTGTATAAATGATTCGGCAGAAGTAATTCTCCATAACACGCAAATTGATGTTGAATATCAGTTATTTGATATTACTAACGGCGTTTATATTGACGTTCCGCAAATGGGCGATTGTGGTGATTTGATCTTTAATACAGATTTGATGACGGAGCTTACAGATTATAGAATTGTAGCAACCCATACCGTTTCTGGTTGTGAGGTAGATTTAGATTCTATAATCACAATTGTGCCTGAAGGTGAAGCGCTTATTGAGGAGATTGCCCTTAGCATCTGCCCGGGGGATAGTGTTTTAGTGAATGAAGCCTATGTTTTTGATGCAGGGATTTATGTCGATACAATTGTTTTTGCGGATGAGTGTGATTCAATAATTACCTATACAATTACTGAATTTTCGGCTGGTGATGTGATTTTTAGCGTGACAGATTCTGTAGGCTGCTATCCGCTAACTGTTAGTTTTGAAGACGAAACTGTTTTACCTGGAGGAATAACAAGTTGGGATTGGGATTTTGGAGATGGCGGAACAAGTGTATTAGAAGATCCAGATCACGTATATACAAGCCCAGGTCCCTATGACGTTACACTAACAATTACGAGTGCTGAAGGTTGTGTCGTTGATACAACAATAAGAATGATTTATCCGAATACGCTCTATTTTTCTGGAGCAGAAAGTCATACACTTTGTGGTGGTGAGTCGGTTTTAATTGACGGAACATTAATTAGTGACGCAGGAGTTTATGTGGATACAATTTCTATTGGAGATTATTGTGATTCGATTATCACACATACCGTAATTATTATTGATGATTTAACGGTTGACTTTACGTATAGCGACCCAAATGGCTGTGCACCTATTACACTCAATTTTACAGATTTAACGGTAATACTTTCTGGTGGTGAATCATGGTTATGGAGTTTTGGAGATGGCACTTTAGGTTATGATCAAAACCCAAGTCATAACTATTTAGACGGAGGAACTTATACTGTTACGTTAAAAGTTACGACTGCTGGCGGTTGTGAATATGAGATTACAAAAACGGTGATTGTAAATGCAACCCCGCAACCAATTGCTGCTTTTAGTTTTGATCCTCCAAGTCCTGAAATTGGAGACGTGATTCAATTTACAGATGAATCTATTAATGCTACGACTTGGTTCTGGTTTTTTGGTGATGGTCATGTTTCTACCAGTCAAAACCCAACACATGCCTATAGTAGTATTGGATCTTATAACGTGCAATTGGTGGTTACAAATGGCGAATGTTCTGATACGATTACGAAAGTGATTTTTATTGCTGAAGAAATTATATTTTATGTGCCTAATACCTTCACGCCTGATGGCGATTCCTTTAATGATGAATTTTTGCCTGTATTCACTTCTGGATTCGATCCTTATGATTATCATTTAAAAATCTTAAATAGATGGGGAGAGATCATTTTTGAATCATACAACGCAGCCTACGGGTGGAACGGCACCTATGGCGGCAATTTAGTACAAGACGGAGTTTACATTTGGGAGATCGAATTTGGAGACGCCAATAACGATCAAAAACATACGCATACAGGTCATATTAATGTACTCAAATAAACCTAGAATCGTCTTCAACATGCTATATTAGTCACTGGAATGGAAAATGCTCAAATGGCTTATTATATAGACGGTGATTTTAAAGATAATCTGCTGCCAAAACCTGAGCAAGCGTGTTATTCTTCCTCTTATAGTTCAGCAAACTCAGCTTATCAACAAATTCTACTAAAACCAGAGGAGCAAAAACTGATTAATGAGCAAGCTTTTGATGAGGTGGTTGGTTTTTACAATGAAAACGAAGACTTATTTCAAACTTTTGCCAAAGAAAATGGAGTAGATGTTTGGTTTTTTGAACAGTTCCGAATGTACTTTGCTTACCGAACTTTTTTTCTAAGATTGGCTTGTATTCGTCAGTTTTTGGTTGAAAATGAAACTGGCATTGTCATTACAAGTGATCAAACTTTAAAGGCCTTTATTGCTGTAGATCGTTTACAATTTGTACCAACTGAAAAGCGGGCAAAAGCAAATAAAAAGAAAATGCTCGGCGAATTGTTTACAATGCTTAAAAAAACCAAATTTAAGCACAAACAGCAGCATGAAAACCTGATCCTGTCTAGAATTGAAGATGATAGAGAAGGGAAGGATCAACGTTTTGGAGCCATTGAATTAAAATGCGATAAAATATTCAATCGTGAGAGTTTTAATCCGAATAAGGCGCATAAATTAGAAGCAAGCGTATATAACGCAAATCCCAATGTGGATCAACTCATGGGAGATTATTTTTTTGGAGCAAAATGGCTTCTTGATCTTCGGAAATTCAGAAAATCGTTTAAAACCCTTTCGACAAACCTGAGCAATAAAACAGAAGGAAACGCTAAAATAATTCTTTCTTTATTTCGCCAAAATGAAATGAGTTTTTATATCTACTATCTGCGCTATCGTGCCTTTTGTGGCTTCTTTAAAAAGACAAATTATAAAGGGATTTTGTTCATCAATGAAAATAGTGCACAGCAAAAAGCCATTCAATTTGCAGCTAGCCAACATAATGTAAAAGTTTACGGAATTCAACATGGCGCAATCTATGACTTGCATCCGGCCTATATGTTTGGGAAATATAAACATCCACCAATTTTGCCCAATATTACATTTACTTGGGGGAATTATTTCACCCAATTATTGATCGATAAAGGAGGCTATCAAAAAGCACAAGTAATCACCGCAGGTCGGTTAGAGCCTATCAATATTAACCGAAAGCAGAACGCAGCAATTCAAAAGGATAAAAAGGTCATTGTTTATGCAACACAACCACAACCCGATACGAACCTAAGAAAACGTGAATTACGTGATGTTTTTGCCGTAACAAAACAATTTACCGCCAACTATCAATTGGTATTACGGCCACATCCCGCTGAATTGTCTGATCAATTTTTTTTAGATCTTGCCAATGAGGTCGGTTTTAACAATTTATTAATTGATCGCGAATCAGATTTACAAACACATTTTGAAGTAGCATCCCTTTTGATTACAAGTTATTCAACCGTTGGTGCCGAATTTATACCGTTCAATAAACCGCTATTGGTATTGGATTATTTAGATGCCGATTTGGTCAATTATATTAAACAAGGTGTAGGAATCCCCGTTCGTTCTTTAGATAATCTAGTTGAAATTTTAGGTAAAGAAAAACTAGATATTGATCAAGACGCCTACGATAAATTTGTAGCCAATTACTTTTACGAAAAAGGGGAGAAGGCTGTGGGAATAGTGTTGGATGTGTTAAATTCAGATTAAAGTATTTAGGGAATTTTATATTGTACATTGTATGAACAAAACTTTACTATGAGAAATGTATTAATAATATTCGTATTATTTTTTTCGCTTTTCGGGACTAGCCAAACATCTGGGACATTAGCTTTTGATGGGGTGAATGATTATGTAGATATTGGGCAATCAGCTGACAATATAAGAACCATAGAGCTTTGGTTCAAATTGAATAATTCAATTGATGCCGATTTAAGCGTTACACAATCTATGATAGTTCGAAATACTCCATCAGAATATGAAGAAATATTTCTAGCCTTTTATCAAGATGGTTTTATGCCTGACTTAACTGGAAGATTAGTTTTTGGATATAATTTGCAGTCGTCTTTTGACTATGAAGTTGCATCAAATTCTAGCTCATGGGATGCTGATAGGTGGTACCATGTAGCTGGGGTAATTCACCCAATTGACGGAATGGCTATTTTTATTGATGGAATTAAACAGGATGATACGGATGAAATCACAAATCCGACAGAAATTTCGTCTTATCCAACTTCTGTTGGTCGGTGGGGTGATTTTGATATACGGTATTTTGATGGAGAGATAGAAGATTTGAGATTTTCAACCTATGCCCGTTATACAGTGAATTTTGATCCTCCATGTCCTCCCTTAATAACGGATGAAGAGACGCAGCTTTTATTTAATTTTGAAGAAGGTACGGGGGCGGTAGCAGTTGATTCGAGCGCTATTGATAATGATGGAGATATTAATGGGGCGAGTTGGTCTAGTGGATTTATCTGCAGGATTGATGATACTAATGAGATTGAAGAGACAGATTTAATGGAAGATGCAACTATTTACCCAAATCCCGCAAGTGATGATCTAAATCTAGATTTTTCGAAGTTGAAAAATAAAGCTTCTTCTATTCAAATATCATCAATCGACGGTCAATTGATTAATACATATAACGTGCTAGGACTCGAGAATTTGCGTTTAAATGTAGCAGAATTAAACGGCTTTTATTTACTTCGAATAAAATTAGAGAATGGAGCTTGGTTGGATTATAAATTTGTTGTGAAGTAATTTTCACTTTTTGTATTTCGCTCAATTAATTCAATATCAATCACGGTAACTGATATGCAAGAATTAATTACTTTTGTTCGAATAAAGCTTCAAACTCATGAATTATAAATTAGAAACCATTCAATGCAATATTTGTGGTGCTGACGATACACATAAAGTAACTGACAAAGGGCAGCATAGTTTACCGCTAAATGTGGTTTTGTGCAAGGCCTGTGGTTTGGGTTATTTAAACCCACGTTGGGATGCAGATGGTTACCTTGATTTTTACAAAAATCAATACGATAATTATTATCGTCCTGATATTAAAAAGGAAAAAAAGGTTAGCACGAAAGAAAATCCAATTTTAAGTCGCTTGAAAGAAAGAAACTTATTGGGTACTGACGTAAAGCACATTTTAGATATTGGAAGTGGAGCAGGGGATAATTTATTGGATTTAGGTAAAGCTTTTCCGGAAGCAAAATTAAACGCGATTGAACCGTCTCAAGAATCACAAGTGATTCTCAAAAAAAATGGCATTCAAGTTTTAAGTGATGATGTAAACTCGAATTGGGATGAAGCATTGACCGATAAATTTGGTGTAATCATCATGCGGCATGTATTAGAGCATTTTTTAGATCCATTGTTGGCCTTAAAACGAATTCGTGAAACATTGAGCGATACTGGAATCCTTTATATTGCTGTACCCAATAATTTAAATCCAATTCAAAGTTTAGAGAAATCATGGTTTAGGGTGGTACATACGTATTATTTTAATAAATATTCGCTTGCAAATATCTTGCGTTTAGCTGGTTTAGAAGAAATTGAAATTGTAGAAGGGGATCGACATAATAATGGGGAGGTTTTTCTAATGGCAAGGCGAAGTAAGGAAATTGTGAAACCAAATATCTCTCAAGATCACTATACAGAACAACGCGCAGTTTTTGAACGTGTTCAAAAAGAACAAAGCAGTTTGGTTTATGGGCTAAAGAATAAAATTAGCAAAGTAAAAAGACGCTTTTTTTAGTTGGAAATAGGATTAAGGCAGACTTAGATTAGAAACGAGGTCGATTTGTCATTTAAGAAACTATCAGAATATAAATTAATGCTAATTAAGGTTTGGTGTCGAACCCTGTTAGCCTTTCTAATCCCAATAATTTTATTCGGTGTTGGAATTCCATTGTATGCTTTGTTCAAAATTGAAGCTCGAAGTAATTCCGAATTAGATATGTTCGGCGTTCTCAAGGAAAATTATGAGAGGAATCCAGAGTATCTGAATTTTTTATGGTTGTTTATTCCAACTCTTATTTGCATATTTCTAGGAGTTTGGGCCAAAAACAAATTGAAAAACAGAGATCATATTTAAGTAATATTCAAATCCTATTTCCGCGATAGCAACCATTCGCAATACTCAAAATCTTGCAACGTATCAATATCCAATGACTCTTGTTCGGCGGTTTCTAAAATTTGCATGGAATTACCATAAAGCGGCAAATTTGGATTGAGTAAGACCTCCGTTTTTATTAAATCAACACAACCATTCAATCTATAAACCGGCGGTAACAATTGGCTTTGATAATATTTTTCAATTGAAACGTCTGGTACAACATTAGTCGCCAAACCATTTTCTGATTGAAACATCCAATAGGGGTGGTGTACACCTTCTACCTTGGTCATACTGCGGACAGCATCTGATCCACTCAACTTTAAAAGCGCAATACCTTTATCAATACTTGCGGCGGATCTAAACGGTGAGGTTGGTCTTAACAAACAAATGGCGTCTATTGTACCTTCGTTATTTGCTAAATAATGTTCTAAGGCATGAATCAAAACAGGTCGATCACTCGTTCCGTCTAATGCTAATTCAGCCGGGCGAATGAATGGCACTTTTGCTCCAAACTTTTTTGCGGCTTCCGCAATCGCTGCGCTGTCGGTAGATACAATTACATCAGTGAGATTCAAAGCTTGTTGAGCAGCTTCAATCGTATAAGCAATCAACGGTTTTCCGCCAAGCATTTTTATGTTCTTATTAGGAACACGTTTACTACCTCCACGAGCTGGTATGATGCCTAAGACATTCATTTTAATTCCTCAAAAATGGCTTTGATCCGTTCTTGTAATTTTGGAGTTAAAAATTGAGCCGTAGGGAAGTTGATTCCCGTAGCAGAAAGTTTTTTACTGTTTGCATTGGAAAAAACGTTATCCTTATAAGGTTCCATATCTCCCAATGGATAAAAGAAAGGTCGCGCATCAATGCTATTCTCTTTGAGTTTTTCTATCAATAAATCACGTTTACCATTTGTAACTAAAGCGGAAACCAACCACGTAATCCGTTTTCTATTTTCGAAATGTGGTTCAAATCGAATAAAATCAACATCCGCCAACATTTCAACATAAGCGGCTTCAATCGATCTTCTAAAATCTATGATTTCATCAATACGTTCCAATTGTCCAACGCCAATAGCCGCTTGTAAATTGGTCATTCTGTAGTTATAACCTACTTCATCATGCCAATAGCGTTTGGTTTTACTCATGCCATGGTCACGCAATACGCACATACGGTCGTTAAGTTTTTCCGAATTGGTAACACACATTCCGCCTTCGCCAGTAGTAATGACTTTGTTTCCAAAAAACGAAAAGGTAGAAATATCTCCAAATGACCCTACTTTTTTACCATTGAATGTTGCGCCGTGCGCTTCTGCACAGTCTTCGATCACAAAAAGGTTATGTCTTTTTGCAATGTCCATTATGGCATCCATATCACAAGGTTGTCCATAAATATGAACAGGAATAATAGCTTTGGTTTGTGGTGTTATGGCTTTTTCAATTTCAGCAGGATCAATGCACCAATTGTCTTCTTTTACATCTACAATTACAGGTGTTGCATTGGCATGAAAAACGGCGTTAATCGTTGCTGCAAAGGTTAAATCAGGAATAATAACTTCATCTCCTTTTCCAACGCCTAGTGTTTCTAAGGCCAAATGAATGGCTACTGTACCGTTAGATACGGCTACGCCATATTCACATTCGCAAAAAGTAGAAAAATCACGCTCAAATTGTCTGATATAAGTTCCTGAACTTGAAATCCATGTAGACAAAAAAGCATCTACTAAATATTTGAATTCGTTGCCTTTTAAGTTTGGTGCGGCAACAGGAATATATACATTGTTTTGATATTGAAAAAAGTCAACTAATTTGCCTTGCTCATCTAAAATGGGTAAGATGCTTACCGCATCACTCGTTTTTTCAAGCATTTCTTGAAAAGTCTCGTTCACTTGAGCAGTTGCACAATTTGTATTGGGATAATCTCCAATTTTTGAACTTAAAGCCTTGCCTTCTAATAACAAACGTCTAATGTCGCCATCTGTTAAAACGCCAATAAATTCGTCTCCCTCATTAACGACAAATGCTATGCCTTTGCCATTGGTATTAATGACTTGCAGAACATCTAAAAGTGTTCCATTTTGCTCACATTTTAATTGTTCAAGCATTTAATATTAAGTTTATTGTATCAACAGATGCTGCCACCTTTTCTAAGGGTTCGTACACTTCTAAAGTCACTGTTTTATTCTCCCAATTCAATGTTTCCAATTGCTTAAATAAATCAGAATTTGCTTGAAGCGCGTTGTTCGTATCATGCAATCCATCATTATCACTAACGTGAATATAATCAGAACTGTTAAATAACAATTCGAGTGTTTCAGTAAAATTTTGATCGAGCGTTTTACAGCTCACTTTTAAATGTGCCACATCCAATAATAAATTGTAATCAATGCGCGATTTTAATTCCTTAAAACCTTCAAGATCTGTTAGCATTAAAGGGTTTTTGCCTTCGAATGATTCGTGGTTAGATTTTGAAAAGACGTTATTTTCGACGTATAGTTTTAAATCATTCCCCGCAAATGTTGTTAAATGTTGGTGAGCATCACAGAAGCGGTCAAAAGCTTCGTTTTTATCGGTAATGTCACTTGGTGACAATTTTTTTCCAATCTCAGATACTTTTATATCAATAAAAAAGCCCGCATGAAAACCGAATTGACCTGTTTCTAATGCAATTGACATTTCAATGGCCCGTTTGCAATGCTCCAAACTTTGTTGTTGAATGGTATCATGCGCTGATGCTAAATTCAAGACAAAATCGACAGGTGGGGGAGGGAAATAATTATGCAATAATAAATCTACGCCCAAATTTTCTTTGGCGCTTTTCAAATCCATTAACATTTCTGGATATGGTCTCGTGCCTCCTGACAATTCAATTGCATTAAAACCAAAAGCATTTAATTCACGAATGGAATCAATAATTTTTTCATGTTTAACGCAAGAGGATGAAACGAAAGCCATAATTATTTCATTTTTTTATGAAGTCCAACAACCGTGGTGTTTTCAACTACATCATCAAGTATTACACTTCCAGCACCAATAATAGCATTGTCGCCAATTTTAATTTTGTCAATAATTACACTGCCAATTCCAATAAAAGCCAGTTCGCCAATTTTTGCACGACCTGCAATTTTAACTCCGGGAGCAATGTGAGAATAATCCCCAATTACAGTTTCATGATCAATAATGGCTCCTGTATTAATAATGCATCCTTTACCTACTTCAAGATCAGAGTTTAGAATTACGCCAGCACAAACTAAACTGCCTTTACCAATTTTTATATGCTTTGGAAAAATAACAGTGGGATGAATTAATGTTATAAGCTTATAACCCTTGTTTTGCAGATCAGTACTATTTTTTTTACGTTCTAAATTATTTCCTATCGCTACAAAAACGTCTGTGTCTTCAGCCGCATAATTACTGAGTTGATCTAGGCCACCAACTACAGGTGCTCCTAATATATCCTCAAAATTTCCTTTATAATTAAGGTCGATACAACCTACAAGGTGCAAGTTCAATAATTGCGCAATGTCGACTACAGGTCTTGCATGTCCACCGGTTCCTATAACTATCAAATTTCTCATTCGGTAATTATAATTTCGTTTTTATCAAAATCGCGTGATGCAATTTTATGAATGACATTGTCATAATCTATGGCCGAAATTCCATTTCCACCTGTGCGTTTCGCAACTATGTTGTCGTCGTCAAAAGCTTCTCCTTTTTTAATTGCTTTGGCTGCAACTAAGCATTTTTGTAATCTATTGCGCGTATCTTTTTCACTCTCCGTAGGTGTTTTAGAACCCTCTCCTAAATATTGCTCAACTATTCTAATTTCTGCGATATACGCTTTTAATTCTTCAGGATCTAAAGACGCTCTATGATCGGGGCCTTCCATTTCTTTGTCAAGCGTAAAGTGCTTCTCAACCACTTTTGCACCCATTGCTACAGCATAAGGTGATGCACCAATTGATGGCGTATGATCGGAAAATCCAATGACCATGTTAAACTTATTTTTAAACGTTTTTATCACGTTTAAATGTACTTCGTTCGCCTTTACCGGATAATTGGATGTGCATTGTAATAGAACTACATTAGGATTTATTTCTGCAATCGTTTGTACGGCTTTTTCAACCTCATGCATATAACACATACCCGTTGATAAAATAACTGGTTTGCCTTTTTTAGCCACTTTGCGAATGAACCCAATATTTGTTGTGTCGGTTGATGAAATTTTATAAGCTTCTAAATCCAATTCATCTAACAATTCTAAACTTTTTTCATCAAATGGAGTTGTCAGAAAGAGGATATTTTTGGTTTTGCAATAGGCTTTTAACAGCTTCATATTATCAACAGCAAACTCCAGTTTTTTCAGCATCATAAACTGAGTTTCTGTACGTTCGGTTGTTTCTTTTTGATAAGTGGCTTTTTCCACATTATCTAAAATCAATTCTTCTGTAATGAATGATTGAAATTTTACGGCATCAGCTCCTGCAGCAACTGCAACATCAATTAGCTGTTTTGCTAACTCAATGTCACCATTATGGTTTACGCCAGCTTCGGCAATAATAAACACAGGTGAACCTTCGCTAATTGTAAAATTTCCTATTTGAAATGAGTCGTTGAAATTCATAAATTTAGTCCTATAACAAAGTTAGCAATATTATTAATAATATCCGCGCTATGTATTGTAGTAAAGGTCATGCAATGCAGTAAAGCGTTGATTCAGCATTTGCTTTTCATTCACTTTGCTCTGTTGTTAAAAAATCATAAGGCAAGTATTGAATTACAGAAATTTTCGTTCATTTACACTTTAAAGACGAACAATTGGGCATAATTCAAAAACAAGCACTTAGAACAACCGTTATTTCTTTCTTAGGGATTGGAATAGGGGTGACGTCGCAATTGTTATTTGCTGTTTATTTAACGAAGACAGAAATAGGTGCTTTATCCTTATTGAACTCTATTTCTAATGTTATTGCCATTATATTTTGTTTAGGATTTGCGCAAATTACGTTTCAGGTATTTTCTAATTTCAGAAATGAACATAATGGACATTCAGGATTCTTAATTTTTGGACTCATTTTTTCTTTGATTGGTGTTTTAACTGGGGAAATTACCTTTTACATATTTCAAGATGTTTTTGTAGGAACGGGAGATGAACAAAAGTTGATTCGATCCTTGGTCTATTTAATCTTCCCAATCATTTTTTTCAGGATCTTCTTTCGGAATTTAGATGTTTACTTGCGGATGCTTTTTAGTTCGGTTACGGGAGCATTTTTGGAAGGAATTTTGTTGAAGCTAATTGTTTTACTCGGTATTGTGCTTTTTTGGCTGGGCTGGGTAGATTATGAAGGATTGGCTTATGTTTATACAATAGCTTTGTGCATTCCGGGATTAATTATCATCTTTTTGGCGATTATAAAAACACAAAAATTAACCTTACCCAAAAAAGAACTCTTTGATCGCGCAACTAATAAAAAAATGTTCAATTTTGGCATTTTTGGAATCATAGCAGCCACTTCTGGTGTTATTATCATTACAATTGATCAATTAATGCTCAATCAAATGGTGGGGACTGATGCTGTTGGTTTGTATTCGGTTATTTTCTTTGCTGCAGCATTAATTGGAATTCCTTCCAGAGGAATTAAGCGAATTGCAGTTCCTGTTTTTACAGAGTCATGGAAAACGGATGACTTGGATAAGATTGACAGTATTTATAGAAAGAGTGTCATTAACCAAACTGTAATTGCCGTTTTCTTGTTTTTGGTAGGCTGGGCCTGTTTTGCTCCGGCTTTGACTTTTTTACCAAAATATGAAGACGGTCTTTATGTTTTCTTTTTCTTAGGCTTAGGTCAGTTGTTTGACATGATGACAGGATTGAACATGGAGGTTGTACTAACTTCAAAACGCTATAAAGTCAATACTTACTTTAATATTGTATTGGCCTTATTGGTGATAACGTTAAACTATTTTTTTATTAGTGAATGGCAAGTTTTAGGAGCGGCTGCTGCATCTGCGCTCGCCATTTTTGCAGTCAACCTAGGACGTTGGTATTACCTTAAACGTGTTTACGGATTGCAACCTTTTGACAAAGGTTTTGCGAAAATCGTTTTAATTGGTGTTGTACTTACCTTATTTATATCATTTGTTGAGCTGCCTATTCCACCATTCTGGTTAATATTAACCTATGTCTTTGGCATTACGATTATTTATTGGACGCTTATTTTAAAATTCAATTTGGCGCCTGATATGCGAGAGTGGCTTTTGAAGATGAAACGAAAATTTATCAGTAAAAATTAGGACTCAGTCCAATCAATGCTGAACGTATAGTTTAAAAACTTGCATTGAACCTTTTGCTGTAAGCAGTTTTACCAAATATATACTAGCTACAAAATTACTTGTATTTAACTCAAGTTTCTCAGTATTCATTTGTTCGGAATAAATTCTTTTGCCAGTTAAATCAAAAATTGTTAATTGAATTGGGCTTGTAAAATTGTTGACGCTAATGGTAACAAGATGGTCGGCAGGATTTGGATAGATTTTAAAGTCAAGCAAAGAATTGACTTTAATTCCGCTTTGCTGAATTGTAATGCACGCTGAAGTATCTATGCAGCCATCAATAGTTATAATAACTGCATAAGGTTCGTTATCAGTAGGTTCGTAAAACTGGTTGATTTCACCCGGAATAATTTCACCCGTATTACAATTCATCCATTGATAAGTTGCTCCAGCCTGGTCAGCCGTAAAAAGGTCACCAGTAATTGAAATGCCATCATCTATCACATCATCTGAAACATAAACTTCTTGATAAACAATACTGTCGCAACCTCCAATGTTAATTAGGCTATCAATATAAGTTCCTTCTTCTGTAACATAATCACCAAAAACTTCAGCGCTTTGTCCTCTGCATAAAAAAATGGGCGGCATAGTGTTTTCGGAAGAGGTACAGCATATCGGTCCAAAGCCCCAAGATGCACCTTCGATATCTGCATCATGTGTTAAACCAGAATCGTGCGCTAAACTACCAATTGCTTCATTCAAGTGCCATAAGGCTATCGTTGAACCTTCGTAAGGTAAATCTGGGCATGGTGGTATAAAATCTTCTGTATATAAACCTTCTGATGAAAATCGAACATCATCAATCGTCCCATCAAAAAAACGATTATTTAACTCGCCCCAACATCCAATAGTTGTGATTTTATCTAAGGCAGGTGGCGGAATTGTATTGGGGTGGGTGTCATCTTGTTTTATGCCATCCACAAATAGCATCATTCCTAATGCGGGATGAACTACCGCAGCGATATGGTACCATTGGTCTGCGTTCCAATGATCATTATTTGTGAAAATATCAGAATAATCAACCCAAGTTTTTACCACTCCGAATCTTATTTTTCCGGGATGAGCTGTTCCACTCGGATCAAAATTCAAAACAATTTCGTCATAATTAGATGTGGTATTGTCACGAACAACGAGCGAGATATGAGTCGCGAGTGCAGGGGTGATATCTTCGTCCAACTTAAACCAAAATTCAATGGTGCGGACATCTGTTGCCACCTCTGTTCCAAGATTTACATAGTCATTAACACCGTCGAAACGCAATGCTGGAGTTTGTGCAAAAGAATGTATTCCTAGTACAGCGATTAGTAGCGTGAACAGATATTTCATAGTAGGTTAGGTTTTTTGTTCCCTACTTGTAAATTACGGATTTTTTTGAATTATTCCGCTATTTGTAAAACTCAGATGAATTAGTCTTCATCCTCGTCCTCTTCTTCTTCATTTTTCTTTTTCTTCTTTTTTTTCTTTTTGTCACCCTCTTTTTCCTCTTCGCCTTCACCTTCTTCTTCCTCACCAACAGTGCCATTGGCCTCAGCTTCTTTCGCTTTTCTAACTTGTTCTATCCGTTCAGGTGACATTACTTCACCGCCAAACTCATCATAATACATTTCGTATGTTTTAAGGCCTTTTTTATAGGTAGCGCGGTATTTGATGGTGTTTTTTTCATTGTCGTAAAACTCTTCAAATTCTCCGTTGCGTTGATCCTTTTTATAGGTTTCCTTGGTCCACATTTTTCCTGTAGCATAAAAACGTTTAAAGTTCCCTTCGCGTGATCCGTTTTCATGATTTTCGTTGTAGAATAAAATACCATTTTTATAATAATAAGAAGAGGGGCCATCTTTTTCTCCCCGAACATATTCTTGCTCAGATTCTACTTTTCCGTCTTCAAAGTAAGTAATGTATTTACCATCCCATTTTCCATTTTTATATTCCACTTCTTTCTTCAAAGAATGGTTGCTGTAGTATTCTTGTTTTTTTCCGTTTAACTGGTTGTTTTTATATACTTCAATTTTATAGATGGTAGAATCTGGGAAATAAAAACGGTGTTCACCTTGGGCCAATCCCATGACATAGTTCTTTTCCCATTTTAAACTGCCATCTTTTCGGTAATATTTCCAAAGTCCATCTTCTTTGCCATAGCCTAAAGCATCATGTGCTGTAATTAGTTTTACAAAACCGTTTTGATAATAAACAGTGTCAACACCAGTTAAATAACCCTTTGCATAGTCAATGTGCATTTGTAAAACACCATTATCATAGCATACCTTACAGTCTCCTGTAAATGGTTTTCCCGATTTGGTATGAAAGACGATAACAACCTCTTTTCCCTCAATCTGTCTTGGCTCATCATAAACGTAGCCACGGCAATCAGGTACCATTAATAAGTCTCTACATTTCGGTACGTTTGAAGCTGTAGCTGGAGCCTTAGTAATGGTTTTTGTAGTGTCCGTTTGTCCGTAAAGGAAACTGATGGGAAATAAAAGTGCTGTTAAAAATGCAATTTTCATATTTTGATTCGTTTTTTCTTATTCTGTGTTGAAGATAATAATATGAAGGCAATTATTATGCCCATTTCAATTTATTCACAGAAAAGAGTAGATGTATGTGAGCGCAGCTTTTTAATCGATCAAATGTTCTGATAAAAGTTTTCGCATTTTGTCGGTTATATTAACCGTTTTTTGTTGATTATAATCGAAGGATACAACAACTGATTCGCCATATGCCTTTAACTTGTTTTCGGCATCCAAAACAGAGTAGGTAAGGGTAAAGCTTTTTGAACCTATGTGGTTGCAGGATACTTCTACGCGAATTTCGTTTTCAATAAAAGTCGGAATATGATATTCAATGGTATTCTTCTTAAGGATTAATCCATCTTTTTTCCAATCCCAGTTTTGTCCAAAGCCAGTCATGAAAAATCCAATTCGTGCTGATTCAAAATAATTGAGATATGCTGCATTATGAACGTGTCCGCCCATATCAAAATCGCTAAATCGCAATTGGATTTTAGTTGTTATCATTTGTCTAATTTTTCGAATTCTGAATTGTTGCTGATAAATTCAGGAACAATATCCTTCATTTTCTTCACAATTTTAAGATTGTCTTGACAATCAAAAAGTGCTGTCAAAATGAGTATATCGTTTGATATTTCTTCAAAATTATAGTCGCGCACCGTTGCAATTAATATTTGCGGATGATGGGTTTCTTGCGAGTTTTCCTCGTTAGTCAATAATTCCTCGTATAATTTTTCACCAGGTCTTAACCCTGTAATCTTAATTTCAATGTCTCTGCCCAATTCAAGTCCACTTAACTTCACCATTTTTTTGGCTAAATCATAAATCCGTACCGATTCACCCATGTCAAACACAAAAATCTCACCGCCTTTCCCCATTGATTCAGCCTCTAATACCAATTGGCAAGCTTCTGGAATGGTCATGAAAAAACGAGTGATTCTTTTGTCGGTTACCGTTAGCGGTCCGCCATTTTCAATTTGTTTTTTAAAGAGCGGAATCACGGAGCCGTTCGAGCCCAATACATTTCCAAAGCGGGTGGTTATAAATTTCGTTTTTCCTAATTGATTGGCTGATTGGGCATAAATTTCAGCAATTCTTTTTGAACAACCCATGACGTTAGTAGGGTTCACGGCTTTGTCTGTTGAAATTAGCACAAAGCGTTCAACATTATAGGACAAGGATAAGTCCACCAAGTTTTTACTGCCCAGCACATTCGTAATAATTGCTTCTGACGGATTGTTTTCCATTAGTGGGACATGTTTATAAGCCGCCGCATGAAAAACATAATCTGGTTTAAAGGTTTTAAAAACATTCTCTAAACGTTCATAATTCCGAATGTCGCCAATTACGGTTTCAGTTAAATGAAGTACCCCTTTCTCCTTTAATTCAACTTGTAAATTATATAAAGGTGATTCGGCTTGATCTAACAAAATAATCCTTTCTGGTGCGTATTGAACCAATTGTCGCACAATTTCACTTCCTATGCTTCCCGCAGCACCAGTTACCAAAATCGTTTTATGATTAAACTCGTCTGACAATCTTTCAGGATCAAGTTTAATGGATTCACGGCCCAGCAAATCTTCAATGTGTACTTTTTGTATCTGATTTGAAGTGAACTCGCCATTAATCCATTTGGTAGGTGAAGGAACGTTCAAGATCTCTACATTATGCGTTAAACACATGTCAATTACCGTTCGCTTTTTTGCTTTGTCTGGATTTTTTATGGCGACAATTAATTTCTTAACTCCTTCTTTTTTAATGATATGCTCCAATGTTGAGGTGTGAAAAATCTTAAGTCCTTCTAATGTTTTGCCTAATTGTTTTTTATTGTCATCTACAAAACAAATGATTTTACCATCTAAGCCAGATTCTTTTTCAATGGTGTGCTTGGTGATTACACCGTAAATTCCAGCGCCATAAATCACAGTTGGAATCATTTCCTTTGTCCGCTTTATCCCTTCCATGTAGATTAACTTAATGGCGAAGCGAGAAACCAATAAAAAGAAGATGCAGACAAAATATTCTGCCATTATAATAGAGGACGGAAACAAAAAGTGACTATCATACCAAATATACTTAACGGCAGATACAGCGATCATGGCAAAAGTACCCATGGTTACGCCCAAAGCAATTTTTTTGATGTCCTCAGTACTGGTATGTCTAACAATGCCTCTATAGGTTTTGAAAATATAAAAACAAATACCGCGGATAATAATGTAGACTGGAAGCCCTAGTTTGAAGATGGCTAACTCTTCATCTAAAGGTAAATCGGTGGAATCAAATCGAATTAAATAAGCCACCAACAATGCGAGAACACTAATGAAGATATCAACTCCAAAAATGATCCATCTAGGTGTATTCTGTTTCGGTAAAAGTATCACAACAGTTTAATTCAATATTAGCCTTAAATTCTAATACGCAAATAAACGAAAAAGGATAGGATTTAATTCACTTTAATGATCTTTAAAACATGCGCAACATAATTTGAGGTGATTTTTACCAGATAGGTTCCTGAGGGATAGTTGGATAAATCGATCTCAAAAGTTCGTTGATTGTTTTCAATTACACCAGTAAAAATCGTGTTTATTTTTTCACCTTGAAAGCTGTATAATTCTATGGTGTAATATTCAGCTTCTGTTACGTTAACTTTCAATTTTGCAACACCTGTCGTTGGGTTCGGATAGACCAATGCGTTGATTGTGGCAGTTTCAATACTTTCAGGAATAGTCTCAACTTTCACGGTATCGGCTAAATAATCATTGAAACGGGGAGGTGGTGCAATTTTCCCCATAACGTGTCTAACTTTATCTGGTTGAATAACTAGAGGACTCGGAGGTGTTTTTACCGTGCTATCTTCAGTTATTGTATCACAAACCATAGGTTCTATTACTTCATCAATTTCGTCATTTTCTGAAACAAATTCACCTAAAATCTTTATTTCAAGTTCAGGTTCGCTAATATCAATATCTCCTTTCACAAAGTCAGTATATTCAACTTGCCCGTTGATAGTGCGATCAATATATGAAGTTGTTATAGTCGAATCTGTTTTAGTAGAATCGTCAATTGCTAAATTAATTTGATGTGAATTAAAGGAGTTAATTGCGTGATCTTGCGCTATGGAATTTTCGCAGCCCGTAAACAATGTCAAGCCAAATGCAATCATACAAGCCCATAAAAATTTACTCTGAAATGTTCTGGCGGATTGATTCTCCCAAACTTGATAGGCATGCGACAAGTCTGTTAATTGAGTTGTTGAAAATCGACCACACATGTGTTTACCAATATTGGCTTTTAAAGTTTCTTTAACCTCTTGTGCATTTTTTTTACTGAAATCAATCACATCAACAGCACATTTCTGGCAAAAAGCTCCGCGTTGTGTCGTCGACATTTCAGCCCAATTTTCACTGCAAGGATTTGGTATATTAACTCTCATAATTGACTTGTTTTTCTTTCGGTACACTTACAGATGAAATTGGTTCATTTAGCTTTTACTCTCAAGTCTCAAGTCTCAAGTCTCAAGTCTCAAGTCGTTAGTCTTTAGTACTCATAACTCAGTTTGTTGTGCTGTGAAGATCCTCTGCACTAGTGCTTCGCCGGATTTGTAATCCTGCGCTTGCAATGCTATTTGTGAAAGTATGAGTGCCGCAGGATTCAAAATCTAATAGCGAAGCGATCTAAGTACTTTTCTCACCAATAAATCAACTCTATTGCTTTAGAACTTTGTTCGCCTTCAACGGTAACGATATACGCGCCATTGTCAAAATCGTCCAAGGGGAAAATGATCTCGTTTTTGCCCCGTCCAAGTTGAATGGGCTTAAAGTAAAACGGGGTTATTTCTCCTTTTTTTGCAATTTTAATTCGGATGCGTTCAGATTCAACTGCGTAAGACATAAAACGAAGTGAATCTCCTTCAATATAAAATGAAAAGCGACTATTGTTTAATGCTAAATCGTTCGAATTTGTAATGAGTTCAAATGGTTCGGAGTTGTTTTGCAAAAATGGAGAAGTTGGCGCTAAAGGTTCTTCCACGATCCAGTTGCCGAAAACGACAAATCCCGTAGTTGGTGTACAGCCAATGTCTCCAATGAATTCTGGCTCGTAGGCGATATCTCCAATCCACATTTCCTCATATTCAATGGAGGTTCCGAGTTGTTCCGCTACGTTCGTTTCAACTTTTAAAACAGCTGAACTATCAGCGGTTTGCAAAGTGCTGTCGATTAGGATTCCTTCTGTTTCTGAATTGGCTAAGGAATCTAAAGCGTCTAAAGCAACAAGCGGATCTTCAACTACGATCGGATCATAGGAATAAACCTGATGGCACGAATCATTTTTTGAGGGATATGGAGCCAGATTAACTGAGGGAGCATTTATTGTATCTTGCGCCTTAGTATTGTTATTAAACACAATCAAAAAAGCAAATAAGAACGAATATTTCAATTGTATTTTTAGCCTCAATGATTTGAACCATTCTAAAAAGTTCATTTCGTCAATTTGATCCGAAAAAATCCGTACACAGGGATCCGCTTTAGTCGTTAAAGCAGCCTTTATTTCACCAGTTTTGATGGTCGTGCAATCAATAACTTCTTTTGTGCATTTTGAGCAGAAGGCGCCTTGAGTAGTCGCATCCATTTCATTCCAATTTTCGGAACATGGTTTTGGTATAGAGAAAAACGCTGTCATCTATTCTAAATAAACATACCTTTTAGAATAGTTGGAATTAAAGGTAAATTATATCGGTGGATTGTGATTCTGAATCAGTTTCAAGTGTTATCGTATAATGTCCCAATTCGAATTTTTCTAAAGAATAGATAATTGCATTTTCACCTAAACCTAGCTCGATTGGTGTGAAATATACGACTTCACCATTTTCCTTTGTGATTTTAATCCGTACTTTTTGATGTTTAAAGGATTGATAATTGAAGTGTAATTGATTCTCAATAATTTTAAATTTATAAACATTTTGATCAAGAATTATTTGATTTAAAATTGGTGTCTCTAGTGGCATTTCGAAATACATGCCTCCACCTACTATGGCAAATTCATAAAGTTCTAATCCATCCCATGGGTCAATCGGGGTTCCAGGATAAGTCCCCATCCAACCGTCATTAACACCTATTGGTAGTTCGAGACCTTCCCAAATGGGAATCCCAAAGGGGGGTGAAATTGCTGTTGCATTCGAGTCAATTTGTTCTTCCAAAATTGCAGTTTCTTTTTCCTCCGTTTTTAGAGCTAATTCATCCAAATACTCATTTGAATAGGGGATGAAAGTCGTATCACTTTCCTGAGCGTGACTTTTTTGCTGAAATACGAGTAAAAGTGTGAATAAAAAGAGATAGCGCAATTGTTTCACCAAATTGAGCGACCTGAACCATTCTGTAAAATTCATCTCGTCAATTTGACTTTGTAGAATTCTAATGCAAGGATTGTTTTTAGCAGCAATCGTTTTTTTAATCTGGTCAGAAGGAACAGGGTATAGATCTATAACTTCTTTATTGCATTGTGTGCAAAAGGCTCCTTGTTCAGTTGGTGTCATTTTATTCCAATCTGCCGAACATGGTTTTGGAATTGCGAAATATTCAGGTTTCATACTCCAATAAACGGAGAATATGGCTGTTTTAGGGCTTTCGAAGGGCTAGAATGAGTGAAAAGGCCGTTTGGTTGAGGGAAAGTGGTTTTTTCAATTATCAATTATGAAAATGGCGGTTTCATTTTCTATCTCTTCCTTGAATATTCTCGATTTAATCGTAATACTCAATTTGGATCGTGGGGTCTTCTTTGTTTAATAGTGAAGAGGGGTTCAAACAAAACTGATTATACTGTTCAAAGCGCATTTGGTCAGAAAGTGGATGAAGTATTTTTTTTTGAAAAGATGATTCTTTTTTAAACAACTGATTTTTATAAGTGCAAGCGTAATTTTTACCGTTATCTCGGAAACGATTACAAGTTGTAATCATATTACCATTTAGTATTGTGGTCTAGCCCCCTATAAAAACCGGACAAAATCATTTTGGTTATCAATAATACGCAAAATTCGTCATAAATTTGTGTCAGCAAGATACGACTGACGGTTCTTTTTGTACTGAAAGTTGATTTAGAGACATGGCGCCATTCTCTTTAGAT
>WTCE01000070.1 GCA_013138735.1 Crocinitomix sp. | reverse complement strand
CGTAAAGCCTATGAATGGGCTAATACCCGAAAAGGTGGTTGGCGCATTGTTCACAGCTTTATTCTTACCCGAACAATTACCAATAAACGTCTTAAAGAGAAAGGATACATTAGCCTTATGGAAATGTACTCAAAACAATTATTAACTTAATGAACCGCCGTATACGGATCCGTACGTACGGTGGTGTGAGAGGACAGATAGGGGAATAACCTCTATCTTCCTACTCGATTTTGCTGTTTTTGTTGGTTGTGTAAAATCGATCAATCTTCTTCAAAACATGCAATTTGTTGGATTTCGAAAAAGGAAGTTTAATAATTTCATTTTTTTGAATCGAACAATTCAAGATTAGTAGTATATTTAAAAGCAATAAAATCGCATTGTTTTGAAACGTATACAACAAAAAATACTCTATTTCAAAGAAGGGAATTCTGATAAAATCTATGAAGTAGATTTGTGTGAAACTGGAAATGATTTATTTGTTGTTAATTTTAGATATGGAAGACGCGAAAGTGTCCTCCGTGATGGAACAAAAACGATTTTCCCTGTAGGATATGATGAGGCGCTTAAAGTCTTTGATAAATTAGTCAATAGCAAAGTTAAAAAAGGCTATTCTGAATCGGGTGAGGAAGTAAAGCCAACGGAACAATCTAAAATTCTTGAACCGCGTGAAAATACGGCAAGGGACGAAACGATATTACGCTATTTAAAGGAAGGTGCTGCAGGCTCGTATACTCGTAATTGGAAAATTTCAAAAGTAATTCTGCGTGCAGGTATTCTTAATTTGAAAGAAGCGGCTCCGCTTATTCATCCCTTTGTGCTATCTAAGGATGAATTTGAAGGGTATGCAGCTATTAAAACACTGGCGCTTTTTGACGATAATTCTGCTGTCAAAAATGTTTATTCCGTTTATGCTGAATTTGGATTAGAGAATAAGGTTGGGCGAATTGCAGCGGCCTACCTCTTGAAATTTAAAGCGAATAATTATCATACCGAAATTGTTCGTACCGTAAAACAAAAATTGCCAAGTGAAATAGCGGGGCAACTCAATAATCCGGATGCTTTTTTAGGGGCATTGGCCATGTATTATATGCAGGCGGATGGAGTGAACCCCATGACGCTTTATTATTTATATCTCATCTCTTCTGAACAACCTAATTTGCGGAAACCGCTCTTCGAGTTTGTGAATAATTGTGCTTTAAAGGTCAATACATTCAAGTCGATACGTTATATTTTTAGAACAGCAGAATTATTAGATGATCTCGAATTTTTCGCCTTAATCGCTAAGAAAATCGGAGTAAGCTATCCAGGACATAATCAAACCTATACGCGTGATAATGATCAATGGATCTTGGCAAGTGATGAGATGAAAAAGAAGAATCCATCCATTGCTTTTGGTAAAAACACACAGCTATATTTTATACATAATATTTATAAATACATTAGGCGTTTAAGTCAAGAAAGCGCAAAGCAGTACATTTCTATTGCAACACAATTTTTGTGTTTGCTAGATAATGAAAAGGATCAGGCAGTTTCAGTTACGAAGCATTTTTATGATTACAATTATACTACCCAAAATTATTTGCTAATAAAACGGCAGTTTCCAAGATATAATAAGTTTTCAGCTTTAATGTATATCTTGTTTGGGGCAGGTGAAAGATTAAAAAGAACGAAAACAAAATGGTATTATGATGGCGAAGTAATCGCCTTGAAAGACTTGGGTAGAGAAGAGATTTTGGCAGCTGAATGGGATAAACATCCACAGGAGGTGCTGACGATTCTTGCGCATTCTAAAAGTGAGGAAGCAACAGCTTTTTCATTCCGTATTTTGAAAGCAAATTCCGAATTTTTGGATCAAGCGAATGGAAAATTAATGAATCAATTGGTTGGGAATGCGGATTCTGAGGTTGTTAATTTCCTAATCGCTTATTTAGAAGAGAAGTATAAGGACGAACAAGCTCCAGCTGATCTTGTTTTGGCCTTATTTGAAGCAACAAATGAGGTTGCAGCGAAACTGGCTAAGGTTTGGCTTGAAAAATATGAGTCGGCGTATTTAGGTGATACTAATTTTATAATTGCGCTTTTGCTTTCTGGAAATTTGGCTACACTTCATTTTTTACAAACTGTTTATAAAGAAAAAGTCGCCTATCCGCATCAAATTGAATTGGATAAAATTCAAGCTTTATTTGCGGTTAAAAGTTCCTATACACCAGAATATTTAATTGCTGTTGGCTATCTTTTTGGGAATCCAAATTTTACACAACTTTTGTATAATGTCACTATGGATGATATTTTAAATCTGGTACGTGATGAACGTCCTGAAATTATTATCATTGCTGCGAATCTCTGTAAAAAAGAACCGACTTGGATTTATGCCATTTTTAAAGAAAGAGTTCAGAACTATATTGAATCAGAAAATGCAGATTTACGAAAATTAGGAATTGAAATTTTAGGTCATTTCCCCAATGATTATCTCACAGGAAATAGTCACCAAATAGGGAAGTATTATTTTTCTGAATATCAAGAGGTTCGTGCAGCCATCCAACCAGCAATGGCAAGATTGATTGAATTGGATAATGCGTTTAAAAAAGCGATTTTTAAAGAATCCATGCAAACGCTTTTAGAACCAGAAACTTATGATGGTTTGCATGAAACCATTTATGAATTGTTAACCGAGCAGTATCAGGCTCAACTGAAATCAATAGAACTGGATGCAGTGATTGAGCTCATATTGGCAAAATATAATTTCGCACAACTTTTAGGGACGCCACTTTTTAGGAAATTCATTCAAATTCCAAACTTTACCATGGCGCAATTGGTGCGCTTGGCAAAAAGTGATGTGCGTGAAGTACGTGATTTTCTTCCCGTCTATTTTGAGCAGAATAAAGTTCGAATTAACAACGAATTAGAAATTGCTTTGCATATTTTTCACAGTGAATGGAAAGATGTTTTTGATTGGAGTTTCACCTATTTTGAAAATGAAATCCAACCTGAAAAATGGACTATTGACCTACTATTATATATCTGCGATCATATAAAACCAGAAGTTCAGGCATTTGGTAAAAGATTAGTGCTCACACATTTTACGGAAAATAAAGGATTGGATCTTTTATTAAAGCTACAGGAACATCCTTCAAAAGGAATGCAGTTTTTCGCAACAAATTACCTTGATAATTACGCAAAAGATAAACCGGAAGTTATTCTTCAATTGAAAGGTTTCTTTAAGTCGATTCTTTTTAATATTAATGAAAATCGCGCAACAAAAACACGTGTATTCGCCTTTTTAGAGCAAGAAACAATTAAAAGTGAGGTGGTGGCAAATATGATTGTAGATCTTGTAAATGGAATTTTAACTACTGAAACGCGGATAGATCAAAGTCATTGCATTGATTTGCTCTTAACTGTTGCTGAGGTGCACCCACACATTCAAATCCCGATAACCGTAAAAGAGATATAATGGAGTTTAATTATAAATACGGTGGAGCGAGTAGCGTGAAGAATTCTTCAAGTGCAACTGCGGTTAAATTTTCGCCAGATGTCTTGCGTGAACCAACGTTCTTTGTAGGTGTATTGGATAAGAAAATTCCATTTCGTGAGGCAATTTCTGCTTTGCATGATGTGGTGGTGGCAGATTTTAATTTTAAACCAAAAGACAATACAGAATATTTGGCTTGGCTAAAAAAGCAAGAAGAGGTTTGGTTGATGAATGTGGGAACTGATAAAGCTGCGCTGGATAATGAAATTGCTGATTTGCGTAATCAACTGAATGGATTAAAAGGCCAACGCGAAAAAATTACAGGTCCTTACTATAAAGCGCAACGAAATTATTTTAACTATTTATATAAACGGGATTATGCTGCTTGGTTAGTGCTTGACCCGGTAATTACAGTTCACCCAGACCAAGTATTTTTTGAATGTTTTAGCCAAGATGAGTCCGTTTATGGCAAACTTTCATGCGGATATGATGTGTTTAGTGGAATTAGCGAATTTGAGTGTGGTACCACAAATGTCGATTATTCGGAGCACCTCTATCAAGAATTTCAGAAAATAAGAACTTATAAAGAGACTGATTTTAGAATTGATCCCGCCGGCTTTGATGTGAAAACAACAGGTGAGGAAAGTTATAAAGAAGTAAAAATTGATTTACCAGATAGTTGGGTAAGGGGATTTTTACAAGTGAGTTCGGCAATGACGAGTAAAAAGGTTTCGTTCGACTTGGAGGCAATGGATATCGCCAATTTTATCTCCGTTTTAAAGCGGAATAAAGAACGAACGGGGCCACGCTCAATAAAATATGTTTTAAAACCTGGTGAACCAATTGTAGCCATTTTTGAACCATGGAATATAGAAGTTGTTTGTAAACGATCCATTTATAAAGGAAATAAGACCGAAGAAATTCGTGTTTGGGGACGCAGAAGAATTCTATTACTCGAACGACTGCTGCCAATTACCGATAAATTCACAGTGCATTTATTAGGACGTGGAATGCCTTCGTTTTACACCGCGCATCTGACAAATGAAATGTATTTTACTCTCGGTCTTTCCGGGTGGACAGCGAATGATTGGACCAGTTCAAGTCAATTGGATTTGTTAGCACCGCGCGGAATGGTGGATGCACAAACCATGCAAACCATTTATTTAAAATTGCGGGAAGATTGGTTTAAATCTGGAGCAGATTTAGCTCAGAGCTTAAGTTTGGACTTAAATACGGTCAACAATGCACTTTCCACATTTACACAAGCGGGAAAGGTGATTTACGACCTAAAAAACCAAGTCTATCGCATTAGAGAATTGAAAAAAGACGGTATTGACATAGAATCTTTGCGTTTTTCTAGCGAATTAGACAAAGAAGCTTTTCAACTATCAGAAAATGGTGGCGTATCTGAATTAATGCATCACGATCAAGGTGGGAAAAGTGAGGTGAAAGGATTGGTGAGTAATCAATTTAGGCCGATTTTGAGCATTGACAGCGATTTAAAAATTATAGACGGCAAATGTACTTGCCATGATTATTATAGAGATAAAATGACAAAAGGTCCTTGTGTGCACATGTTAGCACTTAGGATTGAATTTGATAAGAATTAAATAATATATTTGTAACTGGCAGTAATAAGACAAAAACCTTGCAATTCGGTTGGTGGATCGCCAATCTAGCATACAGACACCGAACGCATCACTGACCTGAACTTAACTTATGAAATAGACACTAGGGTGCTATTTCCGGTTATACTTCTACGAAGTGAAATAGCACCCTAGTGTCTATTTCATTGGAGTTGTTCAATTCAGTCTTTAGAAACGTACGAAGGGAACTGAAAATACGTCTTATTGCTGCCTTTTTTTTTCACCATGACAGATTCGAAAGAAAGAAGACAAGCTATTTATGATAAAATAAAGGAGTCATCAAAGAATGAATTCATTCTTTCTGAGATGAAACGCCTTGGATTTTGGAGTGATGAAAATGTTGATTTCGGAGCAGTAACTAAATTTTTTAAGGATGAAGGTGAATTGTCAAAAAAAATTCAAGAGAAATTACGCGATAAAAACATTCTTGATAATCCCGAAGTATTTATTGCGCAAAAGCATAAAGAACGCAAATTAGCATCCAAACAAAGGCAGAAAGAAACCAAAGAAAAACGCGAGAAAGTCCGACAAGAGAAAGCCGCAAAATGGCAAGAATCTAAAAAGTCGGATATTATTTATTTGGGCGATCAATATTCGCATCAATTGAATCAAAAACTCTCCCTAGTCGAGCGATTAAAATCACAAGGTTTACCAGTTATTCAAACGGCAGCAGAACTGGCTAAGAATATGGGTGTAAGTGTTGGAGAACTTCGTTTTTTAACATATTCGCGTAAAAATTCGAAGATTAGTCACTATAAACGCTTCAAAGTCCCAAAAAAGAGTGGGGGATATCGACTTATTTCCGCTCCAATGCCACGCTTAAAACAAGCGCAAACTTGGATTTTAGAGGAAGTTTTAAATAAAGTAAAAGTACATGAGAGTGCGCATGGATGTGTGACAGGTAAATCGATCAAAACGAATGCTGAACCACATGTTGCAAAGGCCGTGGTGATCAATCAAGACGTAAAGAATTTTTTCCCATCCATTACCTATAACAGAATTAAGGGCGTATTTCTGTCATTAGGCTATTCGCATCAAGTTGCAGTGATTTTTGCTTTGCTCTGTTCTGAACCGAAAATTGTTGACATTGATCTTTTAGGAGAAGATTATTTTGCCCAAAAAGGAGAACGTTTTTTACCACAAGGATCGCCATGCAGTCCTGCAATTACTAACATATTATGCCGAAGACTTGATTTTCGTTTAACCGGTTTAGCAAAGAAATATAATTTGAGCTACACGCGTTATGTAGATGATTTAACCTTCTCATCTACCGAATATCCCGATCATTCAGTCGTAACAAAAGTGCTTAAATATTCCCGTTTAATCGTAAAGGATGAAAATTTCAGATTACATCCTGATAAGTTGCGCGTCATGAAAAAAGGAGCACGTCAAGAAGTGACCGGTGTTGTAGTGAATGAAAAGCCAAATGTCTCTAAAAAAACGTTGAAACGTTTTCGTGCCTTGCTATTCCAAATCGAAAAAGATGGAATTGAAGGTAAACAATGGAATCGCCCAGGTAATGTTTTGGCTCAAATTGATGGTTTTGCAAACTTTATTTATCAAATTAACCCAGAAAAAGGAGCGCGTTATAAGGCACAGGTTGCAGTAATCTTGGTAACACATAATTATAAAGAATTACACAAAAAAGCTTTTCCTCCAAAATCAAATCCAACGAACGAAACACCACAAAACAGACTTTGGTCAAGGGTTAAATCCTTTTTCAAGAAAAATTAGTTTAAAGACATTAGGAAATAGGCAGTAGTTATAAATGTTAGGCAAGTATAGTATTTAGTCCAGAATCTAACATCTTACATCAAATAGTTTTCACCTCACATTGCAGTAGTGTTCCAAAAGCAATGATTTATCGACCTATACCAAGTTTGATTAGACGGATAGCTTGAAAATGACGATAATGGATAAAAGATATCCATGCAAAAAGGCATCCTTTGCATATTCTAAACGTTTAAGTTCTAGTAAGCCGCTAATTTTGAGGTTGTTTAATAATACGCTTAACCCAATAAGAACATTTAGATGAAGAATTTAGTAAAATTAAAAAATTGGACGCTTGCACTGTTAGTAGTGCTTTCAGGTCTTTTTTCAAATACAGCAAGCGGACAAGCATTTACAAACGGAAGTTGCGAAGGACCAGGAGGATTAGCATTGGCACCAATCAGTTGGACAATGGTTTCTGGATCTACAGATATGTTAACCGTTCCACCTGGCATTGTAGGTTTTACGTTTACTGAAGCGGCCACACTTTCATCAGACGGTGGAATGTTTGTAGAGTCTTATTGTGAAATAGGAGGATATACAGAACGTTTTCAGCAAACAGTTGTTGGTTTTACCATTGGAGAAACGTATACAATTACATATGAAGAATCGAATTTTGGAAGTTGTTTGTCTGGATATTGTCCTACAAATGCAGCCGAGTGGTTAGTATTTGTAAGCGGACTCCCAGTAATGACTTCGGGGAATGTATTAGCACCAGCTCCAGGATGGTTAAACGCTTGCCTTACTTTCACTGCTACAGCAACATCACATACAATTGGTTTTGAAGGTGGTTTTATTGGCGGAGGCGATAGTGGTGCAACAATTTTAATTGATAACATTCAACTTTCAGTTGGTGGAATTGATGGAACTGGATTTGATTATGCAAACCTTTTTTTATGTACAGGAGATCCAATTGAACCACCTGTTATGGGCGGTGCAATTACAGGTGGCTTTACAGCAACGCCAGCAGGATTAGTATTAGATCCTGTTACAGGTGAAATTGACCCTGCTGCTTCTGATGTTGGCGTATATGACGTTACTTATTCACCAGGCGGATGTTTTGCAGATATAACTGTAACCGTTGAAATTATTGATGGCGTAGACGCTACATTTGAATACGATCCTTCTATCTTTTGTTCTGGCGGAGTTGATCCATTCCCGAATTTTGATGTTGATGGAGATGGAGTAGAAGAAGGTGGTGCTGGAGACTTTACTGCTGCACCAGCTGGTTTAGTTATTGATCCTGTTACGGGTGAAATAGATTTAGACGCAAGTGTTACTGGAACCTACACAATTACCAATACTATTGTTGATATAGGTTGTGGTGGAGATGTTCAAACATTCGATATTACAATATTGTCAGTTTCAAGTGCTGATTTTGAATATTCAGCAATTACATATTGTCATGATGAACCCAACCAACTGCCATCTTTTGACGTAGACGGTGATGGAGTTGATGACGGAACGCCAGGTACGTTTACATCCACAGCAGGTTTAGTTATTGATCCCATAACGGGCGAAGTTGATATTGCAGCAAGTACTCCTGGAACATACACAGTCACTAGTACAATTGTATCGGTAGAATGTGGAGATGATGTTCATACAACAGATATTACCATTGAAGCTTTACCTGTAATGGATCCTATGGCTGATGAAGATGTATGTAATGGATTGCCTTTAACGATCCCTGCTTTTTCTGCAAGTGGCGTAGCACCAACTTATACATGGACGAATGTAACAGGAACTAATGTTGGATTCGGTCTGGCTGGAGCTGGAAATATTCCAACTTTTGCAGGCCTTAACTTATCAGGAGCGACAGTTACAGTAATAGTGGAGGTATTTGCTACCACTGCTTCAGGCTGTGTGGGTGCACCAACAACTTTTGAAGTAACAATACACCCAACTCCGGTTGTTTCCTTTAGTATTGATGATTATCAAATTTGTGCACCACAAGCTGTTACATTTCACAATACGTCTACGCCAACTGGGGTAAATTGTCATTGGGATTTCGGTGATGGTTCCACAGGAGATGCTTGTGATTTAGTTTCGCATAATTATTCAGCTGGAATTTTTGATGTTACCTTAACAGTAGAATCTTCTGACGGCTGTTCTGCAAGTATCACTTACTATGATTATATTGAATTGGTTCAACCGCCAGTTGCAGATTTTACAGTTGATAAATATGTGACTGATTTATACGATACTAAATTCCAATTTACGAATCAGTCGATTGATGCTAGTACTTACTTATGGGATTTTGATGATAGTAGTCCTACTTCAAACGACATTAATCCAACGCATATTTACCCGCAAGTTCCAGCTACATATAATGTATGGCTTTGGGCTTATGGTTCGGATCCTGTTTGTTACGATTCTACTTATGTTCAAGTTGTGGTGAATGATGTTATTCTTTATTTTATTCCAAATACGTTTACGCCAGATGGAGACGATTTTAACGAAACGTTCCAACCTGTATTTACAAGTGGAATTGATATCTATGATTTCCACATGATTATTTACAATCGTTGGGGTGAGAAGGTATTTGAATCGTTTAATCCTGCTGCAGGATGGAATGGCGCTTATGGAGATGGTGGAATGGTGCAAGATGGAACCTATGTTTGGCAAATCGAATTTCTAGAAACTATGTCAGACAAGCGACATAAGGATGAAGGAACCGTCACAATTCTAAAATAATCACTGTTTTTTAGGCGTTTAGAGCCTTGCTAGAAAAAACGGCATAATTTCTGCATATTATTGTATAGAATTGGTAGACTTTGACAAACCAAAAGCCCGATTCTTACGTATATAATAGAAAGGAATTATTATGACAATCAACGAAAGAATAAAAGCCGTGCACGTGATACAACGATTTGTTGTCATGTCACGTACTTTGCTTCCTAGTTTTTCAGAATTAATGTCCAAAGAAAATTTAAGTACCTCTGAAAAACGAAAAGCAAAGCGAATTAAGAATGTTTACGACTCGTTTAAACCGAATCCAGAAATGTCAGTTGCATTGGTGAACTCCAATATTTTTCAATTGATTATGGAGGTGTATAGAAACACCGTTCAAAAAAATGGCGAATCACCTGAAACGTTTCACGTTTACGATCAGTTTTTGCAAGAAAGCGACCGCTTATTGGATGTTTGGAATCAGCATAGAATGAATTAGCCGATTGCAGAGAATTGCTGCATAATATAGCAGCGTTCTATTCATGCAGTGATGTAACAATCTAAATCTCGCCGTAAACTTTTTCTGAAATATGGTTATTATAGTCCCATGTAAAATAGTGGATGGCAATTAACAGCCGCTGTTTACAATCGGTCATATCAAATTCATCTGGTTGATTCAGAATCAAACTTGATGCGAATCCATTAACACCGCCGCGAGACATGCATTCCTCACTATACTCTTTAATGAGATCGTTGTAATAGCCAAGTTCATATAAAAAATGCATATACGTCTTCTCGTTATCATGCTCTAAATATCCAAATTCATAATGCTCTGTCCAAATTTTGTTAAAAAGGGCAGGGCTGAGTTGTTTTAGGAATTCAACTTTTTGGGTATGTTCAATTGGAATGTCAATTGCGCCCGTGGTTGTTGCTGCAATTTTATTGTCCTGCATAAACTGAGTGAGGCAACTTGCACCGTTTGCATTGTTTTCATCTCCAGTTGGGCAAATTTGGTCAATAAAAAAATCATGAATCAGTTGCAGTTCTTTCGCTTCTTCAACGGTGAAAAAGGCCAATACCATTGGATCTTTGCTAATTAATCGATTGTCTGTGTCCTTGCATGAACTAAATGTCAACAAGATCAATGCATATAAAACAAGCGGTAATACTTTATGCATAGAAGGATTGTTTTTTTGCCTGCATTGCTTCAATTTTGTCACGCACATTTACAGAGACCCCTGATTCCAATTTAAAAAGTGTCATGCCTTTTTCAGTAGTGATTTCTAATTGGGCTTGGTTATTAATATGCACGTTAGTAATCTCAGAAATGAGGATCGATTTCATCCAAAAACTTTTTTCATATACCGCATTTTTTTCAATGATAACATCCCAATTATTGATTTTTATAAAATGTTCAATCCCTCTAGTTGCCAAAAATGTCAACCAAAACCATCCACCTGCATCTGCTGAATCGAAAACCATAAAATACAAGATTCCGGCACCTAAGGCTATTATTGCCCACCGAAGATATAGAGGCCCCGTATTCCGATTGTAGAAAACATGAATCTCGCCATTTTTTTGTTTTTCCTTTAAGGACTGCGCCAAGAATAAATTAACAATAAGATTTACTACGAGAAGGGCTGTTCCTAATGTATAGAGACCAATATCGGCATGCCTCCAAAACTTCCAAAAAACAGCAAGCACAAAAAGCGAAAGTGGCAAAATATTCGTAAAGCGGATCAGTTTAATCATCAGTTTTTCTTATTCCATTTCAATTTAATGATTGTTGTCGAATTGTCGTAACATAAAACATATTTTCTATCCTTAAATTTGCTTAAGGATACTGATTTGTCTTTACCTATCGTGACCAGTTCTCCAGTCATGTCATATAATTCATAACATGTTATCGCGTCAAAATTAAGCACGTGATTAGACTTGTCTATGATGAAAGAAACTTTTGATTCTAAAGACTTGGTTTCAATTGAATGTGTCGTATGTTTAAAAGATCCATAACCTAGTCCTTGAATTCTAAACTTGTTACTTCTACTATGCAATTCGACTTGATATGAATAGGCTTCGAAAACAGCTTCTTTATCTGTTTGTATCGTATCCAAATTAATCCAACGATTCCATTTGTATTGTTGCACGATTAAATAACAGGGCGCCTCAATCATAGTTTCCCAGGTCATTAATCCTGTAGAATTAACTTCTAGGGAGCGAACCTTGATCGGAATAGTAATAGACTTAAAAACATGTAATAATATAGGATTACAATCCTTTTTATGGTAAATAACTATATTCAGTGAATCATTTTTTTCAAGTCCTAACCTATCCAATGGAATTTCAATTACGGACAGTTGAATGCTAATTTCAAGTTTCGCTCCATTAACATAAACACTATCAGTACAAAAGGTATTTCCTTTCTCTGAAATTGGATTTTGGACGTATAGATTTTCTCCTTTATAAATTCCATCAATATGGAGATGGCCAAAGCTGATAGAACTGAATAGAAGAAAGGCAAATAGGAGTTTAATAGCCATAGCCTTTGTTAATCTGTTGTTTCATCTTCAGTTAAAAACTGACTGTGATTCACAGATACATTAAATTCATTAGAATAAATGGTTGATCGGTTCGCTCTAATTACTAATCGACCTACAGTTTTAAATTCTCCTTGAAAAACCACCATTTTCGTGAAGGCTGTGTGCATTGGAGGGACCAAATAGTAGTGATAACTATTGCCACATGAACTATTTCGCCATTGTTCAATTGCTTGCCATTCTCCGTTTTCGTTTTTTGCCTCACAAGTAATATATGCGCTGCCGTCTTGAGCAGAAAGCAAAAGAGAATCCTCACTATTTAAATTCGTAATAAACACTGGATACGCATGAACATTATTTACCAAGGTGTCGCTCACACTTCGTTCGTTTTCCGGTTTTTCAAATAATATCTTTCCATTATACTGGAAACGACCCCACATCCACCTTTTCTTAATGCTCAAATTTTGCGTAGTATCAATAAATAATTGAAATGAGCTTGGCTTATCAACAATGGAAGAATCAAACTTTTGTTGGACTAGTTTCGTCAGGGATTGATTACCATAAAAGTCTCCAGAAAGATCTGATAGATATAAGGGTTTATTCTCATCTGATGGACAGATGGGATTTTGAACGCTATCCACCGCATAAATGCGATACCAAGCATTTAAGGTTGTATTGGGCGATAAATAGGCCGTTGCAGGCTCCAAATTCTCTATCACTTTAGGGAAAGACTGTGCAAAAATCGTTTGACCGAAAATTATTCCAATTAATGGGATCAAAAATTTTATCGTCATATCTCAATTCTTAATATTATTTTTTGAGTAGAATTGAGAACAAGATACCACTATTTAATAAAACAAAATGGAAGCGGCTGGCCACTATTTCCCTTTTCCCTTAAAGATAATAGCAATCGTATAAAACATGATTTTCAAATCTAGTGCAAGTGACATGTTTCGGATATAAAGCAAGTCATACTTCATGCGTTGCACCATTTGTTCAACGTTTTCTGCATAACCAAATTTAACTTGTCCCCATGAGGTAATTCCCGGTCTTACTTTATGCAAATACAGATACTGTGGATCGTGTTTCGAAATTTCATCAATATAATGTTGCCTTTCTGGTCTTGGACCAACCAAAGACATATCTCCAATCAAGACATTCCAAAATTGAGGAAATTCATCTAACCTTGTTTTACGCAAGAATTTACCAACTTTGGTAATTCGCATATCATTGCTGCTAGAAAGTTGCGGACCATCTTTTTCAGATCCTACATACATGGTTCTAAACTTAATGATGTTAAAAGGATTTCGATTTTTACCAACCCGTTCTTGCATGAAAAAGATAGGACCTTTAGAGGATAGTTTAACCGATATGGCCAACATGATGTAAACAGGAATGAGTAAGACCAATGCGATAAGAGAGGCCACAATATCAAAAATACGTTTCGAAGAAATTTGCCAGTCTGGCATATGGCTCGAATTAGTTGTAAGCAGCAATGCACCAAAGATACTGTTCATGTGCACCTGTCCTGAAAGGATGTCATAAGCATCAGGCATTATACTAATCCGAATGTCATAACTTGAAAGTTGCGTAATGATTCCTTTCAAACGCTCGTGATCAGAGCTTTCAAGGGCAATAATCACTTCATCTATGTTCTTGTCTGCTAAAATGCTTTCAACGTCATCTAAATGGCCCAATAAGGGCAAATTCTCCTTTAAGTCATAATCGGTTCCGTTAATATTTAAGAATCCAACAAATTCATGTCCTGATGCAGGTTTTAGATCTCTAATTTCTTTTAAAATTTCTACAGCTTTGCTACTTCCACCAATAATGATTGTTTTAAACCCGAATTTACCAGAGTGAATCTGTTTAACATGAATCGTTGTCATGATGAACCTTGGAATTAAGGTTATCGTAAAATGCAGGATGAATAATGCAAAAAATAGTTTATAATATTGCTGGTAGAGGTGGAGGTGCTCAAAATCATTCAACAATACACTGAAAAAGACGATAATTACGCCAATACTTGTACCAAATAAGGTGTATTTAATTGTTTTTAAACGATAATTCCGTAATACATTGTGGTAAGTGCCTTGCAAGGCATATAAAAACACCCAAAAAAACGGAACGATAATAATTCCTAAAAAGAACCCTTCTTTAAACGTTAATTCGGCCTTTTCAATAGAAGTTATTCGGTAGACATAAAATAATAACCACGTGATAGCTGCGGTTAAAAAATCAAAGAAAACGAGTAGTATGGTCCGTTGTTTTTGGGTCATTGATTGTGGACTACTTTAACATTGTCTATAAAAATACGACCTTCATCAAGTTCACTATCTTTCACGGCTAAAAAGTAAATTTCGAAACTAGACACGCTTGAGTTAAAGCTGACATCTTCTTTTAAATCAACGTAGATTTTTTTCCAAACTTCTTCTCCATCTGGCTGAGCATTCATAATGATGAGTATTGTATGTTCATCAACACTTCCATCTGGAAACCTGGCAATGACACCCATAGCTAATGAATTATTGTTTTTATAATCCAATTCCAAAAAAACAGCTTCTCCTTTTGGCAGATTCATGACACTCATTGTACTTCCAGTATAAACAGAATCGGGATTCGTTAAAAATATACCGCCGCATCTATCACCATATTTAACGATTGTTGGGTCATCAACAAATACTATGTCTGTGTCAGATGTTGGTCCTTTTACAAAACCTATCCCAGGATCCTCAAAATCTTCGTTAAACTCAAATGTGACATCACTCTTATAAGTTGTTGTAGGAGATAAATGCAAAGTGTCGTTCAACGTTAAAACGCCAGTAACATCATATGTATTATAGAAAGGGTAGCGAATTCGTGTACTGGAAATCCCGTTGTTTTTAATTCCTGCAAAAATGATAAAGTTGTGTTCACCTTCATCTAAAACTGGAATTTTGCATGGCAATTCAAACACTCCGAGCGATCTTCCATCCATAAAAATCCATGCATCCGTAATTCCATGAGAATTGGATCCTTCAGTTTCTAGATTTGTAGTTAGAGTAAATTCATCAATAGCTAGCCAAGAAGGTGTAAGATCATCTTGTTTACATCCAATTAAAAAGCTTGATAAAAGGGTGATAAAAAGTAGGTTTTTAATCATTCGGCGCAATTACGTTTCTTTCAGAACGCAAAAAAACATTAAATATTTTCTTTAATCAAGTTTCCGTTTAATTTTAATTTTTCCATAATCTGCAAGGCTATGCTTAAAGCGTACTCGCCATCTTCGATTGAGACGATTGGAACGGTGTCATTTTCAATGCATTGAGCGAATGATTCGAGCTCTTCTTTTATGGCATTTGAGGCCTTAACATCCGGCTTAAAAATTTCAATTTTTTTCTTGGCTTTTCCTTCACCAAGGTCAAATACGATATCAAATGGATCAGGTTCTGTTTCTAAGGTTGTCATTTTAACGATTTCGGCCTCTTTGGTCAAAAAGTCAATTGAGATATATGCATCCTTTTGAAAAAAGCGCGATTTACGCATGTTTTTTAAAGATATTCTAGACGCCGTGAGGTTAGCAACGCAACCATTATCAAATTCAAGTCTTGCATTTGTAATATCAGGAGTTTCACTCACTACAGCAACCCCTGATGCGCTTATTCGTCGCACGGTTGACTTAACAGAACTTAAAATAATGTCCAAATCATGAATCATTAAATCAAGCACCACAGGAACATCAGTTCCACGAGGATTATACTGTGCCAAGCGGTGCGTTTCAATAAACATGGGGTTATTGATATAAGGCAAAGCATTTTTGAATGCTGGATTAAAGCGTTCAACATGGCCTACTTGCACTTTCACCTCTGCTTCTTGTGCTAGTAAACGTAGTTTTTTTGCTTCTTCGTTAGTTTTAGTAACGGGTTTTTCAATAAATACATGTTTTGAGTTACGAATGGCAACAGATGCAATCTCGAAATGAGAAATGGTTGGCGTAACAATGTCAATCACATCTACCGCATCAATTAATGTTTTAATGTCGGTGAAGCGCTTTAGTCCCATTTCTTGACTGGCAAACTCAGCATTTTCGTCATTTGGATCAAAAAATCCAACAAATTCGTATAAATCGCTTAACTCTAAAATGAGTTTTGCATGAATTTTCCCCAAATGTCCTAATCCAAAAAGACCAATTTTTAGCATAAATGTAATTTTCAGATGATTGATAGATCATTATTATTAATAATCGATACAATCGTTCGGAAACAAAGATATTGAGAATATGTTCAAGCCTTTTATATTTTTAAAGTTCTTATTAACAGTAAGCCTTTAATTCAATGTTTTTTATCTGTTTTAAATCGATTTAAGTTAGGAACACAATACTTTTAACATTTTCAGGTCAATTCTCTTTTAATAAAGAGAATAATAATCTATTTTTACCGATACTTTATAAAGGACAATTCCTACTTATCCTTATGAAAAAATCGATAAATGTTTTCCACCCATTTGGGTTTGTACTCGCGTTTTTATGCGGGTTTACAAACGTATCTATTGCTCAAACGGAGACATTTACTTATACCGGTGCCGTGCAAACATATACTGTTCCAGCTGGGGTAACATTAATTGAGATTGAAGCATGGGGAGCACAAGGCGGTTCAGCTTTTACCATTTATGACGAATTCGCCCCAGGAGGATTAGGTGGATACGCAAAAGGTGATTTAGTGGTAATTCCAGGTCAAATTCTAAATGTATATGTCGGAGGTGGAGGTGGTGCCCATGGGGCAGGTGGGTTTAATGGTGGAGGACAAGCTGGAAGCGAATATGGAGCTGCTGGAGGTGGCGGTTCTGATGTAAGAACGGGTCTATATGGTCTCTCTGATCGAATAATTGTTGGAGGTGGCGGAGGCGGATGTTCTTTTGGAGTATATAGTCGTTTTGGAGGATATGGTGGAGGATTAATAGGTGGAGTTGGCGCATTCGGTGCAGGTAATGTTGCAGGAACTGGAGGGACTCAGGTTGCTGGTGGTGATGCTGGTTGTTGCTTTGGAATAGTAAGTGCAGGTTCGTTTGGACTTGGTGGTGGAACAGGTGATTATAGAAATGCCGGAGGCGGTGGAGGTTGGTATGGCGGTGGTTCTGGTTCGGGTTCATCAGGAGGTTGCGGCGGCTCTTCTTATATTGATGGCTTAACGGACGCAACAACTTCAGGAAATATTAGAAGTGGAAATGGCTTAGTCAATATTAGTGTGGCATGTGATGCACTTACAGCAACTGCATCAACACTTGAGTTGTGTGAAGACGAAGAGTTGACTTTGGAGGCTGTTTCGGATAATGGAGGAGATATTTCTTGGGATGGTGGTGCAACAAATGGAGTGCCGTTTATACCAGGATCCACTGGTGTTATTACTTATACGGGTACGAGTGACGAAGGTGAAGATTGTTGGGTTTTTGTTGAAATAGAAGTATTTGAATTACCTGAAGTCGTTGCTGACGTTGATTTGATTGAAATATGTCATGGAGATGCAGTCGTATTCTCTGAAATTGGAGATGCTGATACATATACTTGGGACCCAGTAGATGTTTTAAGTGGTGATCCCTACTTTCCAGAAGTTGGAACAGAAACTTATACTTTAACTGGTGTAAATGATGCAACGGGATGTCAAAATTCAAGCGAAATTGAAGTGACAGTGAACGCATTGCCAATTATTAGCGCCGGTGAAGATCTTGCTATATGTGTAGGAAGCGAAGTTACATTATCAGGCACAGGTCTTGAAATTGATGGGGTTTACAATTGGGGTGGAGGCGTTACGAATGATGTTGCTTTTGGACCTCTAGTCACAAATTCATATATACTTACTGGAACAAATGCAAATGATTGTGAAAACAAGGATACTGTGCTTGTCACTGTACATGATTTGCCCTTAATCGAGGCGGGATTAGGTGATAGTGTTTGTTATGGTGATATGGTTACTCTAAGTGCAGAAGGCTTAGTAGATCCGGAAGGATACTCATGGAGTGATGGTGTCATTAATGAAACACCCTTTATTCCAGAATTGACACAATATTATTTTCTGGAAGGAATTGATGACAACGGCTGTGAGAATACAGATTCTGTTTTAGTTGTGGTTCATTCATTGCCACTCATTTATGGGGGTGAGGATCAATCAATTTGTAATGGAGATGGCCTAATATTAAGTGGGACAGGCGCTGGAGCTGATGGTGTGTATAATTGGACAGAAGGTGTTGTTGATGACATAGAATTTATCCCAGTTGCAACAACCACCTATATTGTTACGGGTACGGATGCAATTGGCTGTGACAATACAGATACAGTAACTATAGAAATATATAGCTTACCTCCAGTGGATGCAGGTGATGATCAGGATGTCTGTTTTGGAGATGAAGTGGTTTTATCCGCAAGCGGAGCCGGACCTGATGCCATTTATACCTGGGAAGATGGAATAGTGAATGACATTGCTTTTGAAGCTACCTCTTCCAATACATATATTGTTCTTGGAGTTGATGAAAATGGATGTGAAAATTCAGATACGGTAGTAATTGTTGTAAACCCACTACCAATTATAAATGCAGGATCAGATCTCGTAATTTGTGCGGAAGAGGAAGTGGTTTTAAATGGAAATGGTGCTGGTGTTGATGGACTTTATACTTGGAATAACGGTCTACTTAATGGGGCGTCCTTCATTCCTGAAAATTCTGATGAATTTATCCTTATAGGTGTTGATGCAAATGGGTGTGAAAGTTCAGATACAATTGCTATAACCTTGCTTGTTCTCCCTGAAATTGACGGGGGGCTGGATCAACGAATTTGTATAGAAAATGAAGTTGTGCTAATGGTAGTCAATAAAAACGAGGCCTTTGACTATTCTTGGGACAATGGTGTTGAAGATGGCGTACCTTTTATAGTCTACATTGAAAATGAAACCGTTTATACAGTTACTGCTGTAAATGCAGATGGTTGTGAAAACTCAGATGAAGTGCAAGTTGAGGTTATTAATTGTGATACTATTTTAGTTTTTCCTACAGGTTTCTCACCTAATAATGATGGGGTAAATGATTACTTAGTATTTACAGGGATCGATTATGATCTTCAAAAGTACGTAGCTATTTACAATGAATGGGGCATGAAACTATTTGAATCTTATGATTATAAAAATGATTGGGATGGCACCAATCATTTGGGAACATCAATTGAAAAAAACAGAGCCCTACCAGCTGGAACTTACTATTATATTTTAGAATACGGAGAAAATAATGTGGTAAAAAACTACCTCTACATAGATCGTTAATTCGTGAAAAGAGAGTAGTGTAATGCATGTGAAATGATTAAAAAAATAATTTTATTTATTTGCCTAATATGTCTTGATTTTATATCAATGGCGCAGCAGGAACCTACATTTACGCATTATAGTTTTAACCCATTAATGGTTAATCCAGCAATTGCAGGAAGCAAAGAATTACTATCCGTAACAGCAATCAGTCGAAATCGTTGGTTGAAGTTCCCCGGAGCACCAAAAACTCAGAATCTTACGTTGCATTCTATATTAAAATCTAAACGCTTAGGTGGCGGTTTATCTTTTTTGAATGATTCGAAAGGGCCTGTTCAATTTACGGGGCTTGATTTAGATGTGGCTTATCGGTTGCCAGTTGGCGAAGGGATAGTCTCATTCGGTTTAAAGGGTGGTCTGCGCTTTATGTCGGCAGGTCTGCAATCAGAAGTTGTTACGGTTGAAGCTGGAGATGTTATATTTCAAAATGATGTTGTTTTTAAGCCTTTAGCTAATTTTGGATTTGGCGTGCATTACGCAGTCAACGATTTTTATGTTGGAATTTCTTCACCTAAACTGTTAGAAAATAAATTAAGCGCAACTTCTGTCAATGGAAGCTCATCAGAGGAAAGAAATTACTATATATTACTTGGAGGAGCTTTTAATTTAAATACAGATGAATCAATTAAGTTGAAGCCCTCGTTATTCGTTAAGATCACTGAAAGTACCTTGCTACAATTTGATGCAAACTTCCTGTTTTATTTTAATGATAAATATTGGCTGGGACCAATGTATCGCTCAACAAATGATGTTGGTTTGCTCGCAGGGTTGAATGTCAATACACAATTAAAATTTGGTTATGCTCTAGATTGGTCGTTTGGAAATAAAACGGCAACTTATAATAATGGAACGCATGAAATTATGTTGAGTTATGATTTTGTTTTTGATAAAAAACAAGGGATCGTTTCTCCTCGTCATTTCTAACTGATAAATTAATTTGAATCAATGAAAAGTAGATTTTTCTTCATATTAGTAATGCTTTATTTGTCAGTTAATTTGACGGCACAAAACACAGAAAAAAAGTTAGAAGAGGCGCAAGAGGAGTTTGAAGGGTTTGGCTATGATCAAGCTATTGAAAAATTTGAATCAATTAGTTTGTCTGAAATTGCTGACAAAAGAAAATTAGCTATAAGTTATTGGCGCACAAACAGGTTGAATGAGGCCGAGGATATCTTTTCAGATATTGTTAAGTCCGAAGGACATGTAAGCGAAGATATTTATAGTTATGCGGCTATTTTAAGAGAGAACAGAAAGTATGATGTTTCAGAAAAATGGATGAAAATATTCATTGAAGTAAATCCTACTGATTCGCGCGGGCAAGATTTTCTAGAAAATTTAGCAGATTTTGGTAAAATTGTAGAAGATCGCGGAAAGCAAAAGATTGTGCGACTGGCAATGAATTCGGAAGAACAAGACTTTGGGGGAGCCTATTATATGGGGAAATTGGTGTTTTCTTCTAGCGGTGAGCATTCAAAAGCTATTCTTCGAAAATGGAATGGGAATGGGAAAGGATTTTTAAAAGTTTGTGCGGCAAGTATACAGCCCAATGGTGAATTGGGGGATGTGGAAGAGTTCGAAGCGAGATTTAGTCGCAAATACCATGATGGGCCAGTTGCATTTAATGCTGCGGGAGACCTTATGATAATCACTAGAAATACGGATCAGGCAAACACGAAAAAAGGCCAACGTAAATTACAATTAGTAGCTTCTAAAAAAGTAGGAGACAAATGGCAGAAGCCAATACCTTTACCATTTAATTCCTCAGATTATTCGTGCGGCTTAGCTTCAATTAGTGGAGATAATGAATGGTTGTACTTTGTTTCTAATATGCCAGGTGGATTTGGTGGTACTGATATTTATAGAGCATCAATAAGTGAGGACGGAACATTTGGGACCCCTGAAAATTTAGGGGCTAAGATTAATACAGAAGGCAATGAAATGTTTCCCTTCTTTCATGCAAAAGATCATATTTTGTTTTATTCTTCTGATGGTAAATTAGGTTTAGGAGGATTGGATGTATTTGTCGCTGAGGTAAGGGATGATTTATCTATTGGAAGAGTATTCAATCCAGGAAAGCCAATTAATTCCAACCGAGATGACTTTGGTTTAGTACTGGATGCCGATCAAAAAAGAGGCTATTTATCATCTAATCGATATGGCACTGGGGTTGATGATGATGATTTGATAGGTGTTGAAATAATTGAACCTTTTCTTTTTGGGAGAATTGTTCAGGGTACAGTGATAGACCAAGATGGCGAACCAGCTGATAGTGTTGTGGTATCTCTATTAGATGGGTTTTCAGGAGAGCAAAAACAGTACATTACTGATTCTACGGGAAGGTATCGATTTGATAATGATCGTGTAAATAGTTTTTCAATTACTGCTGAAAAAAACGGTTATGTTAAGGCAGAAATAATTTCAAGTTCTGAAAAAAGAAGTGTGTTAGATGTGAGAGATATGGTGGTGCGAAAACACACTAAAATTTCATTTAAATTAGTCATTAAGGAAAGCCGCACGGGATATCCCGTTAGTGAAGTAATTGTCAAATTGATTAACAATTCAGACAGTTTAGTAACATTTGGCGAAACATCTCGCTTTGGGGAATGTATCATTACTTTGAATAATGAAACGGCGCTCAATACAGTTGGAGACTTTGATCTTAAAATCAGAAAAGATGGCTATCTGACAAAAGTAATTTCATTTAAAATGCTCTTTGAAAGAGAAGGACTTTATAATTTGAATGAATATTTAAAAAGAGAACTAGATCAAGTCGTTAAAATGGAAAAAGTAAATGTGGGCTTAGATCTGAATGAAGTGATGGAGATTAAACCCATCTATTTTGATTTTGCAACATCCAAAATTCGTGATGATGCCAAGAAAGAATTGGATAAAATCGTTAAAGTAATGAACGAAAACGAGAATATTCGAATCGATTTAAGAGCACATACAGATTCTAGAGGAACAAGTACTGTTAACATGAAACTGTCTAGACAGAGGGCTTCTGTTTCAGAATTATACATCAAATCAAGAATTTCCAATCCAGAACGAGTTACTAGTAAAGGCTTTGGAGAGTCTGAATTGGTTAACAAGTGTAAAGACGGTGTTTCTTGTTCTGAAGAGGATCATCAGCAAAATAGAAGAACAGAGTTTATTATTTTAGAATTGTAAAGAGCAGTAACGAAAAGTAGTGTATTTTTGAAAACTATACAGTCAAACTTTTATCTATGCGTGGTGTTATATTAGGTCTTCTATTAAGTACAGTAATTGTTGGGTATTCTCAAGAGCGCGACACATTGAAAGTGATGTCCTATAATTTGCTGAATTTCCCGTCAATTTCTCCAAATAGAATAGACACCTTAAAAAAGATTGTAGGGCACATTCAGCCAGACATTTTTATGGTTTGCGAATTAACAAGTGGCGCGGGAGGTGATGATATTTTATTCAATGCCTTAAATGAAGATGGTGTAAGTTCGTATGACATGGCTGACTATGTTTCTGGACCAGATACGCAGAATCAACTTTACTTCAATTCAGACAAATTAAGCCTTTACGAGCAAAACGAAATTAACACCGTATTGCGCGATATTAATGAATACGTTTTATACTATAATAGTACAGATCTTGCCACAACATTAGACACGACATTCTTCTATATATATGTGTGTCATTTGAAAGCATCTAGTGGAAATGAAGATCAGCGTAATGTTGAAGTTACTGCGCTAAAAACGTATTTGAATGGAAGACCCAATGCAGAAAATATAATTATTGGGGGTGATTTTAATTTTTACGGAAGTGATACTGAACCGGCTTGGAATACGTTGCTAACAGGTGGTGGTGTGATTATAAAAGATCCCTTAATCTTGCCAGGACATTGGCATGCAGATGCTGGCTTTGCATACGCACATACACAAAGTACACGAACAACGTCATTTGACACGGGTGCTTTTGGCGGTATGGATGACCGTTTTGACTTTATCTTTATTGGAGAAGATTTAAAGACCTATAGCAATGATGCCATCTTTATCAACGGAAGTTATCGCGCTATTGGGCAAGATGGCTTACACTATGATAAATCCTTAATTGAGGCGCCAACAAATACTAGCGAACCAAGTGATATTATTTCAGCTTTGTATCACATGTCAGATCATTTGCCTGTCTATTTAGAAATTGAAGTAGTAAAGGAAGGCGCTGGAGTAGAAGAGGAGTTAATGGCAGCGTTTGATGCCTTTTATAACGCCAAGCAAGATCAAGTTGAGTTTAGCAAAATAAATTTGGCTGATGGAGAGCAAACGCAATTTATGATCTATTCCATCACGGGTCAGTTGATTGCTGAATTTGATACCGATAATGAAATGAAAATATTGAGCACCGAAGATTTAGTGAGTGGGGCGTATATTTTAAGACTGAAGGAGCATGCCGCTAGTTTCAGATTTGTAAAACCTTAATCCGTTCCAATTAAAGCGGCCACTTTTTCAAGGTATTCATCAAAATTTAAACCAATGCCAGCCAAGTGCGGACCTTTAATTGTCCACAGTTCTTTTTGCGAAGTTCCAATGGCACTTTCATATAAGGTTTCCCCCATTTTATAATCGCAAACCGCATCTTGCGTGCTGTGGATGACGAGCAAAGGTTTGGTCCAACTGGCAATTAGTTTTTTGCCTTTCACGGCATCCTTCACCATCAAGTAAGGCGCAAACTTCAAAGGTCTCGTTACACGATTTACAGCAATAGTTTTATGACTTTCAAAAGCTCCTTCAATCAACATAGCGTCAAATAAATCTGGATTGTCAAAGCCTACTTTCACTGCCAAGTTTCCACCAAGTGAAAATCCCATTAAGAGCTTTTTTCCATCATTAATGCCCGGTAGGGTTTTAAAATGTTCGACAGCCGCTTGTGTTGATTCATAAACGGCTTTGTGATTCGCATTGTTAGATGAGTTGCCAAAACCCGGATAATCGATTATGAAAACTTGATAGTTGGCTTGATAGAACAAATCTGCAACTTCGCTCCAAGAGGTTAAGTTTCCGGCATTTCCATGGAGAAAAAATATGGATGCTTTTGCGTCTTTGTTTGCATAAAACAACGTATGAATTGAATCTGATTCGCCATATTGAATGTACTGACTAACAGCATCAGGCGGTGTACTAACCGACTCAATATTAGGTTGGTAAAACATGTTGTTGAATGCGCAACTTGAGATGAGTGCAGTAATTAAAGCGAAACTGAATATTTTCAAAACAATGAATTTTAAGCCACAAAGGTAAACGACGGATTTGGCTGTGGGCCTAAATGGGTATTAAATAGTGTTAAATTTTATAAAGGAATAGGAATCTTACTTGTATCAGGCTTTGTTTCGCTGGTCTCGATATTTATCGGGATGTAATCCTGCGATCCTCAAATTGACAGTCTTTGAGCATTATCTTTTGCAATCTGCTGCTTCGCTGGATTTATAATCCTGCGACACTCAATTGACCATTTTGAGCATTCTAATTATGCAATTTTTCAATCTTGCAATCGCAGGATTACAAATCCAGCGAAGCGTGAAGGGATCGGGGCCAGCGAAGGGTGTAATAGTGTTAAATTTTAAGAGGCAATTAGAAATTCAATCCCAAACTAAGATAAAAACTAATCCCGTCAGAAGGAATTATACCTGGACCTGGATAAGCGGTAGCGCGGCGCGTAAAATATTTATTATTGGTGAGGTTATTAACGCCAGCCTTAATTTGAACGAATTTGTTGGCCGTAAATGTTCCGCTAAGATCCACAACATAATAGGAAGGAATAATTCCAGCAATAGCATTTGGATCACTTATGGCATTGGTTCCGTCAGAATAATGTTGATGAACATAAGTTCCCAATAAGGATTCTGTCCATTTGCCATGCGTGTATTTTATGCCAATTTTCCCAGATATTGGTGGAACCAACTCAACCCAATTTTGACTCAATGCGGATTCTTCATATTTGCCATACTTAGAATACACGGCCGAGAAATTTCCAAAAGCTGTGAAAAAGTTGGCGCTTGTATCTGTTTTTTGGAATTTATGTTCTGCGAAAAGCTCAATTCCTGTGCTGTATGCGCGCCCGATATTTGTTCGCAAACGTACAAATTCATAATCGTCCACTTTTTGGCTAATCACGCCAATTTTATTGTTGTAATACATGAAAAATGCACTGACATCAAAAATCCCTCTTTTTCTTTCTCCTCTAATTCCTAAATCGGTATTAAAGCCGCGTTCATCTTGAATGTTTGGATCAACAACTTGGTTAGGATTTACAATTCTGATATCTGAGAAGTTAATACCACGGTAATTTTGAGCAATATTCCCGTAAATCTCTATCTTTTTTTCGGGACGATAGGAGAAGCCAATTCCACCCAATAAAATATTTCGGATGTTACTTTTATCCTCCGTAAAGGTGGTGTCAAAAATTAATTCATTCGTAAGTGGATGAAAGATTTGCTCGCGGTAAGAACCTTGTGCGGCGGTATTGATATGTTCAAATCGTAACCCAGCGGAAATTGATAGTTTTTTATTCAGGCGCAGAATGTTTTCAAAAAAGCCAGCTATGTTTTGTGAGGGAAAAACATAATCAGAACCTTCGAGTGAATTAGGATTTAAGAAGTTAAAGTCGGCATCACTATTTGCGCTTGCAAGGCCTTGCTGACTCAATGTATTACCTTTATAATAACGCACACCAGCTGCGGTAATGCCCATCATTTTTTTTCCAATAGGGTAGCGTTTTAATAAGCGCAATTCAGCTCCAATATTCTTAAAATCACCATGAATTAATTGGCGTTCTTGTCCGTCATCTGCTCTGCTAATTTTTTCAAGATTTCCTAAAGCATCACGCTGGGCGCCAACTTTAAAGCCTTTCAAGTCAATTGTTGTGCGGTTGCTAATTTCCCAGCTATAATGTGCCGAAGTAATGTTCCAATTCACCGCAAACCAATTTCTATCTCGAATTGATTGCCTTGGATCTTGATTGAACATAGCGTCTGTTAAGCCACCAGCTTGATGCGCTAAATATTGCATATGCGTTTGTTCAACACTGATAAACATCCGTTCTGTAAAATGAAATTTTAATTGGGCAAAGGCGTTTTGTTGGTTAAATTCTGAGTTTTCTCGCCAGCCATTTCCTTGCTTGTGCTGAAAATAGGCGAGATAACTAAACCTTTTACCAATTGTTCCAGAAGCTAAATTGAATGTATTCAATAAATTATAGGCGCCATAAGTATGCGTGCCCTCATAATGAAATGGAGCTGCTGATGGAGATTTGATTTTAAAGTTGATCATGCCACCAAATTGAGGCCCAAATTGTAATGAAGCCGCACCTCTAATCAACTGAATGGATTCTAATGCGCTTGATGGTGGCGTATAATACGTTTCAGGATAACCTAAGGCATCTGCACTAATATCATATCCATTTTGCCGCGTATTAAAGTGGGCGGTTCTGCTAGGGCTTAATCCGCGCGCGCCAATTCCTAATTGTAATCCACCTGCGTCTGACTCCCAAATGTTAAGTCCTGGAACTTTTGCATACAATTCACGTGCATTGTCAATGGCTTTATTCGCATCAATTTTTTTCGGATCCAAATGATGGGTTTTCATTCCATTCGTTAAAATAACTCCTTCTACCGTTCTCATTTTTCTGGTAGCATAGGGCGAATCATAATAAATATCAACGGCATCCAAGGTTGCAGATGTATCATTCAGTGTAATTATAATGTTATTATTGCCAGTCTTAATGTCGATCGACTGAATTTTCGTTTGGCAATAAATACAGGTTGTTTTAACCTCATAGGTTCCTAAAGGAAGGTTTTCTAGACCAAATCGACCAAATTCATCAGCATATAAATGGTGGATTTCATTGGAACTCAATTGGCTAATATGTAATCCCGCAAAAGGTAAGGATTCGTTCAAGTCATTTTTTACAATACCGTACAAATTCCCTTGTGAAAAGGAGCAGCTTAGGCTAAGTAAAAAACAGGTAAAAATGATCCACTTCATTGCTTATCGTTGAACTAAATTTGCGGCAAAAACAGCCATTTAATCTCCGTCTGTATCTGAAAATGTGATTAAAACACCGAGTGCAGTTGGAATGTCTGTTTTGGCATAAGCCACTAGTTTTTTAATTTCTTGAAAAGCGTCATTAAAACCATCCGAATTCAAAGGGATATCTGTACTCAAAGGATTACCAAGTGCAGCTATTTTAGTATAACAGATATCAAATTGAGCTGTAATTTCAGAAGCAGCTAAAGGCAAGTCTTCTGTTTCGTCCACGAAGTTCATATAATCATCAAAGCCAATTCCGTCTCCACCTGTGAACACAGTCTTGAGTGCCGTTATGTTGGCTAAAGCTAAAGCCTTCGATTCGGCAGAGTAATAGCCTTCAACATAGGTTACAAATGTTTCTCCACCACTAAAGAAACCAGCTGGTATTCCAATTTTGGCGTTTTTGAGTAATTCTAGATCTTTCACCAATTCATTGTAAAGCAAACTAACTGAAGATCCAATATCCGTTCCGTTTGCAGCAATAAAGGTTTCGGTATAACCTGTATTCCACTCAGATGATACTGGCGCAAAATCTAAATTCATTTTAGCAATTAAGGCGGCTAAATAGGTCATTGCATTTTCAGCATCTGGATCAACGGCAAAACGATTGAGGACATCTATGTCATCACCATCAAACAATAAATAATCAAGGGCAGGGAAACCAATTGCATCCACATTTGAAACGGCTGATAAGCTATATGATCCACTCGTAATATTTGCATTGATTTTGGTAGGATCAGTAGGGTAGGTATTCATGCTTGTTTTAATTCCATTGTTTGCTGCTGGACCAAAATCATACATTTTAATTGCTTCAAACTGGAGGTAAGCATTATTAAAAGCCGTTCTTAAAGCTGTAAGGTTATCAAAGCTTGTGGCAGATTCAAAAACAGTTACGGCGTCTGACAGTTGCACAAGGTCTTCGGTAAATTCAATCAAAGCTGGCTTAATTTCAACATTAGCCATATGCGTTAAGAGTGCCGAACGATCGAATTCGGGTGCCTCAGGCTTTTTACAAGCTGTGATTATGAAAAGACTGATTATAATAAGACTTAAAACGCGCATATTTTTCTTTTAAAATCCGTAAGTATCGTTCAATAAAGTAATGGAAACATTAAGATCGCTTATTGTCACCGTCCAAAAATCTGTAGTAATAATGTCATCTAGAATGGTTTCGATATCTGCATAGTCAATTGTCCGCGTTTCAAGCGGGACATATTTTAAGCATAAAATAAAGGCATAAGCTTCTGATAATTCATGCAAGAATTTGGCGTTATCAGAACCAAAGTTTTCTTTTGCTTTTTCGAGATAATTCACGGCTTGTGCAGCAGAAAGTCTTTCCCATTCTTCGCGAATGTTTTTAATTTGTTCATCACGTATTGAAAGTTCAAACCCCTGCGAAATTGCAGCTCTGCCTTTTAAGAAGGCATTCGTTATAACCAGCGAAGGATTAAGTTCTGCTGATTGAATATCGTAATATTTGGCCCAAAATCTTAAATTATCTGTATTTGTTGGAAAATCGATAGGCGCTCCAAAATACCCAAATGCTTCATCCCAATGATGCTCCATTTCTGTATAAAACTTCCCTTCTCCAGTATTCACAGCCGTGCTATTGTCAACGTTCATTTTATCTGCTCCAAAATAAACGTTCAATGCTTGGTTTAAAAACACGGCGCCCATTAATCCTTTTTCAATTAATTGCGCATACTCAATACCATTTGCTGCGAATAAATAAGTGCTTGTACCAGATGATAAGACACCAGCCTGTCCACTTGATGCTATTTCTGAATGGTCTTCAGATGCAAGAGCCAAAGCTGTTAAATAACCTTCGAATCGCGTTACGTCTGACGCGAAACATTTGTTTTTGAGTTGTTTCGTAGATGCAAAGGTGAAGTTTCCACTAGCATTGTCATCTGTGTTTTCAAACATTGCGGTTAAAATAGCAGCATTCAATGTGGCGGCAGTTCCACTTTTCATATAAGTGGTCATCTCTTCGAGTTGATTCAAACGTTCTTCTTGTCCACCATAAGAAACAGTATTGTTTCCAGCGTCATCTGTAAAATTGTAAGTCGAAGGAATTGCAAGTTCAGGGTAGGTACAAGAGCCATCATCTTTTTTCGCTTCTTCGCTATAATTACTTGCTGTTTCATCTGTGCAGCCTTTCTTCTTACACGATACGATTGCAGCTGTAGCGATCAAAATCAGTAGGAAACTTACATTTTTCATTCTTATTCTTATTTAGATTAATTATAAATAATTTCTTTCGGCAAATGTAATAGGTAGGAAAGGGGAATGCAATACCTAAAAAAAGGTATTGTTAAATTATACCGTAAAAGAGGGACGGCAGATGAATTTAGATTGTCCGTCGGCTGAAGGATGAGGGCTGTGACTTGGTTTTGTTTGTCAGCTTATAGTGCTTCAAAGTTAGATACTAATTAAGCATTTGTCAACTGAGGATACACGCAGTTTTATATACAGTTTTGTATATATACAATTTTGTATATATTTTTATTTTCTTATATTTACACCATAATAGTAGAGTTAATACCCAAAACAACATAGAATGAAGAACAAAATAGGTCCACCGGTAGAAGGAGATGATTTTTACGGAAGACGAGACGAAATAGAATTTGTTTGGCAACAGATACTAGAGGGGAATAATTTATTGTTTCCAGCTCCACGTCGAGTTGGAAAAACTTCATTTGCTAAAAAACTCTTAGAAAAGGCCAAAAGCAACGAATGGGATACTTTAGAAATTAACCTTGAAGGAATAAGCTCTGAAAAGCAATTTGTTAAGTCTTTTCTTGGTGAAATACAAAAATTGTCGATTTGGACAAAGATGAAAAGTTCTGTGGGTAAAACATTACGAAAGTTAATTCCTAATTTAAGTTCTACAGCAGAATTATCTGGCGTAAAGGTTGAAATAAATTGGCTAGGAGAACGTGAACTTATTTTTGATGAACTAAAAGTATTACTCGACCATAGTGAGGATACGCTAATAATGGTTGATGAATTAGGTGTATTATTGAATAACTACACTATTCAAAGTGAGGGTGATATTGCGGATGCTGAATATTTGCTAAACTGGTTTCGAAGTTTAAGGCAGGTTTCGAACACTAAAATTCGGTGGATTTTTTGCAGTTCTGTGGGAATTAAAAATTTCACGAATAAATATAATATATCGCATACGGTTAATGATTTAACACAATATGAACTAAAGATTTTTGAAAGGAAGGAAGCGAAGGAAATAATTCTTATGCTGACAAAAACGAAAAAAATCGAAATTGGAGAAGGTATTATTGACCATATGTTGGATAAGTTAGGTTGGTATTTGCCCTATTTTGTGCAACTTTTTTTCAGTCAAATAAATCGCTTGAATAAAATAGAAGGAATGCCGATCAACAAAGAAATTATTGAAATTGCTTATGTAAAATTGATTGAAGGGCAATCATTAGATACTTGGGATGAACGTTTAGTGCATTATGGCGAATATGAAAAGTCGGCAAGAATAATCTTATGTCACCTATGCCAAAATAAAAAAGGACTAAAGAGAAAACGTTTATTTGACCTTATTTTCCAATTAGATGCGGATGAAGAGAAGGCCAATCGAGATTTAGCCCAAATTATTAGAATGTTAACGAATGACGGGTATTTATTCCGAAATGAATCCAGTAAATACGCATTTAGATCACCCTTTTTAAGAGATTATTGGAATATAAAATTTATTAAATAATTATGAAATCAGGATATCAATTAACGCAGCTTGCAGTTTACAATCCACAACGATTGGATGATGACGTATTCAAGGATTTCTTTGTTATTAGGCAAAAGCAGTTCGAATATTTAATGGAAGAGCTGAAAGATGAACGCAATAGCAGTATTCCGCAGCATCATATTGTGATTGGTGCAAGGGGGATGGGTAAATCGACTTTGTTAAAGCGCATTGAGATTGAGTTGAAAACAAAAGAATACAAACAGTTTGTACCAATTTTGTATCCAGAGGAGCAATATAATATTACCACTTTGTCCGATTTTTGGTTGAATACGCTTGATCGATTAGCAGATTATTTGGATGAATTAGGTAATGATGAACTAACAGAAAGGATTGATGAAGAAGTATCAAAATTTCAAAAAACCGAAGACAGAGAAGGTTTAGATGATGCCATATTTGTTTTTATTCAAAAAATTGTCAAAAAGCTAAAAAAACGACCCGTTTTATTGATCGACAATATTAATATTTTGTTTGATCGACTTGAATTGAATGAGCAACATAAATTAAGAAACGTACTGAGTAAAAATGGGGTGCCAATTATTATAGGTGGAAGCCCTGTGAAAATTGATGCCTTATTGAATTACGGAGCTCCATTTTATGATGCGTTTGAAATTCAGTATTTAGAAAAAATCACAAATGATGATTTATTCTTGGTTCTTAATAATTTGGCAAAAATTACATCTAGTGAGTTTATCCAAAAAGAATTAAAAGAGAATTCTGCCCGACTTAAGGTTATTAATCAATTAACGGGTGGCAATCCACGTACGGCTGTCATGTTGTTCAAGTTAATTTCTAATGGTTTTTCTGAATCATTGGTGCAAGATTTGGATGCATTATTAGATGATATAACGCCCTTATATAAAGCGCGCTTTGAAGAAGAGTTATCGCCTCAGTTGCAAATAATAATGAACGCTATTGCTTTGAATTGGCATCCTATTGCTATTGAGCAATTGCGAGAACAGACAGGACTTAGCAATGCTAAGTTATCGCCACAATTAAAACGCTTGATAGATTCTGGTTGGATTATAAAGGAGAAAGGGTATGAAACAAAAGGCCATATCTATTCTGTGAATGAACGCTTTTTTAATATTTGGTATCTGATGCGCCAAAGTAGTCGCAGAGATAAAAAGCAAATTACGCATTTAGCACGATTCCTTGAAGGGTTGTTTGGGGATCAAATTTCCATTCAGGCTGAGTTGTTGCTAGGGCAGAAGTTGAGTAGTGTAGATCATTTTTATTATGCACTAGCGATCTGTCATTCAATAAATGATGTCGATTTAAAGGATGAATTGATTAATAAATGTAAACTGGAAATCGAGAACCTTGAAGATCCATTACAAAAGGAGGAGCTCCTAGCTCTGATTACTAATTTGGAAGAAGAATCATCTTTAGGCCAAATAGTTGTTGATTTTTTCAGTTTTTTAATGAATTTTGATTCAGCCTTTGAAGACATTCGTGCGGGTAGATTAAAAAAAGCGAAGAAATTCATTGATGAATCGCTAAAGTCTGATAAAACTATGGTTAAGGAATTTGCTTCTACGGCCATGGCTTATTATTATGAAGAAGGACTAAAGGATTATAAATCAGCAGAAGAATGGTATCTAAGCTGTATAGGTACTGAAGTTGAAGGTATTAACGGGGCACGATTGGCTAATATATACCATTATCATCTTAAAAATTATGATAAAGCTATTACTTGGTATGAAAAAATGGGAAATGATATTTTAGTTTCAAAATATAGATTTGAACAGGCACAATTACTTCGTGAAAAGCTAAATGACTCTAAAAGAGCGCGTGAAATATTGAATTGTGAAGAAGATGGAACAAGTTTTAAAACTTTACAAGGATTACAGTTAGTGCTTTGTGATTTAAAAGATCTCAATTTTGGAAAAGCAAATGCACAAATGAAATGGTTACTTAAGTTAGTCAAAGGTCAAATTGGGTACGCAAAGGGAAAAGCTTGGAATCGTTTCACCGCGGAACTAAAAAATGCTAATCAATTAGATTGGTTGACAAGTGTTTTAGAATCAACAGGAAATGATAAGATAATGGCGCCCTATTATTCAGCCATAAAAGCCTTGACCTTAGATCCCAAACATCACGAAAGCTATTTAAAAACAGTTGCCGTAGAAATAAGTAAGCCTGCCCAAGAAATTCTAGATGAAGTAATCGATATACTTGAAAATGAGTATTAGGCTAATTTCCCAGCCCAAAACCCTACTCAATAATAATCTCATCCGCGAAAATCCAAGTAGGATTTCCGGCGCCTAAATGCCAATCAGGGCAAATGCCTCTGTTCTTAGCAGTGACTTTTAAATATTGGGTACTAATGGCTTTTTCAAAGCCGAATTTTTGAACGATTGCGCCATATTGATCAATTGGCGTTTCGTTTTTTGCGGTATGAATGGCATACCAATTCTCACCGTCATCTGAAATCATAAAAGTAACTTCTGAAGGAAACCAAACCCAAGATCGAATGTCTTGCATAAAACGCATATCAATTCGATTGATTTTTTGCTTCTTTTTAAAATCTAGGGTCACAACCAAATCTGTATCAAAATAGCCTTGCCATGCGCCTGTTCTAAAATCATTTCCGCCATAAAGTTGGTCAATCAATGCACGATCACCTCCCGCCGAGTATTGATTGGCGTATGTAGATTCTAATTGAATGTTCCAGTTGGTATTTATCTTTTTAAAATCAGCGGAAACTGGGAAGCTGCTTTGCCCGTCTGCAAAAGAACGGATATTTACTACAGTAGATTTTTTAAGTTTGATTGGCTTTTTATACAATTTAGATTTTACTGTTGGCTTGCTTCCATCAGTTGTATATCTGATTACGACAGGTTTTGCAGTATTACTTGCAACTTTAATCCGCGTCTTTTTTTCAAAGGAAGGAATCGCATCCACAAATACAGGTGAAGCGAGTAGTGGTGATTTATCAATTTTTGAGCTTGGATATTGGCCATTGAATTCACCCGGTTTACTGCCCATTTCAAAGATGATTTCGCCGCCTTGCATAATTTCATGATGGTGAATAAAATTACGATCCAATTTTTTACCGTTTAAGAAAATTGCTTTCACGTATACATTACCCGCAATAAAATTGATCCGCTTCATCTTGAAAGTGTTTCCGTTTTCCAAATTTAAAGCGGCCGAATCTAGCATTGGTGTTCCCGTTAAATAAACATCAGATCCTGGCGCGAAAGAATAAAAGCCCATTGAGCTTAATACGTACCATGAGGACATTTGGCCACAATCTTCATTTCCACTCAAGCCATCTGGATTTGAACTGTATAAAGAATGCATTATTTGACCCACTTTTTCTTGACTTTTCCATGGGTTTTTAGTGAAGTTATACAAATAAGCCATGTGATGACTTGGTTCATTCCCATGTGCATATTGACCAATTAAACCCGTAATGTCCACCTGATCCCTGCCACTAGTTTCAGATGATACTGTGAACAACCTGTCCAACCAAGATTCTAAACTATCGCGTCCGCCCAATAATTCAATTAAGCCGTCTGTGTCTTGCGGCACAAATAAGGAATACTGCCATGAATTGGCTTCTGTATAGTCAAATGTTACTTCATCCGGTTTGAATCCTGTTTTCCAACCACCATTGTAACGCGGCTGCATGAATTGTGATTCTGAATTAAAAATATTTTTATAATACTGTGCTCTTTTATAGTAATAGTCAGCAACAGAATCTTTTCCTAATGAATCGGCAAAAACAGCAATGCACCAATCATCATACGCATATTCTAAGGTCTTTGAAACAGACTCTGATTCATCTTCAGATGAGATATACCCTTGTTTGCGATAGGCTTCTAAGCCAAGATGGAACTGCTCTGCGCTATGTCGCATTGCTTTTAAAGCGAGTTCGGCATCAAAATCACGGATTCCTTTTACATAAGCATCCACAATAACAGGAATGGAGTGATAGCCAATCATACAGCCCGTATAATTGCCGGAAAGTTCCCAAATGGGTAATTTTCCACCTTGTTTATATTGCGCCAAAAAGGTTTTAATAAAGTCTTTTGTACGCGCTTGCTGCGTAATTGTAAAAAGTGGGTGCGTGCCTCTAAACGTGTCCCAAAGCGAAAAAACCGTGTATTGCGTATGTCCTTTTGCTTTGTGCACTTTCATATCCATTCCTCTGTAACGGCCATCAACATCTGAAAATGTATTTGGATTAAGATAGGAGTGATAAAGTGCAGTATAAAATGTCGTTTTAATAAAATCACTATTTGTATGGGCCTCAATTTTATGCAATTCAGTATCCCAAAGGGTTTGGCATTCTTTGCGATATGTAGCCAAATCCCAACCTGGCATCTCAGTTTTTAAATTATTCTTGGCGCCGTTCATGTCTACAGCAGAAATTCCAACTTTTACAGTTAGAACAGGATTGACATGTCCAAATTCAAGAATTAACTTAGAAGGTTTGCCATCTTCGTTTTTTCTAAAGGCTGATTTTTGTGCTGCTTCAGAGAATTGAACCGTAAAATATAAATGCTGTTCGGTAGCCCAAGCCTTTGAAATTCTTTTGCCAATTAAAGTTGAATCATTCAATAAAATTAAGTCCGAATCGAGCAGCATATCTCTATGCTCTAAATCTATTATCACTTTTTTAGTTTCCCACTTAGGAAAAGTATATTGATGCATTCCACAACGCAAGGAGGTTGTGAGTTCTACATTTATTTTATCATCTTCTAAAAAAACACTATAACTACCTGCGTTTGCTTTTTCGTTTGCATGACTGAAATAAGACGCATAGCCAGTGTTCGGATCTTCACTTCCGTTTTCCCAAGAAATATCGCCTGTGAAGGGCATGATTAGTAAATCACCATAGTCAGAAACGCCAGTACCACTCAAATGTGTATGACTAAAACCATAAATTATAGAGTCTGAATAATGATAACCGCCACATCCATCCCAGCCATCTAATCTAGAATCGGGTGAAAGTTGCATCATTCCAAAAGGTGCTGAAACGCCTGGGTACGTATGTCCGTGTCCACCTGTTCCAATAAACGGATTAACATATTCATGCAGGGCTTTCTCTTGTGCAAAAGAAACCGTGCAAATAATTCCCAATATTACGCCGAGAATTCTTCCCATAAAGGTTGGTTTATTTGGTTATTAAGCTCATTTTGGAATGGATGGATGCCACTGCGCCCAAAATGCCGCTATTTTTATCGTTGAGGGATGATATTTTGAGTAAAGACTTATCTCTTAAATTAGGTAAAACATGCATTTTTAAATGCTTTTCAGTTTTACGTTTTAATAAGTTACCATTTTTAGAAATACCGCCTGATAAAAAGACACACTCTACGTCGAGTATGTTAATTATGTTCGAAATAGCAAAAGCCAAGTCACGGGTAACGGTGTCAACAACTTCTAAAGACACAGGGTCTTCTTTACGAGCAGCTTTAAATACTTCTGTAGGCGAAAGGTCACTTGGTGAAATATTATTCAACATTGAGCCACCACTGCTAAATTCCAATTTTTCTTTGGCTGTACGTACAATTCCTTCCTTGGCAATATATGTTTCTAAACAGCCAAAGTTTCCGCAATTACATTCGCGGCCATCTCGGCGTACAACAGTGTGCCCCAATTCACCAGCAAGACCGTTTGAACCAATGACAATTTCACCATTGATAAACATGCCTAATCCAATGCCTGTTCCAAGGGTAATAACTGCGAAATTCTCCATGTCAGCAGCTTCGCCGTAACATTTCTCGCCAATGGCAGCAGCGTTTGCGTCATTTACAGCATTGACTTCCATTCCAAATTTTTCTTTGAAAACTTCGCTCAAAGGAACAACGTCTCCCCAATTCAGATTGGGAGCAAACTCAATGGATTGTGTTTTTTCATTTACACTGGGAGCACCAATTCCAATTGCAACAAAATCCGCTTTCTTCTTTACGTCTGCGTAAATTCGTTCTGCCAAATCCTCAATGGATTCAACTTCTTCGGTTTTGATGGAATTTTCATAAAGGAATTCACCCTCGGCATTTACAATGCCATAACATGTGTTTGTTCCTCCAATATCAATGCCTAAATAATTGCTCATAAATTAATGCTTTGTTCTACTTCCGTATAAACCGAAGTAGAAGATGTAAAGATAAGAAATAATTGGGAAAAGAAAGCCTATTTTTATACTTTCAAAAGTGTCTGAAAGCCAACCCATTCCCAGCGGTAGTATTGCTCCACCAATAATCATTATTATCAAAAGTGACGAGCCTTGACTGGTATATTCCTTTAAGCCCGAAATGGATAATGTAAAAATATTTGACCACATAATTGAATTGAATAAGCCAATTCCTAAAATACACCAGAGTGCCAATTTGCCTTCTGCCATAAATGCAATTAATAAGGATAATATGATTAATCCCGCAAATATACTGAGTAGTTTACCGCTTGATCTTCTGAAGACGAGCATGAGTATGAACTGTATGATAATGAACCAACTAATGTGTCGTATTTCATACATGGTTTCCTTAAAAATGCTTAAAATCCCGTTGGTTTCAATTCCTGCGTCTGCGGCAGAAATAATTTCTTTGATTGAAATAAACAATACTATAGCTAGGTAAGTAATAACAACAGTTAAAAGGCCATAAATTACTTTTTTAGTCAGGTCAAATTTGTGACTAGAAATAACTGAGATTGCCAAACGCCCAATCATTGCGCCTCCCCAGTAAATCCCTAAATATGACACTGCGTCTGCTTGAGATAAGTTGCCAATTTCAGGCAATTTAATATAGGCCATTATTTTTCCGCCAATCATAACTTCTGCACCGACGTAAAAGAAAATGGCAAGCATACCTGCTTTTAAATGGGGGAATTGAAAGGCGCTTCCGCTTAGTTTAACACTTTCAGTTGATTTATAATCAGGTAGTTTTATGCCCATTAATAGTAAGGCAAATAAGAAGAACAGAATACCGCAATATAAATAGAGGTCTTGTATGGCAGCCGATTTGGATGCATAACTTAGAATTAAATAACCAGCTATGAGTGGACCAACTGTTGTACCCAATGAATTAAACCCTTGTGATAGGTTTAGGCGTGAACTTGAGGATTCGTCTGAACCCAAAATAGCAATATAGGGATTACACGAAATTTGAAGAAGAGTAAGTCCTAGACCAATTACAAAAAAGGAACTTAAACAGGCATAATAATTTCCAGTTGCAGTAATTGGATATAATGAGAGACAGCCAATACCTGAAATTATTAGCCCCATTAAAATACCCTTTTTATATCCCAATTTGTTAATAGGATCGCCATATTTTTGAGAGTAGAGGTAATATGCCAATGAGCCAATTCCGTAAGCACCAAAAAATGCCAAAAGAATATACATGGATTGCAATTCAGACAATTCATGCAAGGTTTTATAATTATCAATTAAAACATCATTAATTGAGGTTATTCCACCCCAAAGAAAGAATAAAATAGTAATAATTATAAAGGCGAAAACAGTTGATTGCTTTTTTTCAGTCACTTAATTTAAATCGATTTAATAGAATACGCTAAAGTAAGAAATTATTTTAATCCAACGCTAGGTAGAATCTCAATAAAACTATGTAATTTTACACGTAGAATAGCGTGTTTTAAATTCGTTTTAAATCCGTTTTTAAACGTATTTCAACCAAAATATAGGATCAGTAAATTATGTGTGGTATTAATGGTATTTATAAATTCTCTGGTAATTCGTATGACCCGAAATTGATTGCCAACATGAATGATGCACTGGCACAGCGCGGTCCTGATGCTGAAGGAACATTTACAGACCAACATATATTTTTAGGACATAGACGTCTTTCAATTTTGGATCCCACTGAACAATCAAACCAGCCTTTTAAATCTAAGGACGGGCGCTACGTCATGGTTTTTAACGGTGAGATTTATAATTTTAAATCAATCAAATCCGAGTTAAATGAATATGCATTCACGACAGAAAGTGATACGGAAGTAGTACTTGCTGCTTATATAAAATATGGTGAAAATTGCTTACGTTTATTCAATGGTATGTTTGCCTTTGCCATTTGGGATACAGTAGACAAAACGTTATTTATAGCGCGTGACCGTTTAGGAATTAAACCGCTTTATTATGTGCTAAACAATGAGGAAATCATTTTTTCTTCCTCTTTAAAAGCCATTCTAGCTACCGATTTGATCGCCCGTAAAATATCAGAAGAAGGTTTGGTAGATTATTTACGTTATCAAACTGTGCATGCACCGTATACGATATTAGATGGTGTATTTATGTTAATGCCTGGGCAACAATTAACCGTTAGTGAAGAGGTAGAACCGCGTTTTAAAACCTATTGGAGTCCTACTAAGGATTACACGAAAGCCAGCAATTCGGTAAGTGAAGTGCAAAAAGAAGTTCAAAACAAATTGAGCGAAAGTGTTGAACGCAGGTTGGTTTCGGATGTACCGTTTGGTGCATTTTTGTCGGGAGGAATTGACAGTTCCATTATTGTGGCTTTAATGAGTCAACAACACGATCAAAAAATAGATACATTTTCTGTAGCATTTAAAGAAGAGAAATTTTCTGAGGCGCAATTTGCCAGACAAGTAGCTGAAAAATATCAAACCAATCATCATGAAATAGAGTTGGGGGTGGATGAGTTCAAAGATCTTATTCCAACCGCCTTTAAATATATGGATCATCCCAGTGGTGATGGTTTAAATACATTTGTGGTTTCAAAAAAGACGCAAGAAGCAGGGGTGAAAATGGCGCTTTCTGGTTTGGGTGGAGATGAATTATTTGGAGGATACAGCATCTTTAATCAAGTTCCCAATTTACAGTCTAAAAAATGGTTATATAGTTTTCCTGTATACATGCGTAAGCCAATGGGAATTTTGAATCATGCCTTAAAAGGAACCATTGAATCTGCGAAAATCAAAGAGATTTTAAAATCTCCAACCTTTGATTTAGAATATGTTTATCAATACTACCGCCAAGTCTCAATGGATGATCAGGTGTTGCGTTTACTAAAAACGAATAAACTACCCGAAAGCCGTGTGTTGCGAGATACGCATGAGTTAATTGGATTTAATAAAGAAGGATGGCCATTGCCCGCTTTAAGTCGTATTTCAGTTGCTGAAATGACAACTTACATGCAAAACGTTTTATTGCGTGATGCGGACCAAATGAGCATGGCAAATGGACTTGAATTGCGAGTGCCTTTTTTAGATCATGAATTGGTATCCTACGTATTGGGAATTCGAGATGAGATTAAAAAACCGATCACAGCCAAAAAATTATTGGTAGATTCGTTCAAACATTTAATTCCAGAAGAAGTTTATAATCGAAAAAAGATGGGTTTTGTATTACCATATGAAACTTGGATGAAGGCGGAATTAAAATCGTTTTGCGAGGAACGCTTAAACGAATTAAAGAAGATTCCTTATTTTAGAGAGAATGGGATTGATAATTACTGGAAACAATTTTTAAATAACAATAAGCGCGTTACTTGGTCAAGAATTTGGCCATTGGTGAGCTTGGGAGATTGGGTTAAAGAAAATGGAATCACAGGGTAAAGAAAAAGGATTAAAGCGAATTCTAATTTGCATGGATTGGTACGAACCGGGTTTTAAGGCTGGAGGGCCGATACGTTCAGTAGCGAATATCGTCAACGCACTCAAAGATGAATTTGAGTTTTATGTATTGACGAGCGCCTTTGATTTAGGTGAGACAGAACCCTATCCAGACATTGAATTAGACCAGTGGTTTGATAAAGACGGTGTAATGATTAAATACATGAGCCGTGGAAATATGAAAACTGCGGCCATAAAAGGAAATATCCTTGAAATTGATCCAGACATCCTTTATCTAAATAGTTTATTTTCAAAACTATACACCTTAGTGCCAATGACGTTGGTAAAGAAAATTCCAATAATTATTGCGCCAAGAGGAATGTTGGGTGCCGGTGCTTTGGAAATTAAAAAGGTGAAAAAATCTCTCTTTTTAAGGTTTACAAAACTCATGCGTTTTTACAAGAGCGTAACTTGGCATGCTTCAACTACTGAAGAGGAGAAGGAAATTCGAGCGGCATACGGTTCTAGCGCTGACATTGTTGTCGCACAAAACATTCCGACTGCACAACAGCTACTTTTAGAAGATATTATTGAGAAAAGAAAGACCGGAGTGGTTCGATTTCTTTTTATCAGTCGCATTGCCAAAAAGAAAAATTTGCATTTAGCCGTTCAAGCTTTGCGTGAAGTAAAGTCTGAACAACCTGTAGAATTCCATATTTATGGAAATATCGAGGATGAGTCTTATTTTAAAAAGATCGAAGGCCATATTAAGGATTACGGAAATGTATCAATTGCCTATAAAGGACCATTGAACCCCGCATTGGTTCCAACGACCTTTTTATATGCAGATTATTTTATTTTGCCAACAATGCACGAGAATTATGGACATGCCATAGTTGAATCATGGGCCAATGGATGTCCCGTAATTGTGAGTAAAAACACACCTTGGAAAGGCCTACGAGTTCGTAATTTAGGATGGGATGTTGATATCACTGATCCTAAGTATTTGCTTGAAGCAGTGCAGGAAGCAATTGATTTAAGTGAAGACGAATACCTTTCAATGGTGAAAGAATCTTATGCTTTTTTCAAAGAAAAAATTTCAGACAAAGAAATAATAGAAGCCAACAGAAAATTATTCCACAATGCCTGTTGATTTAAAACAATTTTCAAATCCAGAATACAAGCCAGGGAGCAAAGTTAGACGTGCCTTTTGGTTTCTGTTTAATGCCTTTTTTTTAAGAAATCCTTATAATCCATTTGGAGGAATAAAGCGTGGTGTTTTGCGCATGTTTGGCGCTAAAATTGGAAAAGGAGTGGTGATAAAACCCGCCGTGAATATTAAGTATCCGTGGTTTTTGACAATTGGAGATAATTCTTGGATTGGAGAAAATGTTTGGATAGATAACTTGGGGAAAGTTGATATTGGTTCAAATGTTTGTATTTCGCAAGGTGCACTTTTATTGTGTGGCAATCATGATTATAAAAAAACAAGTTTTGACCTCATAGTTGGAGACATTCAATTAGAAGATGGTGTTTGGATTGGCGCTAAAGCCATTGTTACAGGCAATGTGGTGTGTAAAAGTCATGCCATTTTAACGGCTGGTTCAATTACTTCGAAAAATTTAGACGCTTATTCTATTTATGGCGGAAATCCTGCAGAATTTGTGCGTGAACGCAAGCTAGAAGATATAGTCAAGTAAAGATATTATTTGTTAATCGAAATTCAGCATTCAGCGTTGTAGCAACCAAAAAAAAAAGGGAAATGTCGAATGATGATTAACGAATATTGAATAAAGAAGGAAAAAGAAGACTTTGTAACTTGTTAATCGTAATTCAGCATTGTAGGAACCAAAAAAAAGGCAATGTCGAATGATGATTAACGAATATTGAATACAGAAGGAGGAAGAAGACTTAGTAATTTGTTAATCGAAATTCAGCATTGTAGGAACCAAAAAAAAGGGAATGTCGAATGATGATTAGCGAATATTGAATACAGAAGGAGGAAAAAGACTTAGTAATTTGTTAATCGTAATTCAGCATTCAGCGTTGTAGCAACCAAAAAAAAGGGAAATGTCGAATGATGATTAACGAATATTGAATAAAGAAGGAAAAAGAAGACTTTGTAACTTGTTAATCGAAGTTCTTTCATAAGAAACAGGAAATTCGGAGCAAATAAGTTGCTCTTTAATGTAATTTTGGGGAAGTTGCGCATCAGCAAAAAGATAAAAATGAAAATTTCAATCATAACGGTTGCCTTTAACTCGGCTAAAACAATTGAGGACACTATTCAATCCGTGTTGTCGCAAGATTATCCTTTAATTGAATATATCATTATTGACGGAGGTTCAACAGATGGAACAATGGACATTGTGAATCAATACAAGGATCAAATCACAACCATAATTTCTGAACCTGATAAGGGAATTTATGACGGAATGAACAAAGGCGTAGCATTGGCAACAGGAGAAGTAGTTGGGATTTTAAATTCGGATGATTTCTATGCAAATGAAAACGTTTTAAGTCATATCGCTGCTCAATTTAAACCAGATACGGATGCTGTTTATGCCGATTTGGTCTATGTGGATCAAATTCAAACAGATAAAATCATCCGCAAATGGATTTCGGGTGAATATGAGCATGGTGCATTTAAAAAGGGTTGGATGCCACCGCACCCGACACTTTTTGTCAAAAATAAAATTTACAAAAAATTCGGTACCTACTCACTCGAATTAAGATCTGCCGCGGATTATGAATTTATGCTCCGTGTCATTCACAAGCATCAAATTAAACTCAATTATCTACCCGAAATCATTGTGCAAATGCGGGCTGGGGGAGTAAGTAACGCTTCATTCAAAAATAGACTTAAGGCTAATAAAGAAGACCGTTTGGCATGGAAGATGAATGGTTTGAAACCTGGTGCTTTAACGTTTATCCGTAAACCTTTATCTAAAATAAAGCAGTTTATTCAGAAATAAGCTTTAAATCCGTGGAATTAAGAATGCAATAATGCGCTATTCTTCAAACTGTTCTTTCGGCGATTTGGTTTATCTTAGACAATTATCCTAAAAAAGAGTATTAACTAATTAATCAATAATAAGAAGAACCATGAAAAGAATTTACTTATTTGGCTTGGCACTTGTAGCTTACGCAGGGGCCTACGGACAAATGTCCGAAAATTTTGATTCCCGAACAGTCGGTGAATATATGGGAGTTGTTTCTCCTGATTGGACAACATGGAGTGGTACTGTTGGCGGTGCTGAAGATGTTGCTGTTTCAGATGTGATGCCTGAGAGTGGTGCAAATTCAATTTATTTTTCAACAGTGTCTGCTACAGGTGGACCCCAAGATGTGGTAGTGCCATTTGGCGGAGAACTCAAGACAGGTACATTTGTTTTTGAGTCGGATTTTTACATTGAAGATAATAAAGGCGCTTACTTTAACTTTCAAGGTGAAACTACGATTGGAGCAATGTATTCAATGAACTGTCAAATGTTACATGAAGGCACTTTGCTGATGGATGCTGGTGCATCTCCATTGATTACAACAACTTATCCGCCTGAAACTTGGTTTACATTAACAGTAATGATTAATTTAAATACCAACGATTGGGAATTATATATTGATGGTGTAATTCAAGGTAGATTTAGTAACGCAAGTGCATCTAACCAAGTTGCATCTGCCGATTTATATCCAGTGAATAATGCAACTAACGGTGGAAACAATCAAGCTGGTTATTATATGGATAATGTGTCTTATGAACATACACCATATACACTTCCTGCTTTAAATTTGGGAGCAACTCAAATTATTAATACAAAAGGTTTAGCATCTACAAATGTTTCTCCTTCGGTTGTTGTTAGAAATTTAGGAACGAGTAATATTACTTCTTTTGATGTTTCTTTAGAATATGATGGAACAACAATTAATGAAACAGTAACTGGTGTCAGTATTTCATCTTTAGATTATTATACGGTTGATTTCGCAGATGTTTTAGCATTAATTTCTGGTGAAAATGATATGACTGCAACTATTTCTAATGTAAATGGTGGTGGAGCTGATGATGATGCAGATGATGATATAAAAGTTGAATCGTTGAGTCCACTTGTTCCTGCTCCTGGAAAAGTAGTATTAGGAGAAGAAGCGACAGGTACTTGGTGTGGATGGTGTCCACGTGGTGCAGTTTTTATGGACCAAATGGCGGATGATTATCCTGAACATTTTATTGGTGTTGCAGTGCATAATGGAGATCCAATGACAGTTGATGATTATGATGCGGCTATCGGAGATTTCATCTCAGGTTACCCAAGTATGTTGGTTGATCGTGGTGGTGATATTGATCCTTCTGCTGTTGAAGCAAGTTTCTTAGATCGTATCGTTATTGCGCCAAAAGCGGTGCTTACTGTTGGTTCTGATTATGTTGACGGAGCAACAAGTATGAAAGTGTCTGTGACGGCTGATTTTGATGAAGCAATTGCAGGTAATTATCGTTTAGCTTTAATTATAGTTGAAGATGGTGTAACAGGAACGGCTAGTGGTTATAACCAAGCCAATTATTATTCAGGCGGTGGTTCTGGTGTAATGGGTGGATATGAATTACTTTCAGATCCAGTTCCAGCTGCTGATATGGTTTATGATCATGTAGCACGAGCTATTTTACCAAGTTTTGCTGGTATGTTGGGTAGTTTTCCTGCAACAGTTGAGGCTGGTGAATCTCATACGGTTTCGTTTGATGTAGAAATTGATCCTGATTGGAATTTAGATGAAGTTCATTTAGTTGGAATATTGATAGCAACAGATGCTCAAATTGACAATGCCGGATTTGCTTCTATGGATGAAGCTGTAGATAACGGATATGTTGGTTTAGAGGATGATTTGATTGTAACAAGTTCAATTAATCTTTATCCGAATCCAACTTCTACGCACACAAATATTGATTTAGGTAATGTGGATAATGAAAATGTTATGGTTCAGGTTTACAACATGAATGGTAAATTAGTTTCATCTCGTGATTACGGAATGTTAAACGGATCATATACGCTACCTGTTGAGTTGAGTGACTTCGAAAAAGGAATGTATACTGTAAGAATTAATAAAGGTAATACAACTGAAATAGTGAAATTAGTGGTTGAGTAAATTCAACACGGTTTTATACAAAGAGGCGATCTATTTTAGGTCGTCTCTTTTTTTTTGGTCAAATTATTGTTATCTTAAGGGTATAGATGGTAACCAAAATAACTTTTGCAATTATAATTGTGCAAAAGCTGTGACGTGTTAGCTAAATGAAGACGAGTTATTGATTATTTTTGATAAAAGAACTGAAGCGGAGCGATTAACTATGAATTTGAAGAAAATAGGAACGGGTATTATATTATTGTTTGCATTGAACATTCAAGCGCAGACTGATTTTGACGACCATTTAATTGAAGTGACCTTGCATGAACAAGACACCTTAAAAATGAACTTTGTAAAAACGCCCGATTTATTTCATGAGCGTTGGGATACCTTGGCGCAACCTAGTTTTTGGAAGTTTGTGATGAAAATGTCTCCACAAACCAGCATATTAAATGTTGCAAGTACGAGACAAGTATTAGAATTACAGCCTTTAAAGGAGTGGAATAAACAAACAGATGACGAGAAAGACGCTTATCGTGATACTTTATGCAAACGCCACGGTTTAGCACCAGGCACACGCATTTTTATGACGACAGGAAAAAGTGACTTTTTCCAATTTGAAAAAGTATTCCCAAGCATTTCAAGAGGAATAGGGGTGTTTGTAGAAAATAATACGGACCCTTGGTATGCACAGGCTATTTTAATGATTGAAAGTCCTGGAAAGATTGCTTATTCAAGCGTTGGAGCTTTAGGACCTTTTCAGTTAATGAAGTCCGTTGCACGTAATCATGGTTTGCGCGTTGATAAATATGTGGACGAAAGAAAAGACTTTGATAAATCGGCCAAGGCATCTGCACATTTAATTCGTACAGCATGTATACCAGAAGCAAAGCGAATCTTGCGCAAATTTGACATTAATGTAGAAGGCGACATGGAGTATGCCTTATGGTTTCGTTTAATCGTAATGCATTGTTACCATGCAGGTGCAGGAAATGTGAATGGTGTATTAACCAATGTGGTTAAACCTACAAAAGGCGGACAAGATTTGATTACAACACTTTGGCATTCGCAGTATGGCGGATTCAAAAACGCTTCGCAAAACTATTCTCAGCTATCACTCGCGGCATTAATCATTCTAGACGATTTAATTTTAACCAAGTGTGAGGATATTTGTGAGTATTAGTCCCAAAATAATTTAAGGCGCATTGAATTTTGATTTGTGGCTCATCTTAGGTGTTTACATTTTATATTGGTTCACTCTTTTTTTATTGGTGTTAGTTTGCACGGCTAAAATGAAAGTACTCCTAATCAATCTGGGGATTCATCTTGTGTATTCAATTCTATTTTTAATTGCGTTTTTAACTCCTAGTCCAGGTGGAGGCGGACTGGCAGTGATTATTTTTTGGCCTATTTTTATAGGCATCCATTGGTTCATTAATTTGATTCAATTAATGGTGAAGCTTCTTGGGCGGTAATAATAAATCGAGTATTCGAAAAATGTATAATTTTCTAGCGGGCGGCGTTCAATTTATGGGCCAATATGCCTTAGATATGTCTCTCCGTTATAGGAAAATCTTGCGTTCGTCATTTCTTTAAATTGAATTGAGTCAGATCCACCAATTCCAAATTCAACATGAGCAGTATCATCAATTAAAAATAGAATTCCAATCTGCTGACAAGTGGGGAGCCCTACTGATTTATTTTTTGCTGCCAATTCATTAAATTCTAAATGGGTCCAAAAACTTGATAAAATGCTATCGCTATAAGTAAGCCAAAGAATACTTTCGCCATTCAATTCATGATCCTTCACCCAATATCCATTCAGGTTTTCAGCCACTTCAGATAAATTTGACAAGTCTATTGAATAAATTGTGTCAGGATGAACCAGATATGGTTCTTGCGACCAAGTATTGCTCAAGTTCTCATCAATACGTACTGGTTCAATACTTGAATTGCAAGCGATAAGTATAAGCAACGATAAAATGGACAGAATTTTGATTGACATTTTTATTTACTTTATTCCGTGGACTCCTTTTAATTTTTAAAAGTCAAAAAAATCATCTTTTTCCCAAAAACCTAAGTACTCCATAAGATCATGATGAGCCCATTCATTCAATTCTGTAGGTTGTATTAAAACATTCAGCTCATCATTTTTTATTTCAAAATCAGTATTTGAACCCATACAGGAACCGTTATATTCTTTGTTAGCGTCATGAGATTTTATTTGTTTAAAGGCCCAATCTTCTATATACAAAAGGTCTTTTGAACTCAGTACTTTTTTAACAGACTCATCTCTTTCATCCCAAATATATTCTGCAATTACACCTTGAGTAGTTTTTTCTATACTTAATAAACGAGACGCATTACTGGGAGAAGATTGACCTGCCAATCCACCATGATAATCAATGAAATGAATTTCATACGTGTCAGATGCCAAAATTGTAGTCAATTTTGATTCGTCAGACGCACAACTCGACAGCAATGCGAATAAAGCGATTAATATAAATTTAGGGTAAAAATTCATTTAAGAGTCTTTTGCAATTTCTCCTTGAAACCAAAGTGCACCGGCTACTTTCATTCCTTTTTTCAAATCAGTTATTCTCATGTTTTCACGATTAACAAACATGTCAACAGTAAAGAAGTCTGGCTCATTTTCTTGATTGATTAATTTTACGTTTAAAATATATCCCAAGCTGTCTTTCGATAAATTACATTCTTGAAAATTGTTCAACACGCCTATAAAATCATAATAAGTTGGTCTTAGTATATCTTTACTGGGCATATAAGTTGCAAAGTCTGGACTTAAAGGGGTTCCATTAATTTCAGTTAAATCGCTTTTATCAAGCACCATTGCTATTGCAGAGATGTTAATATTCAACTTTTTAATCGATTTATACTTATTCCTGTTTATACCATAATCAGTTGCAAAAAAAGCTAATCCAAACGTGTCTCTTCCTCCTCCTTTTATTTCTGCCTCCAATTTTGCAATGTGAGACCATTCAATAATTTGCTTTGTTTCAAATGGCAAAGTATAAGTTGTTTTGAGGTATGGGAAAGCTGATAAAATTTGATCATTATGCTTGATGGATCTTATTTTTACTAATTCTGATCCGCCGCTAGCTTCACCAAAACCTACTTCAGCAACACTATATACGGGGTTTTCATAGAATGGTGGCTGTATAGCAGACAAAGCAACCATTTCATACAAAAACTTATTGCCTTTTTTTGAGTTTGCATAATTGAACCCAAATAGGCCACCGAAATTTTCTTGATGTGTTCCAGTATCGTCTAGCACGACTTCAATTTTATTCGGATTTGGTTCTTCGGCAGGTTTGTTTTGCAACTTTTCTGCATACAAATCATTTAAAGATTTTTTGGCACCAATGCTTTTTAGCTCAGATAAAGAATTTGGCTTGACATTTCTTCCATCTTCCTTGGCAAGGTTTTTTTTTACAGGTTCATTGCTTTTTTGCGTATTTTCTTTTTTCTTAAAGAAATCAAATATGCCCATGTTATTTTGTAGTGTTTAAGGTTAAGTAAATATAGTGCTTTCGCTGAAGTTTGAGCATTGGCGCAAATGTTTTTTAGATGTTTGGTGAAATTTATAGCCTGCACAAGCGATAGCAGAGTGGGGGGCTCTAAATGACAACATTATCAAGATTTCTGTGAAAATTTGGCGTAATCGAATTCAGCTTTTAATTGGTTTGAGTCAAGATAAAGTTTTGATTCATATAATTTAAGCCTCACTTTGATAAACCAATTCAGGATGCAATTCCTCCAGTTTTCCAGCCTTAATAATTCCGGCAATCTCTTCTCCTGCCCAATCATACGGAGCATCTAATCCTTGCGCTATTCCTATAATTGTGCTTCTTTTTATGATGGATTTAATAATAGCTTCAAATGTTGATTGGTGCGGATTGTAAATATAGTCTCTGGTATAGATAGCTATATATTCGATTGTTTGATTATCTAAAGAGCTAAAGGATATACCGACATCATAAGGAGCTAATTCTTCAAATTTATCCTTTATTCCTCTAACGCTTATTAATCCACCAGGTATATTGTTCCTTAATTTATTAACAGCTATTTCTCGTGCGCCTGTCGTTTCTGGATCGAGCCACGTTCCCGCAGGCAGATCGCCATCTATGTCAATTTTACTCAATAATATTCTATGAAATGGTACTTCTTCTAATTCAAAATCATTTTCGACTAGGGCGTCAATTACTGAATCAAATACAACTTGGATTTCAGTTGGCGGAATAACAATAACGATATCGTGACTTATGTGAGACATCTTAATTATAACGTTTTGTTTATTACAATTCCAAAGTACTTTTCCCTTGCATTTTTTCTATCCATTATTTCCTTTTAAATTGATACAAATACATTTCGGTCTTTTCGTTTGGAGAGAAAGTTAAACTAGAGATAGCATAGGTCCCTTTTTTAAGTTCAAATTTGATTATTTCATCTTTTTCTAGGTCGAATCCAGACGCTGCGGCATCCAGTAATATATGCTCATCTGAATGTAATTGTGCTGTCATTAAAGCCTGCCAATTTGGTAAAACTTCCAATTCATTAAAGTCTAGGAAACTTTCAACGGTTTCTACATTTTCACCAAAAGACCATTTTACTATAATAATGCCTGTCTTTTCTGCATTCCCTAAAACAGTCATTTGTAAAGGCTCGTCTCCAATTATTATAACCTCAGTAGTGCTGCCTTGAATTTTTACTAATCCTATTTCATTAATTATTTCACATGCCTGTCCATAATGACATTGATTAGGATCCATAAAGTCTTCGGTTTCTTCAAATTCATTTTTTAAGGCAGCCTCAATAGTTCCAATACCGCTCCATTTTTTAACCTTTGCAGTAGCTATGATGATTGAAGGGCCGCCCGTTGAGTTAATCCATTTCATTTTCACTTTTAATTATATTTGGCTGTTATTAGTTCAGTCACAATAAGCAATTAGCCCTTTGGAGATAGCAACTGCAGGCGCAAGTATCGCTTTCAGCTTAACGACATCCGTGTCAGTTAAATGCTGTAATTCTTCTAATTTACTTTTAACGAGGTTAGCATTCCATCTAAAGTCTTCAAAATAGTTGAATTCATCCTCAATTATTCCTTTTTTCTGCAGGTTATGAAAGGTTTTGAGGTTTAATTTTTCAGCGAATGCTAGGTTTATGTCTTCCGGAGCTTCTGGGGTGGTTTGAGTTTCTGAAATGATGTAGAATTCTAGCATTTTTTAATGGTTGTGATAATTTTGAGGTTTATCGATATGCAACATCTTTGAGATGACATTTATTCGACGGCAACACCTATTAGAAAACTTAAATTGTACCCATTGATACCGATACAACAGAGCCCAGTTGATTTATTTAATTCTTTATTATCAGGCTTGTATGGTGCTATCTTCAAACTAACGGTTTTCCCAATTTCTAATCCTGAAATAAATTGATTATCAAGGAGTAAGATTTGAAAGGGCTTCTTTACAAATTCCGTTTGCAACTGTATAAGACCAACTATTTGTCCAAATATCGTAAACGAACTTCTACATATTTCAATAATTTCCCCACTTACAATACTATCATGTGCTATGGTTGTAAAGTTTGAGTCTGGCGTCATTAGCCTAATATCCTCAATAGGTCGTTCTTTGCCATTTGAGACAAGAATTGAATCGCTTTGTCCAAAACTTATAAGGGTTAAAAAAAGGCACAAGATTGTGAGGTGATTTTTCATGTGTTTTTTAATTGCTGTTGTGCGATATCTTAATTCATTCCAGTTTTTATATGAGCCTGAGAGAAATCTTCACCCTGAATTGGCTTGTCGTTCAATCTTTGCAACATAGCTAGTTGACCAATATGTGTAAGGATGTCTGAAAATGGTCCTTGCAATAGTTTTTTCGCGTAAAGCACAGGTAATTCATCCGTATCAAGTGCAGTGTCAGTTTTAATTAATTCTTGATTAAATCGCTCTATTTCGGCAGCAATCGTCAATTTGGAAGGTTGCTCAGCGTCAAATCTCTCCTCCTCTAAGAAAGTTCTGGTTGCATGAATTACTTGAAACATATGATAGACAATTTCGGTTGGGTTCCTGCTTCCTTTTCCTAAACTAAATTCCCCAAAGTTTTCCTTACGATCACTTATTGATTTGTCAAATCGATATTTAATGGTAGCTATTGTATGTCTAAGAAATTCGTTTTTCATATTGATTGGATTCGAGAATAGCGTTTCGATTAAAATTAGCCATTTAAGGCGACTTATTATGACATGGAAATTGTTTTTTTCAATACAAAGATTTCACAGTGAGAGCAAAGACTTATTTTCTTTATCCTAAATATAATTTAATACACAAATCTTCGTTTTGATTCTAAAGTAAAAAACATGCTCAAAAGAATCGTACATTTTTTTTCTAAGCCAATTCGTTTGGTAATTTTAAATGCGATTTTATTATTGATTGTCATTACTTTAAATATCTTTTGGCAAGTGTTTTGTCTTCCTTCCGGATGGGCTCTTGTCTTAATCAGTATTTGCTTTGCTAACACTATTCTTTATCCAATTTCTATTCGATTTAAAAGAATCCATTGGTTAATTGGTTTTTTAAACGGCGTTTCTTTCTGCTTGTTTATCTATTGTATCATTTTTCTAAGCCACATGAATTATTTAGGTCTGATTATGATCCTTGTGGGAGTTGGATTAGTCACCTTTATTCCTCATTTTTTAGCACTTCAAATTTTTTGGAAAAGCGTAGTGAAGCCAATTTCAAAAATGATTAAATATGCGTTTATTGCTGGTGTATTGATGTGTTTCTTAGGCACAGCATTTATTGGCTATCAATACAAGCAAGCCCTTGCAGCATTCGAAATTGCTGAGGATTCAAATTTTGAAACACTTGAGAAGAATTTCTTGAATGAAAAGATTATCGGAATGCATTTCATTTATCATACAAAGTTTTGCGAGTTTGATGGCTGGAGACCGCCTATTCATGAACCTATTCTAGTCTTAGGAATGTGGTTGAATGGGGGAGTGGATCCTCTTAATTTATCATTAGAAGAGCGAGTGGAATTGTATAAAACCCATTATCCAGAAAATAGGATAAAGTTTGATTGTAGTTGCGCCATAGTAGAATCTTCGGCCTATCATAACGATTTGTTACTTCAATAGTTTTTTATCTCTCACTTATCGTTCCGAAGAATCATTGCTAACAACATTTCACTCGCTTTCTATTTTTGTTCCACAAGTTCACACCATACTGAGTGGTTAATAGGACATGTAACAGGGCAAAAATAATTGCTCCAGGGATCAAATTAAAGGCAATAAAAATCAAGAATTCTAAGGCGCCTGCTGCTTGGGTTTCTACAGTCAGTTCAATTCCTTCAGAATTAAGAATCAACCTAATTGCTACAACAATGCCGATTGCGGCGAAATGAAATCCGTTTGAAAAAAGATGAATGATATATTCCCATCTGGGTAAGCCTCCCATTGCTTGTCTGCTGTCCTTTTCGCTCCATGCGTCTATTGCTAGTACCAATAAGTCAAGAAAGACTAAGGCAATTCCTATCCAAAAACTAATTGGGTCATGTTGGATAAATAAAAACCAAACGATTAAAGGAAATAAAACGGCCCGAACGGAATGTGTTTTATGCTCAAACGTGCTGTCTTCATGTTTAAATAATTCGAATTTCCAGATGTGTAGATAAATTCCATCAAAGGTTGCCAATACTGCAAAGAGAATTAGACAAAATGCACTTGAATAATATAAGATTTCCATAACTAAATTTTTTTCTTGTAAAATTCAGCAATAGGATAGAAGCGTCAATTGACATTTGTCACAAAATTTCCGACCAACAACTAATCAGTGCTTAACAATTTTTGATCTAATTCTGCTTAATGTTTCACGGCTCACACCAAGATAAGATGCAATGTCTTGAATAGGGACTCTTTGAATAATGTGAGGTTGGTTTTCAATTAATGCCTTATACTTTTCTAAGGCTGAATCAAAACCCAATGTTTGAACACGAGCAGAAAGCCGCACACATTCCTTTTCAACCATTTTATGACCAACTTCTTGCCATTTTGAATGCAGTTGATACAACTTGTCAAGAGCAGATTTGCTGATTACTATTAATGTAGAATCCTCAAGCGCCTCAATAGATTCCTGAGATACAGTTTGATTGGTGAAACTTTCAAATGAGGAAGCAATTGAATTCTCAGCACAAAAACAAGTGTTTACGTGATTCCCATCTTTTAGGTAATAGATTTTTAGTAAACCTGAAATTATAAACGCAATTTTATTACATACTTTGCCTTGCGTGATAAAATCATCTCCTTTTGCAATCCTTTCAATTTTGAGGAACTCTTTGGCTAATTCAAAGGTTGAATCATCCATTGAAACTAGGTTGTTAATGTAATGTTTGAAGTTTGAGAGTTCGGTATTCATTTATAATTAATTAGGCTGAAGTTAGCATTTTTAAGGCTGAGTAGGAGCGGGGAGATATGGTTTTTTATAGAGTATGAAATGTGTTTTGTCCTACATTTTTTCTATGATCCAGCTTGGGGCATTTTTCATGATCCAAGCGATTAATCGCCACCTTTTAGTAATATAAATTTTTCGCCTTCCTTTTATAATTCCTGTGTAAATTTGAGTTGAAGCCTTTTTTACTGGTGCGACCCAAAATAATCCATCTCCTTTTGCCATTGGTGTATCAACGAAACCGGGTTGAATATCAGTGATTTTAATAGCTAACTTTTTATTTTTAGCAATGCATCTTAAAGCCTCAAGATAATTCGCTTGAAAAGCTTTGGATGCACTATAGGATGGACAATGTCTATTTCCGCGTATTGCGGCGATAGACGAGATTGCAGCAAGGTGTCCATAGCCTTGTTTTTTAAACTTAGAAAAGACAAATTCATAAACTTTAGCAATTCCGTTTACATTCGTTTGTATTACTTTATTTTCAACGTCCCATTTTAATTCCTCATTCATTTCAGACAATCCAGCAGAAACAACTACTAAATCTACCGTTTTTAATTGCTCAAAAAGAGATTCTAATTTTACGTCCGAACTATTTATTTCTGTCACATCATGTTCCAGTGTCAAAATTTGATTATTTGATTTTTGTTTTATTTCTTCCAGTAATTCAGTTCTTCGACCAGTTATGGCAACTGTCCAATTATTTTCAATTAACTTTTCGGCAAGTCCTCTTCCAATTCCAGAAGTTCCACCAATTATTATGGCTTTTTTCATTCGTTTTAATGCTTTTACGCAGTATAATTAGTTTCTTATTATGTGCTATTACTGTAATGTTTTTGCTATTCTATTGGTAAAGGTAGAAACTCTGTTCATCATTCACAATTATTACAAATTCGGGATTAATTCTAGCCATTATTCGTATTGGCCGTAAGTCATTTGTACGTAATTCTTGGGTAATAAATGTAATAATATCTGACTTAGTGGAGATTACCGTTACTCCTGAATCTACTAACGTTTTCCCTTTATATCGTTGGACATCATGAATAACATAATATAAGGTATTGTGCCTTAGTTTATCTTCCAATAATCCAACTCCGTTTTCAAAATATGTACTACTAGTTCCTGCTATTCTATTTGATTGCGATAGTATTGTCGTTTTGCTTTCTGATTCGTTGAGCACTTGATGTGTTAAGTTTAAAAAATGATACTTCATATTTGGGGCTATCTATCAATAATATTATTCCCTATGAGATTATCAATGGAACATTCGTTGGCGCGAGCTATTTTTTGCTCCAGTTACTTTCAATTTTACAGCCACTTGTGCGCAACAAAGCTAAAATAGGACAACGCGCATCAACTTTTTCTCCCATGGCTTTTATTTGTTTATCAGTTGCTTCTCCGCTCACTTCGGCATTCAATCGAACACTTTTGTAACTGCCATCTGAATTATTTGACATTCCCATAAAACCAGAAAGATCAAGATCAACTTCTACATCAATATTAATTTGGCTAATATCAAAGGAAAGTTCGCCCGCAACAACTTGCGCTTGCTCATTTTGACAGCCAGCTAAAGAAGCAATAAAATATTGCATAGGATTTGCTCCCGAATTTGACCCACCATCCTCAACAGGTTCGTCTAACTGAAGCTGCCATTCTGTATCCGTAATGTTCACTTTAGTTGGCCAGCCATTTCCTTGTGCTTTTGCCTTGAATGTCTCTATGTGTAATTCTTCCATTTTTAAGTGTATTTATTTTGCCTAACCTAATCAGTTTTCGGCTTAGTTTTTTTTAAGTTAATGTTAAGGGTTGAATAAAGATATGCCTTTTGGCATTTATTCATTTTTTTTAAAGCGATAAATCTCGCGCCCAACAAATAACACTGTTCAAGGATCTGTCTATCGCAATTGCTGTTTGAATTCCGCCTAAGACGCGTTCCCCTTGTCCCCAGCATCTTGGGGCTTGAAAGAGCTTAACTTCACTATTGCTTGGCAGTTTATATCTTGAAGGGAATCCAAATTCTTCTGGAAAACAGAAACGCGACTCTTTTAATTCCTCAAAATTAGTAAACTCCTTTTCCGCATCTCGGTTCGTTTTAGCTTTAAAGAAAGCCTCCGCAAGTTTTAAGTTGTCAAATTCTAATTTCAGCGCAATGCTTGATCCACCTTGCATGATTTTTGGAATAAAGAAAAACTCATAGGTGATATTGGAGAATAAGGTATCTGGAAAATGTGAAACAGCATTCTTATAATACGGTTCTTTCCACCTTTCTAATCCAAACTGATAATGTTTTAGGTCATTAGTAAAAGGTTTTTGAAATGAAGGTTTGAATTCTTCATATTTAATAGAAAGAACTTGCGTGTCTTTAAGGGCAGAATTGCAGCCAATTAAGACAAATAGTATGAGGGCGTATTTATAGATGATTTTTGAGTTAATTTTAATAAGTTATGGTTTCACCTGTAGTATGATTTACTTCCTTTATTAATTTTCCTTTTGTATCATAGTGACGCGTAATACCAACTTCTTTGCTATCTAGATAAGTCCATGTTTTCATTAGAATTCTTGTGTCAAGGTAATAATCTTCATAGTAGACAATGTTCTGATTTTTGGATTCATTTATTACTCTGTAAGTATTATCCCATTTAAATGCTTTTTTAAGAATATAGGATGAATCTGTTTCAATTCTTTCCTCATGAAGGTAGATATACCAAGAATCAGCTTTTCCGTCTCTTTCTGCATAATAGCCGCATGGGATTTGAAAAATAGGGCATAAAGTAGAATCCAACACCAGAAGCTCTTGAACTGTTGCTTTGGTAAATCCATCAAAATTTTCATCTTGATTTAGTATCCAACGGCACTCAAACGAATGCTGCACTTGAACTGTAGAATATTGCTTTTCTTTTATCCCTAAAGCGAGATTAACTTCAGACTTTAACAAATCGTCTGATAATTTTGAAATACACTAGGAATTGGAAATATCGACTGGATCAATTTCAAATGGTTTTTCAGTTCTTATATTTTCTGAGTCAGGATTGATCCAATCTTTGGCATTAATGAAATGAACAATTTTTTGAGTTGAATTATAGTTCGTTTTGATCCCAATCAATTTGTTTTGATCAAGTTTTGTAATTAAGATTGGTGCAGATGTTATGCCCTTTAAAAACACATAATCTTGGAACTCAATAAAAGAATAAGTTGATTCCCAACTCGATTTAGAACCAATTCTTTGATATTTGGCTTTTCCATTTTCCTGATAAGTGCGAGTTAATGTTGGTTTGTTATCCTCTGTAACATCAATTTCCACAAAGGTGTTTCCAATCAGGAATTGTTTGCATTTTTCTATACTAGGCGATTTCAAATCAATATTTTCTATAGTATGGTATGACTGAATTTTATCAGTGGATTGAAGCTCGAAGGAATTTTCTGAAGTCACTTTCAATTTCAGTTTTTTGTCCGACAGAATAAAGGTAAACACATTTACCTTTTTAGTTGGGTTTAAATCTAGCGTATCTATTGCTGTTTTGATAATTACTTCACCCGTTTTCATGTTTAATAAATCATTAAAGCGCAAGAATATTAGCTTATCCTCTTTGATCATAATAAATGCTTTTCCGTCCGCATCTTCTTTTTCTCCAGACTTTTCTATATTCTCGTGGCATTTGAACAGCTTTAAATTGTCAAGAACCTGAGCATTACAGTATGTTGAAACTAGTAAGATTGATAATAGGATAAGCTTCATTGACAATGGTGGTTAAGGTTCATGTAAATATAGACTTTTTAGATGTTGCTGATATGCGTCAACTATTTAGACGACTTATTTCCTTTAACCATTCAAGCCCTTTTGAGGGGTCAGTAAATATTTTGGTTGGTGCATTATTTTTAGCGAAAAAAGTGTATAATTTAGTCATTAACCTTTGAGGTAAATCAACTACCACAAGAGCATTAGCACCAATAAATTTATACCTATGTGCATTCTCTTTTATATAAGCCCAGGTTTCTGTCTCTATGCTAAAGTTGGGTTCTTGCGTGTACAAAAGATAGACTTTACCATATGTATTTCGCAAACCTTCAGCAAGTCCTATTAACACAAGGTAATCTTGTAATGGCAATTCCTTGTTTTTATAGTGAACGTTAAAATAATGCTCCTCTATTTGTGACAATATATAATAGTCTGTTTCCGTTATGGTTTCAATCAACTGCATCAGTTAAATATAATTATAAATTATTAGATTTAACTAATGCGACCTTGGAAGTAAAATAAGGTCATTTTCTTAATCTGCTTTCTCATATTTCAGACCCGCTTCAAAGAGATTAAAATCTATTTTTCCAACTTGGCGTTTGCTCAGTTCACAATTGATTTGAATAATAAAACTATGGTACCAAGAATTATCGTGTGAACTATCCAAATGAATTGAGAATTTTTCGAAGTATTCTTTACCTAGTCCTTCTCTGAAACAATCGATAATATAATCACCTGCAACATCAAATTCTTTTGATCCGCATACTGATAATGTTTGGTTTATTCTAAAAGTATATTTCACTCGAATTTATAAATGATCAATAGCTACCGTTTAGTATAAAAAGCGTTTCAATGTTTTTTATATAGCATTTTATGTTCTTTCATGTTAGTTGGTTTTGATGTGTGCAGTTTTCGCTTCAGAATATGGACGATTTCGATTTTGTTGTAAACTCTTCAAGAAATTTCATGCCCTTAAACGAATTACCTTTGTCATTTAATTTAGGGCTCCAAACAGCAATTGCATATTGATCAGGGTGAATTGCAATGATTCCTCCACCAACTCCACTCTTTCCAGGAAGTCCAACTTTAAAGGCAAATTCTCCAGATTCGTCATAAAATCCGCAAGTTTGCATCAGCGCATTTATTCTTTTAGATTGACTTTCGCTCAAAATAGATTTGTCGCTTTGTATGCTGAAACCATTATTTGCTAAGTATAAGAACAACTCTGAAAGTTCTTTGCAACTCATCTCAAGCGAGCACAAATCAAAATAGAAATCAAGAACATCTGCCGGTTCATTTTTAATATTTCCAAATGATTTAATAAAATTGCATAAGGCTACGTTTGTATATCCAATAGCTTTCTCTGATTCAGCTATTCTACTTGAATACTCCAATGTTGTATTGTTAGAGATCCCTCGAACAAAGTCTAAGAAATCTTGTTTCGGGTTTTCTAAATTGCTGAGCAAAATATCTGAAATTACGATTGCTCCAGCATTCAAAAATGGATTTCGAGGGATCCCCTTATCTGCTTCCAGCTGGACAAGTGAATTAAATGCTGTTCCAGAAGGTTCTACACCAACTCTCTCCCATATTTTATCACCAACAATACGATAGGCCAAACTTAGTGATAGAACCTTGGCGACACTCTGAATAGAGAATTTGTCGTAACAATTTCCTACACCGAAATTAATTTGATCAATAGTTGATATGTGTACTCCAAAATTCCCTGAATCAACATGACCTAATTCAGGAATATAAGAAGCGACCTTTCCCTGATCATCTAAATTTTTCACTTTTTGATAGGCGTCTTGAATTATGTCTTCTAAATTCACATTTCTTTATTTTAATTGAGTGCAACCTTTAGCTAAAAATAGCAAATTAAATTTGCGTCGCAACTTGCGTTGGCCTATCGGCGCACCGGATACTTAATTGTAGTTTTTAGTCATGCATTTTTTCATAGCTGCTGAGAGAAAAATTAAATATGCCTTATTTACCCTTTTTAGGAAGCCAAGTATGCCCATCATATTTCATACTGCCGTCTTTATTATATTCTCTAAGGCAGTGTTGTTTAGGTGCACCGCATTCTTCCGAGTATAAAATTTCAAATTTTAGTTGACCTTTCGGGTAATACTTTTTGAACTCAATTAAGATTCCCTTCGAAGCTGACAGTACGGATCGCACATTTCCGTTTTTGTATTTCGTCATATATTTCCCATCCAGGAGTACATAATTTCCAAGTCTTGAGGTGTCGTTCTCGGGAAAATGAATGGGATTTTTTTTTGAACCATATCCTTCTCCGTATCTATAGAGGTAAATATTTTGCCAGTAGTAGTTATACATACAGTGCGTCGCTCCAATGCTATCTTTCAGCACTTCCAGATTTTCATCCAGATAAGTAATCCACCAGCCGGTCTTTTTTTCGTCTGAATCCAATTGGTTCAAAGTGTCAGCTTGACTAAAAGTATATTCAGAACTGAAAATGACAAAAAGAGTTAAAAGGACATATCTACTCATAATTAACCTTGGTTTTATACTTACATGTTTCAATAAGAATAAAGTAACCTCTTATTCAACAAATGAATTTTTAGTAACATCCGAATAAAAGACCACCTTTAATTTCTTATATCCGTCAGCTGACGTATTGTCCTCTAATTTAAAGAATTATCGACAATAAGCGGCGTTGTCAAGATTTATTGCTTTTACAGCGGTAGGGAAAGATTCTATATTGTATTATCAGTTCATTTTTAATCCCTCTGCTTTAATATTGTAATCGATCTGAATTTCCTGCGGTATATACTTTCGGTCAAAGTGATCAATTTTCATTTCTTCAAGATCAAGTACTTTCAAAGTCTTATGAAACTCATCTTTGTCTAAATTAAATTGCTTAATTTGAAGACTATCAACAAACAGATACTCATATTTTGTTATTTCCGCATGCGTCTTAAATTTCTCAATGATTTTAGTTGAAATCATTAAGGTAGGATTTAAATAAATACTCAGTCTTCCGACCAATTTTGGGATATTAGCAATGTTTTCTATTCGATTATCAGCTATATTTAAATTGACAAGTTTCGACAGTTTTAAAAATTCAGGACGAATTGATTTAACTTTGTTTGAGAAAAGTCCAAGATTCGTGAGTGAGTTTAAGTTTCCAATTGAAGAAGGTAGCCCTGACAGCTTATTCTTGCTTAATTGAAGATACTCTAGTTTTATTAATTTCCCAATACTTGCGGGTAAATATTCGATCTGGTTATTAAAGCAATTTAATACTTTTAAGCATTTCAAATTACCAATAGCTTCGTCAATTTTGCCGACTTTATTGTTGGCAACTAGTAATTGATTTAAATTTCTTAATCTCTCTATCGTTGGAGGTATTTGGGGTAAATGGTTATCATTTAAATAGAGTCTTTTAAGATTCGGTAAATCCTTTGAGAGATTTGGAAATTCGAAAATTTCGTTGGCGTTCAAATGAATTACACTGAGTGTGTCAATCTTAAATAAACGATCTACATGGGAAATTTGGTTTTTCGAGAGATAGATTACTTTCAGATTCTTTAAATCAGAGATCCATTCAGGAATTTCGGTGATTTGATTGTCTTCTAAATTTAAATTGGTTACTTCTGGGTAATCTAAGATTTCTTTAGGGAATTCTTTTAGATTTCGTTTTTTATAGTTAAGCAGCTTAGACATTAATAGTACAGTGTTTTTAATAACAGGTAACCTTTCAAAGAAAAGACCACCTTTTATCCCGTGCGTAAAGCATTGTTCCTCTAAATTAAAAAAATAATCAACAGTATGTTGCCTTGTCAAAAGCCTTTACATGAACAGTCCTTTGCCAAGGTCATTCGTTATATCAGTCTATTGTCGCATGTGAATTGGAACACGTGATACTTTTCAGATTAGTTTAATCACAATGGTTTTGTCTGAAGAAAGAATAACCTTACAATCCTTGAAACTTGGCTTGAATAATCTAGGTTTAATATTATTTGAAAAGCCATAAGGTTCTTTTGGTATTCCTAAAATATTGGTGTTACATTTTCCGTCCGAATTTACATCATGAAAAATGGCAATAGCATATTCACCATTGGGTAAATTAGAAATTAGTATACTTTCAAACTTTTTTTTCACTTTTAGCTTAAGTGTTTTGTACTCTTTCCCCTCTTTAGGGAAATCGTCACTATTACTGAATATTCCAATGTGCAGTGTGCCTTTAATCTCTTGAATATTTTCTATTCTCAGTGTAAGATTAAAAGATTGACTGAAGCCCGTTTGGATAAATAACGCAAGCATAATTGTGCATATACTTCTCATTTTAAGACCTATTTAATGTTTCATTATTCTTAAAAAATCTATCCATCATCTTTTTGTCTTTTGTGTTAAATGCATGATAAGGTTCTGATTTTTTTAGAAGGGATTTCTTTATTAGTTTTTTGAATACCCCGGCAAAGAATTTTTGCCAGGCTGGCGTATTACGCGCAACATTTTGATAGTAATCATTTAAGGAATCCTTTTGAAAAGAAAGGATGTTCTCCAGATCTATTCCGTCTTCATAATAACCACAATGAAAACTCTTCTCAGCAAATGTCTTATCAGGAAAATCTACTTTCCCTAAGCCAAAAATCTTGAATGATCGCTCTAAGAAGAGTTCGTAAGTAGTTTGGCATTTTACACCTCCGCCAAGGTTAAATATTTGTTTTGACAAGGATGACTGCTTGCTGATGGCTGAAAGAAGAGCTCTTGCAGTATCGCTTGGAGTTGCAATTTCTAAAGCTGTTGATAGGGGCATATGAAACATCAATTTTGATATTTTATGATTTCCCATAATAGCGCCAAGTCGAAAAATGCTCCAATCTAGTTTACTGTTTTGGATAATCTCTTCTGCCTTAATTTTAGTTATTGCATATTCATCACCTTCACTAGGAATTAGATCATCAGTTACTTTTATAAGTGGATTTTCAAGGCGATCACCATAGACAGAAATCGAAGAAGTGTAGAGTATAAAAGCATTGGGCGAATTTCTTTCTAAGGATCTTACCAGATTCTCGGTGCCACCTACGTTTACTTTGAACGCTAAGCTTGGCAAATCATCTGCTACCGGCGGAATAATTGCGGCGAGATGGATGACAAAGTCTATGTTATGACAAACTTTCTCAACCTCCAAAGGATTCGTGATGTCACCATAAAAAAAATTGAATATATCTTTATAGGCAGAAAATGCCTTGACTGAGTTTTTATTTTTTTTATCAAAAATTGTGACGTCAACACGACTAGCAATCAATTTCAATTGCTTTAATACTTCAGCTCCCACAGTCCCCGAAGCTCCCGTGACTAGCACTTTTACTCTACTTTTGTTTGGCATATAACGCTTTTACTACATAGTATTTATTACCTCATAAGGTAAGGTTTAGGAGTGTTATAATGAATGACCATTATCACCCATAAAGTAGACATTTGATCATGTTTAAGTGTGCTGATTTTCTTAACTTTGAGATACTAAAATTTTCACTCTATCCATCTTTTAATTAGTCAAGTTTAGATGCTGATTCATCCTTTTTCATTGAGTAAGGGAAGGATGTGAATTCCTAAGTTATCTACCATTTTCTCGAGCCTATGCTATTAAATCTTATTTTTGATGTATAACAATTGATTTGACGAAGAACCTCTCCATAGCAGTTTTACCATTTAAGAACATGAGTTCTAATACTGAGAATGAATATTTCTGTGATGGAATTACGGAGGAGATCATTAATGCTTTGGCTAAAATTGGTTCACTTAAAGTAACTTCTAGAACATCTTCTTTTCATTTTAAGGATAAGGAAATTCCTATTTCAGATATCGGGAATACTTTAGGTGTTTCAACTATTTTAGAAGGAAGTGTTCGACTTTCGGCAGATGTTTTAAGGATTACAGCTCAATTAATTCAAGCTGAGGATGATTTTCATTTTTGGTCAGAGACCTGGGATCGTAAATTAGAAAACATATTTGAAATCCAAGATGAAATTAGCCTTATGATTGCTGATAAAATTCGAGAGAATTTCGGTCATTTTGAGATGGCTGATCATTTGGTTTCCAAACAAACGGATAACGTCAACACCTATGAATACTCTTTGATGGCAAGGTTTCATAAGAACAAGTGGAACTCTGAAGACATAAAGATTGCAGAGGCTTATTATAAGAAAGGATTAGAGTTGGATGCAAACCATGTTGATTCACTAGTTGGATTAGCTGATGTCTATAGCTTCATGGCCATGACAGGAAGTATGCCTTTTATGGATGCTTGGGGCAAGTCGAATGAATTGGTTGATAAAGCGCTGAATCTTGATCCAGATAATCCTGAAGTATATTATCAAAAAGCAAACAGATCATTTTTTACTGAATCAAATTACAGTGATGCCTTAGCTAATGCCAAAAAGTCTATTCAATTGAAACCAAATTACGTTGAATCACAACAATTTTTGTCTTTTCTTTATGTTTTGACGGGAAATAAAGAGAAGGCGAAAGTGCATTTAGATATTGCTTTAGGAATTGATCCGCTTTCATCAGAAACGGCATTCTTCAGCGCCTATTTTGATTATATGACTAACAATTATGAGAAGTCATTAATTCAATTGGACGCTTGTTTGGTTGTGAACCCCAAAAATATTCCAGCACATTCAGTAAAATGCCTTTGTTTACTCAAGTTGGGCAGATATGATGAGGTGATTCATTATTTTGATGATCTTACCAATGAAGTTGTTGAAGCAGAAAAGCTAGGCGCGATTGGATTGGGCTATGCTATGAAACAAGATCATGTAAATGCAGAAAAATACTTGACCATTTTACAAGACCTTGCAAAAACACCAGAAGGCTTTTCGGCAGATTCATTCGTTTTTATGATCTATGCGGTTAGTGGAGAAATAGATCTGGCTTTTGATTGGGTACAAAAAGGAATTGAAACCAAATCAACTTTATTGCATTTGCGATACGCTGATCCTATCGTCAGTAATCTGCATTCTGACAAACGCTTTAAGCAATTTCACGATACTATTTTTCCCGCTATTGCTAACAGTTCTTTGAAAAAGCAAAAGAAAGCATTACTTGCTGAAGATGTTGCTCAAGAATATAAATCAAGATTGTTGACTCATTTGACAGAGAGTGAGTCCTATTTAGATCCAAGTCTAACGCTCAGATCAATGGCCGAGAAAATTGAAATTCACCCCAACCAACTTTCATGGTTACTTAATGAGCATATAGGTAAAAGCTTCAATGAGTTTATCAATGCTTATCGTATTGAGACTTTCAAACACATTGCAAAAGATCCAAAAAACGCACATCTTACCTTAATAGGCATGGCCTATGATAGTGGATTTAATTCCAAAACAGTCTTTAATACCTATTTCAAAAAAGAAACAGGATTGACACCCAAACAATTCTTGAAAGGTTAGTTGTTATAGTCCTTTTTGCTCATTCTTTTTTATTTTCTTTCTAGTACCCTTCCTTAATTAGTTCCGATTTATAATTCCGAACCCCTGTATGTAATCTAGAACTTCTAGGGCTCATAATGGCTATACATTTGTCTTGTAATCAAGCTTAAAATAAAAATTAATATATCAAATGAGTATTAACAAAAAAACACATTCAATATGAAACCAACTATTCGATTAGCCAGACAAACAGGATTCCTCTATCTACTTTTAATACCATTTGGAGTCTTCGGAATCCTCTATATTCCAATGCAGTTTATTGACCCGGAGGACATCATGGCAACAATGAACAACATAGCTGCTGATAAACTTACTTTCCGTCTCAGTATAATTAGTGCTTTGGTGGCACAATTGATTCAAATTCTGACGGTGTTTTGGTTGTACCAGTTGCTCAAGTCAGTTAACAAAAATATAGCGATACTGATGGTGATCTCAATTTTGGTAGCAGTGCCAATAGCCATGTTGAATGAGTTGAACAATTTTGCTGTATTAGAATCATTAGGAAATGCAGACCAAGTATCCTTGTTTTTAAAACTACATGAATATGGGATTGTTATCGCCCAAGTATTCTGGGGTATATGGTTGTTCCCAATGGGTTATTTAGTTTATAAATCAGGCTTTATTCCAAAAATAATTGGCGTTTTATTGATGATTGCCTGTTTTGGATATTTGATCGATTCTTTCATGGTCTTCTTAAATATAGATCTTGGATTCGTTCTAAGTGAATTCACATTTATTGGTGAATTAGCAATTATACTTTGGTTACTTATCAAAGGCGTTAAAAGAGATTAGTATGCGATTCAGACTGTATAACACCAATAATATATTGGTATTCAAAACTGACATTAAGAATTTTAAAAAACTAGAATTAATTGCTCCAATCTTTAACCAGCAAAAAGACATTTTAAACTGGAGTGTGGATGTAGAGGATGTAGATAAAGTGCTACGCATTGAAACAAAGACTTCGCTAACTGAAAACAAGGTGATTGAAATCCTATCAAACGTAGGTATCACTTCTATGGTGATGACATGGTGAAGTTGTATTTAATTGCAGGTTCACCTTTGGAAAAATTTAAAACAAGAATTATGAAAGCAGCAATATCTGATAAGAAAGAAGAAAAGAAACAGTTGAGAAATGAAGAAGAGTATATCCAAAATGTGAAAGGGTTTTATAAACTTTTAGCAGTTGCCATTTTAAGCTTGCTAGTTGCATTTATTATTGCGGTTAACGATTCATCTAATTGGAGTTATTTTTTATGGATACTACTTTCTTGGGGCGTGTTACTAGTAATCTATTCTCTTAATGTTTTTAATCTTTTTGGAGAAGAATGGAAAAGAAAATTGATTAAAAATAAATTTGATAAGAAGTAAGTCGAACGCACTACTACCAGTATCAATTTTGATATACGCTACTCAAATTAAGACAAACACCACTCTTTGCTAGTCAAACCATGGTTTGGCTTGCTTAAAGCTACGTGTAAGCCCATTATCCTGTGGTTCATCATCTTAACTTTTTATGCTCAAACTTTGATGCCATATTTGTCCTGTAATCAAGCTATAAATGAATAAACAATTAACATTCAAGCAGTAGAACCTTTAAAAAATAATATTATGAAAAAATTTATTCTAATCGCCGCAGTTTTAATGGCAAGTATCAGTTTTGGCTCAGAGAATCCTTCTTTAAAAAATGAGATAATAAACAAAGTGAATGCAAACTTAAGTGGAATAGAGTTGGATGATGCTCATCAAGATTTTGTTGTTGTGAGTTTTTACATCAAAGACTTTCAAGTACACATTCTTGATATACAGGGATCACAAAAAGAATTGATTCAAATGATATCAAATGAATTGTCAGAGATGTGTATCGAAAAAGAGTATTCTGATTCAGATGTATACAACTACAAGTTCACCTTTAAAAAAGCTTAAAACAAAATTAGTACTCAAAATCTAAAACAAGGTTATGAAGAAGTTTGATTTTAAAGAAATACTTGAAATCACATGCCGTCTTTACGTATTCTTTTTCTTAAGTATTTATGGGATCGGAAAGATTTTGGGGCAACAATTTTATACATCAACAAGCATTCCAGATGAATTAGCGGCAATGCCAATTGGACTAGTACCAGATTTTGAATTGGCTTGGACTTTTATGGGGCGTTCATTTGGATATATTCTGTTCATTGGTTTAGCTCAAATTATTGGAGCTTTTCTGCTGCTCTTTAATAGAACAAAACTAATAGGAATCCTTATTTTGATCCCAATAATGGTCAATATAATTGTATTTGACATTTTTTTTCTTGACGAATATGGTGCAGTAGGAAATGCAACAATATATTTTTTAATGCTCATTACAATCCTGGTAATCAATAAGGAAAAAATCGGTGCTATTTTGAAAAAACTTGTAAGCACTAAGGTGGCTCCTAAAATAGCATTCAAAGAAAAATTCTTTAAATATTCAATTGTCCTAGTTATAATAGTCTTAATTTTAATAGGAGATCAATTAATCGTGAACCTACTTGGGTATGGCAAATTATGATAAATAACTGATTACAACATTCCCTGTTTTTTCGCCAGCCATTACAAATTCATAGGCCTGTGATATATCTGCTAAAGCATATTCTCGATCTATGACTGGTTTGAACTTTTCAGTTTTCAAAAGATCATTGATATAAGGCAACGTTTTTTTTACGCTATGGGGAACCGGGAAGACCACTTTTTTGCTTCTTGCAAAAGAAGTGAGTGCAAAAAATATGTTTTGCGAATAAGGGCCTAATTCAGAAGAGATATAAACCCCTTTCTTTTTTAGTAATGGTTTACATTTTCCAAATGTACTTTTACCTACGACATCAAATATGAAATCATATTTTTCATTATCAGTTGTAAAATCTTCTACAGTGTAATCATAAATTTTATCCGCACCAAGAGATTTTATCAAGTCTTTATTTTTCGTGTTACAGGTAGCCGTTATGTGAACATCAAATTGTTTTACAAATTGGAGTAGGGCAGACCCAATTCCTCCAGTAGCACCATTGATAAGTATTCTTTGTCCGGGCTGTATATTTGATTTATGAATGAAACTATAGGCATAATGTGCACCTTCTAAACTTGCAGCGGCTTGCTTATAATCAATGTTATTAGGTATGCTTAACAAGTTCCCTTTAGGCGTTAATGCCATGTACTCAGCTTGCGTTTCTAATCCTGAGTCAGTAAATCCAAATACCCTGTCGTTTGCATTATGAGTTTTGATATTTTTCCCAACGGCTACGACTTCGCCTGCAAAATCAGTCCCTAATATTATTTTTTTAGGTTTAAAAAGGCCTAAGACAAAGTGCATTATAAATGGTTTTCCAGTCAAATTTGCACAATCCGTTCTATTGACCGTAGTTGCATGAATTTTAATTAATAGTTCATTATCGTTTGGAATAGGTTTATCAATTTCTTCAATTTTAATATCCTTAGGATCACAATAACGTCTCCGAATTGCAGCTTTCATTTTTTGCATATTATCTTCAAATTCTTTTAAAAGCCAAATCAAGGATCTGGCGATCTTTATAATTAGTATTGAACTAGTAAATTACGTATTATAAAGTTTACTAATAATGCTCTTATATGTCTGACCAATAGGAATTTTGTTCTCATTAATTAGCACTCGATTTCCTTCTATGAATTTTATTTTGTCTACCGCAACTATAAACGATTTATGAATTCTTAAAAAATTATCATCTGTTAGAATGGCTTCATAATGAGATATTTTTTCATGACTTACAATCATTTCATCTTTCAAAAATAATTTGGTATAATTACCATAAGCCTCTATATATAACAGGTTATCCAAGTTAATTTGATGATGTTTTTTATCCCCTTTAATAAAGAAACGAGTAGCCGTAGAATTATTAGAAACTTCTTTAACAGTTGGTTTTGTAGTTTCAGTTTGTGATACTTTATTTACAGCTTTTACCAGACGATCAAAACTAAATGGTTTTAAAATATAGTCTACTACATTTAATTCAAATCCTTCTATCGCATGTTCTTTATAGGCTGTTGTGATTATAGTTTTTGGAGGATTTGTTAAGGTTTTTAAAAAATCTAATCCTTTTAATTTTGGCATGTTAATGTCTAAAAACATAAAGTCTACCGTATTTTCATTTAAATACTGCATAGCCTCCATTGCATTATAGCAGTCCTTTTCTAATTGAAGATGCGGCAGCATGCTACAGAATTCTTTTATAATATCATGCGCCAATGGCTCATCATCAATAATTATATATTTAAGCATCTTTAGCGGTTTTTAATTTTGTTTTATAAATGTTTTCTGTAACATTTACAGTATACTCATGTTTTCCTTTATACAATAAAGAAAGTCTTTTTATAAGGTTATTTAAACCTATGCCAGTTGATTCATTTTGATTGTCAGGGTCAAAATTATTCTCAATGTCAAAACAGATGAAATTATTGTCTTCATATAAATTGATATGAATAAAGGCATTTTCGGCAAGTGTTTCTATGCCGTGTTTAAAAGCATTTTCTAATAGAATGATATACATTAAAGGAGCAACGCTCAAGCTTGTGTCGACCGCATGATTAAATGTGATTTCGACAGATTTTTTATATCGAATTTTATGTAATTCAATGTAGTTTTCTAAATAGGTGATTTCATCCAACAATTTTACGGTTTCTTTTTCTCCTTCATAAATTGTGTAACGCATCATGTCAGATAATTTCAAAATCACTTCAGGTGCTTGATCTGATTTTGTTATTGTCAAGGCGTATAAATTATTTAAAGTATTAAAGAAAAAATGAGGATTGATTTGTGAGCGTAATAAACTCAATTCTGCTTCGCGTTTTCCAGCTTTTAAGTTTTGAACCCATTTCCATTGTTCGTATATCCATAAACAGATCCCAAGAAAGATAGGGATAGGGATCAATAAAACCAATAGAGAAGTGTCATCCCTGATTTGTAGGTAAGCTTCAAAATCATCTGAAAACAAGCGGATATATGTAAAAAACAGCAGGAGTGGGACAAAGTACAGTACGATTACTTTCCAGTATTTAGTAATAAAAGAAGGGAATAGTAAATGCGCAAACCCGATCCAAAATATCAGTAATAAGATGATAGTTATTGGGTTGTCATTGTAATCCATTGAGCCATCTATGAAGGCCATTACAATGAATAAGAGCAGCAAGGCAATTATTCTAAAAGTTGTTTTTTTTATCTTTTTTAAAAGATCACTCATTCTTCAAAGCTACTGTTGTTAAGTGATACAAACAAGAATATTGATATACACTACTCAAATTGGTACAAACACCTTTCTTTTTTAGTCGAATCATGGTTTGGTTAACTTATAACTACGTGTAAGGTAATTATTTCTTGGTTCATCATCTATTCTTTTTATGCTCATTCTTTGATGTGATATTTGTCCTGTAATCAATTGGAAATAATACAATGTCATTAATCAAACCTTAATATTTAAACTTCTAGGCACATGAAGTAGTTCCGAATTATAATTCCGAACCCCTGCATGTAATCTAGAACTCCTAGGCTTTATAATGGCCATACATTTGTGCTGTAATCAATTGGAAATAATACGAGTAACTGAAAAAAGAAAAAACACAACATTATGAAAAAGTTAATTTTAATCTCCAGTAATAGCTTAGGAACAGGTGTACTTTTAATGTGGCTTTTTATTAAAGGAATAAAAAAAGATGTTAGAAATAAAGTTAAGAGTGGCCTGCCTCTCTTGGTTGGACTTGTTATGGTATTCTGTTCCTTTTCAGGGAACGCACAAAGCCAAGTAGAAATATCTGGACAAGTGAAGGATTATGAAACAAAAGAAAACCTACTTTACTCCAAAATTACTGTAATAAATGAGCAGGATAGTATTATTAACGGAGGTATTACTGACGAGAAAGGCTTTTTTAAGATTCCTTTTAATCCATGTCCGTGCCGCCTCGTTATCAGTTCGCTTGGCTACCAAAATGACACTGTTTCAATTCCCAGGCTTAGAGAAGACAGCTTTTTAGGTGTCTTTAAATTGCATGAAGATGTATTAAATCTTGCAGAAGTGGAGGTTATTGGAAATGCAAGGACGGAAAGATTGGATAAAGATGTTCAGCTTGTTACTAAAGAGCTAAGAAATGGAGCTACTGCTGCGAAAGATGTCCTCAATAAAATTACCGGAATCTCCTATGATGATTATGCCGGAATCTTAAAAGTTGACGGTGATGCGAATATCATGATTCTCGTAAATGGAGTTGAAAAAAGTCAGGAATACATTCAAAACTTGAATCCTGAGAGATTACTGAAAGTTGAAACAAGTCGAGACCCTGGAGGACGATACGGACTAGAAGGCTATACAGCAATACTCAATATTATTTTAAAGACTAATTATACCGGAACTGAGGTATACATGGAGGAAATGCAAGTTGTTGATATCAATACAGATAAAAAAAATCTTCAATTGTTAGTTGGATCTATTGGTGGAACGTATAATTACACGAGAGACAATTTGAATATTTATGGTGGTCTTCGACTGCGCCGCAAGCATTTTCAAATTACTACAGAATCAATGTCAGAATATGAAGATGGTTTGGTGGTTTCAGAAAATGCGGAATCGACTGATCCAAACGGATTCATGCTTGAGTATAATGCTCGTTACAATTTAGGGTTTGATTACCGAATCAATCCAAAACATATCATAAGTTTTGAGAGCAATCTTGAAACTCTTCCATTTGGCGGTGAACAGAAAAGGTTTGATTATGTAACTCAGGTGTACTCGAACGATACATTGATTGACCAATACAACTTTGGTTCAAACGCAAACGGTAAAAAATGGGACACTTACAATTCATTATTTTATGTTGGAGAGTTTAACAAATCCAATAAGTTAAGTATCAACTATACGTATTCGAATTACAGAGAATCTGTTAGCAATAATACATTACAAGAAGGAGCTTACTCACGTGAGGAGACAGGTGTAAATAAAAAACAATTCTCCCGATTCTACGCAGAGTTCGATCATGTTTTCTCGCCAAAAATGAACATTCAGTTTGGTTATGGAAATACATGGAGAGAATTGAATAACGTATACCATATTAGTCAAATGGACATTAGTTCGAAGCAAACAATTACTTTTTCTAATGATTTTCAATTGTCAGACACGCGCCATAAACTCTATTCGAACATCTCTTGGAAAATGAACAAAAAATGGGGTATGAGAGCTGGTATTGCCCTCGAAACATCTTCTCCAAGAGGAGCTGGTCAACAGTTTAATTACCTGATTTATCAACCTCTTGTTGACTTGAAATATGACATCTCAAAGAAAGTCAATGTAAAATTCAAGTACCGCGTCTCTAGCGATTACCCAACAATAGCACAAACGAATCCGTTCGTAAGCCAAGTAAACCCAAGAATTACATCAACAGGTAATCCGTTTCTAAGACCATCTTCTACGCATAGGCTTTCTATCCGTCTTAATGTGCTGCGTGGCTTGATTGCATTTGAGCCATACTTGCATTATTCGAACAATAAAATTGCCAGAATTGGCGATTTAGGAGCAGACAATATTTTTGATTATAGATTTGAAAATGTTGACAGCTATCAAAGAGTTGGGGGAAAGCTTAATTTTAGTAAATACTTCAAAAAAGCAAGTTTTCTGATAAAAAGTAACGTAGAAGTGTTTCAAGCAAGAATAGAATCAACTTCAGGGGTGAATGAATTTGTAGATTGGAAAGCCGGAGTTGACCTAATGTACATCTTCCCTAAAACCAAAGCCATTCTGGGATTAAAGTATCAGCATGAGCAGACTAAGCGTATTCGTGGATTGGGGTATGAAAAAGGAGATGTTGATTTTTGGATGTTATTTTACAAACAGCCTCTCTTCAAGAAAAAAGCAAGTGTAATGTTCGGTTATTTTCTGCCAATAACACTCGGCGCAAATTACAACCAAGAATCACATGTAGAAACAACTGGGTTCACAATGAGTACTAGCAATGATGTATCGTTAGTAAAGAACATGTTTATTCTGGAGTTCAGCTATCGATTTGGTAAGGGAGATAAGGTGAAGAAAAAGCAAAAAGAGATCAATCAGGAATCTGAAGGTGGAGGTGGTGGTCCCTTTTAAAAGATCACGGTTCTTCTACTTTTTTAATCTGACACTATATTGAATTTTAAAGCCCTTCAGAGATGGAGGGCTTTTCTGTTATTTGACGATAGAAGTAGAGAAAAGCTATACACTATTCAAATTGGTACAAACACCCTTCTTTTTTGGTCAAACCATGGTTTGGTTCATTTAAACCTACGTGTAAGGTGATTATTTCTTGGTTCATCATCTATTCTTTTTATGCCCAAACTTTGATGCCATATTTGTCCTGTAATCAAGCTGTAAATGAATTAACCAATGAAAATTCAAGCAGCTTAACCTTTAAAATTTGAATTATGAAAAAGTTTATCCTAATAGTAACAGTTTTAATAGCAAGTATCAGTTTTGGATCAGTGAATCCATCTTTAAAAAATGAGATAGTAAACAATGTGAATCCAAACTTAAGTGAAATACAGTTGGATGAGTATCATCAAGACTTTGTTGTAGTGAGTTTTTATGTTGAAGACTGTCAAATACACATCATTGATATCCAAGGGTCGCAACAAGAGCTGATCGATTTGATCTCAAACGAATTGTTAGAGATGTATATTCAAAAGGAGCATTCTGCATTAGATGTATTTAACTACAAGTTCACCTTTGAAAAAGCTTGATCAAACCTTACTATTTAAACCTCTGGGTACATAAAGTAGTTCCGATTTATAAATCCGAACAGCTGTATGTAATCCAGAACTTCTGGGCCTCACAATGTCTATACATTTGGCCTGTAATCAAAATTAAAAGAAATTATTAATCGAATTATAAAACAAGAATTATGAAAGCAGCAATATGTACAAGTTACGGTAAACCAGAAGTTTTACAGTTAAAGAATGTTGAAAAACCAACACCAAAAGACGATCAAATCTTATTGAAGATTTATAGCTCTTCAGTAACATCAGGAGATGCAAGAATTAGAAGAGCAGATCCATATATTATCCGATTGATTTTTGGATTTAAAAGACCAAGAAAATCAATATTGGGAGTTGTTGTTGCAGGTGAAGTAGAATCTGTAGGAAACAATGTAAGCAAATTCAAAGTGGGAGATAAGGTTTTTGGCACAACAGGAATGTCATTTGGAGCGCATGCACAATACCAATGCATTTCAGAAGAAGGAACTTTGGCTGTGATTCCAGAAAATATGTCTTACCAGGCTGCTGCTGCTATTCCATTTGGAGGCACTGCAGCTCTTCATTTTCTGAGAAAGGGGGAAATATCTAAAGGACAAAAAGTATTGGTTTTTGGAGCATCAGGTGCCTTGGGAACTGCAGCTATTCAATTGGCTAAAGAACGTGGCGCAGAAGTAACGGCAGTTTGTAGTGGGGGAAATGCAAATCTAGTGAGTGATTTAGGGGCAGATAAGGTCATTGACTATACCAAGACTGATTTTACACAGAACGGTGTAAAATATGATGTCATTTTTGATACAGTTGGAAAAAGCTCATTCTCTAAGGGCATGAAATCTTTAAAAAAGGACGGAACCATGTTATTAGCAAGTGCAAGTGTTGGATTAATGTTGCGAGGTGCGTTCAGTTCAATGTTTGGCAGTAAAAAAGTTCACTCAGGTGTGATTAAAGAAACGGCAGAAGACATGCGTTTTTTCAAAGAATTGATTGAAGCTGGAAAACTAAAAGCGGTTGTGGATAAAGTATATTCATTAGAAGAGATTTCTCTTGCACATGCGCATGTAGACGGTGGACATAAAAAAGGAAATGTGATCATTAGCATGAATCACGCTCTGTAAACCTTCGCCAAAGGCTTTGGCCTACAAATAAAAATCAAATAAGTATTAACAATAAAAAACATTAAAAATGAAAGCAAATAAAATGAAATTTTCAAAGAGAACAATACTACTGTTCATCTCAATTAATTGGATAGCAATGATTGTTTTAACGTGTTATTTTTTAGGAGAAAAAAATGCAACATCTATGGCAATCGTAGGAACACTATTTATAGGATTTATTCTGCAATTGGGTTTCCTATCTGATCAATTAAAAATTAAAAAGAAACAATAAGAGAAATCAATGTTCTCCTTAAGCTAAAAGATAAAAAAATGATACTATCAAAACTTCAAAATCAAGGAAAAACCTATTCGCAACTGGCGGGTCTTATCTATCTTATTATTGCCGTTGTTGGTGGATTTAGCATAGGTTATATGCCAACCGTAATAGTTGCTGAAGGAGACGCAGCGCTTACATTTCAAAACCTCTTGGAAAATCAAGAACTATTTAGATGGGGTATTGCAGGAGATATCGCCGTAATCATACTGGAAGTCTTGCTTACTGCAATGATCTATCATCTTTTTAAATCATACAGTAAGACAGGAATGACGATTGCTACTTATTCTCGAATGGCCATGGCCATAATCATGGGAATCAATTTGCTGAATTATATGGTTCCAGCAATAATTATGACGCAACCCGAATTCCTGAGTGCATTTAGTTCCGAACAATTGAATTCCTTGACACATCTCTTTTTTAAAGTGCATAAGTATGGGGAGTTGGCTTGGCAAATATTCTTTGCAATTCATCTTTTTACGTTGGGATATGTGATCCGAAAATCGGGTATTGCTCCCAAATGGCTTGGTCTTATCATGTTGGTAGGAGGTATTGGCTATGCAGGAGATACTTTTATTCAGTTTACGTTAGTGAATTCAGAAGTACTAACTATCGTGTTTTCATCTCTGCTAGTTTTAGCTGTAATAGGTGAGTTATGGTTTGCCTTTTGGTTGTTGATTAAAGGGAAAGGCAATGTTGTTAAATCGTAATTGAGTTTAAGTTTTACCCAATTAAATCGCTTCTATATTAAACTGCTTTTGCCATTCTAGGCAAAAGCAGTTTTTAATTCGAGATATCTCACAGATTACAAGTTCAATCATTTATACTGACAATGAATTAATATTACTTTTGTTATAAATTGATTGAGCATTTCATGAATCCAGACTTCAAGGACTATCTTTTAAAAGTTACCGAATCTTCGGCGTGTGAGGAAATTGAAGTCATTCAATCTTTGTGGAGTGGTTATGGTAAGGTTTCTCGTTATCAATTGTTCGATTCACCTCTTAGCACAGTTGTGGTTAAGTTTATATCGCTAAACCAATCTAATGAGCATCCTAGAGGTTGGAATACAGATCACTCTCATAGTCGAAAGGTGAAATCTTATAAAGTTGAAACACATTGGTACGAAAAATGGAATCACCTCTGTACTGATAAGTGTAGCGTACCAAAGTTTATTGGTTCATTTTCTGCGGGGAAAGAGCAATGGATTATTTTGGAAGATTTGAATGTGAATTTTCCTTTACGAAAACAGCAAATTGATTTAGCAGAGGTTAAAGTTTGTTTGAAATGGTTGGCAAATTTTCATGCAACATTCTTAAATCACAAACCTATCGGCTTGTGGCAAGTTGGCACTTATTGGCATTTGAAAACACGTGCAGATGAATTTGAGAAAATACAGAATCAAGAATTAAAAGCAAAGGCGCACTTAATTGACGAATTATTAAACCAATGTAACTATCAAACAATTGTTCACGGAGATGCTAAACTCGCAAATTTTTGTTTTTCCGAAAATGGTTCAAAAATAGCGGCGGTAGATTTTCAATATGTTGGTGGTGCATGCGGAATGAAGGATGTTGCTTACTTTTTTGGGAGTTGTCTTTCAAGTTCTGAATGTGAATTAAATGAAAAGGAGCTGCTAGATTACTATTTTTCAGAATTAGAAAGCGCATTGGAAGATGCTATAGTGACTATTAATTTCAAAGAATTGGAACAGGAGTGGAGGAGGCTTTATCCTGTTGCTTGTGCAGATTTTACCCGATTTTTATTGGGTTGGATGCCTACGCATCAAAAGATAAATAATTATAACCTTAATTTGATGCATTCGGTTTTATCAAGTTTGTAAATGTTTGGCCTTTTAATCCTCAATCCTCAATCCATTCATAATAATTAGAAGCCTCATTTAATTTAAAACCTGTTTTAGGATATAAATTATTTCCGATTAGGTTTGATTTTCCGGTTTCCAAAAACATGCCGCAAGCGTTGGTGCTTTCAACCAAGCGCTTAGCCTTTTCGATTAATCCAATTGAAACACCTTTGCTCCGAAATTCAGGATTTACAAATAGATCATTTAAAAGCCATAATTTTTGCATTTTCGTTGAAGAGAATAAGGGATATAATTGAACGAAACCAACGAGTTTATTGTTTTCGTTTTCAGCCACAAAAATTTCCGAATCATCATTCTTAATCCTTTCTGCTATGAATTTTTCAGCACTTTTAAAATCAGCTTTTTTATTGTAAAACACCCGATATAAATCGAATAGTTCAGCAACAAATGCGATATCTTTTTCTATAGGTCATTTTTACGCTTCACTTTTCGTAAGATGCTAATCAATTGCTTTATCGAGAATAACACCAATTTCCATTGCATAACTCAAAGGGTCAATAGGTGTGTTTTGTTCTATTTTGTAAGTGTAGGTTCCCGTTTCTTCGTACTTTTTATCTGCTTCTACTAAATGTTCACTATCCCAAATATCAAATCCGGCTTCACCTATGTAATCCCCGTTCGCATCTACTACTTTTAGCTCGTACTCATTAACAGTTTCTTTGCCACTAGGACTAGTTTCCGTTACCTTGACATTAGCTGTTGAATATGCATATCCAGTTGCATATCTAAACGATAAGCTCATGTCATACGCAATGCTATTGTCTTCAATGGGCACTTCAAACTTTCTAACATCTTTTTTCAACCATTCAACTTCAGGTGATAATTCTTGATGTTCTGAGTAAACTCTGTTTTCTGATTGACAAGCCATTAGACTGGTCAATATCACTAAAATTGCTACTAGTTTTTGCATGGATTAATTTTATGGTTATTTCTGTATTTATTACTTATACTTTGTCTCAATTGATTTTGACACTTGACTAAAGATAATGCTTTCGCTGAGTTCTTCACGAAAGGCTTCTAACGCCGGTGAAAATTTCACAAAATATATTTGCAGCTATTATTCTGCTATAATTCCATTTTCCCGAAACACTTGATACACAATGTCGATTCGCGCTTTTACAAATTGATCATTAGCGCCTGTACTTTGAATACAATTGACAAAAATGTACTTTTTCTTATCAGTTTCAATCCATCCTATGAACCAACCAATGTCTTTATCTGCCACAACTCCCCACCCAGTTTTCCCTTTTATTTCATAGGTATTTGTGGAATCGTAAGTCATAATGTTGTCGAGAATTTCATACGTACGATCAGCTATATCGAGTTCTCGATTCAAAATGCGTTCAAGAAAATTTATTTGTTGCATGGGAGAAACTTCAAGATCTCCATTCAACCAGAACTGATCAATTTCTTTTCCAATGTTCTTATTGCCATAATCAAGCTTGTTCAGCCATAATTGCATATCATTAGCACCAATTTGCCTTGCTACTTCCTGATAATACCAAACAGTGGAATTCGTATAGGCCATACTTAGATCAGTATCTTGATTCCAACTGGATACTTGCCTTTCCAGACTGTCCCATTTAATAATGAAATTCTCATCTGAAACTACCCCAGTTTCCAAAGCAATGATTGAATTGCAGATTTTAAATGTTGATGCAGGCGTAAATTTGGAGTGAATTTGAGTTTCATTGTAAATAGACTTCCGATCATTTTCTAGATCGAATAAAATGAATGACCCTTCAACTTCGTAGCTATCATAAAGAGAATCTAGATTCAATGTGATAGTTCCGTTTTCAGCAGCTTCTTCATTATTTTTCTCATCACTTTCGCATGCGCAAGAGACTAGAAATAGAAGGAATACTGCGATTGAAATTGGATAATTTATTGACATATAGAAAATAGAAGTTAAGGCTTGAGTAAATATAATGCTTTTGCAGTAGATTTCTACAAAAATGGTATCGCCACGAAATGAGAAATATTTACTATTAAATTCCACGTTATATGAAACAGAATTGGATAAATCAATCGGTTCGTTTTGATGAATAATCCGCCAGCTATCAACCCTCCAATGAAGGTAATGAAAACGAGTCTTAAACTGATGATATTCATAGTATACCACGCGAAGTGAACTGCGCCAAACAGCAGTGATGAAATCAATAAAGCAAGAAATACATTGTGTTTTTTAAGCAGTCCTTTTAAAATGAATCCACGGAAAAATAGTTCTTCTGAAAGTGGAAGTATAATTATACTAGAGAATAATGTCGGGATATGCCAAACTTCCAATTTCGCTAATTTTTGGGCTGATTGTACTTGCAATTCGAATCCAGGAAACACTGCAAACGCAGAACGAATAAAGGGTTGGATAAATACGATAATAAAACCAAAAACTATGGCTAGAATTAAATAGGTGAGATCAATTTTCTTGGTAGCAATAGCATTTTCTGATTTTGGAAAAATGTATTTCCGAAGAGAAAAATAGACGACAATTAACATGCTTAAACTACCTAAACAGTAAAGAGAAAATGAGATTAATAAAATTGAATCAACACTTTCTGCTTCTGGGAATAATAAGTCAAGCAAAATCATCATTCCCAAAACCTCGAGAACAACTACATATATTATTGTTGCTAATGTGGACTTCCAAATATTTAGTTCTTGCATCTAATAACAGCTAGCGGTTGAGTAGGGGGGCAAAAGGTACTGAAAAACTTTCAGGATTGTACTGAGCCAAAACGTTGTGTTTTATATTGTGAACAGTTTCGATATTTATTTAGCCACTATTTTTGAGTAAATATCTAGACTAATTAATTCTCCATTTTTAATTTCACAATCTTTCATAGTTCCTTCAAGAGTGAATTCAAGTTTTGCAAGCGCTTTTTTACAATTGTAATTTTCAGTTTCCACAAAACCTTCAATTCTATGTAATCCAATACTATTGAAAGCGTAGTTAAAGATGAGCGGCATTGTTTCAGTCATAAGTCCTTTCCCCCAATTTTCTGGTAACAACCAAAAACCAATTTCTGCTTTTTTATTTTCTTGACTCAAATCGTTTAATCCTCCTGCTCCAAGAAATCTTCCATCATTTTTTGAGCAGACAGCCCACCAAATTCCGTTTTCATTTTTTTCAAGATCGGCAAACCAAATCATCTGTTCTTTCGTAGCCTCTATACTATCGAAACTAATCCCATAGTACTTTATAATATCGGGGTGAGAAAGTCCTTTAAATACATATTCTAAATCCGAATTAACAAACTGTCTTAAGATTACTCTTTTAGTTTCTAGAATAGGAAATTTACTATTCATTTTATGTCTGGGTTTTTAATAATTTAAGTTTGAATATAATACCTAAAAATGATTTGGTCGTTTAAGTTTGTGGAATTCGCTTAATTGTTGAACTAAGCCGCTTTCAGCGGCAGCTTTTTCTAATTTCTCTAATATACGTATAGAATTCAAAAACAAAATTATGAATTCAACAGAAATTAGTAAACGAGGCTATGGTTTTAAGGAGTCCGAA